>NZ_LGDG01000294.1 GCF_001279775.1 Streptomyces sp. MMG1533 | reverse complement strand
GCAAAACGCTCGGCTGGGAAACCCCAGCCGAGCGCCTGCATAAACTGCTCGCGGCCTGATCAACACGACCACGTGTTGCAACGACCCCTAGAAAGCGCCACGGGCGGGAGGGCCTTTCGCCTGGGTGGCTTACTCGGAACCGACCACTTGGGTCTGCGCCTTCATCGGGGCTGCCTCCGATATCCGGTCCGCTCCTTCTGACCCGTACGTGTCGCCGCTGTGCCGCTTGGCTCGCTGGATCTGTTCGTAGACGTGGGCGCGGAGTTCGGCGAAGCGGGTGCTGGAGCGGGTGTGCAGTTGGTCGCGCTCGTCGGGGAGGTCGATGGTGAGGTCCTCCTGCACGATCGTCGGGGACTTGGACAGGATGAGGGTGCGCTGTCCGAGGTAGACCGCTTCGTCGATGTCGTGGGTGACGAACAGGACGGTGACACCAAGTTCGCGCCACAGGTGCCGGACCAGGTCCTCCAGGTCGGCGCGCGTCTGGGCGTCGACCGCCGCGAACGGCTCGTCCATGAGCAGGACCCTGGGCTCGTACGCGACGGCGCGGGCGATGGCGACGCGCTGCTGCATCCCTCCGGACAACTGCCAGGGGTACGCCTGGTGGGCGTCACCGAGTCCGACCACCTCCAGGGCGTGGTCCACCAACTCCCGCTCCCGCCTCTTGCCGAGCTTCTTGCGGCGCAGCGGCAGGGCGACGTTGTCCCGTACGTTCATCCAGGCGAACAGGGAGCGGCCGTACTCCTGGAAGACGACCGCCATGCCGGGCGGCGGCCCGTCGACCGGTCTGCCCTCCAGGCGCACCTGGCCCTGTGTGGGGGCGAGCAGTCCCGCCATGCATTTCAGCAGCGTGGTCTTGCCGCATCCGGAGGGCCCGACCAGGCATACCAGTTCCCCGGCGCCTATGTGGAAAGTGAGGCTCCGTAGCGCCTCGACGCTGCGGTTGCGGCCGGTGTAGATCTTCTGCAGGTCTCGTACGTCGAGCATCGACGCCTCCTTCGTGCGGGTGGCCGGGCGGCGGGTCAGGGCTCGCGGCGCGCGCGGCGCAGGCCGTGGTACCAGGCGAGGGCCCGGTTCTCGGCGAACCGGAAGAGCAACGACAGGGCGAACCCGAGCAGGCCGAGCAACAGAACGCCGCTCCACATCTCGGGGATGGCGAAGGAGCGTTGGAACTGGACGATGGTGAACCCCAGTCCGTTGCTGGAGGCGAACATCTCGCTGATGACCATCAGGATGATCCCGATCGACAGGGCTTGGCGCATGCCCGTGACGATCTGTGGGCTCGCCGACCTGAGCACCAGGTGCCACAGGCGCGTGGGCCCCGTGATGCCGTAGGACCGGCAGGTGTCGCTCAGCACCTCGTCGACGGCGCGGACGCCCTCGACCGTGTTGAGCAGGATCGGCCACATGCAGCCGCTGACGATGACGATCACCTTCATGGTGTCGCCGATGCCGGCGAACAGCATGATCACCGGTACGAGCACCGGGGGCGGGATGGCACGGAAGAGTTCCAGGACCGGCTCCAGCACGTCCCTTACGACCTTGCTGGTGCCCACCACCAGGCCGAGTCCGACCCCGGCGGCCACGGCGAGGAGGTAACCGACGGTGAGCCGGAGCAGGCTGGGCAGGACGTCGGATCGGAGCCGCTCGGGCGTCCAGACCTCTGCGAACCTCCCCAGGATGGTGGAGAGCGGTGGGAGGTAGAAGTCGGTGCTGCCGGCGCTGGCGAACCACCACACGGCGAACAGCGCCCCGGGCAGGCCGCAGACGAGCAGGGTGCGCCGGAGAACGGTGAGGACGGTCATCCGTCTGTCCCTTCCCTGCGGTTCGACTGGTGCCAGTGCAGCGCCCGGCGTTCGACCGCCCGTGCCACGAGATTGATCGCGACCCCGAGCAGCCCGGTGACCAGCACCAGGGCGTACACCTGCGGCACGGCGCCGGAGGTCTGCGCGACGGCGAGTTCGTGCCCCAACCCAGGGGAGCCGATGACCAGTTCGGCGGTGACGGCCAGGACGAGAGCCACCGTGGCGGCCAGCCGTACACCCGTCATCACGTAGGGCAGCGCGGTCGGCCACATGACGTGCCGTACCCGCCCCCACCTGCCCAGCCGGTAACTGCGGGCCGTGTCGTCGGCGACGGGATCAACGTCCTGCATGCCTGCCAGCACCTGGACGAGCACCTGCCAGAAGGAGGCGTACACCACCAGAAGCAGCTTTGAGCGCAGGTCTGTTCCGTACAGGAGCACGGCGACGGGGATCAGGGCCACGGACGGGATCGGCCGGAGGAACTCGATGGTGGAGGCGGTCGCCGCACGCACCAGAGGCATGGAGCCGACGGCCACTCCGGCAACCACTCCCGCCCCGACGGCGATGGCCAGACCCACCGCCCAGCCGGTCAGGGTGTCGCCGAGGGCGGTCCAGAACGTGTCCTCGGCGAGCAGGTGCCACAGGGCACGACCGGTCTCGGACGCCGGGGGCAGGTAGTCGGCGGACACCAGTCCGACGTGTGGCAGCACTTCGAGTACGGCGACCAGGCCGGCCAGTCCGGCCAGGCCGCGCAGGGAAGCGGTGGAGACCGGGCGGCGTCGGTCCGAGGCGCTGCCGGAACCGACGGCCGACGCGGCAGCGTGCGCCATCGCAGGGGTGACGTCGTGGCGGCTCACGAGAACAGGGCGTCCAGATCGGGCTTCTTGTCGCCGAAGAGGCCGTCCTTTTCACCGAGGGAGGCCAGCTTCTCCAGGGAGGCCATGTCGACGTCCGCGGGCCAGTTGGGCAGCGTGAGCTTCTTCCCGACATCGCCGCTGATCTTGGTGTAGGTGGCGAGGATTGCACGCGCCTCGTCCGGGTGGTCGGAGGCGTACTGCAGTGACTCGGTCATGGCCTCGGCGAACTTCTTCACCAGGTCGGGATTCTGCTTCTCCACCTGGGCCGAGGTGAAGTAAGTCGCCACGGTGAGCTTCGGATCCGTCTCGGCGAACGGCGAGGCCACGACGCGGGCGCCCTGCCCCTTGGCGATCGTCATCGCGGGCTCGCCCATCCAGGCGGCGTCCACCCGTCCGCCGTCCAGTGCCGCCGGCATCTGGTCGAACGGTATCTCGACGAACTTGACCTTCGACGGGTCGCCGCCGGCCTGACGGACCGACTCGCGCACCGTCGTGTCCCCGATGTTCTGCAGGGTGTTCACGGCGACCGTGTGCCCGGCGAGGTCCTTGGCCGACTTGATCGAGCTGTCCTTCTTGACCGCCACACCGGTGACGTCGGCTCCGACCTTGCCGTTGGACGCCGCGCCGTTGGCCACGGACTTGACCGGCACCCCCTTGACCTGAGCGATCATCAGCGAGGTGGTGTTGCTGAATCCGAACTGGAACTGACCGCTGACCACACCGGGAATGATGGCGGCACCACCCTGGGCACCCACCATCTCCAGCTTGATGCCGCGGCTGCCGAAGAAGCCCTTCTTCTGTCCCAGATACAGCGGCGCCACGTCCACGATGGGGATGACGCCCACCTTCACGGTGACGGTCTTGCCCCCGCCCGAGGTGGACGACCCGCTCGATCCCGAGTCCGACGACCCGCAGCCGGCTGCGCCGGCGGTCGTGATCAGTACTGCGGCAAGCCCGAGAATGCGCCTTTGCATGGGCTCCTCCTGACGGAAGGCAAACGGGTGGATGGTGTGCGTGGCATGAACTGCCCTGCTCACCAGGCGTACTGACGACCAGTGAGACAGCGAGGCGGGAAAGGGCCACGGCTGCTCGACCACGACTCGGTACCTAATGTTGTGCACTTTCTTGACGGCGGCAATCTACACACCTACCTTCGCGCTGTCAGCACTCCGGACAAGTGAGGTTGCGACGGCCCTTCCGCCTCCCCGCCCCCACCGGGAAACCCGCCGAGCGGGCCCCGGGTGATGCCCACGGCCCGCCCCGCCCGAAAGGGAGCCACGCCCGTGAAAACCCGCACCAGAACCCGCACACTGGTCGCCCTGGCCGCTCTGCTCCTCTGCGGCCCCGTCTCCCCGGCCGCCCGGGCCGCCGACTCCCCCGCTCACATCGAGGGCACGCTGCCGTCGGGGGCCACCTATCTGATGGACGTGCCCGCTCGCTGGAACGGCACCGTCCTGCTGTACAGCCACGGCTATCGCCCGGCGGGGCCGGCCAACCCCGCCCAGAACGCCCCGGACGACGCCACCAAGTCCCTGCTGCTGGAGGCGGGTTACGCGCTCGCCGGCTCCTCGTATGCCACCACCGGCTGGGCGGTTACCGACGCGGTGCCCGACCAGCTCAGCACCCTCGACGCCTTCACCGGCCGGTTCGGCCAGGCCCGCGAGACCATCGCCTGGGGCACGTCCTACGGGGGGCTCGTCACCACCGCCATCGCCGAGCGCCACCCCGAGCGCATCCACGGATCGCTCTCGATGTGCGGCCTGGTGCAAGGCGGCGTCGCCAACTGGAACAGCACCCTCGACCCGGTCTTCGCTCTCAGGACCCTGCTCGCACCCGACTCCGGCATCCCGCTGACGGGACTCGAAAGCCAGAGCGAGGCGGCCTCGGCAGCGAAGACCCTGTCCACGACAATCACGGACGCACAGTCCACCGGCGCGGGCCGGGCCCGCATCGCCCTGGCCGCCGCGCTGCACAACATCCCCGGATGGAACAACCCCGCCCAGACCCGCCCCGGGCCCACCGACTGGGACACCCAGGAGGCCAACCAGTACCAGGGCATCCTCGGCTTGATCCTCTACCCCGCGTTCTCCTGGCGCCAGGAGGCGGAAAGCCGCGTGGGCGGCAACATGTCCTGGAACACCGGCGTCGACTACACGGCCATGCTCCACCGCTCCCCGCTCTACAAGGAGGTCACCGAGCTCTACTCCAAGGCCGGCCTGTCCCTGCGCAACGACCTCACCACACTGAACACGGCGCCCCGCATCAAGGCCGACCGAGGCGCGGTCGAGAAGATGGCTCGCACCAGCTCCTTCACCGGCCGACTGGCCAAGCCCCAGTTGGACATCCACACCACGGGCGACGGACTCATCCCCGTCCAGGCCGAAAGCGCTCTGCGGCGGGCGGTCACCGCCGCCGGCTCCGCTCCCCTGCTGCAGCAGGCCTACGTCGAGAACGCCGGCCACTGCACCTTCAGCCCCGCCGAGCAGATCGCCGCCCTGCACACCCTCGAGGACCGTATCGCCACCGGCCGCTGGAAGGCCGCCGGCCCCGACGCCCTCAATGCCCGCGCATCCGAGGCCGACCCCACCACGCCCGCCCGCTTCGTGGGCTACCGCCCGGCGTCCTACCCGCGTCCTTATGACCTCGCCCACCCCGCCGACCGCGACCGCCGCTGACCCACGGTCGCCCGCCGGGGCTCCGGCGGGCGACCGTACCCTTGTCGACGTGCACGAAGAATCCCGGCGGACCGCCGTCGACGCCCCCAGCGGACCGCAACTGCGCCCCCAGTCCCTCATGCTCGCCTTCTTCGGCAACAACGTTCTGAACGAGGGGCCCCTGTGCGTGTACTCGGGCAGCATCATCGACGTCCTCGCCCGCGCCGGAGTCGGCGAGCAGGCCGTACGCTCCACCCTCTCCCGCATGGTCAACCGCGGCCTGCTGCAACGCCAACGCGAGGGACGCCGAATGCACTTCGGCCTCACCCCGCAGGCCGCTCAGATCCTGCACGACGGAAGCAAACGCCTCTGGGACACCAGCGCCGTCAACGACGACTGGGACGGCACCTGGACCCTGCTCGGCTTCTCCCTCCCCGAGTCCTGGCAGCGCCAGCGCCACGACCTGCGGTCCCGGCTCACCTGGTCGGGCTTCGGCGCCGTGTACAGCGGCCTGTGGATCGCACCCGGTGACGTCAACGTTTCCGGCATCGTCGCCGAGCTCGGTCTCACGGCCCACGTCAAGATCTTCCATGCCACGGCCGACGACGCGACCGACGTCGGCCTGATGATCCGCGACACCTGGGACCTGGACAGCGTCGCCACCCGGTACGCCGACTTCGACAAACGCTGGACCTCCTGGCTCGACACCGGCTCCGGCGACCCGATCGGCAACCGGCTGCGCCTGATCAGCGAATGGCTCGACATCATCCGCACCGACCCGCGCCTTCCCGCCCGGCACCTCCCCGCCGGCTGGCCGGCGAGGCCGGCGCACGACACCTTCCACCGCATCGCCGAACTGACCGAAGCGCCCGCCCGCCGCATGGCCGCCGAACTGCTCGAGACCACTCCCCTGCGACCGTCCTGAGCAACTGCGCACCTTCGCGTCCACCCACACCCCAGCCGGTGAGCGCCTCGACCGGCGCCGCGCCAGGCCGCCGACGCCGTCCGGTCGCCCTGTGCCAGTGAAGGTGGGACGTGTCGAGGACTGCGCCGGACACGTCGGCCCCAGCGTCCGCAACCTCACCCGGGCCACCCGGGCCACCCGGGCCACCCGGGCGGCCACCGGCTGCGGCGCCAAGCACTTCATCGACGAACGCGTCCTGCTGGAGGCCGGACGGCTACTCGTGCACACGGACCTCGCGACGTCCGCCGTCGGAGAACGCCTCGGCTTCCCGGGGGCCACGGTGTTCACCAGGTTCTTCCGCACCCGGACCGGGGAGATTCCGGCCGCCTTCCGCGCGCGGTACCGGAACGCCCGCTCCTGATCCGGTGGGCCTGTGCTCGGGACCTTCGGCGTGGACCAGGCCTGCGATGTGGGCGGTGACCGTGTCGAGGATGTCGGCCCAGGTGGCCGCGTCGCCGAGCACGAGGTAGTTGAGGGTCAGGCCGTCGGTCATGGCGGCCAGGTAGCGGGCCAGCACGGGGACGGGGACGCGGAGTTGGAGCTGCATGTCCTGGCGGAGCTGGTCGATGAGCTCGGTGTACGCGTCGGCGTACAGCTCGTACTGGCGTCGCGCCAGGTGCTCGAACCCGGGCTGGCGCAGGGCGTACTGGGTGAGTTCGTAGGTGAGCATGTGCTCGTCGGGGTGGGCGCGGACGTGGTCCCAGTACGCCTGGAAGCCGGCGCCGACGGTCTCCTCGAGCGTGGCCCTGGGGCGCAGGGCCTCCTTCACCAGTGTCACGTAGTGGTCGGTGATCGTGGTGATGACGGACTCGATCAGGGCCTGCTTGGAGTCGAAGCAGTAGTGGAAGACGCTCAGGGACACGTCCGCCTCGGCGGCGATGGACCGGGTCGTCGTCTTGGCGACGCCGTCCCGGGCCATCGCCCTGATCGCTGCTTCCGTGAGCTGTCGGCGCCGTTCGGCCAACGGCATCCGAGCCATATGCGCGTCCTGTCCTCGTGCTCGTGGCGGGGCCGGCCGTCAGCTGCTGTGGACGCCCACCTCGTGGAGCGAGTATCCCCAGTCGGTGCCGCGGTCGAGGCCCAGTATCCGAACGTAGCGGGCGGGCGTGCCGGTGAAGCGGGCCGTGTCCAGGCCGCCGTCGCCGGAGGTCGTGGACCAGGCGGTCCGCCAGCTCGCGCCGTCGGTGGAGAGTTCGATGCGGTACGACTTCCCGTACGCGCGTTCCCAGTCGAGCGTGACGCGTCCGACGCGGTTCGTGGAGCCCAGGTCGATCTGCAGCCACTGGTCGTCGCTCCAGTCACTCGCCCAGCGGGTGTCGTCGTCGCCGTCCACGGCCCGGCCGGGCGCATAGCTGGTGAACGGGTTCGACTCCGCCGAACTGGCGGTGGCCGAGGCGCCCTTGGCGAGGTTGACCCCGGCCTGGTGCTGCTCGGAGGCTCCCCAGGTGCCAAGGTAGGACTCCGCGCCGCTCAAGAGGTCGTCGACCACGTCCTGGCCGCCGACGAGGCGGATGTCCTCGATCCAGTCCGGGACTAGGCCGTAGTGCGCGGCCCCGTCGGTGTTCAGGTCCCAGGTGCGTGAGCCGGTGGTCTGCTTGTCGATGACGGAGCCGCCGTCGACGCTCTTGAACGGATAGGTGACCTTGTTGGCGGCGTCCGCGCCGCGCGGGGCGGGGTGGTCGCCGATACCGTTGAAGTCGGTGCCGTAGCCGTACCCGACGCCGTACTTCTCCCGCAGCGCGTCCGTGCGCTTCGCCTCCGCGGCGAAGCCCTCCGAGCCGTGCATGTACTGGGCGACGAACCCGCCGAGCGAGTAGACCCGCTCGGTCCAGTTCAGGTCCATCCAGCTGTGCGAGGAGAGCACGCCGGGGTAGGAGGCGGCCTCGAACATGTCGAGCACCCGGCCGGTGGCCTTGACGCTCATGTGGTCGATCTCGAGCATCATCTTGCGTTTCATCATGCCGCGCACGGCGTACTCGCCGAGGTCGGTGAGCCCGCGGGTGTTGCACTGCGCGTCGTCGTCGTACGAGGGGACGTCCACGCCCGCCGGCAGGTCCTCCTCCGCCTCGGACGCGGCCGTGCCGATGGGGTTGTCGTGCTGGGGGCCGGTGCACTTCTCCGTCTGCCAGAAGGTGCCGGTCGACAGGAACTGCCCGACGTTGATGGCCGTTCCCAGGCCGCCCTCGTCGAAGCGGACCCCGCACAGCGCGTTGTCGAACTTGTGGCACAGGAACATGCTGCGCACGCCCAGCGCGTACAGCTCGTCGAGCCCGGCGTCGATGTCGGCCTTGCTGCACTGCGCGATGTCCAGGACCTGCTTGCAGCCGAACGGCTCGGAGGTCTCGACGCCCAGGATGACCGCCAGCTTGCCCTGCTCGATGACCTGACGGGCCTGTGCGCTGTCGGTGACGATCCGGAACCAGCCCTTGCCGGTGCCGCCGTACATCTTGTCGATGTACGCCTGGAGGTCGTACGTCAGCTTCGCCTGGAGCCGGATCGACGTCATCTCGTCGCAGCTGCGGTCCTTGAAGAAGTACACCGAGCAGATCACGCCGTTGGTGACGAGGTCGTTGACGAGGACGCGTTGCCCGCCGCGCCAGGCCCGCTCCACCCAGGCGTAGTAGTTCGCCTGATGGGTCATCGAGTCGTACGCCGGCCAGTCCGTGAACGTCGGCCAGCCGACCGGGTCGTGCTTGCCGTCACCGCCGTGGGTGATGTAGTCGAAGATCGCGAGCGTGCCGTCCGGGTAGTGCTCGGGACAGTCCTTGAGCGCGTCGGCTATGCCGGCCTCGGAGAACGTCTTGCCGCAGATGAGCCGCCCGCCGAAGGCCTCGTTGGACATCAGGTGGTTGTGCGCGTCGACGAACCCGCGCACCTCGCCTTCGGCGTTGGTGCCGGTGAACGGCGCACCGGTGACGTTGATCTGGGAGTCCGGCGCGGGCCGCGCGGTCGGGACCCACCAGTCGGTGCCGGCCGCCGAACTCGGCGTGGGGCCGAGAGCCATGGCCAGCAGGAGGATGAGCAGCGAGACGACGGTGACGTCTTTGCGTCTGCGGTACGGGCGTCCAGCCATGGTCACTGCCCACGTCCCTCGGTCGGCGGGATGGCGCGGTCGACGAGCCTGACCATCCCGGGAACCCGAAGGCTGGATTGTCATGACCGGCGCAAAGATATGCGACGAGGATCGCGACTGAGGGATTCCGAGTCAAGGGTCCGGGACAAGTGACCTGATGAAGCGATGGCGCGTGCCGAGATCGTGATCGATGCCCGCGACAGACTTGGTCACGACCAGGGGTCGCGCTCACAACTGCCGGTGGCCCCATGGCCACTGCTCGATCTGTCGGCGTGAACCGCTCGTCGCGTCACCTGAGAGCGCGTCAGTCCCCGGCAGCGCAGCGGGCGGTGAACCGCTCGGCCGCCGCCCAGAGTTCGGCTTCGCGCTGCGGGTCGTAGGACTCCTGCGACGAGCGGTCCGCACGGCCGCGGTCGACGTAGGAGCCGGTCGGCGCCTCGGTCGCGCCGAGCACGACGTCGGCGAGCCAACGGCCCGCGGCACTGCGGCTGGTGGCGAACGGGGTGAGGGCCAGCACCGGCAGGATGCGGGTCATCGCGAACCGGGAGACGGGGTCCGCGTTGCGGGCGAGGCCGGTGCCGGGGACGAAGCCCGGGTTGTAGGCGACGACCTCGACCCCGGCCGGCAGACGACGCGCGTACTCGTGCACCAGGTAGACGGCGGCCAGCTTGCTCGTGGAGTACGCGGTGCGCCCGGCGACCGTCGTGTGCGGCTCGGGGAAGGCGCCCGTGCGGGCGAGGACGTCCGGGGACTTCCAGGCCGGGCCGGGCACCATGCCGAGGTTGTGCCTGAAGTCGCCGAAGTGGGTGTCGCTGGCGGTGATCACGATCCGGGCGGGAGCGGCGAATCGGTCCTGGAGCAGACGGACGAACAGATGGTTGGCGAGCACGTTGACGGCGAAGGTGGACTCGAACCCGTCGGGGGTCTCGGTGAGCGCGTTCGTGTACTGCACACCCGCGTTGCCCACGAAACCGCGCAGCGGCGGCAGGTCGCCGCTGTCGAGCCGGTCGCGGATCTCGGTGGCGGCCGAGCCGATGCACGTGAGCGAGCCGAGGTCCGCCGGGACGTGCGAGACCAGGTGCCCTCCGGTGGCGAGTTCCGCAGCCAGTCGTGCGCCGGAGGATCGGCGGGCGACGACGAGAAGGTGCACGTCCGGCGACCGGCGCAGGAGGTGCTTCGCGGCGACGCGGCCGATCCCGCGGCTCGCGCCCGTCATCACGATGGTGTGCTGCATGGAAGGCTCCTCGACCGGTCTGCCGACGGCACCCGACTTGGGCGCGGCTCCACGTTCGCCGCCGGCGCCGACGCCAACCAGTGCCGTCCCCGTCACCAGGACCGGCAGTACCCAGGCTGAGGCGGCGCCGGGCGGCGAGAATGAACCCATGGCTTCCTCCCGCTCCGGCTTCGCCGCACTCCTGCGCGCCTGGCGCGACCGCCTCGCCCCGGCCGACGCCGGCTTCACCGTGACGGACGGCCGTCGTGCCCCGGGACTGCGCCGGGAGGAGCTGGCGCAGCTGGCCGGGCTGTCCGTCGACTACGTCCTGCGCCTGGAACAGGGACGCGCGAAGCACCCCTCGGACCAGGTCGTCGGCGCCCTCGCCCGGGCCCTTCAGCTCTCCCGCGCCGAGCGCGACCAGCTGTACCGCAGCGCCGGGCTCCTGCCACCGCAGGACGGGACGGTCAGCACCCATGTGCCCGCGGGAATCCAACGGCTTGCCTCGCGCCTGGGCGACGTCCCGATCGGGGTGTTCACCGCCGACTGGACGCTGGTGTGGTGGAACACCCCGTGGACCGCCCTGTTCGGCGACGCCGGCGTCCTTCCGGTCGCCGAACGCAACCTCGCCCGCGCCCTGTTCGGCAACGGCGTCGCCCACGACCTGATGCTGCCCGTCCGGTCCGAGCGCGGGCAGGACGCCTTCGAGGCGTCGATCGTCGCCGACCTCAAGGACGCCGCCTCCCGCTATCCCGCAGACGCCCCGCTCGACCGTCTGGTGAGGGAACTGCGAGAAGAGTCGGACGCCTTCGCCCATCACTGGGCCACGCAGACGGCCGCCGTCCAGCACACCACCGACCGCAAGACGATCCGGCATCCCGAGATCGGCGACATCCGGCTCGACTGCGACGTCCTCATCGTCCCCGGCGCGGACCTGCGCATGGTCACCTACACGGCAGCGACCGGAAGCGGCGACGCCGGGAAACTGGACCTTCTGCGCGTCACAGGTGGCCGTACCGCCACCGCGCTCCCCTGACCTGCCGGGCTGTTCGCCGGGCCGGCTGCGCGCACCCCGAGCACGACCCACCCGGCCGCGGCGCACCGCTTGTACAACGACGCGCAGAAGCGGATCGTCCAGGACTTCCCGGTGATCCGCTCTCCTACGGCAGCGGCATTCACGCCGGTACGGACCCGGTGACCGGGGTGGACGCGCTGGGGCGGAAAGCGGTCCTGCTCAATCGTCCCAGTGGGAGGCGGCGAGGACCGCGGCCGCCGCACCTGTTCCCAGTACGGCGCCGGCGACGACGTCGCCCGGGTAGTGCACGCCGGTGTGGATCCGTGAATAGCCCACCGCGCAGGCCAGCAGGCCGAGGGGAACCGTGGCGGCCGGAAACGCGGGTCCCACGGCCGCGGCGAAGGCCACGGCCGAGGCCGTGTGGCCCGAGGGGAAGGACGCGGACGCCGGCATGGGCACGTGCCGCCCCGGAAACGGCGAGTCCTCGGCGCGGTGGGGCCGTGGCCGGCGGACCAGACGCTTGCCGAGCAGGTTGGCGGTCGTCGAGGCGACGCCGATGGCGGCGAGGCCCAGAGCGGCGGCGCGGCGCGAGCGCCCCGGACGCAACGCCAGGAGCCCGGCGACCACGAAGGAGATCTTGGAGTGGTCCGCCGCCGCCGACAACTGGCGCAGGGCCGAGTCCAACGCGGGCGTCCTGGTGACCGTCACGGCCTCGTAGAGTGCCTGGTCGAGGGCGGCGAGATCACGCATCAGGCCTCGCTGGGCCCGGTGTTCCGGCGGCGGGCGGTCAAGCATTGCTCTGCTCCTGGTTCTTGCGGGACGGGAGGGGGGCGTGGCCGAGCGCGAGGCGGACCACACGCCTCCAGTCGACGGACGGGGCGACGTACGAGGCGCCGGGACGATGTCTGGGCACGCGTACACGCAGTGCGCCGGGACGCACCGTGCACACCACGGGAGGGGGCAGGGTGAGCGCTTCGCCGTCGACTGCCACCGGGATGAGCTCCGCGTCGGCCTCGACGATCACGCGACGCGACGTCAGCGCTGTGATGCTGCTGGCCCGTTCGCCGCGCAACGCCAGTTCGGCGGCCTGCGCCGCGCCCTCCACCCGGATCGCGATCACGCCGAGCGTGCCCCCGTCGAGCCGCGGTCTGCGCCCGCCGCCGAGGGGATCGGCCCGGACGTAGGGATTGTTGCTCACCAGCAACGTCTGCGGGGCGTGCAGCCGGGCTTCGTCGGTCTGGACTTCCAGGGACGTGCCGGCCTCTCCGACCAGCAGGTCCGGCAGCTGGTCGAGCGCGGTGGCCGCCTTGGCGTCCCGGTAGTCGGGGCTCTGCACTATCTCCGCGTACGTGCCGAACGAGACCGTGTTGACGAACGGCCGCCCGGCCACGTCGCCCAGGTCGACGCGGAGTTCCACGCCGTCCGAGAGGGCGTCCAGGCCGCGCGCCGGATCGTCGCGGTCCAGACCCAGGTCCATGGCCAGGTGGTTGCGGGTCCCGGCCGCCAGGACCATGAACGGCACACCGTGCTCGGCCGCCACACCTGCCACCAGGGCCTGCGTGCCGTCACCGCCCGCCACGCCGAGGAGATCCGCGCCCTCGGCGACGGCCTGTCGAGCCAGCGCCACGGGGTCCGGGTCGGCGTCGAGGTCGAGCAGTATCACCCGGGCCCCCAGGGCCTCGGCCCGCTCCACCAGCCCGTGCTGAGAGACCTTCCCGCCCCCGGACCGCGGATTCATGATCAGTACCGGGCGGCGGGGAGGCCGAGCCGAACGGGAACGTACGCCGTGCGGCTTGCGCAGGTGCCGCAACGCGCTCCTGGCACAGGCCAGCGCCGCCGCCCACGAGGCGAACGCGGTCACCGCCACCAGCCACAGGCCCGATACGGCGTACAGGACCAGGACGCCCACGAGCGCGGCCAGGGCCAACAGGGCACCGAGCAGACGCGCCGCTCCCCGGTGCGCGAGGGCCCACCAGATGCCCGCGCCGACCGAGGCGAGTCCGGCCAGGCCGAGCAGCAGGATCAACCACTGGCCGGCACCCGCGACCACTGCCGCGACGGCACCGGCGACGCACAGCATGGCGAGCCGGGCCAGGGCGCGCGCCGACCCCTCGTCTCTGTCGGAGCCGTCCGGCTCCGCCGCGCTCGTGGTTCGGGTCGCGTTCATGATGCGTCGGGCAATCCCCCGGGGTTCCGTGTTCCGCGTGCACGGTGTCATCGGTCTCCCTGCGTACTTCGGGTCCCTGCCCTGCCCCTCTCTCCATGGTCGTCACGGCCGGCCGGCTCGCATCCCGACGCCCGTGGCACCGGTGCCACGCGATCGGGCGGACCGACGCCTCCCGGATCGGATGGCCAACGATCTCATGGGACCACCGACGGCCGGGCCCCGGTCCGCGCGTGAGGTGAAGATGTTCTCGCGAGGGGTTGACGGAGGCGTGTGTGACGGTCACTTTCGATAACACTCGGGGGTGGGAGCGCTCCCATGTCGTTCCGGCACCGTCAAGGAGGACCACATGCACACGCCTGGTCGTTTATCCAGGAGGACGCTGGTCACGGCCGCCGCTGCGGGCGTCGTCGCCGCGGTCGCCTCCCCCTCGCAGGCATCCGGCGCGCGGGCCCGCTACCACACGGTGGGCCGGGTCAAGAGCGCCGGCGACGGGTGGGTGCAGTACACCTGGCCCGGCATCTACTTCGAGGGGCGGTTCCGCGGTACCGGTGTCGGCATCGTCCTCGACGACTCGGACAACGACTACGACGTCCAGATCGACGGAACTACCCTCGCCACGATGGTGACTCCAGGCCGGACCGTCTCCTGGATCGACGGCCTCCCGAACACCGAGCACGGCGTGCGGCTCGTCAAACGCACCGAGAGCCCGTGGGCCGCAGGCCGGTTCGGCGGGTTCGTCGCCGCTCCCGGAGGCGCGATCCTCCCCGGACCCCGGGCGCGGAGCCGGCAGATCGAGTTCATCGGCGACTCCTTCACCGCCGGCTACGGCAATGTCTCCGGCACGCGCGACTGTTCAGGCAACGGAGGCGTGAACCGGAACAGCAACGCCGACCTCGCCTTCGGCGCCCTCACCGCCCGAAGCCTCCATGCCGACTACCAGATCAACGCCTTCTCCGGCCGCGGCGTGGTCCGCAACTACAACGGCAGCAGCCCCGATACCGACTTCCGCACTTACTACGATCGGGCCTTGCTGCACGTCGACGGCGATGTCTGGCGGAATCCCGGCACCTGGCGGCCGCAGGTCGTCGTGGTCGGTCTGGGCATCAACGACTTCTCCACCCCGCTCAATCCCGGCGAGCGCTGGAGCACGGAGGACGAGCTGGTCGCCGCCTACGAGACGGCCTGTCAGGGCTTCCTCGACAAGCTGCGCGTCCGCTACGGCCGCAGGACCTTCATCGTGGTCAGCGCCACCCGCCTCGACAACACCACGGCGTTCGCCCGGACCGCCCTGCGCATCGTCCAGGAACGCAACCGGCAGGGCGACGACCGGGTCCGCCACTGGTACTACGACGATCCCGGCCTGGATCACCTCGGCTGCGACTGGCACCCGTCCCTCAACGACCACCGGATCATCTCCGGCCTTCTCGACGAGCACCTCGCCGGCCTTCCGCTGCGCTGGTAGCCGGACGGAGGCCGGGATCCGGGATCCGGGATCCGGGGTCCGGGATCCGTCAGCCGACAGGCGGAGTGCGGATTGCGGCGATGTCGAATTGGAGTCGCACCTTTTCACTCACCATGGCGCCGCCTTCGGCCAATTTGGTGCTGTACGTCAGACCCCATTCGGAGCGGTCGATGGTGGTGGTGCCGTCGAAGCCGACACGGTCGTAGCCGAAGGGGTCGGTGACGTGGCCTATGTAGGTGAGTTCCAGGACAACGGGACGAGTGGTGTCCCTGATGGTGAGGTCGCCGGTCATGCGGTAGACGTCGGCGTCTGCGAGCTCCACTGCGGTGCTGGTGAAACGCATGCGCGGGTAGGTCCTGGCGTCCAGGAAGTCGCGGCCCACCAGGTGGGCGTCCCGTTGTTCCACACCTGTGTCGACGCTGGCGGTGTTGATGATGATTTCCGCCTGCGAGCGGCCGGGTTCGCGGCCGTCGAAGTAGAGGCGGCTCTGGTAATCCGTAAAGGCTCCGCGCACGGTGGTCACCATGGCGTGCCGCACGGAGAACCCGATCCTGCTGTGGGCGGGGTCGATGACCCATTCCCCGCTCAGGCGCGCCCGTGCGGGATCGGGAAGGACTGCGGCGGCCGCAGCCGGTGACGCGGCGGGGTGCTTGGGAGCGGCGGACTCCGGGCGGCGGAACGGGGTGCCGCGGCTGAACAAATTCATGATTCACCTAAGTACTGCACAAATGTTGTTGTCGCAAGCCCGCATCGAGCGACTGGGCTTTCCGGAGCCGCACCGCACAACCTGCGCACCCCTTCCGCATGGTCAGCAAACGAAAACTCCACATATTCGCCATCCGCCCGCAAAGGAACAGAGGAATGGACCGACCGTATGTTGACCCACTCTTCTACGACTTCTCGGCCCAAACGTCTCGAAGACCTCTAGTCGACTCCGACGAGGGTGCGGACCTCGAAATCGTCGTAGGTTTCCGGCATTTCGGGTCGGCTCAGCACCGAGCCGAGCCAGCCGAGGAGGAAGCCGGCCGGGATGGAGACGAGGCCCGGGTTCTGCAGCGGGAACCAGGCGAAGTCGGCGGACGGGTAGAGCGAGGAGGGGGAGGAGGAGACGACGGGTGAGAAGACGACGAGCAGTACGGAGCACAGCAGGCCGCCGCAGAGACTGAGCAGGGCGCCCTGTCCGGTGAAGCGCCGCCAGAAGAGGGTGTAGACGAGTGTCGGGAGGATGGCGGATGCGGCGATGGCGAAGGCGAGGAACGCCAGGGTGGCCGTGTTGGCGCCCCAGGAGACCAGGGCGAGCAGCATGCCGAGGACACCGATGACGACCGCCGCGAGCCGGGCCACGGCCAGTTCCTCCGTCTCCTTCGCCCTGCCCTTGCGGATCACCTCGCCGTACAGGTCGTGAGCGAGGGAGGAGGCGGCGGCCAGGGTGAGGCCCGCCGCGACCGCCAGGAGTGTGACGAAGGCCAGGCAGGACAGGAGGGCGGTGAGGACACCGCCGCCCAGGTCGTGCGCCAGTAGCAGGACGGCCGCGTCTCCCTTGCGGTCGGTCTGCGCGATGGTGTCCCGGCCGACGACGGCGGTGGCGCCCAGGCCGAGAATGCCCGCCGCCAGACAGACGAGACTGACCAGGCCCATGGCCCACACCACCGAGGAACGCAGAACGCTGCCCGACTTCGGGGCGAGCAGTCGCATCATCACGTGCGGGAGTGCGGCCAGGCCGAGGACAATGGCCAACTGTAGGCTGAAGAAGTCGAGTTTGCTGGTGGTGCTGGCGCCGTAGCGGAGCCCGGGTTCCAGGAAGCGTGTTCCCGAGCCGCTGTTGTTCGCCGCGGCGGCGAGCAGGGCGTCGAAGTTCCAGTCGAAGCGGTTCAGCACCATCACCGCGGTCACGGTGACACCCGAGATCAACATCACGGCTTTGACGACCTGGATGAACGTGGCCCCGGGCATGCCTCCGATGGCGGCGTACACGATCACGATGGTGCCGATGACGACGACGCACAGGGTGCGGGTGGTGGCGCTGGGTTCGCCGGTGAACTGGGTCAGCAGGGCGACGCTGCCGACGAGTTGGGCCACCAGGTAGAGGGTGGTGATGGCGAGCGTGCAGACGGCCAGGGCCAGTCGTACGGGTCGCTGCATGCGCCTCATGCGCAGCGCGATCGTGTCACCCAGGGTGAACCTGCCCGCGTTGCGCAGGGGTTCGGCGATCAGCAGCAGGACCATCATCCAGGCCACGGCGGTGCCGCACAGGTACAGCAGTCCGTCGTACCCGGTCAGGGCGACCAGGCCGGTGCTGCCCAGGAGGGTCGCGGCCGACAGATAGTCCCCGCACATCGCCAGCCCGTTGCGCAGCGGTGTCATGGTGCGGTTGCCGAGGTAGAACTCGCTGATCTCGTCGCGTTGCGGTGCAGTCAGCAACGCGGTGAACAGGGTGACCACGACCACGGACAGGAAGAGCACGAGCGTCAGTTGCAGGCTGAAGCGGTCCACGACCGCGGCGCCGGTCGTCACCACGGGCGGTACTCCCGCGCTCCGGGGGCCACCGGCGGACGGCCCGCCGCCGCTCGCCCTCTGGCCGCGACTTCCTCCTGGTGGCGGGCGAGTCCGCGCAGGCCGCGGGCGACCGGTGTGACGCGGGTGCGCATGTGGACGAGGTACCGCCACACGATCACGGCCATCAGCACGAACTGTCCGAGGCCGAGGGCCAGTCCGACGGTGAGGTGGCCGCTCAGCGAGCGGTTCATCAGGCCGGGCACGAACCCGGACAGCAGGACGTACAGCAGGAATCCGCCGACGGCGGCGGCCGTCGCCCTCACTCCGAATCGACGGTGGGTGCGGCGGAGTGCCTGGTAGGCGGGTTCGTGGGACACCGATCGCCGTTCGGTCTGTTCGGGGGTCGTTTCCGGACGGAGCGGCGGCCCGCCGAGCCGCGTGGAGTGCCGTGGCACGATGCACCTTCTTTGCTGCTTCTCGCCGCGCACCCGACTCTTTCGAGCAGTCGACCATCCCGCTCGCAGGCGCGCGGAGGCGCACCGGAGTCATGCACTGTGCGGACTGTGTGGGGGGTTCGTGAATCTGGAATTCGTGTGATTCGAATTTCCGGCGGATTGCGGGGCCTTGTTCGGCGACCGGCCTTTACGTCGGTGGGTGACGACGGGGCCGGGAGTGGGGATTGTTGCAGCGCTCCCATTGAACTATCAACCGGCCGGGAGATTCGTTTTCCGGGCCTGACTCATTCAGGCGCTTCGGCATCACCGCTCGGTACCGCACGGCCTGCGGAAAGGGCGCCGCCGGGAATAGGTCTGCACCTTTTCTCCGGTCAGGTTGTCTCAAATTCAGCGCACAGCTTGGGTGCACAGCAGGTCGAGGGTGAGGGCCGCGGTCCAGGAGAAGCGGCGGGCTCCGCGGGCGCCGCCGGTGGTGGGGTCGACGTACTCTGCGAAGTCGGAGCGGCCCGCCTGCGACACGGCTTCCTGTCGGAGGCGTTCGGCCTCCGCGTCAGGCCGTGGGTGCGCAGTCCCCGGTGGATCAGTCAGGCCGTGTCGACGCAGGCCGGGCCGCGCCAGTAACGGTGGGGGTCGAAGGCGGGGCCGGTGAGGTCGTAGCCGGGGATCAGGTGCGTGGCCGGTGCCTTGAAGTGGGGGCCGTCGAGTGTCCCGTGCAGGCGTCTGACGATGTCCCGCGACAGGTGGGGTACGGCGAGCGGGACGAGGCCGGTGACGCTGCGTTCGTCGACGAGGGGGTGGGTGGCGAGGTCGCGGACGCGGAAGAGGCCGGACGTGTCGTCCCACAGGCGGAGGACGAGACGCCGGGCGAGCCGGGCGGCGCGTGCCGTGTGCGGTGCGCTAGCACTGTCCAGCTCGCCGGCCATCTCGGCGAGCGCCAACTCGCTGACGATCAGCAGGGCGTTGAAGCAGGGGTCCTCCACCGCGAAGCGGTGCCGTGCGTTGTGGTCGGAGTAGTCGGCGTCGCGGTAGTCGGCCGCCGGCCGGACGTAGCGGCCGTAGTCCAGGTCGGTGGGCCGGTCGGCGGGGTTGCCGTGGTCGAGGTCGGCGCGGTGGTAGGCGTCGGGCGCTGCGGGGTCGACGCGTTGCAGAGTCGATGCCAGTTGCGCGGATCAGGTCGGCGGCCTGGTCGAGATGGTTGACCATGTGGTCCTCGTACCGGTTGAGGGCTCCAGGAAGAGGGTGAGCCCTCGGCCCGCGCGCGCTCGCCGAGTTCGGTCAGGCCGGACAGCAGGACCTGGCTGTAGACGCCGAAGTCGAACCACCCGACGGGTCGTCGATGCCCCGGTCGAAGCCTGCCGTGCCCAGCCAGTCCTGCCACGCCAGGTCGTGGGAGTCCTTAATGCCCATCAGCCGCTGCTCGTCCGAGTCGACGAGGAACAGGCCGCCGAAGGACCAGAACGCCTGGCCGCCCAGGCTCGCCTCCGGTTCCTGGTCCAGCAGCAGCACCTTGCGTCCCGCCGCCGCCAGCTCCGCGGTGGCGACCAGTCCGGCGAGCCCGTGGCCGACGACTATCGCGTCCGCGTCGTAGGACGAACTCGCGGCGAAGACCGGTGTGGCCTGCGACGCGAGGGCGGCGCCCGCCAGCACGCCGCCCGCCGCCCGCCGCCGTCAGGGCACGGCGGCGGCTGATGCCCACCGGGGAGGCGGAGTCATCGCCGGGGCTGTGGCACGGCATCTGCATGGGCTGCCTTCCCGAAGAGGTGCGGGGGTACGGGAGTTGAGAGTGGGGCTGCTGAGACAGCAGAGTGTTACCGGCGGTAGCAGCGCCGTCGATTTCCCGGAAGGTCAAAGAAAGCGCTCGCTGTTACCAAAAGCAGGCCAACATCCGCTGATGACTTCCCCGCGCCCGGCCATGGTTGGGTAACGCGAAGGATCAAGCCGCGACTCGGACATACGTTCCTGTCCGTGAAATCTGAAGACACCCCCCTCAGACCCTCAGGTCTCCAGCCGACCCCCTCCGCCCGCGCACGCTTTGCCGCGTCCCGCCCCGCCCGCCGCGGCTTCCTGCGCGCCGGGCTGACCGGGGCCGCGGCCCTCGGGGCCGGCGTCACCCTGGGCGCGGCCCCCGCCTCCGCCGTGAGCCCCGCCTCCGCCGTGAGCTCCGGCACGAGCCGTCGGCCCGGCACTCCCGAAGAAGCCCTGCGGGAACTGGCGGCGGGCAACCTGCGCTGGCGCACCTACCGGGAGAAGCACCCGGACGAATCGCCCGCCGTCCGACAGAGTCTGACGTCGGGTCAGCAACCCTTCGCCGTCATCCTCGGGTGCGTCGACTCGCGGGTACCGCCGGAGCTCGTCTTCGACCAGGGCCTCGGCGATCTGCTCACCGTGCGCACCGCCGGGGAAGTCCTGGACGAGGCCGTGCTCGGCAGCGTCGCGTTCGGCGTCCTCGAACTGCAGATACCGCTGGTCCTGGTGCTGGGCCATCAGTCGTGCGGTGCCGTGCGCGCCGCCGTCGAGGCGGACACCTCCGGCGAGGAGCTGCCCGCCCATATCCAGTATCTGGCCGACCAGATAGCACCGAACATCGACCGCACCAAGGAAGGCGACGCCCGCGTCGACTCGACCATCGACGCCAACATCCGGGCCGTCCGCGCGCGGCTCGCCGCCGAGCCGGATCTCGCCGCGAGGGTCAGCGCCGGTCAACTGGCCGTCGTCGGCGCCCGCTACGAGCTGACCAACCAGCTCGTCCGCCACATCGCCTGACCACCCCACGCCGGCGCGCGGGCCTGACGGTCCGCGCGCCTTCATCGCTGGGGCGGTGACACGGCTCGGGGGTGGGAGCACGGAATTCATCAGGTCACCGGGGCGCGGTGATCGCGGCTTCGGATCCAGGTGTGGTCGGCGGTTCTGCGATGCCGATGAAGTTCCCGCCCATGGGCCGGATGCGGACCGACCACCCCAGCACCGTGAGGTCGTCCGTGAGGGTGTGGGCATCGTGGAACACCTTCACGATGCGGTACTGACTGCCGTCATCGAGTCGGCGCAGTGCCGCCGGGGCCGGCTGGTTCGTGAGGACTTCCTCGTATGCGGCTGCGTCGGGGCCGTCGTCGACGAAGATCGCTTTGCCGCCCGGAGCGAGCGCGGCGGCGACGGTGTTCCAGAAGTCGGGCAGCCGCGCCGGGGGAACGTGGGAGAGCCAGAAGGCGAAGAACACGGTGTCGTAGCGTCGTGGCGGCTGCCACTCGAACAGGTCGGCGACAACGAACCGGACGGTGGCGGATGCGGTGCGCGCGCGGGCGAGGGCCAGCACCTCGGTTGCCGCGTCGACAGCCGTCACCGAATCTGCCCGCGCGGCGAGCAGAGGGGTCCACTGGCCGGTTCCGCAGGCCAACTCCAGCACATCCCCGGCAATCGGGAGGTCGTCGACGGCCGCCAGCAATTCCTGCAGGTCTTCGTACTCTGCATAGGGCCGGTCGTATTCGGCCGCGCCCGCCCGGTAGTAAGCCAACTGCTCGGCCAGGAGAGCGTCGTCCTCCATGCAGGCTCCTCTCATCAGGGGCCGGGGCCAAGCGCGCTCGGACTCTCGACTCGGTCGACTCGGTCGGCACAGCCACTGTCGGCCTTCACCTTTGGGCAAGGTCAAGAGTCTTGAGGACCTGCACCGTCTCGCCGGGGTTCAGTCGGTGATCGCGGTGGCTTCGACCTCGACCAGACAGTCCGCGGCGAGTGCGGCGAGCGGGTTGTCGCGCACGGCCGGGTGGGACGAAGCGGCTGGGCAGTCAGACCGGCTCCGTCGAAAAACCGTTGCGGCGGCCACTCCGCCCCCGGACCCTGACCCCATGTCCTCCCTGCTGCGTCCCGCGTCGCTCGCCGACGCCCCGGTCATCGCCGATCTGCTCAACGCCATCGACCTGATCGAGATCGGCCGGGGCGAGACCGATCTGCACACGGTCGAAGCCGATCTCAAGCATCCGGAGACCGATCTCGGCCGTGACTCCTGGCTGGCCTTCGACGGGGAGCGGCTGGTGGCGTACGGGCTGCTGTGGGACGAGTCGAAGGGCGAACGCATCGACGCCGACCACTATGTGCTGCCCGATCACCAGCCGGCCGGGGAGCGGATTCTGGACGCGATGGAGGCCAGGGCTCTGGACAAGGCACGTGAGAACGGTGCCGACCGGGCTGTGGTGCATCTGCATCTCAACGTGGCGCCCACCCTGGACACCGGGCTGCTCCGCGCGCGGGGGTGGACGGTCGTACGGCGGTATCACGTGGTGCGGCGGGCGCTCAGTCCCGTGGCGGACCTCCCGCCCGAGGCGCCCGCCGGGGTGCGGGTGCGGTCCTGTGAGGCCGAGGCGGACCGGGCGCGCGTCCATGAGCTGTACCAGGCCGGGTTCGCCGAGCACTTCGACTTCCAGCCGCGCGAGTACCGCCAGTGGCTGCACGACGTCGACGCCGACGGGCTCGACTGGTCGCTGGTGTGGATCGTCAGCACCGACGGCCTCGGGGACGTGGGGTTCCTCCTCGCCCGTGACGACCGCGAGGCCATGGGCTGGATCCGCAGCATCGGCGTCCTGCGCGAGGCACGGGGGCGAGGGCTGGGCGGGTTCCTGCTGCGGCACGCGTTCGCCGCGTTCGCCGTGCGGGGACGGGACGCCGTGGGACTCGGCGTGGACACCGCCAACGCCACCGGGGCGCCCGAGTTGTACGCGCGCAACGGGATGGGCGTCCACTACGCCGTCGACACCTGGGAGGCGATCCTGAGGTGAGGCCGTCACCGGCGTCCATGCCCGCGGCATTCGCCCGACTGAGCCTCTGGAGTGGTGGGATCCCGGAGGCTGCCTGACGGTGGATCACGTCGAGGCCGGGTCGCATCAGCTGACGAAGTGGCAGCTGTCCCGGGCCGAGGCGGAAGGATGACAAATGCGCTCTTCACGCATGCTCCTGGCGGCAGCGGGAGCTGCCGCCGTCGTCGGGCTCGCCGTACCCGGCGCTCACGCGGCCGAGGGCGACTGGGACCACGAGAAGTCTTCGTCCAGTCACGAAAGCTCGTCCTACAGCAAGGACCACGACAAGCACGGCAAGCACGACGCGCCGCGCGGCGGCATGCACACCGGCGGCGGCGCGCTGACCGCGGCGGGCGACGATGAATGGAGCACCGCACGGGACCCCAAGTTCGACCCGGAGACCTACCGGAACGGCAACAACGGCACGGACGCGTACAAGAACACCAAGCACGACCCGGAGACCTACAAGGACTCGCACGCCAAGGGTCACCACGACAAGCCCCATGGCGGGATGCACACCGGAGGCGGCGCCCTTGCCTCGCCCGGTGTGACCGCCGGCGGGCTGGCGGTCCTCGCGGTCGCCGGCACCGGTCTGTACGCGGCGCGCCGCAACAGGCCGGCCGGAAGCATGGCCTGACCCATGCCGGACGCGATAGCGGCCGAGGCCGCCACTCTTGCGCCGGGTGGCGGCCCGACCGGCGTTCCCCTCTCCCCCGTCCCCTGCGTTGCCGTGGCCGAGTGAGGCCCCGGCACATCCCCGCGAAGCCCGTGGTGCACCGGCGAAGCCGGGACCGAGACGGTGATGTCCGCAAAGGCAGGTTCCCGGGTGGGCTCCGGGCAGGACCAGCGCGACAAGGGGGGTGCCGTGGGCTGGCGCTGACGCCCCACGCAGGGCCGCTTGTCACGCCGTGACGAACCGGCGCCGCCCGGCACTCACCTCAGGCAAACGCACCGCCGATCCGCCCGGTCCTCCCCCTGGCCGCTGCCATATTCGAAGGCGACTTCGGAGGTGGCTGTGACGACAGAGGTGACGACACCCGAGGCGGCGGAGGCAGCGTGCCCACCCGACCGCACCGTCGACCGTGTCGCCGAACTGGAACGCCGCCGGTCGGCGGCGACGGCACCGGGCGGGCCGAGAAGACGTGGGGAGTTCGGCGCCCGGGAACGGATCGAGCGACTGCTGGACTCCGGGTCCTTCACCGAGACCGGGCAGTTCGTCCGGGCCCGCTTCGCCGAGGGCGGAGGGCCTCGGCCTTACGGGGACGGTGTGGTCACCGGGCACGGCACGGTCGACGGCCGTCCGGTGTGCGTGTTCGCCCAGGACTCCACCGTCTTCGGCGGCAGCATGGGCGAGGCCTTCGGTGAGAAGACCGTCGCCCTGATGGACCTCGCGCTGAAGACCGGCTGCCCGGTCGTCGGGCTCAACGACTCCGGAGGCGCCCGTATCCAGGAGGGCGTCGCCTCCCTCGCTCTCTACGCCGAGCTGGTGCGCCGCAATGTGCAGGCGTCCGGGGTGATCCCGCAGATCTCGGTCGTGCTCGGGCCGTGCGCGGGCGGGGCCGCGTACTCGCCGGCCATCACCGACTTCACGGTGATGGTGGACGGCGCCTCGCACATGTTCGTCACCGGGCCCGACGTCATCGAGGCCGTGACCGGCGAGCGCACCACCGCCGAGGAGCTGGGCGGCGCGCATGCCAGCAACGCCGTCAACGGCAACGCGCACTTCCTCGCCGCCGACGAGGGCGACGCCCTGGAGACCGTACGGGAACTGCTGTCGTACCTGCCCGCGAACAATCTCGAACGGCCGCCGGACTACGCCCCGGGAAACGCGCCCGCCGCGGACCGGCTCGACGGGATCGTCCCGGACCGGCTCGGACAGGTCTACGACATGCGCGACATCCTGCGGGCGGTCGTGGACGACGGTGAGCTTCTCGACGTGCAGGAGCTGTTCGCGCCGAACATCATCTGTGCTCTGGCGCGGGTCGAGGGACGGTCGGTCGGGGTGGTCGCCAACCAGCCGCTGCATGCGGCCGGTGTGCTCGACATCGACGCCTCCGAGAAGGCCGCGCGCTTCGTGCGGTTCTGCGACGCGTTCGGCATCCCGCTGCTGACCTTCGCCGATGTGCCGGGCTATCTCTCCGGCGTGCGGCAGGAACGGGGCGGGATCATCCGGCGGGGCGCCAAGCTGTTGTACGCCTATGCCGAGGCGTCCGTTCCGAAGGTGACCGTGGTGGTGCGCAAGGCGTACGGCGGCGGGTACGCCGTGATGGGCTCCAAGCATCTGGGCGCCGACGTGAACCTCGCCTGGCCCACCGCCCGTATCGCCGTCATGGGCGCGGAGGGTGCGGTGGAGGTGCTGCACCGGCGTGAACTCGCCGCCGCGGACGACCCCGAGGCGCTGCGCGCCCGTCTCGTCGCCACGTACGAGAGCACGTACGGCACTCCCTATCTCGCCGCCGAACGCGGATACGTCGACGCGGTCATCGCCCCGCGCGAGACCCGCGCCCAGGTGTGCCGCGCCCTGCGCGCGCTGCGGGGCAAGCGGGCGCCGATGCCGCAGCGGCGGCACGGCAACATCCCGCTCTGAGCCCTCCCCCTGCAGCCCGTCCGACCGTGCAACACCTCCGCCCCGCACTCGCGCGGCGTGCACCGC
>NZ_LGDG01000293.1 GCF_001279775.1 Streptomyces sp. MMG1533 | reverse complement strand
CTCGGCGATCAGGCCGTCCATGTCGGCGTCGAAGGCGATCGGGTAGATGTCCTGGTACTTCTTCGGCGGGTTCTCCGCGTACGCGATCGTGCCGTCCGGGCGGTGGTGGAACCACTCCGGATGCTTCTGCACCCACGGATGGTCGGGCGAGCACTGCAACGCGAAGTCGAGAGCGATCTCCAGACCCAGAGCCCTCGCTTCACGTACGAACCGGTCGAAGTCCTCGATCGTCCCCAGATCCGGGTGGACCGCGTCATGACCGCCCTCCAGGGACCCGATGGCCCACGGAACGCCGACGTCCTCCGGCCCGGCCGACAGGGTGTTGTTGCGGCCCTTGCGGAAGGTCTGGCCGATCGGGTGGATCGGCGGCAGGTAGACGACGTCGAAGCCCATGGCGGCGATGGCTCGCAGGCGGCGGGCCGCGGTGCGGAAGGTGCCGTGCGGTCGCTCGGGCGTGCCCTCGGAGCGTGGGAAGAACTCGTACCAGGAGCCGTACAACGCCCGCTCCCGCTCCACCAGCAACGGCAGTGTCTCCGACGCCGTCACCAGCTCCCGCAGCGGATACCGGGCGAGGACCGCGTCCACCTCCGGCGTCAACGCGGCGGCCAGACGCGTCGCGACCGGCAGGATGTCGTTGCGCAAGGTCTCCACGGCCGCCAGCACCGCCGCACGCCCCGGGCCCTGCGGCACGCCGGCCGACGCCCGTTCGTGCAGGTCGGCGCCCTCCTCGAGGACCAGTCCGGTGTCGATGCCGGCCGGGACCTTTATACGGGCCGTGCGGCGCCACGTGGCCAGCGGGTCGCTCCACGCCTCGACGCGGTACGTCCAGCGGCCCTCGACGTCGGGGGTGACCTCGGCGCCCCAGCGGTCGGTGCCGGGGGCCAGTTCCCGCATCGGCGTCCACGGACCGTGTCCGCCCTCCGGATCCGTCAGGACGACGTTGCAGGCGACCGCGTCGTGGCCCTCGCGGAACACGGTCGCGGTGACCTCGAACGTCTCGCCCACGACGGCCTTCGCCGGACGCCTGCCGCACTCCACCGCCGGCCTGACGTCCCGCACCGGAATGCGGCCGATGACCTGGTTCGAACTCATGGGATGCACCTCCGCCGTGCTCGAGGCCGGGCCTGTGGCCCGGCCGGGGATCCAAGCTGCGCCGGAAGGTGTCTACCTCCCCGCGGGGGAACGCCGGTCAGCGGCCGGCGGGCCCCGTCTGCGCCGGGCGCGCCTGCCGGGACGCTCGGTCTCCTCCAGGAGATAGGCGGCCAGAGTGGTCCGCAGATAGCGTTCGGCGGCGTCCGCGGCCTCGCGCGCGCAGCGCTTCCCCATCAGCACGCACAGGGTGTAGCCCGAGTCCTCGAAAGTGGCCCGGACCCTGCGGTCGGTGGGGGTCGCGAGCATGATGCGTTCCCACACCCGGTACCGCCGCAGTTGGCGGGCCACTTCGGCTTTGGCCGGCAGCAGCATGGCGCCGTTCACCTTCCAAGGGCTCGATCGCGCGTTTCCCGACCGTCGGGCGGCGGCCGTGTGCGGGCGCGCACGGATCCGTTACGGGCATCGAGGTCTTCACACATGGTGCACGCGTGACGACTCAGCGTCTTGTTGGAGCTTCAACCACCTCGGGAGCTTTCCGTCGCCTCGGTCACCTCACCCGTTCGCTCGTGTTGCACGAATGGCGTAGGCCACTCACCATGAGGTGACTCAGAAGCGATCAGTGCTCACGCTTCGTGTTCGGGGCCCCAGGCCCCGCAGGGGGCGAGGGGAAGCGAGAGCTTCGCCGGTGAGGAGCCAACGACGATGAAGACCGCATCGCCCAGCTACTACCACCTCGACGTGGAGGTCAGCCCGGAACGGGTCGGACAGGTCAGGCGCATCCTGGCCGCTCACCTCCGGTACTGGGACCTGGAAATCCTGGTCGAGCCCGTCTGTCGCGGCACCGAGATGCTGCTGAAGGCCATCGACGAGCACGCCACGGACAAGAACACGTCGATCGAGATGTGGTGGAACGGCCAGCACCTCATCACCGCCATCGGTGAGAACGACTGCGACCTGCGCCCGGACCAGGACCTGCGCGGATGCCTGGAGCACATCGCCGCGATGAGCGACGGCTGGGGCTGCTGCGCCACCGACACCGGCAGCAAGGTCATCTGGTTCTCGCAGCGCGCCCGCGCCGGCGGGCGTGTCCCGCTCGTCCCGACGGCACCGTCGCCCACCCTGCGCGAGGTGCTCCAGGTGCCCCGCGAGGTGCCCGTCGCGGCCCTCGCCGGGCCCGCGAGCACACCCGAGGGCGTTCTGGAGGACGCACGGTGACCGCGCGTCGACCGCACCGGGAAGGGGTGCCCGTCTGGAGCGGGCGCCCCTTCCCGCTGGGCGCCACCCACGACGGGAACGGCACCAACTTCGCCCTGTTCAGCGAGGTCGCCGAACGCGTCGAGCTGGTCCTCGTCGACGACCAGGGCAAGCACCGCTCCGCCCCGATGACCGAGGTCGACGGCTTCGTCTGGCACTGCTACCTGCCGGGCGTCGGACCCGGGCAGCGTTACGGCTTCCGGGTGCACGGCCCCTGGCAGCCGGCTCTCGGCCACCGGTGCAATCCGGCCAAGCTCCTCCTCGACCCGTACGCCAGGGCCGTGGACGGGCAGGTCGACAACCACGCCTCGCTCTTCGAGCGGGCGGCGGACGGTCCCTCCCCGGCCGACAGCGCCGGACACACCATGCTCGGCGTGGTCACCGACCCGGCCTTCGACTGGGGTGACGACCGGCCGCTCGGGGGGTCGTACGCCGACAGTGTGATCTACGAGGCGCACGTACGTGGACTCACCCGGACCCACCCCGACGTCCCGCCCGAACTCCGCGGCACCTACGCGGGGCTCGCGCACCCGGCGGTCGTCGAGCACCTGACGTCGCTCGGCGTGACGACCGTCGAGCTGATGCCGGTTCACCAGTTCGTGCAGGACGGCGTGCTCACGGATCGCGGCCTGTCCAACTACTGGGGCTACAACACCATCGGCTTCTTCGCCCCGCACAACGCCTACGCCGCCCACGGCACCCGCGGCCAGCAGGTCACGGAGTTCAAGTCGATGGTGAAGGCGCTGCACGCGGCCGGCCTCGAAGTGATCCTGGACGTCGTCTACAACCACACCGCCGAGGGCAACGAGAAGGGCCCGACCCTCTCCTTCCGCGGCATCGACAATGCGTCCTACTACCGCCTCGTGGACGGGGACTGGGGCCACTACTACGACACCACCGGTACCGGCAACAGCCTGCTGATGCGGCACCCCTACGTACTTCAGCTGATCATGGACTCGCTGCGGTACTGGGTGACCGAGATGCACGTCGACGGCTTCCGCTTCGACCTCGCGGCCACGCTGGCGCGGCAGTTCCACGAGGTGGACCGGCTGTCGGCGTTCTTCGACCTCATCCAGCAGGACCCGGTGATCAGCCGCGTCAAACTGATCGCGGAACCGTGGGACGTGGGGGAGGGCGGCTACCAGGTGGGCAACTTCCCGCCCCTGTGGTCGGAGTGGAACGGCAAGTACCGGGACTGCGTAAGGGACTTCTGGAGCGGCCAGCCGCACACGCTCGGCGAGTTCGCCTCCCGGCTGACCGGCTCCGCCGACCTGTACCAGCACAGCCGGCGCCGCCCGCGCGCCAGCGTCAACTTCGTCACCGCGCACGACGGGTTCACCCTGCGCGACCTCGTCTCGTACAACGACAAGCACAACGAGGCCAACGGCGAGGGCAACCAGGACGGCGAGAGCACCAACCGCTCCTGGAACTGCGGCGTCGAGGGCGAGACCGACGACCCGGCCGTCCTCGACCTGCGGGCCCGTCAGCAGCGCAACTTCCTGGCCACACTGCTGCTCTCGCAGGGCATTCCGATGCTCTGCCACGGCGACGAACTGGGCCGCACCCAGCGCGGCAACAACAACGCCTACTGCCAGGACAACGAAGTCTCCTGGGTCGACTGGCGGCTGACCGAGGACCAGCAGGCGCTGAACGACTTCACCCGGTACGTCATCGGGCTGCGCGCGCGCCACCCCGTGCTGCGCCGGCGCCGCTTCTTCCGCGGCGAGACCGTGACGCACGCGGGCCAGCCGCTGCCCGACCTGGTGTGGCTGCTGCCGGACGCACGCGAGATGACGGACGAGGACTGGCAGCGCTCCGATGCCCACTCCGTCGGCGTCTTCCTCAACGGCGACGCCATCGCCGAGCCCGACCAGCGCGGGAAGCGCGTGCTGGACGACTCCTTCCTGCTCCTGCTGAACGGTTACTGGGAGCCGGTGGAGTTCCTCCTGCCGGACGTCACCTACGGCGAACGCTGGACGACACTGATCGACACCGCCGAGCCGCAGGGCGCCGACGAGGCCGAGCACAAGGCGGGCACGCAGATCACGGCCGAGGCACGCAGCCTCATCCTGCTGTCGAGGCCCTCGCGCACCGCCGGGTGACGCCCGGCGCACAGGATCGCGGCCGGGGGCGAATCGCCCGGGGCCGCGATCCTGCGCCCTGTCAGCGTTCGCGCCGCGAGGTCACCGTGAACTGCGCGCCGTCGGGGTCGCGCAGTATGGCCTCCTCGCTGCCCTTGGACAGCACGCTGCCGCCGTGCACCTCCGCGGCCCGCACACAGGCCGCCACGTCCGCGACCGCGAAGTGGACCTGCCAGTGCGGCCGGATCGTGGGGTCCGGAGCCGACTCCAGCGCACCCGACTCGATGCGCGCCACCACGTCGCCGCGGCTGCGCAGAACGACCTCGCCACCCTCGTAGCGCACCTCGCAGCAGCCGGGACGGTCCGACGCCCAGTCCAGGACCTCGCCGTAGAAGATGGCGGCGTCGAAGGCGTCGCGCGTGTGGAGCTTGATGAAGGCCGGCTGTGCCTCGCGCCAGCTTTCCCAGTTCGCGACGAGTTCGCCCTCCCAGATCCCGAAGGCCGCGCCGTCCCGGTCGGCGAGCAGCGCCGCCCGCCCGGGCGGGAAGGACAGCGGCCCCACCGCCGTCGTACCACCGCGCTCCTGGGCCCGCGCCGCCGCCTCGTCGGCGCTCGGCACGGCGAAGTACGGCGTCCAGGCCACCGCCATCTGCCACATGGAGGCCACCGCGGCGATCCCGGCCACCGGTCTGCCGTCCGCCAGTGCGACCCGGAAGCGGTCGCCGAGCTTCACCGGCTGCCACTCCCAGCCCAGCACGGCCCCGTAGAACTCCTCCGTGCTCTGCTGGTCCCGGCTGGTCAGGCTCACCCAGCAGGGCGCGCCGAAGACGGAGTGCGTGGACAGGACGTTCTTGGTGGCGCGGGGCGGTCTCACGTCGTGGTTCATGGCGTTCGTGTCCTGCTCTCGTCGGCCGGCGGGCCACAGCTCTCGTACCAGTGTCCGACCGGAACCGCTCGGGGCGCCTGCCGAGTACCCCGGTGGCGCCACCGAAACGGTGGTCTGTCCGCGTCCCGCCCGGTGGCGCGGGGCCGGACGAGTGACAGGATGGAAACGTGTCAGCAGTACCGGACGAGCCCGCCGACGAGTCGGACCGCATCTTCGAGCTGCAGGAAGAGATCGACCAGCTCAAGGAGGCGGTCGCCTCGCACGCCGTCGTCGACCAGGCGATCGGCATGGTCGTCGCGCTCGGCAGAGTCACGCCCGACCAGGGGTGGGAAGTGCTGAAGGACGTCTCCCAGCACACCAACATCAAGCTGCGCACCGTCGCCGACCTGATCCTCCTGTGGGGGCGGGCCGGGGAAATGCCCCCGGAAATCCGCGCCCAGCTGGAGGAGGCCCTCGACCGCTACGGTCCCACGCAGATTCCGGGGATACCGCCGGAGTGACGGCGGCTCATCGGGCCTCGGTGAGGATCTCCTCGCGCAGCCGGTCGAAGCAGCTGCTGAGCAGCCGGGAGACGTGCATCTGCGAGATGCCGAGCTGGTCCGCGATGCTGCTCTGCGTCATGCCCCGGAAGAAGCGCAGGTAGAGGATGGTCCGCTCGCGCTCGGGGAGCGCCTCCAGGCAGGGCCGTACGGCAACCCGGTCGACGACCGTGTCGAAGGCCGGGTCCGGGCCGCCGATCGCGTCACCCAGGGCGTACCCCTCGGTGCCGGGCATCTCGGCCTCCAGCGACAGCGCGGTGAAGCACTCCAGAGCCTCCATCCCGGCGCGCGCCTCGTCTTCGCTCATACGCGCGAACTCGGCGATCTCGGCGAGGGTCGGCGGTCGGCCCGGAGTCGTCTGCGACAGCTCCTTGGTGGCCTGACGCACCCGGTTGCGCAGGTCCTGGACGCGGCGCGGCACGTGCAGCGTCCACATGTGATCACGGAAGTGCCGCTTGATCTCGCCGGTGACGGTCGGCACGGCGTACGCCTCGAAGGCGCATCCCCGCTTCGGGTCGTAGTGGTCGACGGCCTTGACGAGGCCGAGGGCGGCCACCTGGTACAGATCCTCCAGGGACTCGCCGCGCCCCCGGAAGCGGACGGCGATCCGTTCGGCCATCGGAAGCCAGGTCTCGACCAGTTCGTCGCGGAGCGCCTTGCGTGCCGGGCCGGCGGGCAGGCGCGCAAGGCGTGCGAAATCGGCGGCAGTGTCCGGGGCGTCGTCGTGCGGATGCGGCTTTGTTCTGCCTGTGACAGGCATGGTGCGCGCCTCCCTCAGCAGGTGCTGGATGGACAGAACCGCGGGGGCGCGGGCTCGGACCTTGCGGAGGACACCCGCGGCCGGGCGGGCCGGCTCCCACGGACGTGCCTCCTGTCCGAAGCACTGGAATTTCGATTCCCGCGGGCGCCGGGTCCGAAACAATTTGGGGAATTCGATGACGGTGTGCGACCGGGTGATTGTGAAACGTTGAAAAGATGCCGGAATTACCAAGGGAAGGGGACGTTCTGAAATCGATGGAATTCATTGAGTGATATCCGCCTCCGGGGCACTCGCCCCGCTCGCGGAGGTCTTGACCAACCCTTGGGGTTGATTACCTCTGCTACAGAGGTAATCTCCTCGGTGTGGAACCAGAGACCTTCCCCGATGAGCTGGCCGACGCGCTCGTCGGCGTCCAGCGGCTGATCCGGCGCCGTCTGCGCCGGGACATGCCCGATCCCCGGCTGCGCGGCGCCGAGGTGGAGCTGCTGCGCCTTGTCGTGGACCGGCCCGGCATCGGGATCTCGGACGCCGCCAAGGAGTTGTGCCTGGCGGGCAACTCCGTCTCGACGCTGGTCAACCAGCTGTCCCGACAGGGCTATCTGCTGCGCGAGACGGACCCGGCCGACCGCCGGGCCGCGCGACTGCTGCCCACCCCCGCGGCCGAAGCCCGGCTGAGCGAATGGCGCAAACGCCGCGCCGAGCTCGTACGACGCCAGGTGTCCCGGCTGGACGAAGCGGACCGGGAAGCGCTGCACGCGGCGATCCCGGCCCTGCGCAGGCTCGCCGTCAATCTGCACGAGGAGGCCGAGGAGTCATGACGCGCAACGCTCACGGGGCCGTCGCCTGTACCGGTCTCACCTACTCCTTCGGTGAGACCCACGCGGTGGACGGGCTCGAGTTGTCGGTGGCGGAGGGCGAGGTCTTCGGACTGCTCGGGCCCAACGGCGCCGGAAAGACCACCGCCATCCGCTGCATCACCACCCTGCTGCCCGTTCCCGCCGGGATGGTCCACGTCTTCGGTCGCGACGCGTCCAAGGAGGCCATGGCCGTACGACGCCTGCTGGGCTATGTGCCGCAGCAGCTGTCCGCCGACGCGGGCCTCACCGGCCGGGAGAACATCGCCCTGTTCGCGCGGGTCTTCGACGTGCCCCGCCGCGAGCGCGCCGAGCGCGTCGCCCAGGCACTGGCCGCCGTCGACCTCACCGAAGCCGGAGACCGGCTGGCCGGCACCTACTCCGGCGGCATGATCCGCCGCCTCGAACTCGCCCAGGCCCTGGTCAGCGCGCCCCGTCTGCTGATCCTCGACGAGCCGACCATCGGCCTCGACCCGATCGCCCGGACCGACGTGTGGGAGCACATCAACGCCGTGCGCGCGGCCACCGGCATGACCGTGCTGGTGACCACGCACTACATGGACGAGGCCGACCAGTACTGCGACCGGGTCGGCCTGATGCACCGAGGCCGTATCCGGGCCCTCGGCACCCCGACCGAACTGCGGCGGGGACTCGGTGAGCGCCGCGGCCTCAAGGCAACGGACCCGCTGCCCACCCTTGAGGACGTCTTCCGCGACGTCGCCGGCAGCGGTCTCGACGAGAAGTCAGGAGAGTTCCGCGATGTCCGAAGCACCCGCCGCACCGCAGGCCGCGTCGGCTGACCGCGCCCGCGAGGACGGCATCGGCCTGCTGCTGAGCCCGCCCGAGCCCCGCGCGGGCTGGCGGCTGCTGCCCACCCGCGTCGTGGCGATGTGCGCCGTCGAACTGCAGAAACTGCGCCACGACCGCACCGAGCTGTACACCCGCGCGGTCCAGCCCGCGCTGTGGCTGCTGATCTTCGGTCAGACCTTCACCCGCATCAAGGCGATCCCCACCGACGGCATCCCCTACATCGACTACCTCGCGCCCGGCATCATCGCCCAGTCCGCGATGTTCATCGCCATCTTCTACGGCATCCAGATCATCTGGGAGCGTGACGCCGGCATACTGAACAAGCTCCTCGTCACGCCGACCCCGCGCTCGGCGCTGATCACCGGCAAGGCCTTCGCGGCCGGCGTGAAGTCGCTCATCCAGGCCGTCGTCGTCATCGTCATCGCCGCCCTGCTCGGCGTGGCGCTCACCTGGAACCCGCTCAAGCTGCTCGGCGTCGCTGCGGTGGTGATCCTCGGGTCCGTCTTCTTCTCCTGCCTGTCGATGACCATCGCCGGCATCGTGCTGAGCCGCGACCGGCTGATGGGTATCGGTCAGGCGATCACCATGCCGCTGTTCTTCGGCTCGAACGCCCTCTACCCCGTGTCCGTCATGCCCGGCTGGCTCCAGGCGATCAGCACGATCAACCCCCTGAGCCACCAAGTGGACGCCCTGCGCGGACTCCTCATCGGTACGCCCGCGCACCTGCCGCTCGACTTCGCGGTGCTGCTCGTGGCCGCCGCGCTCGGCATCGCGGCGGCCTCCTCGCTCCTGGGCCGTCTGGCCCGTTGAACCGGCGTCCGGAAAGTGATGTGCGGCACGCGCGCGAATCCGGCCGTCCGGCCGGTCGGCGAATTCTTCCTGCGCACGGCTTGATCACCGATCAAGAGGGCGAATTCGCTGGCCACAGCGCATTCTGCTCATTTGACAGTGCACTCAGCACACAGATAGGAAGCAGCTCTCTGAGGTCGAGAGGTGGATTGTGTACGAGCCGAACGTGGTCGGGGACTGGCAGGAGTACGACGAGCATGCCGGTCTGCGTGTCCGCGTCCACCGCCTGGAAGCGGCCGAGCCGCCGCGCGGGCGGGACGACGCCGCCGAGGGGCTGACGTACTTCCGGGTCCGCGTCACCGTCGAGAACCGTGGCAGCGGGCACGCCACCATCCATCTGGAGGACGGCCAGATCGACGTGCGCATCGGTCGCGACGGGGAGAGCGCGTTCATCGACTGGCGCAACTCGCAGTTCATCGAGGGCTTCGACGTCTACCCGCTGCGCCGGGCGACCGCCGTGCTGTACGCGGCCGGCCCGGAGGCGTCCCTGAGCCAGGTGGACGTCCAGGTCCAGCTGCGCGTCGACGACGACTGGGCCGACCGCCGGCTGTGGGCGGGCGGCATCGGACTGCACGAGCAGACCGTCGGCCCCGGTGCGGTGCGTGACGGCGTCGCCTGCCAGGTGAGCAACTTCCTGCGGGACCAGGCCGAAGAGGGCACCGCCTGACGGCCCCTCGACGTCAGTGCGGGATGCCGTCGATGATCTCGCGGGCACCCTGACGCAGCAGCGCCACGGCGACCGACGTGCCGAGCGTCGCCGGGTCGAGCCGACCCGCCCACTCGTGGGCGTTGAGCCGGGTCTTGCCGTCCGGGGTGAAGACACAGGCCCGCAGGGACAGCTCGCCACTGCGGTCCACGCGTGCGTACCCGGCGATCGGGCTGTTGCAGTGCCCCTGCAGGACGTGCAGGAACATGCGCTCCGCGGTCGCCTCCCGATGGGTGTCCGGATCGCCGAGCCCGCTGACCGCGTCGATGAGCTCGGTGTCGCCCTCCCGGCACTGCAGGGCGAGGATGCCCGCGCCGATCGGCGGCATCATCGTCTCGGGGGAGAGGACCTCGCTGATCACGTCACGCCGGTCGATGCGCTCCAGGCCGGACACCGCGAGCAGCAGCGCGTCCGCCTCCCCGGCCGCCAGCTTCGCCAGCCGCCGGTTGGCGTTGCCGCGGAACGGCACGCAGTCCAGCTGCGGATGGGTGGCGGCCAGTTGCGCGACCCGGCGCACCGACGAGGTGCCGATCCGGGTCTTGGCCGGGAGTTCGTCCAGGGTGAGGCCGCCGGGGTGGACGAGGGCGTCCCGGATGTCGTCCCGCTTCAGGAACGCGGCGAACGTCGTGCCCGCCGGGAGCGGCCGGTCGGCCGGCACGTCCTTGACGCAGTGCACCGCGAGATCCGCCTCGCCGGCCAGCAGCGCGGCATCCACCTCCTTGGTGAACGCCCCCTTGCCCTCGACCGCGGACAGATCCCCCATCCACTTGTCACCGGTCGTCTTCACCGGCACGACCTCGGTGCGCACCCCGGGATGCAGGACGGCCAACTCGGCGCGGACACGCTCCACTTGGGCGAGTGCCATGGGCGAGTCGCGGGAGACGATACGGATCAGTTCGGGCACGGACATGTGGCCACGATAGACCCTCACGGCGGTGCTCCCGTGCCGTTCGACCGACTCCTTCCACACGGGTGTGTTCCACCGCACCTCGGTGCGACCGAGTCGGCGCGCCTGGCCGGCCATCGCATCGACGAGGAGCCGCCGACGGGCGCGCAAGCGGCGTTGCCGACGATCCCGCGGCCCGGCAGCTCGGCCACCGGACGGCTCAGCCGGGGCGCGGCCGTGCCGAAGCGCAGTGCGTGCAGCCGTACGGCCAGGTCGTCGGCCGGCGGGCCGCGCGCTCGTACTCCGCGTGCCGTGCGGAGCGCGTGAGACGTGAGGATCGGGCGGGGGACGGGGGCCGCAGTTGCGTCGGGTCCTGTGTCCCGCGCCCGATCCGGTGCCCTGACTCAGGCGTTGGGGTCGAACGCGATCCCCGACGGCTTGGCCGACGACAGGTGGGCGTTGAAGTTGGCGTCCTTGAGGCCGAAGTTGGCGCTGCCGAAGTCGTACGCGCTCAGCTTGTCGCGCAGGGCCGCCGGGTAGCCGTTCCAGCCGACCAGCGGCGGGTACTGCCAGGTGCCCTTGTGGTTCTCCGGCGGTTCGTCGCCCGAGTTGGCCAGCCGGAAGCAGTGCGTGCTGACACCGTCCTTGTGGTAGACGATCTTCGCGTGCGTCCCGTCGAAGCGGACCCCGGACGCCGCCGTGATGGTGAACGAGCCGTGGTTGGACGTCGAGACGTACTGCACCTGGTTGTTCTGCACCCAGATCACGACGTGCTCCCAGTCGTGCCGGTGGCCGCCGAGGCTGCTGCCGGCGACGGCCTGGTCCTTCTCGAAGTACAGGCCGTACATGTAGGCGCACCAGCCGTTGTTGCACTTGTAGCGCGAGTAGCTGTTGGTGTTGTCCAGGTCCGAGGCGTCGCGGCAGCCGCCGTTGAGGGCGCCGGTCGGATTGAGGCCGCCGTTGACCGTGCCGTCGGGGCCGATGGCGGGAGTGGAGTAGCAGCCGTCCGTGTCGTAGTCGAAGGCCGGCTGGTACGTGTTCTCGGCGGCTTCGGCGTTGGCGGGCAACGCCGCCGGCGGGGCCGCGAAAGCGGCGGTGGGGAAGGCGACGACGAGGGCGGCGGCGCCGGCCAGGCCGGTGACCCATCTCCTGCGGTGTGCCTTGAACGACGGTGACGACACTGCGTCCTCCTCCTGGTGCGGGCGCAGCCCAACGGCTGTGGGGGAAAGGGAAGTTCAGCTTCCCCGCTTTTCATGTCCGCGCCAAGAGGTCGCAGGCGTCTCTCTGGTTACGGGCGCCCCAACAGTTGGACCTTGACGGAGTGTCAGGCGAGGTCGTCCGGCGGGTCGTCCGGCAGGTCGGCCGCCGACTCCTCGGGCGCGAGGTCCGGCCGCAGCCGCAACCAGGAAGGCTGGCGCAGCAGACCGGCCCGGGTCCGCGTGCTGTACCGGACCTCGCCGACCAGCCGGGGCAGCACCCAGTGGGCGCCCGGCACCCGCGGCACGGGGTCGAAGGGGCACACGTCCGTCTCGGCGGTCCTCAGCAGGGCGGCGAGTTGCTCCCGCTCCACCTCGCTCCAGCCGGTGCCGACACCGCCGACATACCGCAGGCGCCCGGCGGCCCGCTGGCCGACCAGTACGGCACCGGGCAGGCCGGTGAGCCGTCCCTTGCCGGGCAGCCAGCCGCCCACGACGACGTCCTCGCTGCGCATGTTGCGGATCTTGATCCAGGAGCGGGACCGCACGCCGGGCTCGTACACCGAGTCCAGCCGCTTGCAGACCAGGCCCTCCAGGCCGTGCTCGAGAGTGGCCCGCAGGGCCTGTTCGCCGTGTCCGACGAGCGCGGTCGGAGTCGACCAGTGGGGACCGGCCAGATCCAGTTCCTCCAGCAGCGTGCGCCGCCGGGCGTAGCGGACAGCGACGAGGGAGCGCCCTCCCAGGTGCATCACGTCGAACAGCACGAGATGGACGGGGGCCTCCGCCGCCCGGCGCGCCGCCCTGGCGGGCGCCTGCACCAGCCCCATCCGGGACTGGAGCAACTGGAAGTCGGCACGGCCCTGTTCGTCCAGGGCCATGACCTCCCCGTCCAGCACGGCAGGCGTGGCGCCGAGCGCATGGCCGAGCGCGAGCAGCTCGGGGTAGGCGACGGTGACGACCTCCCCGGACCGGGCGCGCAGCACCACGCTGCCGTCCCCGGCGAGATAGGCCACGACCCGCTGGCCGTCCTGCTTGGTCTCGTACGCCCAGCGCGTGTCCTGCGCGGCGGGCGGCAGGGTGCCGGGCGTGGCGAGCATGGGAGGGATCAGCGGGAGGCTCACGGGTCAGATGTCGACCGGACCGTCCGCCGTCACGCGCCCTCCCCGCCGGTTTCCCCTGAACGGCGCTGTCCGAAGGCTGCTCGCGGGGGTGAGCAGACCGTCGAGTCGGACCCGGCGGAAGCATTCGGCCCGGACCCGGCGGGGGAATTCGTCCCGGGCCCGGTAGGTGACGGCCGAGACGACCTCCCTGCCGGCCCGGCTCGGGCCCACATGGATCCTGAACGGCCTGCTGCCGACGGGAATTCGACGATGCGTACGACCGCGGCGGCGGCGTCGGAGGCATCGGCGTCCGGCAGGGCCGGTCGGGCGAGCCGCTCGTTTACGTCGTCCATCAGCGCCTTGCAGCGGGCGTCGTGGGCGGCGGCCCGGTCGGTGGCGGCCGGTGCTCCGGCATGGGCGAAGTGACGGGTGCCGGAGGTGAAGGCCGCCAGGCACCACGATCGAGGTGCCGATCCCGAACCGTATGCGCTCGGCGGCAAAGCCGACCGCGGGTGTCCATGGCCGCCTCGGCCGCGTCCGCGCCTTCCTGGAGCGTCACGTCGAGCTCCACGGCGTGCAGGGCGGGAGCCGAGGCTCAGCGGTCCGCGGGCGGCAGCGCCTGCACCAGGCCCGACTGGTAGGCCATGACGACGAGTTGGGCGCGGTCGCGGGCGCCCAGTTTGGTCATCGCCCGGTGCACATGGGTGCGCACGGTCAGCGGACTCACGAACAGCTTCTCGGCGATCTCCTCGTTGGAGTGCCCTTCCGCCGCCCACGCCATCACCTCGCGCTCACGGGTGGTCAGCACGCCGAGGTCCTCGGACGCCGCCAGGCGGGTCCCGAGTCCCGGGGCGGCCAGGAAGCGGCTGATCACGGTGCGGGTGGCGCCGGGGGAGAGAAGGGAGTCGCCGGCGGCCACCGTCCGGACACCGGCGAGCAGCGCCTCGGCCGTGACGTCCTTGCCGAGGAAGCCGCTCGCACCGGCCCGCAGCGCCTGCGCCACGTACTCGTCGATCTCGAACGTGGTGAGGATCAGCACCCGGGTGTCGGCCAGGTCAGGGTCGGCGCAGACCACGGAGGTCGCGGTCAGGCCGTCGGTGCCGGGCATGCGGATGTCCATCAGGACGACGTCGGGGCGGTGGATCCGGGCGAGGTCGACGGCCTCGGCGCCGTCGGTGGCCTCGGCGACCACCTCCATGTCGTCGCAGGAGTCGATCAGGATGCGGAAGGTGGCCCGCAGCAGGGCCTGGTCGTCGGCGAGCAGGACGCGGATGGTCATGGGGTCCGTTCTTGGCGTTCCGAAGTGGTGGGGTACAGGGGGAGGCGGGTGGTGACCTCGAAGCCGCCCCCCAGCCGGTGGCCGGCCTGGAGGGCGCCGCCGACCGACCGGGCGCGCTCGCGCATGCCGATCAGACCGAAGCCGTGGCCGGCCTCGGGTGCACCGGCAGTGCGTCCGCCGGTGCCGTCGTCGGCGACGGTGATCGTCAGTTGGTCCTCGCCGTAGCGCAGCCGTACGCAGGCCGCCTCGGCGGAGGCGTGCTTGGCGACATTGGTCAGGGCTTCCTGAACGATCCGGTACGCCGTGAGGTCCACGCCGGGCGACAGCGGCCTGGGCGTGCCCTCGGCGCTGACGTGGACGGTGAGACCGGTGGACTCGAACGCGCCTGTCAGCTCGGCGAGTTGGCCGAGACCCGGGCTGGGTGCCAGCGGCGCGTCGGGGTCGTCCGCCTGGCGCAGCAGGCCCACGGTGGCCTTCATCTCGCGCAGCGCCGAGGACGTCGTACCGGTGAGGTCGGTGAGGATCCGCCGCGCCTGCGCGGGATGCGTACTCGACAGGTGCGCCGCCGTGCCCGCCTGGGCGTTGGCCAGCGCCAGATGGTGGGCCACCACGTCGTGCAGCTCACGGGCGATCCGCATGCGTTCCTCGGCGACCCGGTGACGGGCCTCCTCCTCCCGGCTGCGCTCGGCGTACTCGGCGCGTGCCTGCACGGCCTCCAGATAGGCGCCCCGCAGCCGGGTCGCGTTGCCGGCGGCGACCGGGAGCAGGAGGCAGGCGGCGGGACTGAGCGTGTCGAGCTGCCAGGGATGGTCGAGGGGATCCAGGAGCAGGGCCGAGGCCACCAGCAGGGCGAGGGTGGCGAAGAAGGAGACGCGGGTCGTCCTGCGGTCGGTGGCGACGGCCAGGCGGTAGAGCGCCAGCATGAGCGGACCCAGCAGCAGCGGCGTGAGCAGATGGCCGAGCATGGCGGCACCGGCCGCGCACAGCGCGGTCACGGCGACGGCGGCACGGGGGCGGCTGCGCTGCCAGAACAGCGCGGCTGCGGAGAAGGCCGCGAGGGCGATCGTGGGTCCCATGGCGTCCGGCCGTCGGGAGCCGGGCACGCTGATCTCGCTGCCGAACAGGAAGGCGGCGAAGAGCAGCGCGGCCGTCATCGTGTCGACCGTGCGGACATGGTCGTCGGCGTAGCGCTGCAAAGGGAAGCTCATCGGGTTCTCCGGTCGGTGTCCTGGAGCCATGGTGGGCGATGCCCGTCGCAGCGACGGGCGAGGGTCGCCCGTGTCGCAGGACACGGGCGACCCTCTCAGGGAGGGAAGGGTCAGGCGTGGGCGGCCTCCTGTTCGGGCGGGGGAGTGAGGGCCGCGGGATGCCGGCCGAGCGACTCGCCCTCCACGTCGGCGACGGGCAACGGATGGTCCAGCCACCGCGGCAGCCACCACGCCGATCTGCCGAGCAGGCCGAGCAGCGCGGGCACGAACGTCATCCGGACCACGAACGCCTCCAGCAGAACCGCCGAGGCGAGACCGAACCCCATCGCCTTGTTCATGGGCTCGCGGGCCCCGACGAACCCCGCGACCATGATCAGCGCGGCCGCCACGACGACCCGGGCGCTGTACCGGAACCCGGTGACGACCGCCTGACCCGGCCGGTCCCGGTGGACGTACGCCTCCCGCATCCGGGCGACGAGGAACACCTCGCGGTGCATGGCGGGGCCGAAGACGATGCCCACCAGGAGGATCGGCATCAGGTTCATGATCGGGCCGCTCTCGGCGATGCCCAGCAGGTCGGCTCCGTGGCCCAACCGGAAGACCGCGACGACCGAGCCCGGCGCGGCCGGCACCGAGAGGCGGAAGCCGAGGGCCGGGCGCGGTCGACGGCGTCCTCGAGGTGTTGCCTGCTCCGGTCGGCCAGGTCGTCGGCCCTCTCGGTGAAGGCGACGGTCGAGTACGCGGTGGAGCCGTCCTTGCTCACCGCTCCCGCCTGGAAGGGGCCGACGGCGCCGGACACCTGGGGCCCGTCGGACGCCTCGGTCACGAACATGCCGGTGACGGCCCGGTTCTCGGCGGTGATGACCGGCTGCCCGTCGGACGCCAGGAAGACCACGCGGGCACCGGTGCTGTCCGCGTGGGTGCCGGGAAAGCGCTGCTCCATGAGGCCGAACGCCTGCCGGGACTCGATTCGGGGCATCGTGGAGGCCTCGTCCTCGGCGGCCGGCGCGCTCGCCTCGCCGACGGCCACACCGGCCGTCACGGGGCCCCGCAGCGGGACGACGAGCAGGCGCCGACGGAAGGCCGCTCGGCCCGTTCGACACAGAAATGCGGCCATGGAACGGAGGTCTCCCCACCTGGTCTCGGCTACCTCCCACAGCCTTCCGGGAGCGGGCCGCCACGTCGTCGTGCGCCTGCCGACAATCGGGGCTACTGAGAACGCAGTACGGGGCGGGTGTGCCTCCTCCTCCGGCAGGACGGCGCGGCCGGTGGTGCAGCGAGCTACACCAACGGTCCGGTAGAGCACTCCATCGAAGCGGGCGGCCCGCGACGGAATCGTTGACGGCGCAAGGTCACGAGGTTCACCGTGCCGGAAGGAAACACCCGATGAAGCCGCTGCTGTCGTCCAGGCCCGTGCTCTGGTTCCTGTTCCTGTTCAACCTCGCCGTCGCCGCCGCGGCCCCGCTCGTCGTCGACGGCAACCAGGGCGTCATGACCAGCGTCGGCATGGGCGCCGTCTCGCTCGGAGCGGGCGTGAGCCTGCTGCGGACCCGCAAGTAGCCGGCCCGGCGGGTGTCAGCCGCGCGCCCTCACTTCATCGAGGGCGCGCCTGCCGTCGGCTCCGCGGCCGCGGGCGCCGACGCGGCTGTGACCTCGGGCCGCCGGCCGGGGATGAACGAGGCGATCGCGAAGGCGAGCAGAGCGGCGCCCGCGCCGATGGCCATGACGGTCCTGAAGCCGCTCTCGGACGGCAGGGCGTAGCCGCCGAGGCTGATGGTCATCTGCGAGAGGACGACACCCGCGATGGCGCTCGCCACCGACGTACCGATGGACCGCATCAGGGTGTTGAGGCTGTTCGCGGCGGCCGTCTCGCTCGCCGGCACCGCGCCCATGATCAGAGCGGGCATCGAGCCGTACGTGAAGCCGATGCCGGCGCCGATCACACAGGAGACCAGCACCAGGTGCCAGACCTCGGACATCAGCGCGATGTTCAGGCCGTACCCGCAGGCCACGATCACCGCACCGATCATCAGCGTCACCTTGGGCCCCTTGGCCTTGGAGACCGCGGCGGAGACCGGGGCGGTCGCCATCATCACCAGCCCGGAGGGGGCCATCACCAGGCCGGCGGTCAGCAGGGACCTGCCGAGGCCGTAGCCGGTCTGTTCGGGCAGCTGGAGCAGCTGCGGCAGCACCAGGGACATCGCGAACATGGAGAAACCGATCGCGATCGAGGCGAGGTTCGTCACCAGCACCTGACGGCGGGCGGTGGTGCGCAGGTCCACCAGCGGCTGCGAGGTGCGCAGTTCGAAGACACCCCAGGCGAGCAGGACGAGCACGGCGGCGGCGAACAGGCCGAGCGTGGTGCCGCTCGTCCAGCCCCAGTCGGCGCCCTTGGAGATCGCCAGCAGCAGCGAGACCAGACCGGTCGCCATGCCGAGGGCGCCGACCAGGTCGAAGCGGCCGCCGGTGCGCACCGCGGACTCCGGCACGAGCGACACGACGAGCGCGAAGGCGATCACGCCCATCGCGGCGGAGGCCCAGAACAGCACGTGCCAGTCGAAGTTGTCGGCGATCAGCGCGGCCGTGGGCAGACCCAGGGCGCCGCCCACCCCGAGCGAGGCGCTCATCAGCGCCGTCGACCCGGCCAGCCGCTCGGCGGGCAGCTCGTCCCGCATGATGCTGATGCCGAGCGGTACGACACCGGAGGCCAGTCCCTGCAGCGCCCGGCCGACGATCATCGGCACCAGGGCGTCGCTGAGCGCACAGACCACCGAGCCGGTCACCAGCAGCACGATGCTGACCAGGAGCATGCGGCGCTTGCCGAACATGTCGCCGAGTCGGCCGACGACCGGAGTGGCGACGGCGGCGGCCAGCAGGGTCGCGGTGACGGCCCAGGCGGTGTCGGAAGCGGGGGCGTCGAGGAGCCTCGGCAGTTCCGGCACGATCGGGATGACCAGGGTCTGCATCAGCGAGACGACGATTCCGGCGAAGGCCAGCACCGCCACCACGGCGTTCGAACTCGGCGGTGCGCCGGTCCCCGCGTCGGTGGGTCTGGCGAGGGCGTCGGACATGCGGTGCCTCCGTGGGCGTATGGAAGAGATTCGGCAAGAATTAAATCAGCCGCTTGACTTACTTTAATGGCCCCGCTCGCTTGCGTAGGCTTCCGTCCTGGAAACCGCTGCTCAGGCGGTGGACCCGCGACGGCTCGAGGGGCTGGCCGCCGCGGAGGCGCGGGAAGTCCCGGTGCGGTGGTGATGGGTGGTCATGGCGGGCGGGACGGTACGGGCCGAACAGGTCAGCGTGACACGGGAGCTGATCCTGACCGCGGCGGAGCGGCTGTTCGCCGAGCGCGGTGTGTACGCGGTGTCCAACCGTCAGGTCAGCGAGGCCGCCGGGCAGGGCAACAATGCCGCGGTCGGCTACCACTTCGGCACCAAGGCCGACCTGGTGCGGGCGATCATCCGCAAGCACGCGGCGGCGGTCGAGGAGATCCGCACCCGGCTGCTGGCCGCGACCGGCGACTCCACGGACGTGCGCGACTGGGTGGGCTGTCTGGTGCGCCCGGTTCCCGAACACCTCGCGGCGCTCGGCAGTCCCACCTGGTACGCCCGGTTCTGCGCCCAGGTGATGACCGACCCGGCGCTGCGGCCGATCATGGTGGAGGAGTCCCTGTCCTCGCCGTCCCTGCGGCAGATCCTCGAAGGCGTCAAGCGGTGTCTGCCGGAGCTGCCCGCCGAGGTCCGCGCCGAACGCGGCGACATGGTCCGCCACTTGATCCTGCACATGTCCGCCGAACGGGAGCAGGCCCTCGCCGAGAGCGCCCCCACACCCCGGTCCAGCTGGCACGACGCCGCCACCGGCCTCGTCGACGCGGTCGTCGGCATGTGGCTGGCGCCGGTCACGTCGGATTCCTGACCGCTGCCGCGGCCTGGCGCGAACCTTCCTGAATTGATTGAGTCAGGCAAGCAGAGCGGTAGGGTGAGGCGCATGTACGGCAGCACCCGTGAGAAACCGGCGCTCGCCCGCGGGGCCGGTCAGCACCTCCTGGTCGTCGTCGGTGAGCCGGACGTCGCCGAACTGCTCTCCACCACCCTGGAGCTGGCGGGCTACCGGATCAGTGCGGCCGGCACCGGAACCGAGGCGCTGGCGCGGCTCGGCGAGGGGCGGATCGACCTGGTGGTCGTCGACGCCGCGCTGCCGGACCTGGAGAGCCTCGGCCGGGACCGGCCGGTCCTCGCCCACCGCCCGCCGGTGCTCCTGCTGACCGCGTACGACTCCCTGGACCGGCTGGTGCCCGAACTGGGCCTCGGGGAGCGGGACTACGTCACCAAGCCGTTCCGGATGGCCGAGGTCCTGGCCCGCGTCCAGGTCCTGTTGCGGGGTGCGAGTCCTGGCCGGCCGCGGGGCGGCGCGCTCGGCTATCGCGACCTGGTGCTGGACGACACGCTGTGCGAGGCGCGCCGCGGCGCGAGGACTCTCGACCTCACGCCCGCCGAGTACCGGCTGTTGCGCCATCTCCTGGTCAATGCGCACCGGGTGCTGTCCAAGGAGCAGATCGGCCGGTACGTCTGGGGCGACTTCCGTGGCGACAACGCCATCGAGCAGCTCGTCTCCCGGCTGCGGCGCAAGGTGGACCGGGAAGCTCCCGTGCTGATTCACACTCGACGGGGGTTCGGCTACTGGCTGGGGCGTGCCGACGCCGAGGCCTGAGGTGCCGCCGGCGGGCCATCGATCCCCACAACTCGCTTATGGAACAGGGGAGTTGTCAGGCCTCGCAGAGAATGTGATCTGGGTCACGTCAGCTTTCTGTCAGGAAACTGACGGGAAGGCGTCAGCACCCTCTGTTTGCCTGGACTCATCGATGCCCTCGACCACTTCACCCCGGCGCTCCGCCCGTCGAACGGAGCTCCCCCACACCGAGGAGAACCATGGCCGACACCCTGACCGGTTCCGCGCCCGCAGCGGCCGTACCGGTCCCCGAGTTCCCGATGGCCAGGGCGGCGGGCTGTCCCTTCGACCCGCCCCCGGCCCTCCAGGCCCAGCAGGACGAGGGCCGGCTCGTCAAGGTCCGTCTCTGGGACGGCAGCACCCCCTGGCTGATCACCCGCTACGCGGACCAGCGCGCCCTGCTCCTCGACCCCCGCGTCAGCGCCGACATCACCAGCCCCGGATATCCGCTCCAGGCCCCCAGCAACGGCAAGAACAACATCAGCTTCATCCTCATGGACGACCCGGAGCACGCCCGCCTGCGCCGCATGGTGACGGCCCCGTTCGCGGTGAAACGGGTCGAAGCGCTGCGGCCCGGCGTGCAGAAGATCGTGGACGACCTGATCGACGACATGCTCACCGTCGGCGGCCCTGTCGACCTGGTGGAGGCGTTCGCCCTGCCGGTGCCCTCGCTGGTCATCTGCCGACTGCTCGGAGTGCCGTACGAGGACCACGACTTCTTCCAGGAGAACAGCAAGATCCTCATCACGCGCGATGTGGCCATGGACGACCGGATGGCCGCCCACGGGAAGCTGGTCGGCTATCTCGACGAGCTGATGGGCGAGAAGATGGCCCATCCCGGCGACGACCTGCTCTCCGGGCTCGTGGAGCGGGTCGTGTCGGGTGAACTGTCCCGGCAGGACGTCGCCCAGATGGGCGTGTTGCTCCTCCTGGCCGGCCACGAGACCACCGCCAACATGATCGCCCTCGGCACGCTCGCGCTCCTCGAACACCCGGACCAGTTGGCGTTGTTGCGCGACTTCGAGGACCCCAAGCTGGTCGCGTCGGCGGTGGAGGAGCTGCTGCGCTACCTGAGCATCGTGCACGGCGGACGGCGCCGGGCGGTCCTGGAGGACATCGAGATCGCCGGACAGGTGATCCGGGCCGGCGAGGGCGTCATCATGCCCAACGACATCGCCAACCGCGACCCGGAGGCCTTTCCCGACCCGGACCGGCTGGACATCACCCGCGACGCCCGCCGCCATGTCGCCTTCGGCTTCGGCGTCCACCAGTGCCTCGGCCAGCCCCTGGCCCGCATGGAGCTCCAGGTCGTCTACAGCACCCTCTACCGCCGCATCCCGACCCTGCGGCGGGCCGCCGAGGTCGACGGACTGCCGTTCAAGCACGACGGCTCGGTCTACGGCGTCTACGAACTGCCCGTCACCTGGTGAAGCCCTCGCCGGTCAACCGCCCCACAGAAATCGAACGAGGTACAGATCAATGCGTGTGGAACTGGACGAGCCGAAGTGCGTCGCGTCGGGGCAGTGCGTGATGGCCGCCCCTGAAGTGTTCGACCAGCGCGACGAGGACGGCATCGCCTTCCTGCTGGAGGAGAGGCCCCCGGCTGACTCCCTCGACGACGTGCGCGAAGCCATCGCGATCTGCCCGGCCGCCGCCATCCGGCTGGTCGACCAGTGAGGCGGATCGTCGTCGTCGGTGCCTCGGCCGCCGGGCTCGCGGCGGTCGAGACCCTGCGCCGCGAGGGCTTCGAGGGCACGCTCACCCTCGTCGGCGACGAACCGCAGGCGCCGTACGACCGCCCGCCCCTGTCCAAGCAACTGCTGGCCTCGGAGTGGGAGTCGGACCGGCTGGCCCTGCGCACACCCGACGACCTGGCGGCACTCGGCCTCGAACTGCGGCTGGGAGTGGCTGCGACCGGCCTCGAACTCGCCGATCGCACCGTGAGGTTGGCCGACGGGTCCGAAGTCCCGTACGACGGACTGATCGTGGCCACCGGTGTGCGGCCGCGCCGGCTGCCCGGCGAGGGCGCGCACGTGCTGCGCACCCTCGACGACGCCCTCACGCTGCGGGAACGGCTCACGCCGGGGCGGCGGCTGGTCGTCGTGGGTGCCGGCTTCCTCGGCGCGGCGGCCGCAGCCGTGGCCTGGCGCCTCGGCGCCCACGTCACCCTCCTCGAACCCGCCGCCGTGCCGCTGGCCCACGCCGTCGGCACCGAGGTCGGTCAGGTGCTGTCCCGGGCCCACGTGGACCGGGGCGTGGACCTGCGCTGCGGCGTCACCGTCACCGAGGTGACCGAGGACGGCGTGCGGCTCGCGGACGGCGAGGTGATCGATGCCGACGAGGTGCTCGTCGCCGTCGGCTCGCTTCCGAACACCGAATGGCTCGCCGGCAGCGGACTGGCCGTGGGCGACGGCGTGGTGTGCGACGAGTACTGCGAGGCCGCGCGGAACGTGTACGCGGCCGGTGACGTCGCCCGCTGGTACAACCCGCTGTTCGGCAGCTCGATGCGGATCGAGCACCGCACCAACGCGGCCGAACAGGGCATGGCAGCCGCCCGCAACCTCCTCCACCCCGAGATGCGCAAACCGTTCGCGCCGGTGCCGTACTTCTGGTCGGACCAGTACGACATGAAGGTCCAGGCGTACGGCTTCCTGCGCGGCCACGACGAGGTGGCCGTGGTGGACGGGGATCTGGCGGAGCGCCGGTTCGTCGCCGTGTACCGCACCGGCGGCCGGGTGAGCGGTGCCCTCGCGGTCGGTATGCCGCCCAAGGCGATCCGGCTGTGGCGGCAGGCGATCGCGGCGGGCGCGGCCTGGGACGAGGCCGTGCCCACGGAGGTCCCGGCAACCGGGGCCTGACAACAAGGAGGTTGTCCTATGGTGGGTCTTCCGTACGACGCACGCCGTGACGTGGTGGTCGTCACCGGGGCCGGAGGCATCGGAACGGCGGTCGCGCGCCGGCTCGGCAGTGGCCGTACCCTCTTCCTCGCCGACGTCTCGCGTGGCCAACTCGACCGGACCGTCGCCACGTTGCGCGCCGAGGGGTTCGAGGCGCAGGGCATGGTGATCGACGTGTGCGACCGCGCGTCGGTACGGAAGCTCGCCGAAACCGCCGCCGGTGAGGGGCGCTTGGCGGCCGTCGTGCACACCGCGGGGGTCTGCGCCGCGATCGCCTCCGCGCGGACCAACTTCGAGGTCAACATGGTCGGCACCGCCCATGTGATCGACTGCTTCGAGGCCGTCGCCACCCGGGGCACTTCCCTGGTCTGTGTCGCGGGCGTCGCCGGCCACTACGCCTCGCTGTCCGAGGAGGAGGAGTCCGTCCTGGCGACGGCGCCCGCCGAGGAACTCCTGGCACTGGACGTCGTCGCCGCGGTCGGGGACGACGCCGTGCCGGCGTACATCGTGTCCAACCGCGCCGTCCAGGTACGGGTCGAGGCCGCCGCGCTCGCCTACAACCTGCGCGGTGCCAGGGTGAACTCGGTCAGCCCCGGTGCCGTCGCCACGGCGATGACGACGGCCGAGGCAGGCTCGGTCTACGGGGAGCACCTGCGGAAGATCCTGGACGACTGCGGTGTCGGCCGCGCCGCGACACCCGCGGAGATCGCCGACGTGGTGGCGTTCCTCGCGGGGCCACAGGCGCAGTACGTCACGGGCACCGACCTGGTCGTCGACGGCGGACAGAGCGCTTGGACACGCCGGCACTGAGGGCCGCAGCGGGATGCCGGCGCCCGGGCGGGCCGTCGGCATCCCACCCCGGTCAGCGGCCGATACGGACCCGCGTCACCTGGTCCTCGCCGGCCGCGCCGGCACCCGACTTGTCGACCACGTAGGCGGTGCCGTCGGCCACCTCCACGTGGTTCGGGTTGGCGCCGGTGGTGACGGTCTCCTCGACCGTGCCCGTGCGCGGGTCGACGACGGTGACGTCGGCGGCCGTGCGGTTCTCCCCGTCCGGCACCGAGAACGACGCGATCGTGCGGGACCTCAGGCTGCCGCGCACCCTCATCGGGATCGCCGTCGGCGCGGCCCTCGGACTCGGCGGCGGCGTCATGCAGACCCTGACGCGAAATCCGCTCGCCGACCCAGGACTGCTCGGCGTCAACGCGGGCGCCTCCGCCGCCGTCGTCACCGCCATCAGTGTGCTGGGCATCACGTCCTTCACCGGCTACCTGTGGTTCGCCCTCGCCGGAGCCGCCCTGACGGCCACCGCCGTCAACTTCCTCGGCGGCGACCGCTACGCCACCCCGGTCCGGCTCGCCCTAGCCGGAACCGCCGTCAACGCGGCCCTGTTCGGCTACGTCAACGGGCTCCAGCTGTGGGACCTGAGCACCCTCGACGCCATGCGCCACTGGTCGGTGGGCACCCTCGCCAGACGCGACTCGTCCCTGCTGGTCACCGTGGCGCCGCTGCTCGTGGCCGGAGCCCTGCTCGCCTTCGCCCTGGCCCGCCCGCTCGGCGCGATCGCCCTCGGCGAGGACCACGCCCGCGCCCTGGGCACCCGGGTGAAGCGCACCCGCCTCCTCGCCGTCCTCGCCATCACCCTGCTGTGCGGCGGCGCCACCGCCGTGTGCGGCCCGATCGGCTTCATCGGCCTGATGATTCCGCATGCGGCCCGCGCCTTCTGCGGCCCCGACCCACGCTGGCTGCTGCCCTACTGCGCCCTGTACGCGCCCGTCCTGCTGCTCGTCTCCGACGTGATCGGACGGGTCGTCGTGCCGCCCTCGGAGATCGAGGTGGGCGTGGTCACCGCGTTCCTCGGCGGACTCCTGTTCATCCATCTCGTACGGCAGCGGAAGGTGGCCCAGCTGTGAGTGTCCTCCAGGACGACCGGAACCGGGCGGCGGTCCGGGTGGACCTGCGGCGCGGCCTGCTGAGCACCGGCCACTGGTCACTTCGGTACGACACCCGCGCACTGCTGGTCTGCGTCGTGCTCGTCGGCCTGGGTGCGTGCGCGACCGTGTTCGCCATCGGCACCGGCAGGTACGAGCTGTCCCCGGTGCAGGTCGTACGCACCCTCGCCGGGAACGGCCCGCCCGGCGCCGAGTTCATCGTTCTCGACCTGCGGCTGCCGCGCGCCCTCGTGGCCGTCCTGGTCGGCTTCGCGATGGGCATGGCGGGCGCGGTGTTCCAGTCGCTGACCCGCAATCCGCTCGGCAGCCCCGACATCACCGGATTCGGCAACGGCGCCTCGGCGGGCGCCCTCGTCGCGATCATCCTCTTCGACGCGGGCGACGCCCAGACGGCCATCGGCGCGGTCTGCGGCGGCTTCGCCACCGCCGCCGCCGTCTATCTGCTGGCGTGGAAGCAGGGCGTCCACGGGTACCGCCTCGTCCTCGTCGGCATCGGAGCGTCCGCGGTGCTCGGCTCGGCGACCAGCTACCTCTACGTCCGTGCCGACATCGGCAAGGCGGCCCAGGCCGCGAACTGGATGATCGGCTCGCTCAACGCCCGGGACTGGGGCGAGGTCCGCATCGCCGCGCTGGGAGAGGTGGCGCTCGTCCCCGTCGTCCTAGTGTACGCGCGCCGGCTGACCGTGCTGGAGATGGGCGACGACACGGCCGCGGCACTCGGCGTGCCGCCCGAGCGCACCCGCCTGGTGCTGCTGTGCGCCGGCACCGGCCTCACGGCCATGGCGGTCGCGGCGTCCGGGCCGATCCCGTTCGTGGCGATGGCCGCGCCCCAGCTGGCCCGCCGCGTGACGCGCGCCGCCGGACCGAACGTCCTGCCGGCCGCGTGGACGGGAGCCCTGCTGGTGTCCGCGGCCGACCTCCTCACCCAGCGCGTCACCGGCTCGGCCCTGCTGCCGGTCGGGGTGGTCACGGGCGTGGGCGGCGGCGCCTGTCTGGCGTGGCTGCTGCGGGCGGAGCGGAGAGCGGACCGGGTGTAGGGGCCCTGTCCGGGCGGTGGTTCCTCCGGTGCTTGACGGATCCGCCCGCCAGACTGTGGGGTTGGCAGTACAACTGATCAACTCCGGGAGATTCCATGCCACTTGACGCCCCGCTCATCGACAGCAGCGTGCCGCACTCCGCCCGGATCTGGAACTACTGGCTGGGCGGCAAGGACTGCTACGAGATCGACCGGCAGGTCGGCGACCAGATCGTCGCGGCCAATCCGCAGATCCTCGACATAGCCCGGGCCCAGCGGGCTTTCCTCGTGCGCACCGTGGAGCACCTCGTCCGCGAGGCCGGCATACGCCAGTTCCTGGATGTCGGCACCGGACTGCCCACCGCTGACAACACGCATGAGGTGGCGCAGCGGATCGCCCCCGAGACGCGGATCGTCTACGTCGACAACGACCCCGTCGTGCTGGCCCATGCCGAGGCTCTGCTCACCGGTTCGCCCGAGGGCGCGACGGCCTACATCGACGCCGACCTCCGCGCCCCGGAGGCGATCCTGCGGCGTGCCGCCGAGACGCTGGACTTCACCGAGCCGATCGCGCTCGTGCTGCTGGGGATCACGGCCCACATCGTCGACGACGCCGCGTACGACCTCGTGGGCCGCCTGGTGGGTGCACTCCCGTCCGGGAGCCACCTCGTGCTCTGCGACGACACCGAGGTCATCGATCCGGAGGCGATGCGCACCATGATCGAGCAGTGGAACGAGGCGGGAGACAATCCGCGGATCAACCGCAGCCCCGAGCAGCTGGCCCGCTTCTTCGACGGCCTGGAACTGCTCGAACCCGGGGTGATCTCGGTCTCCCGCTGGCGCCCGGGACCGGCCGCCGGAACCGACGTCCCGGAGGTCGACGACTTCGGGGGTGTCGGCCGCAAGCCGTGAGGAGTAGTCGGGGGGCAGTACTCATCGTAAACTCAGGCAGTAAATTACTTGAGTTACGCAACAAGATGGTAAAGTGGATCCCATGTCCACACCACCGCTCCCCGACGTCCCTGCATCCCCGGAAGTGATCGAGATCGAGCGGGCGCTCACCCGCATCACCTATCTGAGCACGCGCGCCCGGCAGCACGACCGGCTGATGGCCCTGGCCGAAGTCCCGCTGGACCGCGCCGCCGTGGCGCTGCTGCGGCAGGTCGCCGACTCCGAGCCGCTGCGGCCCGGGGAGCTGGCCACCCGGCTGGGGGTGGAGGCCTCCCACGTCACACGCACCGTGCAGCAACTGCAGAAGTCCGGGTACGTCACCCGCGTCCCCGACCCCGACGACCGCCGCGCCCAGCGCATCCAGCTCACCGCGACCGGGCAGGAGGCGATCGACCGCATCCGCGACGCCGGCGCCCGCGGGATGCAGCTGGCGTTGTCCGAGTGGTCGCCCGAGGAGCTCCGCCAGCTCGCCGGGCTCTTCCACCGCATGGTCGACGACTTCCTGTCGCACGCCGTCGAGGACGAAGCCGAGCAGCAGCCCACGGCACCGGCCGGCAGCGCCTGAGCGCTCCCGTCCCTGGCATCGCCGCCGTCCCTAGAAGGTCGATGAAGATCTTGGTGAGGGGCTGTCCGGCCGTCAGGCCGGACAGCCCCTCCGGTCATGCACCGGCGGGTGCGAGGTGCCAGGTGCC
>NZ_LGDG01000292.1 GCF_001279775.1 Streptomyces sp. MMG1533 | reverse complement strand
CAGCAGGGCTCTGGGTCCCTGAGCTGTCCGGACCTCCCGGATCTTGAAGTCCATCGCGTCCCCTGAGCTGGTGTGTTGCAACGACCACTAGAACGGAAGAACCCGTGTACGGCCTTTCGCGTGGGTCACCCATGCCCCGTTCGCTCAGAGCGAACTGCCCTCAGAAGGCTCAGCTGAGGCCACCGCGCCCCGACTGCCCCACTCCACCTGAGGACCGTCGAAGTGGGCCGCGTGCCGCGGCGGATGAGCGGCGGGGCCGAGGACGAAGACGTCCTCCGCGCCGTCGAGCACGCCACCGGAGGGGTCGTCGTCGCCGGCCCGGCGCACCACGTCCCGCTCCGGCATGAAGATGTCGCGCACGACCACCGCACACAGGTACAGCGTGCCCAGCAGGTGAAGGGCGATGGCCCAGTGATAGCCGTCGGTCGGCAGACCCTTGTGGGCGTCTCCGCTGGTCGTGTACGCGAGGTACAGCCAGATGCCCAGGAAGTACGCCACCTCGCACGCCTGCCAGATCAGGAAGTCCCGCCACTTGGGCCGGGCCAGCACGGCCAGCGGCACCAGCCAGAGGACGTACTGCGGCGAGTAGACCTTGTTGGTGAGGATGAACGCCGCGACGATCAGGAAGGCGAGCTGAGCGAAGCGGGGACGGCGCGGGGCGGTCAGCGCAAGCGCCGCGATGCCCCCGCAGCACACCAGCATCAACAGCGTGGCCATCGTGTTGACGGTCTCGGTGCTGGGCGGGTTGCTCGAGTTCTGGGACCAGATCAGCCAGAAGGAGCCGAAGTCGACACCCCGCTCCTGACTGAACGTGTAGAACTTCGACCAGCCGTCGAAGGCGAAGAACATCACCGGCAGATTCACGACCAGCCAGGCGATGATCGCGCCCACCAGAGCCGTCCCGTATTCACGCCATCTGCCGGCGCGCCAGCACAGCACGAGCAACGGGCCGAGCAGGAGGAAGGGATAGAGCTTCGCGGCCGTGGCGAGCCCCAGCAGAACGCCGAAGGCGAGGGAGCGGCCCCGCGACCACATCAGCATCGCAGCGGCCGTCAGAGCGACCGCCAGCAGGTCCCAGTTGATGGTGGCGGTCAACGCGGCGGCAGGCGCCAGGGCCACCAGCAGGCCGTCCCAGGGGCGCCGGGCGTGCGTACGGGTCACGCAGACGGCGATGATGGCCGCGCACGCCATCAGCATCCCGGCATTGACCATCCAGTACCACTGTTCCTGGTCCTGGATGCTGCCGCTGCTGGGCGTGAGCCAGCTGGCGACCTCCATGAACACACCGGTCAGCACCGGATATTCGAGGTACTGCATGTCCCCGGGGAGCTTGTCGAAGTAGGGCACAAGCCCGTCGGCGAAGCCACGCCCCTGGTAGAGGTGCGGGATGTCCGAGTAGCACGCATGCGTGTACTGCGAGCTGGCGCCGAAGAACCAGGCCCCGTTGTAGCAGGGCGCCTTCTGGACCAGGCCGAGGGCGAACATGCCGATCGCCACGAGAGCGATGATCCGGACGGGAGTCCACCAGGACGTCCCGAGCAGGGCACGCCGCCCGACGGGGCCACCGATCAGCTCGCTGCCGCTCCTGGCGACCTCGTCGTTCTTGGTCGGCCGCACCACGTCCGGCTCGTGCACGCTCGTTGGCGTCGATTCTGCACTGGGCATGCCGCACATCCTGCCGTACGCGCCTAGGAATACGCCGAGGGCCGCCGCACCTGGTGGGTGCGACGGCCCCTGTTTCACGTGAAACACCCTCAGCGGGCGATATGACGGCTAACCGGCTGGGCCTCCGAAGATGCCTCCGTTGTTGTTTCCGTTGTTGCCGTTCGTGTCTGTCGACGTGGCTGTGGGTGTGGAGGACACACCTCCGTCGGTGCCTCCGGTGTCCGTCCCGCCGGTGGTGTCACCGGTGCACTGCCAGTCGAACTGGCAGCTCTCGGTCGGCGTGGGCGACGGAGACGTCGTCGTCTCGCTGGGCGACGGACTCGGCGTCGGAGTGGCGGACGGCGTCTCGCTGACCGTGGGAGTGGGCGTCGGACTCGGGACGTCGTTGACGATCTCGCCGATGGGCTCCGGAGTCGGGAACGGCTCCGCCTTCACACCCTTCAGCGCCTGTTCCATGTAGTCGTGCCAGATCTCGGACGGGAACGAGGCACCATGGATCTTCTCCTGGCCACCCGTTCCGAACATCTTCAGGAACTCGCGGTTCTTCTTGGACTCGTCGTCGTCCATCCGGAACATGGTGATCGACGTAGACAGCTGCGGGGTGTAGCCCACGAACCAGGCGGACTTGTTGCCGTCGGTGGTACCGGTCTTGCCCGCCACCTCACGTCCGGTCAGCTGGGCGTTGGTACCCGTGCCCTTCTCGACGACGGTCTTGAGGACGTCCGTGACGTTGTCGGCGACCTTCGCCTCGAACGCGTCCTTGGGCGCGTCCTTGTGCGTGTAGATCGAGCCGTCCTTGCTCGTGACCCTCTGAACCGAGAACGGCTCCCGCTGCTTGCCGCTGGCCGCAAACGTGGCATAGGCACCCGCCATGCGGATCGCGCTGGGGTCGGAGATACCGATGGAGAAGGACGGGAAGCTCGTGCCCGCAAGGCTGTTCTCCTTGAGGCCGGCGTCCATGGCCGACTCCTTCACCTTGTCCAGCCCGACGTCCATGCCGAGCTGTACGAAGGCGGAGTTCACCGACTCCCGCATCGCCTCACGCAGGTCGATGTTGTACTTCGGCGCAGTGCCGTACGACTCCTGGCCGTCGTTCTCCTGGAGCCACTCCTTCCCCTTCTCGTTCTTCCAGATCGACCCGTCGTAGTTCTTGATCTTGAGATCGTTCTCGCCGCTGAACAGGCTCTTCGGGGACACGACGGTGCGTTCGTCCTGCGCCTGCGACTCGGGACCGTCAGGATCCCGCACACCCCACTTCATCGCCGCCGCGAGCACGAACGGCTTGAACGTCGAACCCACCTGCGCACCGGTGGCGTCCGCGTTGTTGGTGAAGTGCTTGGTCGCGTCCTCACCGCCGTAGATGGCCTTGATGGCACCGGTCGTCGGATCCACAGAGGCTCCGCCGAACTGGACGTATTTGTCCGTCTTCGGGCGTTCCTTGGGCTTGATGTTCGCCTTCTGGACCTTCTTGACCGACTTCTCGAGCTCGTCGACCTTCTTCTTGTCGAAGGTCGTGTAGATCGAGAAGCCGCCCTGCTGCAGCTTGTCGGCGCTGATGATGTCGTTGTTGATCAGGTACGCCTTGGCGAGGTCGACGAGGTAGCCCACCTGGCCGCTCAGCTCGTTGTTCGAGCGCGGGTTCTTCCAGTCGGGGAGCTTGGTGTACTTGGCCCGCACCGTGGGGTTCAGATGGCCGTACTCGACCATCTTGTCGAGCGTGTCCTGCATCTGTGTCAGGGCCCGCTTCTGGTTGGCGGCGGGACTGGCACCGGTCGGGTCGATGGACGTCGAGCCCGCCGGGTCGTAGTACGTGGCGCCCTTGAGTGTCGCCGCAAGGAAGGCGCACTCTCCCTCGTTCAGGTCGACGGCGTCCTTGTTGAAGTAGGCGCGGGCGGCTGCCTGGATGCCGTAAGCCGAGCGACCGTAGTACGCCGAGTTCAGGTAGCCCTCCATGATGTCGTCCTTCGACACCGTGGCGCCCACCTTGATGGAGACGAAGATCTCCTTGAACTTTCGCGAGACCGTCTGGGACTGGTCGTTCAGCATCGCGTTCTTCACGTACTGCTGGGTGATGGTCGAGCCACCCTGCGTCTCACCGCCCCTGGCCATGTTGAACACGGCGCGGGCGATGCCCTTTGGGTCGATGCCGCTGTCGGTCTCGAAGGTCTTGTTCTCCTGCGAGATGACGGCGTACTGCATCGCCTTGGGGATCTGCGAGAGGTTGACGTTCTGGCGGTTCGTCTCGCCGCCCGTGGCGACCATCTCGGTGCCGTTGGCCCAGTAGTAGACGTTGTTCTGCGCCGTCGCGGTCTGGTCGATGTTCGGGACGCTCACCAGTGCGTACCCAACGCCCGCGACCGCGACCAGGCCTCCGAAGAAGCCGATGAACATTCCTGTCACCAGCTTCCACGACGGCACCCAGCGCGCCACGCCGTACTTGCCGGCACGTGGATAGTCGATCAGCCGCTTCTTGCCGGAAGCCGCAGGACGCCCCCGCCCGGGGCCGTTCGGGCCACCGCGCCGGCCACCGCGGCCGGCGGGTTCGGCGGCTCTGCGTCGGCCGCCACCACTTCTCTGTGCCGCCCGGCGCGCGTCGGCGCGGCCGCCGGGCGGGCGCTCCTGACCTCCCGGACCGTAGGAATCCGACTCATGGGAGCTCGCCCCATAGGAGTCGGAAGGTGACCCGGTGGCGCCTCGCGGTGCCGCGCGGCGACCGGAGGACGAGCCGGACTGGCCGCGTCGGGCCGCGGCACGTCCGCCTCCCTGCGGCTGCGGCGGTTTGCGACGGTGCTCGCTCATCGAACGATTACTCCTCGGGCAGGCGCACCTTTGCGCGCCTGGAAACGGCGGCTGGTTTCCGGTCCCCCCGAAGTACGGATGTGGTCGGTCCTGCATTCACCCGTACTGCACCAAGGACGACGACGCTCCCCAGTCGTCACTCGGTTCCCGGTGGTGTGCATGGCGCACAGACTACGCACCGTCAAAACCCGCCTAGCCCAGAAGTTCACCCCAAATCAGGCAACTCGCTTCCCATGAATCAGTGATGTGATCCCGTTCACCGTCCCCCCTCTTGCCGCATCCGGAAGGCCGTTCTATCGTCTGGATGTATCGAGTCGATACATCAGCTCGGCATAAAGACCGTCACGGCACCCGTCTCGACGGGTCGCGGCAGAGGGGAGGCGACGATGAGCCGACGTTCCGGCATCCTCGAGTTCGCCGTACTCGGCCTGCTCCGCGAATCCCCGATGCACGGCTATGAGCTGCGCAAACGACTCAACACGTCACTGGGCGTGTTCCGTGCGTTCAGCTACGGAACCCTGTACCCCTGCCTCAAGACGCTGGTCGCGAACGGCTGGTTGATCGAAGAGCCGGGGAACACCCCCGAGGACGCCCTCGCCGCACCACTCGCAGGGCGTCGCGCCAAGATCGTCTATCGGTTGACGGCGGAAGGTAAGGAGCACTTCGAGGAGCTCCTCTCGCAGACGGGGCCAGACGCGTACGAGGACGAGACCTTCGCCGCTCGCTTCGCCTTCTTCGGGCAGACCTCTCGTGATGTGCGCATGCGCGTCCTTGAGGGTCGCCGCAGCCGGCTCGAGGAGCGCCTGGAAAAGATGCGCGCCTCTTTGGCCCGCACCCGGGAACGCCTCGACGACTACACGCTTGAGCTCCAGCGCCACGGGATGGAGTCCGTGGAGCGCGAAGTGCGCTGGTTGAACGAGCTCATCGAGAGCGAGCGGGCCGGACGGGACCTGAAGGGTTCCGCCCACGAAGCACCCGCTCGCGACACCACAGAGGGAGCGCCGGGCGTCCTGCCCCGGACCGGGGACACCTCCGGTCCGGATACGCCCGGCGACACCACCACGTGAGGCCCCTGCCAGGGCCTCACTCGTACACACAGGGAGCAACCGGAATGGGTTCGGTTCGCGTAGCCATCGTCGGCGTGGGCAACTGCGCCGCGTCGCTGGTGCAGGGAGTCGAGTACTACAAGGATGCCGACCCGGCGTCCAAGGTCCCCGGCCTGATGCACGTCCAGTTCGGCGACTACCACGTCGGTGACGTCGAGTTCGTCGCCGCCTTCGACGTCGACGCGAAGAAGGTCGGCCTCGACCTTTCGGACGCCATCGGTGCCAGCGAGAACAACACCATCAAGATCTGCGACGTCCCGAACAAGGGCGTCACGGTCCAGCGTGGCCACACCCTCGACGGCCTCGGCAAGTACTACCGCGAGACCATCGAGGAGTCCGCCGAGACCCCGGTCGACGTGGTGCAGGTCCTCAAGGACAAGCAGGTCGACGTCCTCGTCTGCTACCTGCCCGTCGGTTCCGAGGACGCGGCGAAGTTCTACGCCCAGGCCGCCATCGACGCCAAGGTGGCGTTCGTCAACGCCCTCCCGGTCTTCATCGCCGGCACCAAGGAGTGGGCGGACAAGTTCACCGAGGCGGGCGTCCCGATCGTCGGCGACGACATCAAGTCGCAGGTCGGCGCCACCATCACCCACCGCGTGATGGCGAAGCTCTTCGAGGACCGCGGTGTCCGTCTCGAGCGCACCATGCAGCTCAACGTCGGCGGCAACATGGACTTCAAGAACATGCTGGAGCGCGACCGCCTCGAGTCCAAGAAGATTTCCAAGACGCAGGCCGTCACCTCCCAGATCCCCGACCGGGACATGGGCGCGAAGAACGTCCACATCGGCCCGTCCGACTACGTCGCCTGGCTCGACGACCGCAAGTGGGCGTACGTCCGCCTCGAGGGCCGCGCCTTCGGTGACGTCCCGCTGAACCTGGAGTACAAGCTCGAGGTCTGGGACTCCCCGAACTCCGCGGGTGTCATCATCGACGCCCTCCGTGCCGCGAAGATCGCCAAGGACCGAGGCATCGGCGGCCCGATCCTGTCGGCGTCCTCGTACTTCATGAAGTCCCCGCCGGTCCAGTACTTCGACGACGAGGCCTACGCCAACGTCGAGAAGTTCATCAAGGGCGAGGTCGAGCGCTAAGGCATCTGTCTTTTCGGCTTGTTGAGGGTCCCCGAGGCATTACGCCCGGGGGCCCTTTGCGTATGTGAGGCTGTGCCCCATGGCCGTCGTCCGTGACCTGCGCGTCCTGCTCCGCTTCCGGAACTTCCGACGCCTCCTCGCCGTACGTCTGCTCTCGCAGGGTGCCGACGGCGTCTACCAGGTCGCACTCGCCGCCTACGTCGTCTTCTCGCCGGAGAAGCAGACCTCGGCCACCGCGATCGCCTCCGCGATGGCCATCCTGCTGCTCCCGTACTCCCTGGTGGGCCCCTTCGCCGGCGTCCTGCTGGATCGCTGGCGCCGCCGCCAGGTCTTCCTGTACGGCAACTTGGTGCGCGCCCTGATGGCATCGGCGACGGCCCTGATGGTCAGCCAGGTCCCCGACTGGCTCTTCTACGTCTCCGCGCTGTGCGTCACGGCTGTCAACCGCTTCGTGCTGTCCGGCCTCTCCGCCGCACTGCCCCGCGTCGTCGACGCGGAGCGGCTGGTGATCGCCAACTCCCTTTCCCCGACCGCCGGAACGCTCGCCGCCACCGCGGGCGGCGGTCTCGCCTTCGTCGTACGGCTGGTGGTCGCGGACTCCGATGCGGCCGTGGTGCTGCTGGGAGCCCTGCTGTACCTGGGCGGTGCGTTCGCCTCGCTGCGAATGGCGCCGGAACTCCTGGGTCCCGACCGTGAGTTGGTCAAGCCCCGGATCGCGGTGGCACTCGCCGGCACCGCCCGCGACCTGGTGGCGGGCGTGCGGCATCTCACTGCACCCTCACGCCGGGAAGCCACCCGGGCGCTCGGCGCGATGACACTGATGCGGTTCTGCTACGGCGCCCTGCTGGTCATGCTGCTGATGCTCTGCCGGTACGAGTTCTCCTCGAACACCGACGACGGACTCGCCCTACTGGGGCTGGCGTTGGGGATCTCGGGCGCCGGCTTCTTCGCAGCCGCCGTCGTGACACCCTGGGCTGCCGGACGACTCGGGCCCGGCAAGTGGATCATCGTGTGCGCCGCGGCCGCCTCGATCCTGGAACCCTCCCTCGGCCTGCCGTTCGCCACGGCCCCCATGCTCGCCGTGGCTTTCGTGCTGGGCCTGACCACCCAGGGCGCGAAGATCGCCACGGACACGATCGTCCAATCCTCGGTCGAGGACAGTTTTCGCGGCCGGATCTTCTCCGTCTACGACGTGCTCTTCAATGTCGCCTTCGTCGGTGCCGCTGGCGTAGCCGCCCTGATGCTGCCGCCGGACGGCCGCTCAGTGCCGTTGGTGGTCACGATCGCCGTCATTTACGGGGCAGTGGCAGTTACGCTGGCCCGCTTTGAACGCCAGTGAGTGGAACCAAGCGATGTTTCACGTGAAACACCGCCTCTGAGGGCATCCGCGATCAGGTCTCCCCCGAAACGGGGTCATGTTTCACGTGAAACATGACCCCGTTTCACGGCCTCAGCTCTGCTCGGCCCACCACTCCTTGAGTGCTGCCACCGCTTCGTCGTGCTCCATCGGCCCGTTCTCCAGACGAAGCTCCAGCATGTGCTTGTAGGCGCGGCCGACAACGGGACCGGGCCCGACGCCAAGGATCTCCATGACCTGGTTGCCGTCGAGGTCGGGGCGGATCGCGTCCAGCTCCTCCTGCTCCTGAAGCTGAGCGATCCGTTCTTCCAGGCCGTCATACGCCCGCGACAGCGCGGCCGCTTTGCGCTTGTTCCGGGTCGTGCAGTCCGACCGGGTCAGCTTGTGGAGCCGGTCGAGGAGTGGTCCCGCGTCCCGGACGTACCGGCGGACGGCCGAGTCGGTCCACTCCCCGGTGCCGTACCCGTGGAAGCGCAGGTGAAGCTCGACCAGGTGCGAGACGTCCTTCACCAGATCATTGGAGTACTTCAGGGCAGTCATCCGCTTCTTGGTCATCTTCGCTCCGACCACCTCGTGATGGTGGAACGAGACCCTGCCGTCTTTCTCGAAGCGGCGCGTGCGCGGCTTGCCGATGTCGTGCAGCAGTGCGGCAAGGCGGAGGGTGAGGTCGGGACCGTTCTCCTCCAGCGCGATCGCCTGCTCCAGAACGATCAGCGTGTGCTCGTAGACGTCCTTGTGCCGGTGGTGCTCGTCACTCTCCAGCCGCAGAGCCGGCAGCTCGGGCAGGACATGCTCGGCAATCCCCGTGTCGACCAGCAGCGTGAGGCCCTTGCGCGGGTACGCCGACAGGATCAGCTTGTTCAGCTCGTCCCGTACCCGCTCGGCAGAGACGATCAAGATGCGCTCGGACATCTCCTTCATGGCCGTCACGACCTCGGAAGCCACCTCGAAGTCGAGTTGGGCCGCGAAGCGTGCGGCCCGCATCATCCGCAGCGGGTCGTCCGAGAAGGACTCCTCGGGGGTGCCCGGCGTGCGCAGGACACGCTCCGCGAGGTCGTCGAGGCCGCCGTGCGGATCGATGAACTCCTTCTCCGGCAGCGCGACGGCCATCGCGTTCACGGTGAAGTCCCTTCGGACGAGGTCCTCCTCGATGGAGTCGCCGTACGACACCTCGGGCTTGCGCGAGGTCCGGTCGTACGCCTCCGACCGGTAGGTCGTCACCTCGATCTGGTAGCCGTCCTTCTGCGCTCCGACCGTGCCGAAGGCGATCCCGACCTCCCACACGGAGTCCGCCCACGGCCGCACGATCTTCAGTACGTCCTGGGGACGGGCGTCGGTCGTGAAGTCCAGGTCGTTGCCGAGTCGGCCGAGCAGCGCGTCCCGGACCGAGCCGCCGACCAGGGCAAGCGAGAACCCGGCCTGCTGGAAGCGGCGGGCGAGGTCGTCGGCGACAGGGGCGACCCGCAGCAGTTCACTCACCGCGCGGTGCTGCACCTGACTCAGGGCGCTGGGGTTGTCTTCGTTGGCGTTCGGCACAACAGAAGAGGGTACGTGGCCCGGGCGGCCACGAGCTCCTCCATTAAACGCTCACAGACTCTCCACCCCGACCTGCACAAGGCCTGTCCCTGAGGAGCACGGAGGCGACCCCCTTTATACGTGCACATTCAGGACAGCACGGCTGCGTCCCCCGATCTTGTGGAGCGGTCCGCGGCACTTCCCCTCAGCGCACATCGTTACCATGCGTGGACGCACATTCCGACGACCACTGACGACGACGAGGGACGGGCGAGCGCGTGGCCGAGGCGGCAGACTTCCAGGGGACGAGTCCCTCACCTGCCCGCCGCTGGCTGCGGCGCACCGGAGCACTGCTCGCCGGGGCGCCTCTCCTGGCCGGACTGTGCCAGCTGCCCTCCGCCACGTCCGCGCACGCCGCCACACAAGCCTCCGCGCAGACCGCCGCGGATTCGGGCACGGTGTCCGTGGCCCTCGACACGCTCAGCCCCAGTGCCCCCACGGACGGCGACACGCTGACCGTGTCCGGCACGGTGACCAACAACGGCAAGCAGGCCGTCACCGATGCACACGTGGGCCTGAGGGTGGGGACCGAGCTGACCACCCGCTCGGCCGTCGACAACGCCACCAAGAACAGCAGTGACACCCAGGCCGTCACCGGCCCGGAGGTCGGCGGCAAGTACGCCGAGGAGTTCTCCAAGCTGACGCCGGGCGTCGCCGAGCACTTCTCCATCTCCGTACCGGTCGACGAGCTCGACCTCGGCGACAGCGGGGTCTACCCGTTCGCCGTCTCGCTCTCCGGCGAGACGGCCGCCCAGCCCTGGGAGCAGGTGCTGGGCTCGCAGAGCACGTTCTTGCCGTGGCACTCCGGCGAGGCAGACACGAAGACGAAGACGACGTACCTGTGGCCGCTCGTCTCCACCGTCCACATGACCGCGGAGACGGGATCGAACGAACAGCAGACGCCGGTCTTCCGCAACGACGACCTCGCCAAGGAAATCTCCCCGGGTGGCCGCCTGGACCAGCTGGTCTCACTCGGCAAGGACCTCGACGTCACCTGGGTCGTCGACCCCGACCTGCTGGCCTCGGTCGACGCGATGACGAACACCTACCGCGTGAAGTCGGGCAACACCACCAGGCCGGGCTCTCAGCAGAATCAGACGCTCGCCAACCAGTGGCTCGCCGAGCTGCAGCAGGCGGTGGCGGGCAAGGAAGTCGTCGCGCTGCCCTTCGCCGACCCGGACCTCGCCTCCCTCGCCCACAACGGCACGAGCGTCACCGGTTCCCTGAGCCAGCTCAAGAACGCCACGGACGTCGTCGACAACACGGTGGAGACGATCCTCCACGTGAAACCGGTCACCGACTTCGCCTGGCCGGTGGAGGGCGCGATCGACCCGTCCATCGTCAAGGTCGCCACCTCCGCCGGCGCCGACAAGGTGATCACCCGCAGCGACAGCCTGCAGGAGACGGGCGGCCTGTCGTACACGCCCTCAGCGGCCCGCCCCATCGGCGGTGGCACCACCGCGGTCGTCGCGGACGCCCGGCTGTCGACGGCCTTCCAGGGCGACCTGATGAGGGCGTCCGCCTCCACGCTCTCGGTGCAGCAGTTCCTCGCCCAGAGTCTCGCCCTCAACCTCCAGACCGACAAGCAGCGCAGCATCGTCGTCGCCCCGCAGCGGATGCCGTCGGCACGCCAGGCCCAGGCCATGGCAGAAGCGGTGACGGCCCTGCAGGACGGAAACTGGTCCGAGTCCCGGAAGCTCACGCAGGCCGCCACCGCCAAGCCGGACCCCGGAGCCACCACGAAGGTGCCGTCGGCGTCCAAGTACCCCTCCTCGCTGCGCAAGAAGGAGCTGCCGCGATCGGCCTTCGAGCAGATCGCCGGCACACAGGAGAAGCTCGACAGCTTCAAGGTGATCCTCGCCAACCAGTCCCGGGTGGTGACCCCCTTCGGGCGGGCCATGAACCGTGAGATGTCCACGTCCTGGCGCGGCCGCGCCACGGAGGCGACCAGCTTCCGCGACGACGTGAAGGCGTACCTCGACGGACTGACCGACCAGGTCAAGCTGATCGACAAATCCGAGACCAAGCTCTCGGGCCGCAGCGCCACGATCCCGGTGACCGTGCAGAACAACCTGGTGCAGGGCGTGGACCACCTGGTCCTGCGGCTCACCTCGCTGAGCCCGAAGCGCCTCGAGATCGGCGGCGAGTCCTACTACGAGCAGCCGGTCGAGGTCTCCGGCGGTCACAGCCAGACGGTGAAATTCACCACGACGGCCAAGGCCAACGGTAAGGCCACGGTGATCGCCCAGTTGTACACCGAGGACGGCCAGGAGTACGGCGAGCCCGTGACCTTCGACGTAAAGGTCACCGAGTTCACGGCTACCGTGATGCTGGTCATCGGCGGCGGCTTCCTGCTGCTCGTCCTTGCCGGCTTCCGGATGTACACCCAGCGCAAACGCGCAGCTGCCCGTGAAGCCGAGAACGACGGCCCCGACGGGGCGGACCAGGCCGAAGGCGGACCGGAGAACCCCGAGGGCCCCGAAGACCGTCTCAAGGAGGAGTCCGGCACCCGCACCCGGGCAGACGACCCGGAGCAGCCGAGTGACCCGGCACCGGACACCCCAGCGGAAAGCGCAGACCCGTCCGGCACGGGTGAGAGAGTGGACCGTTGAGGATGTCGTGGCCGGTGGGCCCGGAACGATGAGGTGGGGTAACCATGAACGCGCCGCACGACGGTGACCGCGGCCAGGCCGCGGGCAGCTCGGGCTACCCCGAGGGTCCGCCGCCCGAGCACGGCCAGGTGCCGCCGCAGCCCCCCGCGGACATGTACCTCCAGGACGCCTACGACCAGGACCCCTACGGGGCTCAGGACCTCTACGCCCAGGATCCCGTCGCCGAGGCGCTCTACGACCGCGCGGCCCACCCCCCGCCGCCTTCAGGCACGCACCAGCCGCAGCAGCCGCTGTACGCCCAGCCGCCCCAGTCTCCGTACGCCCCCGATCCCCGCGTGTGGGCGCAGACCCCGGCACCGGAGCCGGAGGGTCCGACGCAATACCTGCCGTACGGCGACGATCCCCGCACCACCCAGTTCGTGGGTGTCGACGACCTGGTGACCCAGGCCGGCGAGGAACGCCACGAGCCGGACGCCTTCGCCCACCTCTTCCGGGACCAGCAGCAGGGCGGCCACTCGCCGTCGGAACACCCGTCAGTGCCGAGTCCGGCAGCGGCTCCTGGCGAGCAGGGACCGGCACAGCAGTACCAGGCTCCGGTGGCCCCCACGCCCTCGGCCGACCAGACCATGAACCTCGGCACCACCCCCGCCGCGGCATCGGCGCCCCCCGCGAAAAAGGGCGGGAAGGCCGCGGGCCTGCTGAAGTCGAGCGCCCTCATGGCAGCGGGCACGATGGTCTCCCGCCTCACCGGCTTCGTCCGCTCCGCGCTGATCGTCTCGGCACTGGGCACCGCCTTCCTGGGCGACTCCTTCCAGGTGGCGTACCAGCTCCCGACCATGATCTACATCCTCACCGTCGGCGGCGGCCTGAACTCCGTCTTCGTGCCGCAGCTCGTGCGCGCCATGAAGGACGACGACGACGGCGGTGAGGCGTACGCGAACCGGCTGCTGACGCTCGTCATGGTGGCGCTCGCCGCGCTCACCGCGATCGCGATGTTCGCGGCGCCGCTCCTGGTACGCGCGCTGTCGAACCCCGTCGCGAGCGACCCCGCGGCCAACGACGTCGCCGTCACGTTCACCCGCTACTTCCTGCCCTCGATCTTCTTCATGGGCGTCCACGTGGTGATGGGGCAGATCCTCAACGCCCGTGGCAGGTTCGGCGCGATGATGTGGACCCCGGTCCTGAACAACATCGTCATCATCGTGACGCTCGGGATGTTCCTCTGGGTGTACGGCACCGCCGAGCACTCCGGCATGAGCGTCACGAACATCCCGCCGCAAGGCCAGCGCCTGCTCGGCATCGGCATCCTGCTCGGGCTGGTGGTGCAGGCCCTCGCGATGATCCCGTACCTGCGCGAGACCGGGTTCCGGCTGCGGCTGCGCTTCGACTGGAAGGGCCATGGCCTGGGCAAGGCCGCGATGCTCGCGAAGTGGACCATCCTCTTCGTCCTCGCCAACCAGGCGGGCGCGCTCGTCGTCACCCAGCTGGCCACCGCGTCGGTTGCCGACACGGAGATCCCCGGCACCGGCTTCAGCGCCTACGCGAACGCCCAGCTCATCTGGGGCCTGCCGCAGGCCATCATCACCGTCTCCCTCATGGCCGCCCTGCTGCCGCGCATCTCGCGCTCGGCCGCGGAGGACGACGCCGGCGCGGTGCGCGACGACATCTCTCAGGGCCTGCGCACGACAGCGGTCGCCATCGTGCCCCTCGCCTTCGGCTTCGTCGCGCTCGGCATCCCGATGTGCACGCTGATCTTCGGCTCCTCCGGCACCAGCGCCGCCACCAACATGGGGTACATGCTGATGGCCTTCGGCCTCGGCCTCATCCCGTACTCGGTGCAGTACGTCGTCCTGCGCGCCTTCTACGCGTACGAGGACACCCGAACCCCCTTCTACAACACGGTCATCGTGGCGGCCGTCAACGCTGCCGCCTCCGCCGTCTGCTACATCGTGCTGCCGGCCCGCTGGGCCGTGGTCGGCATGGCAGCCGCGTACGGGCTGGCGTACTCGATCGGCGTCGGCGTCGCCTGGCGCAGGCTGCGCAAGCGGCTCGGCGGAGACCTCGACGGCGGGCGCGTCCTGCGGACGTACGCCCGGCTGTGCATCGCCTCGGTACCGGCGGCCCTCCTCAGCGGCGCCGCCTGCTACGGCATCGGCCACTCGCTCGGTCAGGGCGCCCTCGGTTCCTTCGCCGCGCTGATCGCCGGCGGGGCGGTACTGCTGGGAATCTTCTTCGTCGCCGCCCGCAAGATGCGTATCGAGGAGCTGAACTCACTGGTCGGCATGGTCCGCGGGCGCCTGGGGCGCTGAAGCGGGGGTACGCGCACAACCATCGTCCGCCACCGTGTGTCGTGCATAGCGGCGGACTGTGGGCACAATTGGTTTCGGCGTCGAACGGCGCGCAATGGATGGGGAGGCAGGAACGACGGTGGCGGAACGGAGCACGGCTGCCGTCGACGTGGCAGACAACAGCGGTGACGAGCCGCTGACCGCCAAGGCGGACCAGTCCACGGCCGACGGGGTGGCCAAGAACCGGGAGCGGGACACGGAAGACGTCGAGGCACAGGGGAGTGGCGGGACCGAGAGTCCCGAGAAGGCCTCACCACCGGAGCTGCACAGCGGACACAAGCTCGCCAGACGCTACCGGCTCGAGGAGTGCGTCACCCGTCTGGACGGATTCAGCAGTTGGCGTGCCGTGGACGAGAAACTGCGTCGCGCCGTCGGCGTACATCTCCTGCCCGCGGACCACGCGCGGGCGCGTTCGGTGCTGGCTGCGGCCCGCTCCTCCGCACTGCTGGGCGACCCGCGCTTCGTCCAAGTCCTGGACGCCGTCGAGGAGAACGACCTCGTCTACGTCGTCCACGAGTGGCTGCCCGACGCCACCGAGCTGACTGCGCTTCTGGCATCCGGCCCGCTGGAGGTGTACGACGCCTACCAGTTGGTGAGTCAGATCGCCTCCGCCATGGCCGCCGCACACCGCGAGGGCCTGGCCCATCTGCGTCTGAACCCCAACGCCGTGCTGCGCACGTCGACCGGCCAGTGGCGCGTCCGCGGTCTCGCCGTGAACGCCGCCCTGCGCGGCATCAGCTCCGAGACCCCGCAGCGCACCGACACCGAGGCGATCGGCGCCCTGTTGTACGCGGCGCTGACCCAGCGCTGGCCGTACGAGAACGACGCCTACGGATTGTCCGGCCTGCCGAAGGACATCGGCCTCATCGCTCCCGACCAGGTGCGTGCCGGAGTCCACCGCGGCCTGTCCGAGCTCGCCATGCGGGCGCTCGCCAACGACGGTGCGACCGCCTCCCGCCACGAGTCCCCGTGCACCACGCCCGAGGAACTGGTGAAGGCGATCGGCGAGATGCCCCGCATCCGCCCGCCGGAGCCGGCGTTCACCGCACCGCCGGACTACCAGCGAACGACCTATCAGCAGGGCACGTACGGACGCCAGGCGCCGCATCCTGGCGTCACCCAGCCCGTGCAGACCCCGCCGGCCCCGCTGCAGAGCCGTACCGGCAGAGCGCTGAAGTGGGCGGTCTCCGCCCTCCTCATCGCCGCCCTCGGCCTCGGCAGCTGGCAGCTGGCGGACGCGCTCATGGACCAGGGCGACAAGTCGGACGACACGAACCAGACGCAGACGACGGACGGGAACGACAAGAGTCCGACGCAGGCGGTCAGCAAGCCGGTCGCCATCAGCGACGCCAGTGACTTCGACCCGTTCGGCGACGGATCCGAGAAGCCGTCCGACATAGACAAGACCTACGACAGCAGTTCCAGTACGTACTGGCAGACGGACTTCTATACGAGTGCCGACTTCGGGCGGCTGAAGCCGGGCCTCGGCGTCATCCTCGATCTCGGCAAGGTCCAGCAGGTCGGGAAGGTGACCGTCTCCTTCGTGGGGAACACGTCGGTCGAACTCCGCGCCGCCTCCACCGACACGGGTGAGCAGCCGACGTCCTTCGACTCGTACACGAAGGTCGCAGAGGGCTCCGGTACGAGTGTGACGCTCAAGCCCGACGAGTCCTTCGAGAGCCGGTACCTGCTGGTCTGGCTGACCAAGTTGCCGCAAACGGAGGACGGCAACTTCCGAGGCCGGGTCGCTGACATCAAAGTGACCAGCTAAGGGCCTGCTGTCCGTCGGCCGAGGATGGAGCGCGCTCCTGCGAGAACGTAGGGTCGCCGCGAGGGAGGGGTCCCATGGCGGAAGGCGCCGGATACGGCGATGTGAGCGATCAGGATCTGCTCGCCCGCCATGTCGAGGGCGATGCCGACGCCTTTGGTGAGCTCGTGCGTCGCCACCGGGACCGGCTCTGGGCGGTGGCCCTGCGGACGCTGGGGGACCGGGAGGAGGCCGCTGACGCCGTCCAGGACGCCCTGGTATCCGCCTACCGGGCCGCCCACACCTTCCGGGGCCAGTCGGCGGTCACGACGTGGCTGCACCGGATCACGGTGAACGCCTGTCTGGACCGTGCCCGTAAGGCGGCCTCCCGCAAGACGTCCCCGGTCGACGACACCGAGCGCCTGGAGCAGCTGCTGGAGCCGCACGAGTCGGCCTCGGCGCCCGCGGAGCGCAACGACCTCCACCGTCAGCTCCTGGAGGCACTCGGCACGCTTCCGCCCGACCAACGGGCCGCGCTCGTCCTGGTGGACATGCAGGGCTACCCGGTCGCCGAGGCCGCCCGCATGCTCGACGTGCCGACCGGAACGGTGAAGAGCCGCTGTGCCCGCGGCCGAGCCAGACTCCTGCCCCTGCTCAAGCATCTGCGGCCGGAAAACACCGACGCCGGCAGAGAAGCGGGCGAGGGGCGGAACCGGACGCAGGGGACATCCGTCCCACCCGCAGCGGGACCGCGAAAAGCGGGTCCGCCGGATACCGGACCAAGCGATTCAGCTGCAGTGAAGGGCGGAGGTGGGCGAGCGTGACATCCACGACAGACACAGCCGGGCACCCGGACGTCGCGGAGATCTCGGACCTCGCCGAAGGCCTGCTCCCGCCTTCCCGGACCGCAGACGTACGACGGCATCTGGACGAGTGCGAAATCTGTGCGGACGTCCACGCTTCCCTGGAGGAGATCCGGGGACTGCTCGGAACCCTGCCGGGTCCCTCGCGCATGCCCGACGATGTCGCCGGCCGGATCGATGCCGCCCTCGCCGCGGAGGCCCTGCTACAAGCCACGGCTCCCGATGCCGTGGACGCGCCGGCACCCGTCAGCGCCCGGTCGCTGTCCGATGCGTCGCCCGCCTCCGTCTCCGGCTCGGACGACAGCACGCATGTTTCACGTGAAACCTCGGCCACGGCGGACCGCCCCGCAGGCCACGCACGAGCCTCGACCACCGGCCCGGGCCGCAAGGGGCCCAGCCGGGGCGGTCGACGCCGGGCTGTCGTCCTTGGCGCCGTGTTCACCGCCGCCGCCCTGGGATTCGGTTCCGTACTGCTGTCCTCGCTGAACGACGGCAAGCCGTCCGCCCCCGAGGCACAGTCCACGTCCCGGGACACCTTCTCCGAGGACAAGCTGGAGAAGCAGGTCTCCGATCTGCTCGCTCAGAGCCAGAACGACGGCAATGGATCTCGCGCTCCGCACAGCTTCGGCGCGGAAACCCTCTCCGGCAACTCACCCAGGGTCTTCAAGGACCCCGTGGTCCCCGACTGCATTCAGAAGGGCATCGGCCGCAGCGACGCGGCGCTCGCCACCGACAAGGGGATCTACAAGGGGACGGAGGCTCTCCTCGTCGTCCTGCCCGACACTCCGGACGGCACCCGAGTCACCGCCTACCTCATGGACGCGACCTGCGTGGGTCAACCGTCGCCCGCCAAGGCCAAGGTCTTGCTGAAGCAGTCCTACACCGACTCCTGAGCCCGCACGCTTCGTCTCCGTCCTGCGTGGTGTCTCGTAGGGTGTCGCATCCCCGTGTGCCCGGACACAGCGGGAATGCGCGCCCCTTAGGATCCGTTGGGTGGGGTGAGAGTTCTGAAAGGAGCTCCCCCGGTCCAACGACGCAGTCCAGAGACGAGGAATCAAGCCGTGAGCGACGTCCGAAACGTGATCATCATCGGCTCCGGGCCCGCCGGCTACACGGCGGCGCTCTACACCGCGCGCGCGTCGCTGAAGCCGCTGGTGTTCGAGGGGGCCGTCACGGCGGGTGGTGCGCTGATGAACACCACCGAGGTAGAGAACTTCCCCGGCTTCCAGGACGGCATCATGGGCCCCGAGCTCATGGACAACATGCGTGCCCAGGCCGAACGCTTCGGCGCCGAGCTCATTCCGGACGATGTCGTCTCCGTCGACCTGTCCGGTGAGATCAAGACCGTCACCGACACCGCGGGGACCGTCCACAAGGCGAAGGCCGTCATCGTCACCACCGGCTCGCAGCACCGCAAGCTCGGCCTGCCGAACGAGGACGCTCTCTCCGGCCGCGGTGTCTCCTGGTGCGCCACCTGCGACGGCTTCTTCTTCAAGGACCAGGACATCGCCGTGATCGGCGGCGGCGACACCGCGATGGAGGAGGCCACCTTCCTCTCCCGCTTCGCCAAGTCCGTGACGATCGTCCATCGCCGCGACACCCTGCGCGCCTCCAAGGCGATGCAGGAGCGTGCCTTCGCCGACTCGAAGATCAAGTTCGTGTGGGACAGCGAGGTCGCCGAGGTCCAGGGCGACCAGAAGCTCTCGGGCCTGAAGCTGCGCAACCTCAAGACCGGCGAGCTCTCGGATCTTCCGGTGACCGGCCTGTTCATCGCGATCGGCCACGACCCCCGCACCGAGCTCTTCAAGGGCCAGCTGGAGCTGGACGAGGAGGGCTACCTAAAGGTCGAGGCGCCCTCCACGCGGACGAACCTGACCGGTGTCTTCGGCGCCGGTGACGTGGTCGACCACACGTACCGCCAGGCGATCACCGCGGCCGGCACCGGCTGCTCCGCCGCCCTCGACGCCGAGCGCTTCCTCGCCGCCCTCGCGGACGAAGAGAACGCCGAGCCCGAGAAGACCTCCGTCTGACCCCCATCCGCCCCACCGCACCAACCAGTTAAGGAGCCCGCCGTGGCCGGCACCCTCAAGAATGTGACTGACGATTCCTTCGAGCAGGACGTCCTCAAGAGCGACAAGCCCGTACTGGTGGACTTCTGGGCCGCTTGGTGCGGTCCGTGCCGCCAGATCGCGCCGTCCCTCGAGGCGATCGCCGCCGAGTACGGCGACAAGATCGAGGTCGTCAAGCTGAACATCGACGAGAACCCGGGTACGGCCGCCAAGTACGGCGTCATGTCCATCCCGACCCTGAACGTGTACCAGGGCGGCGAGGTCGCCAAGACCATCGTCGGTGCGAAGCCGAAGGCCGCGATCGTCCGCGACCTCGAGGACTTCATCGCCGAGTGACGTTTCACGTGAAACACGAATGGGCCAACCCTGAGGGGTCGGCCCATTCGCTTTAGAGCGGCCGGAGCACCGGCTCCTTCTGTACGGCTCCCAGGAGCCGGTCCAGTGCCATCTCCACGTCCTCCTTCCAGGAGAGCGTGGTCCGCAGCTCCAACCTCAGCCGCGGGTATGTGGGATGAGGCCGGACCGTCTTGAAGCCCACCGCGAGGAGATGGTCGGCGGGCAGCAGGCAGGCGGGCTCCTTCCAGCGCGCGTCTCCGAAGGCCTCGATCGCCTTGAAGCCCCGTCGCAGCAGATCCTTGGCGACCGTCTGGACCATCACCCGGCCCAGACCCTGCCCTTGGTAGCCCGGCATGATGAACGCGGTCATCAGCTGCACTGCGTCGGGCGAGACAGGGCTCGTGGGGAATGCCGTCGAGCGGGGCACATAAGCCGGAGGGGCGTAGAGCACGAAGCCCACCGGTACGTCGTCGACGTACACGACCCTGCCGCAGGATCCCCAGTCCAGCAGGACGGCGGAGATCCAGGCCTCCTTCTCGAGGGCGGGTGTTCCGGCTTTTACCGCGGCTTCACCGCTGACTGGGTCCAACTCCCAGAAGACACACGCGCGACAGCGCTTGGGAAGGTCCTGAAGGTTGTCCAGCGTGAGCGGTACGAGCCGACGCCCCATGAAGGCTGTTCCTCGCTTCCTTCGCCCGCCGCGTCGCGGGCGGCCGTCAGAGCGCTCCGTTCCCTGAGCAGGCTGCCGACGAAGCCGCCGACCGCGCCCAGCCCCAGGCCCGCGCTCACCAATCCGGTGCGGCTCACCGTTCGCATGGCCCCTGCCTCTCCCCTCAGAGGTGCTGTCGGGTGGATGCGCCATACCCGATCGCATCGTATCCACGATGCGATTCCACCGATACCGCCTGAAAGCAAAGAGCGGGCCGTGTCCGGTACACACCGGACACGGCCCGCCCCGACGGTCGAGCGAGATCGCCCCGCCCGCCTGAGGATCGGATCAGTCGTCCGTCTCCTCGGCGTCACCATCCAGCAGGCTCTTCTGCAGAACCGGTCCCTCTCCGGGGGCCAGGCTGCTGAGAATCCGCTCAAGGTCCTCCATCGAGGCGAACTCGACGGTGATCTTGCCCTTCTTCTGGCCGAGATCCACCTTCACCCGCGTCTCGAAACGGTCCGACAGACGGGTCGCGAGGTCGGTCAGCGCCGGCGAGACCAAAGCACCGGCGCGCGGTCCCTTGGAGCGCTGAGCCGTCTGGGGCCGAGACCCCATCAAGGTCACGATCTCCTCGACGGCACGCACCGAGAGCCCCTCGGCCACGATCCGGTGAGCCAGCCGGTCCTGCTCCTCCGAGTCGTCGACGGAGAGCAACGCCCTCGCGTGTCCGGCCGAGAGGACACCGGCGGCCACGCGCCGCTGGACCGCCGGCGAGAGCTTCAGCAGACGCAGGGTGTTGGAGACCTGCGGACGGGAGCGACCGATGCGGTCCGCCAGCTGGTCGTGCGTGCAGTTGAAGTCCTTCAGCAGCTGGTCGTAGGCCGCCGCTTCTTCCAGCGGGTTCAGCTGGGCACGGTGCAGGTTCTCCAGGAGGGCGTCCAGGAGGAGCTTGTCGTCGTCCGTGGCTCGGACGATCGCGGGGATCGCCTCCAGCCCTGCCTCCCGGCAGGCCCGCCAGCGCCGCTCGCCCATGATGAGCTCGTAGCGCGCGGGACCGAGCTGCCGTACGACGACGGGCTGGAGGAGACCGACCTCCTTGATGGAGGTGACGAGCTCCTGAAGAGCGTCCTCGTCGAAGACCTCACGGGGCTGCCGGGGGTTCGGCTTGATGGAGTCGAGGGGGAGCTCCGCGAAGTGGACGCCCATGGGAGGCGCAGGCGTCTCCATCGCGCCGTTCGTCGACGGTTCCTCTGTTTCATGTGAAACAGGCGGCAACGTGGCGACCTTCGCCGCAGCCACGCCACGGTCGGTGGTCAGCACCGGCACAGCCGCCGGAGACGTCGAAGCGGCGCTCCCCACCGCGGCCGAAGCCACCGACTTCTCCGTCGGGGCAGCAGGGATCAGTGCGCCGAGACCACGACCCAAACCCCTCCGTCGCTCGCTCACTGGATCCCCTCCACCATGCTCGGGTCGCTCTGTGCGCCGATGTGTGCGTGTGTCGCGTCGTAGGAGACGCCGACACCCTTCAGCGCGATTTCTCGTGCCGCCTCAAGATACGACAGGGCACCGCTCGATCCTGGATCGTAGGTCAGCACCGTCTGTCCATAGCTCGGCGCCTCGGAGATACGGACCGAGCGGGGAATGCTCGTCCGCAGCACCTCGTCACCGAAGTGGGTGCGCACCTCGTCCGCGACCTGGGACGCGAGACGCGTCCGGCCGTCGTACATGGTGAGCAGGATGGTCGACACATGCAGGACGGGGTTGAGGTGCCCCCGCACCAGATCGACGTTCCGCAGCAGCTGACCGAGGCCCTCCAGTGCGTAGTACTCGCACTGGATCGGGATGAGGACCTCCTGGCCGGCGACCAGAGCATTGACTGTCAGCAGGCCGAGCGAGGGCGGGCAGTCGATGAGGATGTAGTCCAACGGCTGCTCGTAGGCCTGGATCGCCCTCTGTAGCCGACTCTCTCGTGCCACCAGGGAAACCAGCTCGATCTCCGCACCGGCGAGATCGATCGTGGCAGGGGCACAGAAGAGACCCTCGACATCAGGGACCGGCTGGACGACCTCGGCAAGGGGCCTGCTGTCGACCAGCACGTCGTAGATGGAAGGGACCTCGGCGTGGTGGTCGATCCCCAGCGCCGTGGATGCGTTGCCCTGCGGGTCGAGGTCGATCACCAGGACACGGCCGCCGTGCAGGGCAAGCGAAGCGGCAAGATTGACGGTCGTCGTCGTCTTGCCCACACCGCCTTTCTGGTTGGCCACCACCATGACGCGGGTCTGCTCGGGACGCGGCAGACCCTCGCCTGCACGGCCCAGAGCCTCCACCGCCAGTTGGGCAGCACGACCGATCGGAGTGTCGTCCATCGGGGGCGGTGTTTCACGTGAAACATCCTCCCCCATCGACTCGGTACGGGGACCGGGGACCGGATCGGTCATCGGTCCCGCGATGTTGGCGTCGGACCGCAAGGATTCACTCTCCTCGACTTCAGGCTCGCAATGAACAGAGCCTCCCATGCCTTCGGGGTCGTGAACCAGTGAGGCCTGTTGTTCTGTGGAGAAAACCACCTCTGTGGACAACTCAGGCCCCTCATCGAGTGACCCAAGAGGCTTTCGGTCGCGGGGTTCGGCCGCGCGGCCCCGGCTGATGATGCCGTGTAGCAGTGAGCGACGTTTCACGTGAAACACGATGCACAGCAGTGAGGGCCGAACTGTCGCGACACTCCGGCATGCGTACGTTTGCCAGCTTGTGGGGAGTAAGTCTCGTCATCAGGACGGATCAGCGTCGCCGCCGCGCACGTCCCGTCCTGGCCGCCTTCGCCCGCTTCGCCGCGAAGCGCACACCACCCGGACTCTCGCCGACCTCTACCCGCACGACGGTGGACAGCGGATCCACCACGCCCTCCCCAACCTGCAGGATGGACGTCTCCACGGCACCGAGCTTGCTCAGCGCCGTCGCCGCGCTCTTGAGCTCCTCCTCCGCGGTGTCGCCCTTGAGAGCGAGCATCTCCCCGTACGGACGCAGCAGGGGAATGCCCCAGGTCGCCAGCCGGTCCAGCGGAGCCACGGCCCGTGCCGTCACCACATGGACAGGCGTGATCTTGCCCATGACCTCCTCGGCCCGCCCACGAATGACCGTCACATGGTCCAGGCCCAGCAGCTCCACGACCTCGGTCAGGAAGTTCGTGCGCCGCAGCAGGGGCTCCAGCAACGTGATCTTCAGGTCTTCCCGGACGAGCGCCAGGGGAATGCCGGGCAGGCCCGCGCCCGAGCCGACATCGCACACCGTCACGCCCTCGGGAACGACCTCCGAGAGCACCGCGCAGTTCAGCAGGTGCCGCTCCCACAGGCGAGGCACTTCGCGCGGACCGATCAGACCGCGCTGCACACCCGCCTCGGCGAGCAGCTCCGCGTACCGCACCGCGTCCGCGAAGCGATCACCGAACACCTCGCGGGCCTGGTCGGGCGCGGGGGGAAGCTCCGCTGCCTCCGTCACGGGGACCGTCCTTCCGTACCGCGTAGGCGCACCGGGCGCCGACGCCAGAACCACCAGAACTATCAGGCTGACAAAGTTCGGCCCCGCCTGCGCTACAGACGGGGCCGGAGAACGTACGGACCGATCAGGCGGGAAGCACGACGACGAAGCGCTGTGGCTCCTCGCCCTCAGACTCGCTGCGCAGGCCGGCGGCCTTGACCGCGTCGTGCACGACCTTGCGCTCGAACGGCGTCATCGGCTTCAGCTTCACGGATTCGCCCGTGCTCTTCACCTCGGCTGCGGCCTTGGCACCGAGCTCGGACAGCTCGGCGCGCTTCTTGGCGCGGTAGCCCGCAATGTCCAGCATCAGTCGGCTGCGGTCCCCGGTCTCCCGGTGTACGGCCAGGCGCGTGAGCTCCTGCAGGGCTTCCAGTACCTCGCCGTCGCGGCCGACCAGCTTCTGCAGGTCGCGGCCGCCCGCGTCGCTGATGATCGACACAGCGGCGCGATCGGCCTCGACGTCCATGTCGATGTCGCCGTCGAGATCCGCGATGTCGAGCAGACCCTCGAGGTAGTCCGCCGCGATCTCGCCCTCCTGCTCAAGGTGGGACAGGGTGTCTGCACCCTCGGCAGCGGCGGAGGTGGTGCCTTCCGTCACGGGATGGACTCCTTCTTACTTCTTGGACGGGGACTTGGGCCGCTGCGGACCCTTGCGCTGTCCGGACTGGGCCTTGCTGCGGGTACCGCCGGGCTTCTTGGCAGCGGCGGGCTTGGCGTCCTCCGGCTCGTCGGACTTGGTCAGCGACGGGCCCTCGCCGGCCGCCTTGGCACTGCCGGACTGGCGCTGGGACTTGCTCTGCCGCTTGGGCTGCTGACGCTTGGGAGCGGCGGCGCTCGTCGGCGTACCGTCCTCGGTCTGGGCTACGGCCTCGGCCTCGCCCTTCACCACGGTGCCGTCGGCCTGGGCCGTGAGGCCCGCCTTGTTCAGGCCGTTGATGAACTTGCGCTCGAACTCGTTGCGGTCGCGGCCCTTGGTCACGATGGCCTTGACGATGGCCCTCTCGCCGCGGCCACGGGTCTTGCCGTGGTGCGTGACGTGCTTGTACAGGCGCTCCAGGTACGCGGCCTGGGCCTTGGAACCCGGAGTCGGGTTGTTGCGGATGACGTACATCTGCTGGCCCATGGTCCACACGTTGGTGGTCAGCCAGTAGACGAGGACACCGACCGGGAAGTTGATGCCGAAGACGGCGAACATGACGGGGAAGACGTACATCAGCATCTTCTGCTGCTGCATGAACGGCGTCTTCACCGTGGTGTCGACGTTCTTCGTCATCAGCTGACGCTGCGTGTAGAACTGCGACGCCGACATCATGACGATCATGACTGCGGTCACGATGCGGACGGTGGTCAGCGAGGCGTCGAGCGCGCCGACGTCCGAGGCACTGTCGGTGAACTTCGCGGCCAGCGGAGCACCGAAGATGTGCGCCTTCTGCGCGCTCTGCAGCAGGCTCTCGTTGATGACACCGATGGTGTCGTTGTTCGCGATGCTGTTGAGCACGTGGTACAGGGCGAAGAAGAACGGGGACTGCGCCAGGATGGGAAGGCACGAGGAGAGCGGGTTGGTGCCCGTCTCCTTGTACAGCTTCATCATCTCTTCGGACTGACGCTGCTTGTCGTTCTTGTAGCGCTCCTGGATCTTCTTCATCTCGGGCTGCAATGTCTGCATGGCCCGGGTCGCCTTGATCTGCTTCACGAAGAGCGGGATCAGGCAGATACGGATCAGGATCACCAGAGACACGATGGACAGGCCCCAGGCCCACCCGGTGTCATCGCCGAAGATGGCGCCGTACACCGTGTGGAACTGGACGATGACCCAGGAGACAGGTGTCGTGATGAAGCTGAAGAAGCTGGCAATCGTGTCCACTAATCATGCTCCTTGGGCATGGGACGGGGTCTCTGCGGCCGGGCTCGTAGGAGCCTGCCCCTCGGTGGCCGGTTCGGCGGAGGAGGGCCCGCCCCTGCGTGTACGCCAGGCGTCACGCAGCATTTCGTGCCACCGCGGACGCTTGCGCGGCGGGACATGGTCCACACCGCCCAGCGACCACGGATTGCACCGCAGGATGCGCCAGGCCGTGAGTCCCGTGCCCTTGATCGCACCATGCCGGTCGATGGCCTGGTACCCGTAGTGGGAGCACGACGGGTAGTACTTGCACACCGGCCCGAGCAGCGGGCTGATGGTCCACTGGTACAGCTTGATCAGCGCCAGCAGCGGGTACTTCATCGCGCGCCCCCTCCCAGCAGCCGCTCCAGGGCGGCATCCAGGTCTTGGGCCAGTTGTGCATGATCGGCGTCGCCCGCTCCGGGCAACGCTCGTACGACTACCAGGCTACCGGGGGGCAACACGGCGACTCGATCGCGCATCAGGTGGCGAAGCCTGCGCTTCACCTTGTTGCGCACCACCGCACCGCCCACGGCCTTGCTCACGACGAAACCCGCACGCGTCGGGGGAGCGCTCTCCCCAGGCGCGTGCGGGTCCGTGGCACCGCTACGAAGGTGGACGACGAGAGACGGGCGTCCAGCCCGACGACCTCGTCGTACCGCGGTCGCGAAGTCCTCGCGCCGCCTCAGCCGGTTCTCGGTGGGCAGCACGATGTCATGACCTGACCGGAATCAGGCGGACAGGCTGGCGCGACCCTTGCCACGACGGTTCGCGAGAATCGCGCGACCGGCACGGGTGCGCATCCGCAGGCGGAAGCCGTGGGTCTTGGCACGACGACGGTTGTTCGGCTGGAAGGTGCGCTTGCTCACTCGGGGGCTCCAGAAATAAATCGGGGTTTTCGGGGTGCCGTCCTGGCTGTCACCGTGCGCCCACGAGTAGCTCGCGTTACGCCCGAGTGCACCGCTGACCGATCACCCAAATGATCTGTGCCCATCGGAGGCAGGCGGCAGCAGCCATCGACAACTCGACCTGGTTACGGTACGCGCGGCTGAGCCATCCGGTCAAACCAGCGGTCACCGGGAGACACTATCCACAGCCTGGGGACAACAACTTGAACCGCACCCGTCGCCCTGACTACCGTGGCTGGACTCCGATTCGTTCCCTTGTACCTGCCCCACCCCATTTGAATCCCGACCGTTCCCGAACCACACGTTCGTGGGACCCGTGAGAGAGCGTGCCCTGTGGCTGATGTACCTGCCGATCTTGCCGCAGTGTGGCCACGAGTACTGGAGCAGCTTCTCGGTGAAGGGCGTGGGCAGGGTGTCGAGGTCAAGGACGAGCACTGGATCCGGCGCTGCCAGCCGCTCGCGCTCGTGGCGGACACCGCACTGCTCGCCGTACCGAACGAATTTGCGAAGGGCGTGCTCGAAGGCCGCCTCGCCCCCGTCGTCAGCGAAACACTGAGCCGCGAGTGCGGCCGTCCGATCCGCATCGCGATCACCGTCGACGACTCCGCCGGCGAACCCCCCTCCCCGCCGAGCCCGCCGACCCGTCCCCAACAGCGCTACGAGGAGCCCGAGCTCCCCTCCGGCCAGTACGAGAGCTACGGCCGCCACCGCGCCGACGACCACAGGCCGGGCCGCTCCGAGCAGCACCCCGGCCCTCAGGGCGACCACACGCCCCGGCCGGACCAACTCCCGACCGCCCGCCCCGCATACCCCTCGGAGTACCAGCGTCCCGAGCCCGGCGCCTGGCCGCGCCCGCAACAGGACGATTACGGCTGGCAGCAGCAGCGCCTGGGCTTCCCCGACCGCGACCCGTACGCCTCGCCGTCACAGGACTCCTACGGCCCATCTTCTCAGGACTCCTACGGCCCCCCGTCGCAGGACTCCTACGGCGCCCCCTCCCAGGACTCGTACGCACAGGACTACCGCCCGCAGTCCATGGAGCGCCCGTCGTACGACAACCAGCGCCCCGACTACGACCAGCGGCCGGACTACGGCCGCCACCGCGCCGACGAGGACCAGCGCGACGCCCGCCGGGAGCGGCCCGAGCCGTCGCACGGCACCGGGCATGTGAACCGCGGCGGCCCCGTCGGATCCCATCTGCCCACCACCGGCGCCCCCGGCCCGCTGGCCGCGCAGCCCGCGCCGGCGACCGGTCCGGGCGAGCCGACCGCGCGTCTGAACCCGAAGTACCTCTTCGACACGTTCGTCATCGGCGCCTCCAACCGCTTCGCGCACGCGGCCGCGGTGGCCGTCGCAGAGGCACCCGCGAAGGCGTACAACCCCCTCTTCATCTACGGGGAGTCGGGGCTTGGCAAAACGCATCTGCTGCACGCGATCGGGCACTACGCGCGCAGCCTCTACCCGGGCACGCGCGTCCGCTATGCCAACGAGTTCATCAACTCCATCCGCGACGGCAAGGGCGACAGCTTCCGCAAGCGCTACCGCGAGATGGACATCCTGCTCGTCGACGACATCCAGTTCCTCGCGGACAAGGAGTCGACGCAGGAGGAGTTCTTCCACACCTTCAACACGCTTCACAACGCCAACAAGCAGATCGTGCTGTCCAGCGACCGGCCGCCCAAGCAGCTGGTGACCCTGGAGGACCGGCTGCGGAACCGTTTCGAGTGGGGCCTGATCACCGACGTCCAGCCGCCCGAGCTGGAGACGCGCATCGCGATCCTGCGCAAGAAGGCGGTCCAGGAGCAGCTCAACGCCCCGCCGGAGGTACTGGAGTTCATCGCCTCGCGGATCTCGCGCAACATCCGCGAGCTGGAGGGCGCGCTGATCCGGGTGACGGCGTTCGCGTCGCTCAACCGTCAGCCCGTGGACCTCGGACTGACGGAGATCGTCCTCAAGGACCTCATCCCCGGCGGTGAGGACTCGGCCCCCGAGATCACCTCCACGGCCATCATGGGCGCGACCGCCGACTACTTCGGCCTCACGGTCGAGGACCTGTGCGGCACCTCGCGCGGCCGCGCGCTGGTGACGGCCCGCCAGATCGCCATGTATCTCTGCCGCGAGCTGACGGACCTCTCCCTGCCGAAGATCGGCGCGCTGTTCGGCGGACGTGACCACACGACGGTCATGCACGCGGACCGCAAGATCCGCAATCTGATGGCCGAGCGCCGCTCCATCTACAACCAGGTCACCGAGCTGACGAACCGCATCAAGAACGGCTGACAGAGTCGCTCGTACGCCTCTGAGGGCGCCCCGGGACGAATTCCCGAGGGCGCCCTCGGTCGTTCCGGAGGCTTGCGCAGTCGTTCCGGAGACCGGCGCCGGTCGTTCCGGGAGACCTGCGCAGGTCCCGACCCGACATCCGCTGTTCGAATACCTGCCGGGTTACGGCCTCCCTCCACAGATTCGGTGACTTTCTTCCGTCCACATCCTGGGGACTGGGAAGTTGTCCAGATCGTGTCCACAGGGCCCCTGGGTGAGAGACCATCAAGCCAGGTCAAGTGGCTGTGGATTGGTGGACGAACGCTCTCCACAGACTGTGGACAGCGAGATCATCCACAGCCTGTGCATCAAGTTGTCCACCGGCCGCCCACAGGCTGAGGTCGGTTGTCCCCAGCGATCCCCAGCTTCTCCACACCGCTGTCCACTGTTCGGCAACGCGACGCGCCTCCTCACCGTGTCGAGTGAAAGGCGTCACACAAAGGTGCCGGGTTGGGCTGTGGGAAACGTGGGTAAAGCTGGGGACGGCGCTGGGGAGAAGTGGCCCGAGGCTGTGCACGGAGTGTGCAGAACTTTCCGTTCTCCACAGAAGCGCCCGGTTGTCCACCGCCGTCACCCACAGGGTCGGTGGACAAAATTTCCGCTCTGAGCTGGGAAAACGCGGTTATCCACGGTATCCACAGGCCCTACTACTACTCCCAACTAGAGAGAGCTGGGAATCCGTTTCGAAGGGGGTCCTGTGCACAACTCGCTGTCCGGCTCCCGACTGCCCCTCGTCACGACTTGACCCCGAGGGGCACCGACTGTCAGTGCCGTGCGTCAGACTGGTCCCCGGTGTCCTTCCCGTCACAGGGATCGACGACACCGAGACAGACGACGAAGCCAGGCAGGGCGAGAAGCGCCGGCAACAGCAGGAGGCGGCAACGGTGAAGATCCGGGTGGAACGCGACGTACTCGCGGAGGCAGTGGCCTGGGCGGCACGCAGCCTCCCGGCCCGTCCGCCGGCGCCTGTCCTCGCCGGCCTTCTCCTGAAGGCCGAGGACGGCCAGCTGAGCCTGTCCAGCTTCGACTACGAGGTCTCCGCACGGGTGTCCGTGGAGGCGGAGGTCGACGAGGAGGGCACGGTGCTCGTCTCCGGCCGCCTCCTTGCCGACATCTGCCGCGCCCTCCCCAACCGCCCGGTGGAGATTTCCACAGACGGTGTACGGGCGACGGTGGTCTGCGGCTCCTCCCGGTTCACACTCCACACACTGCCTGTGGAGGAGTACCCGGCCCTGCCGCAGATGCCGAACGCGACGGGCACCGTCCCCGGCGAGGTCTTCGCCGCGGCCGCCGCCCAGGTCGCCATCGCCGCCGGCCGTGACGACACGCTGCCCGTCCTCACCGGTGTCCGCATCGAGATCGAGGGCGACACGGTCACGCTGGCGTCCACCGACCGTTACCGCTTCGCGGTCCGCGAGTTCCTGTGGAAGCCGGAGAACCCCGAGGCGTCCGCGGTTGCCCTGGTGCCCGCCAAGACGCTCCTGGACACCGCCAAGGCCCTCACAAGCGGCGACAGCGTCATCCTGGCGCTGTCCGGCGGCGGGTCGGGCGAGGGCCTGATCGGCTTCGAGGGTGCCGGGCGTCGCACGACGACGCGTCTGCTCGAGGGCGACCTCCCGAAGTACCGCTCGCTGTTCCCGACGGAGTTCAACTCCGTGGCCGTCATCGAGACCGCCCCCTTCGTGGAGGCCGTCAAGCGCGTGGCCCTGGTCGCCGAGCGCAACACCCCGGTGCGGCTCAGCTTCGAGCAGGGCGTGCTGATCCTGGAGGCCGGTTCCAGCGACGATGCACAGGCTGTGGAGCGGGTCGACGCCCAGTTGGAGGGCGACGACGTCTCGATCGCCTTCAACCCGACCTTCCTGCTGGACGGCCTGAGCGCCATCGACTCCCCGGTGGCCCAGCTGTCGTTCACGACGTCCACGAAGCCGGCGCTGCTCAGCGGCAAGCCGGCCCTGGACGCCGAGGCGGACGAGGCCTACAAGTACCTGATCATGCCGGTGCGCCTCAGCGGCTGACCGAGCCCTTCAGAGAACCCGCAGGTCGGGGCATACGTTTGAGCGCGTATGCCCACAGATGTGCGCGAGCGTCCGGGTTTAGGCTCGGACGTAGGTACGGAAGTGCCGTAACGCCACGTCGCAAACCTAAGGAACACTGATGGAGCTCGGTCTCGTCGGCCTCGGCAAGATGGGCGGCAACATGCGCGAGCGGATCCGCCGCGCAGGTCACACCGTCATCGGATACGACCGCAACCCGGACCTCGCCGATGTCCACAGCCTCTCTGAGCTTGTGGGCAAGCTCAAGGGCCCGCGTGTGGTCTGGGTGATGGTCCCGGCCGGTGCCGCGACCCAGTCGACCGTCGACGAGCTCGGCGAGCTGCTGGAGCCCGGTGACGTCGTCGTGGACGGCGGGAACTCCCGCTGGACGGACGACGAGAAGCACGCCGAGGAGCTGGCCGCCAAGGGAATCGGCTTCGTCGACTGCGGTGTCTCCGGCGGCGTCTGGGGCCTGGAGAACGGCTATGCGCTGATGTACGGCGGTGACGCGGAGAACGTCGCCAAGGTGCAGCCGATCTTCGACGCCCTCAAGCCCGAGGGCGACGCCGGCGCCGTGCACGCGGGCAAGGTCGGCGCCGGGCACTTCGCGAAGATGGTCCACAACGGCATCGAGTACGCGATGATGCAGGCCTACGCCGAGGGCTGGGAGCTGCTGGAGAAGGTTGACTCCGTGACCGACGTCCGGGAGGTATTCCGCTCCTGGCAGGAGGGCACGGTCATCCGCTCCTGGCTGCTCGACCTGGCGGTGAACGCCCTCGACGAGGACGAGCACCTGGACAGGCTGAAGGGTTTTGCCCAGGACTCCGGCGAGGGACGCTGGACTGTGGAAGCCGCCATCGACAACGCCGTGCCGCTGCCCGCGATCACGGCCTCCCTCTTCGCGCGGTTCGCGTCGCGCCAGGAGGACTCGCCGCAGATGAAGATGATCGCCGCGCTGCGGAACCAGTTCGGCGGCCACGCGGTCGAGAAGAAGTAATCCACAGGGCTGCACAGCAGTCCACAAGCCGGGGGAGGTCGGCGCACGACCATGCACGTCACGCATCTGTCGCTGGCCGACTTCCGCTCGTACGCCCGGGTCGAAGTTCCGCTCGACCCGGGCGTCACCGCCTTCGTCGGCCCGAACGGGCAGGGCAAGACGAATCTGGTCGAGGCGATCGGCTACCTCGCCACCCTCGGCAGCCACCGTGTCTCCTCGGACGCCCCGCTGGTCCGCATGGGCGCCGACCGCGCGGTCGTCCGGGCCCAGGTCAGACAGGGTGAGCGGCAGCAGCTGGTCGAGCTGGAGCTGAACCCCGGCCGGGCCAACCGGGCCCGCATCAACAGGTCCTCGCAGGTCAGGCCGCGTGACGTGCTGGGGATCGTACGGACTGTGCTGTTCGCGCCCGAGGACCTCGCGCTGGTCAAGGGCGATCCCGGTGAGCGGCGCCGCTTCCTCGACGAGCTGATCACGGCACGCTCTCCGCGTATGGCCGGCGTTCGTTCCGACTACGAACGAGTCCTCAAGCAGCGCAACACCCTCCTGAAGTCGGCCGCGCTCGCCCGCCGCCATGGCGGCCGTTCCATGGATCTGTCCACCCTCGACGTGTGGGACCAGCACCTCGCGCGCGTGGGTGCCGAGCTGCTCGCCCAGCGCCTCGACCTGATCGCGGCGCTCCAGCCGCTGGCCGACAAGGCGTACGAGCAGCTGGCCCCCGGCGGCGGCCCGGTCGCCCTGGAGTACAAGCCGTCCGCGCCGGGTGAGGCGCACACGCGCGAGGACCTCTACGAGCAGCTCATGGCCGCGCTGGCCGAGGCCCGCAAGCAGGAGATCGAGCGGGGCGTCACACTCGTCGGACCGCACCGGGACGAACTGCTGCTCAAGCTCGGCCAGTTGCCCGCGAAGGGGTACGCCTCGCACGGGGAGTCGTGGTCGTACGCGTTGGCGTTGCGGCTGGCGTCGTACGACCTCCTCAGGGCGGAGGGCAATGAGCCGGTGCTCGTCCTGGACGACGTCTTCGCCGAGTTGGACACCCGTCGCCGTGAGCGGCTGGCCGAGTTGGTCGCGCCGGGCGAGCAGGTCCTGGTGACGGCCGCGGTCGACGACGACGTACCGCACGTACTGGCGGGGACGCGGTACACCGTGTCGGACGGGACGGTGGAGCGGGCATGAGCACCGAAGACGGGCCGGCTCCCGAGAAGAAGCCCGAACCCTCAGGCGTCGACCTCGCGCGCGTGGCGCTCAGGGCGGCGAAGGAGCAGGCACGCGCGCGTGGGGACGCGGTTCAGCAGAAGAAGCAGGCGCGTCGCGGCGGCCTGCGCTCCGGCGCGCGCGCCGACGGCCGCGACCCCATGGCGCTGGGCGCCGCGATCAACCGGCTGATCACCGAGCGCGGGTGGGAGGCGCCGGCCGCGGTGGGCGGAGTGATGGGCCGCTGGCCGCAGATCGTCGGCGAGGATCTGGCCAAGCACTGTGTGCCGGAGAAATACGACGAGGACGAGCGGGTCCTGCTCGTGCGCTGCGACTCCACGGCGTGGGCGACGAATCTTCGCCTGCTCGCTCCGCAGCTGGTCGCGCGTCTGAACGAGGACCTGGGCCACGGCACAGTGACGCTGATCAAGGTGCAGGGCCCCAGCGGTCCCGCCCGCCGTTACGGCCCGCTGCGCGCCCCCGGCAGCACGGGCCCCGGCGACACCTACGGGTGACGGGCGCGCCCGGGGACGACCGGCTGCGCCCACGGGCAGGCGACCGTATCTGATGGTGACTGACTTCACAACCGCAGGTCCCGGGCGATCCCGTCGCGTCGCTGCACGCGGTTGCGAATCCCGACCTGACTCCCAAGTAGCCAAGGGTTGACAGTCCGAAGCGCTGAGTGCCTCCGTGAGCCTCTTTGAGCCCCGTTCCGTATATGGGGACCCGGAAGACGCCGGTTGAGGGCGGCACATGCGGACTCAGGTACCGGCAAACCCCCATCACTGTCGGCGCTACCGGTAGACTGGAAGCTAATCCCGCCCCAAACGTGGGGACCGTCCGGGAAAAGCTGAGCAACGCTGATCAAGGCTTACCAACGCAACATGCCGCAGCCGCTCCGGCAACCCGCCGACGAGCCCGGCTCGTGCTGTGCCAGAAAGGGCGCTTCGTGGCCGATTCCGGCAACCCCAACGAGAACATCCCGTCCACCGACGCCGGCGCCAACGGCGAGGCCCACACCTCGAACGGCGAGGTCACCGCCTCGTACGACGCCAGCGCCATCACCGTCCTCGAGGGTCTGGACGCGGTCCGCAAGCGACCCGGTATGTACATCGGCTCGACAGGTGAGCGCGGACTTCACCACCTCGTGTACGAGGTCGTCGACAACTCGGTCGACGAGGCGCTGGCCGGCCACGCGGACACCATCGACGTGACGATCCTGGCCGACGGCGGCGTCCGCGTCGTCGACAACGGCCGTGGCATCCCGGTGGGCATCGTGGCCTCAGAGGGCAAGCCGGCCCTCGAGGTCGTGCTGACCGTGCTGCACGCGGGCGGCAAGTTCGGCGGCGGCGGTTACGCGGTCTCCGGCGGTCTGCACGGCGTGGGCGTCTCCGTGGTGAACGCCCTGTCGTCGAAGGTCGCCGTCGAGGTCAGGACCGACGGGTACCGCCACACGCAGGACTACAAGATGGGCGTCCCCACGGCGCCGTTGGTCAAGCACGAGGCCACGGACGAGACCGGTACGTCGGTCACCTTCTGGGCCGACAGCGACATCTTCGAGACCACCGAGTACTCCTTCGAGACGCTCTCCCGGCGTTTCCAGGAGATGGCGTTCCTCAACAAGGGCTTGACGATCAAGCTCACCGACGAGCGCGAGTCGGCGAAGGCCACCTCCGGGGCGGACGAGGCGGGTGCGGACGAGACCGCCGAGGTCAAGACCGTCACGTACCACTACGAGGGCGGCATCGTCGACTTCGTGAAGTACCTCAACTCCCGCAAGGGAGAGGCGGTGCACCCGACGGTGATCGACCTCGAGGCCGAGGACAAGGACAAGAGCCTCTCCCTCGAAGTCGCGATGCAGTGGAACAGCGGTTACAGCGAGGGCGTGTACTCCTTCGCGAACATCATCCACACGCACGAGGGCGGTACGCACGAAGAGGGCTTCCGCTCGGCGCTCACCAACCTGATCAACAAGTACGCGCGCGACAAGAAGCTGCTGCGCGAGAAGGACGACAACCTCACGGGTGACGACATCCGCGAGGGCCTGACGGCGATCATCTCGGTGAAGCTCAGCGAGCCGCAGTTCGAGGGCCAGACCAAGACCAAGCTGGGCAACACGGAGGCCAAGACCTTCGTCCAGAAGGCGGTCTACGAGCACCTGAACGACTGGCTGGACCGCAACCCGGTCGAGGCGGCGGACATCGTCCGCAAGGGCATCCAGGCGGCCACCGCGCGCGTGGCGGCCCGCAAGGCGCGCGACCTGACCCGCCGCAAGGGCCTTCTGGAGACCGCGTCCCTGCCGGGCAAGCTCTCCGACTGCCAGTCGAACGATCCCATCAAGTGCGAGATCTTCATCGTCGAGGGTGACTCCGCCGGCGGCTCGGCCAAGTCCGGCCGCAACCCGGAGTACCAGGCGATCCTCCCGATCCGCGGCAAGATCCTGAACGTGGAGAAGGCCAGGATCGACAAGATCCTGCAGAACCAGGAGATCCAGGCGCTGATCTCGGCCTTCGGCACCGGAGTCCATGAGGACTTCGACATCGAGAAGCTGCGCTATCACAAGATCATCCTGATGGCGGACGCCGACGTCGACGGCCAGCACATCAGCACCCTGCTGCTCACCTTCCTGTTCCGCTTCATGCGGCCGCTGGTCGAGGCCGGGCATGTGTACCTCTCCCGTCCCCCGCTGTACAAGATCAAGTGGGGCCGGGACGACATCGAGTACGCCTATTCGGACCGCGAGCGCGACGCGCTGATCGAGATGGGCCGCCAGCGCGGCAAGCGCATCCGTGAGGACTCGATCCAGCGCTTCAAGGGTCTCGGCGAGATGAACGCGGAGGAACTGCGCATCACGACCATGGACCAGGAACACCGCGTCCTCGGCCAGGTCACCCTCGACGACGCCGCCCAGGCCGACGATCTGTTCTCGGTCCTCATGGGCGAGGACGTGGAGGCGCGTCGCCAGTTCATCCAGCGCAACGCCAAGGACGTCCGTTTCCTCGACATCTGAGTCGGTCTCAGCTGACCGCACCAGAAAGGATCCTCACCAGCAATGGCCGACGAGAACACCCCCGTCACGCCCGAAGCAGGCGGCGACATCGCCCAGCGTGTCGAGCCCGTCGGGCTCGAGACGGAGATGCAGCGCTCGTACCTCGACTACGCGATGTCCGTCATCGTCTCGCGTGCGCTGCCCGACGTCCGGGACGGTCTCAAGCCCGTCCACCGCCGCGTGCTGTACGCCATGTACGACGGCGGCTACCGCCCCGAGCGCGGCTTCTACAAGTGCGCCCGTGTCGTCGGCGACGTCATGGGCAACTACCACCCGCACGGCGACTCCTCGATCTACGACGCGCTGGTCCGCCTCGCGCAGCCGTGGTCGATGCGGATGCCGCTGGTGGACTCCAACGGCAACTTCGGCTCTCCGGGCAACGACCCGGCGGCGGCCATGCGCTACACCGAGTGCAAGATGGCACCGCTGTCGATGGAGATGGTCCGTGACATCGACGAGGAGACCGTCGACTTCACGGACAACTACGACGGCCGCTCCCAGGAGCCGACCGTCCTGCCGGCCCGCTTCCCGAACCTGCTGATCAACGGTTCGGCCGGCATCGCGGTCGGCATGGCGACCAACATCCCGCCGCACAACCTGCGCGAGGTCGCGGCCGGCGCCCAGTGGTACCTGGAGAACTCGGAGGCCTCGCACGAGGAGCTGCTTGATGCGCTCATGGAGCGCATCAAGGGCCCCGACTTCCCGACCGGCGCCCTCGTGGTGGGCCGCAAGGGCATCGAGGAGGCGTACCGCACGGGTCGCGGTTCGATCACCATGCGCGCGGTCGTCGAGGTCGAGGAGATCCAGAACCGCCAGTGCCTGGTGATCACCGAGCTGCCGTACCAGGTGAACCCCGACAACCTTGCGCAGAAGATCGCCGACCTGGTGAAGGACAGCAAGATCGGTGGCATCGCGGACGTCCGGGACGAGACGTCGTCGCGTACCGGCCAGCGTCTGGTGATCGTCCTGAAGAGGGACGCGGTCGCCAAGGTCGTACTGAACAACCTCTACAAGCACACCGACCTGCAGACGAACTTCGGCGCCAACATGTTGGCGCTGGTCGACGGGGTCCCGCGCACGCTGTCCCTCGACGCGTTCATCCGTCACTGGGTGACGCACCAGATCGAGGTCATCGTCCGGCGTACGAAGTTCCGGCTGCGCAAGGCCGAGGAGCGGGCGCACATCCTGCGCGGTCTGCTGAAGGCCCTGGACGCCATCGACGAGGTCATCGCGCTGATCCGGCGCAGCGACACCGTCGACATCGCGCGCATGGGCCTGATGGAGCTCCTGGAGATCGACGAGATCCAGGCGAACGCGATCCTGGAGATGCAGCTGCGGCGACTTGCCGCCCTGGAGCGCCAGAAGATCATCCAGGAGCACGACGAACTCCAGGCGAAGATCAGGCTGTACAACGAGATCCTCGCCTCCCCGGTCCGCCAGCGCGGCATCGTCAGCGAGGAACTCGCCGCGATCGTCGAGAAGTACGGCGACGACCGCAAGACCATGCTGGTGCCCTACGACGGCGACATGTCCATGGAGGACCTGATCGCCGAGGAGGACATCGTCGTCACGGTCACGCGCGGCGGCTACGTCAAGCGCACCAAGACCGACGACTACCGCGCCCAGAAGCGCGGCGGCAAGGGCGTGCGCGGAGCGAAGCTCAAGGAAGACGACATCGTCGACCACTTCTTCGTCTCCACGACGCACCACTGGCTGCTGTTCTTCACCAACAAGGGCCGTGTCTACCGGGCGAAGGCGTACGAGCTGCCCGACGCCGGGCGTGACGCGCGTGGACAGCACGTCGCCAACCTGCTGGCCTTCCAGCCGGACGAGGCGATCGCCGAGATCCTCGCGATCCGTACCTACGAGGTGGCGCCGTACCTGGTGCTGGCCACGAAGGGCGGTCTGGTCAAGAAGACGCCTCTGAAGGATTACGATTCGCCGCGTTCCGGTGGTGTCATCGCGATCAACCTCCGTGAGACGGAGGACGGTTCGGACGACGAACTGATCGGAGCCGAACTCGTTTCGGCCGAGGACGATCTGCTTCTGATCAGCAAGAAGGCCCAGTCGATCAGGTTCACTGCCACGGATGACGCATTGCGTCCCATGGGCCGTGCCACCTCGGGTGTCAAGGGCATGAGTTTCCGCGAGGGCGACCAGCTGCTCTCGATGAATGTTGTTCGACCCGGTACGTTCGTGTTCACTGCTACGGACGGTGGGTACGCGAAGCGGACCGCCGTCGACGAGTACCGCGTTCAAGGTCGCGGCGGCCTCGGCATCAAGGCCGCCAAGATCGTCGAGGACCGTGGGTCGCTCGTCGGTGCGCTGGTGGTCGAGGAGACCGACGAGATCCTCGCCATCACACTGTCGGGCGGTGTGATTCGTACGCGAGTCAACGGAGTCAGGGAGACGGGCCGTGACACCATGGGCGTCCAACTGATCAACCTGGGCAAGCGCGATGCCGTGGTCGGCATCGCACGTAACGCCGAGGCGGGACGCGAGGCGGAGGAGGTCGACGGCGACGTGGCCGTCGACGAGACCGCCGAAGGAGCCGCGACCACCGGCACGGACGAGGGCGAGGCGCCCCCGACCGAGTAGCACGAGGAGTGAGTCATCGTGAGCGGAGCCACGGGCGCCGGTTCGGTCGGTACCTCGACCGGTACCTCTGCCGGTAAGGAAACGGACGGCGGCGGCCGTGGCTCCGCCGCGAATGCGACAGACTCGCACACGACGGGCGCGGGCACGACAGACCCGCATACGACCAACTTGCAGGCGATCAGGTCCCCCGCGACCGATTCGCCCTCGCCCGACACGCATGGATCCCAGGGGGGAACTGTGACGGACACCCGAGGTCCGCAGGCCCAGCGGCCCGCCACCGGCGCGGGCCAGGCCACGGCCGCTCCGGGCGCCCAGCCTCAGCCGCAGCCGTCGGCTCAGCCGACGCCGCCCGAGGCGACCTCCCCGCTGCCCGGGGAGCGGCAGCCGCAGCAGCCCACCGGGCCCTACCACCCGCCGCAGGCCTACCCTTCGCAGGCTCCCCCCGCCCCGGCGGGTGCGGTACGCCGCCCCAGGACCGGTGCGCGCACCACGCCCCGCACCCGCAAGGCACGCCTGCGGGTGGCCAAGGCCGACCCGTGGTCCGTGATGAAGGTCAGCTTCCTGCTCTCCATCGCGCTGGGCATCTGCACGATCGTCGCTGCCGCCATGCTGTGGATGGTGATGGACGCGATGGGTGTCTTCTCGACGGTCGGCGGCACGATCTCGGAGGCCACCGGCTCGAACGAGTCGAACGGCTTCGACCTCCAGTCGTTCCTGTCCCTCCCGAACGTCCTGACGTTCACGACGATCATCGCGGTCATCGACGTCGTCCTCGCGACCGCCCTCGCGACCCTCGGCGCGTTCATCTACAACCTCTCCGCGGGCTTCGTCGGCGGCGTCGAGCTGACGCTGGCGGAGGACGAGTGAGCGTGCCGTCACCTGCCTGCTGACGGTCACCGGATACCGATTTTGGGACTGCCCACGTCGTGCGCTAATCTTCAGGAGTCAGCGCGCGGGACACACACCGCAGAGCGCGGCGGGGCTATAGCTCAGTTGGTTAGAGCGCATCCCTGATAAGGATGAGGCCACAGGTTCAAATCCTGTTAGCCCCACCAGCGAGAAGACCTCCTACTCACGTGAGTAGGAGGTCTTTGACATCTACGGCTGACATCAGCCGATGAGTGGATCTTCCAGAAGCTCGGCGAGCATCCCGACCGCTTCCCGTTCGCTGTCGCCGACGACGTGTGTGTAGACGTCCATGGTCATGCTGATCTGGCTGTGCCGGAGGATCGCCTGGGCGACCTTGGGATGCACCTTCAGGAAGGCGAGCAGGGTCCCGCAGGTGTGGCGGGCGAGGCGGACCGTGATCCGGCGCACACCGGCCCGCTTGACGAGCCGGTCGAAGGTGCGGGAGAAGCCCACCGGGTCGATCATGCCGCCGTGTTCTGCAGAGAAGATCAGGTCATGGTCCGGCTCCTGCGACCAGTGCTCACCGGCGATCTTCCGTTCCAGCGCTTGCAGCTCGCGCCGCTCATCCAGGACACGGGCGCAGAACTCGGGGAGCGGGAGCACGGCCTGTGAGGACTCCGTCTTGAGGTCCTTGAGGACCAGGCCCACGCCCTTGACCCGCTGCACCTGCTTGACCGGGGTGAAACGGCCGGCCTCGAAGTCGATGTCCTGCCAGCGCAGCCCGAGCACCTCGCTGCGGCGGAGGCCGAGGACCAAGACGAGGACGCAGGCCGCGTAGAGCCGGTGGGCACGCACCGAGCGCAGGAAGGCGATCGCCTCCCGAGCGTTCCACGCTGTCCCCCTGTCCTTGCTGACCTTGGGCATGTCGACCAGGAGAGCGACGTTCCGCGTGATCAGTTCCTCGCGCATGGCCCGGTTGAGGGCGTTGCGGAGCACCCGCAGAACCTCGAAGCGGGCCGAGGCGCCGACCTTCTCCCGGGTCAGGGCCGCCATGAAGACGCGGATCTGTGCCGGGGTGAGCTTGACCAGCGGTTTCTTGCCGAGATGCGGCAGCAGGTACAGCCGCACCTTGGACTCGTACTTCACGTACGTGTTGTGCTCGCGCTCCGGTGAGACGATGTGCTCCAGCCAGTAGGCCAGCCACTCCCCGAGCGTCCAGGACCGGGACGGCACGGGGATGCCGTTGCGCTCCTGGTCCTGGAGCTTGCTGAGCTTCTCGTTCGCCTCGTCCCACGTCCGGCCGTACACGTACTTACGCACCCGGTTGCCGTCCGTATCGGTCACGTAGGCGGCGCCCTGGTACCGGCCATCGGACCGCTTGGTGATCGTGCCGCCGCCGTTGGGCCGACGCTTCGCCATCAGGCAGCCTCCTCGATCCGGCCCAGGATGAAGTCCCGGACGGCGTCGGCGGGTATGCGGCGGCAGCCGTCCACCTTGATTGAGACCAGGCGGTGGGTGCGGATCAGGTCGTAGACCTTGGTCCGGCCGACTTTGAGCTGCGCCATGACCTCCCCCACGGTCAGCAGTTCGGCGGTGGCGGTGGTCATGCGGCGGCGCCTTCCTGGGTGAGTTGGTCGTGTAGGGCTTCGCGGGCGGTTTCGCGGTTGTGTTGGAGGTCGCGGGCGATGGTTGCGGCGAGGGCGGATTCGCCGGGGGTGTGGCCGTGTCCGGCGTACTGCCAGTCGGCCAGGACGAGGACGGTGTCGGGCTCGCGGTCCTCGAGGCCGAGGGCTTGGCGTTCCTGTGCGGCGCGGAAGTCGGCTCGGGCCTGGCGGAGTTCGCCGAGCGTGGTGGAGTAGCGGCGGGACTTGGAGGAGAAGTGGCCGCGGAAGCCGAGCATGTGAGCCCAGGCCCAGATGCGGCGGTCCGGGTAGAGCGGGTCGAGCTGCTTGCAGGCTTCGATCAGGCGGCGGGTGTGGTCGGGGACCTGGTGGCGGTCGAGTTCGGAGAGTTCGCCGATGCGGCGGTCGAGGGTGCCGGTGTTCTCGGCTGCTTTGGTGGCGTACTTGGCGACGTAGGAGGCGACGGCCTGTTCGGTGATGTCGGAGCCGTCGCCGAAGGCCTTGACCGGTCGGACGTCGAGCTGTGTGCCCCAGCGGAAGGTGCGGGCGGGCTGGTCTGAAACGGCCGGCACGGAGACCGAGGTGTAGGAGTGCGCGGCGGCGGCGCGGATCGCGTCGGCGAGGAGGTCGACCGTTGCCCAGCACGGCGGCGAGGTGTCGGGGCCGTCCGGGCCGTCGATGCGGATCACGGCGTGGAAGTGCAGGGCGCCACGCTTCTGGAATTCGGCGACCTTGCCGTACGACAGCCGTGCGGCCTCTTTCAGCTCCCGTTGCGTGAGTCCTGCGCGGGCGGCAATCTCGCGGCGGAGGCGGTTGGTGAAGCGCTGCCAGAGCTGTCCGGCGTGGTTGTTGAAGAGGACGGCGCCCGCGTAGTCGTAGGTTGCCGGGTCGAGTGCCGTGCCGAGCGTCCGGTCGTCGGACAGGTGGCGTGCGCCGCAGCGGCAGACGCCTCGGTCGGGCCGGTTGTGGACCGGGCCGAAGGAGGGTGCGGTGAGGGTGGCGAAGACGCGGGGGTGGTCGCGGACGGTGGCGGGGATGTCGCGGCGGTCGTCTCCGGCGAGCCCGGCGCGGATGAGGTGGTAGGTGTCGCCCGCGTACGTCCAGGCGCAGGAGGGGCAGCGGGAGGCGCGGCGGTTTCCGCAGGCGACGCGCAGGCGTCCGCCGGGCTCGTTGTCGGTGGAGTAGTGGTGCAGGGTCTCGCCGGTGGTCTTGTCTTTGGCGAGGGTCCAGCCGGTGAGATGGATGGGGTCGGCGCAGCCGCCGGTGCGGCGGATCTGTTCGTGCCAGCGGTCGTAGTCGTCGGCCGAGGCCACCCTCAGCAAATCGCCGAGGGTGACCGGGTCGTCCAGCAGGTCAGGCACGGGCGCCCTCCCGGACGGACGAGCGGCGGGCGGTGCCGGTGCCGTGGCAAGCCGGGCAGTGGGCGGTAATGGTGCGCAGGTGGCCGCGGCTGTCGCGGCCGCCGAGGGTGATGGCGGCGGAGGCCTGGCCGTCGCAGTTCGGGCAGATGCGGGGCGAGGGTGCGGTGTGGTCGGTCATGCTGGGGTTCCTTCCGGTTGCGAGATCGGAGTGGGGCACGGTTCCCGGGCGGCGCAGACTTGGCGGTTGAGGCCGCCCGGGGGCCCGTCAGCGGCGCTTGCTCTCCGAGGCGATCAGGGAGCGGATGACCAGCGCGCAGATGGCGACCGAGGCGCCGGTGGTGGCGACCGCGAGGAGCATCGAGACCAGGACGGCACCGACCACCAGGACCACGGCCGTCCCACCACCGACCAGGGCGACGACGGCGCCGGGGGTGAGCTGGACGGTGGGCCGGACAGATGCGGGGGCCGTGGCGACAGGCGCGGGCGCCGGGGCGGTGGTCGGCTGCTGCTGGATGACGGCGGTCGGCTCGACGATGGGCGGGATGCTGAAGCCGGTCGGCTGCGGCATGGCCGGGAGCTTGGGGCGGAACATGGTGGATCTCCCTTCGCAGGTGGTTACTTGATGGCGGTGTTGATGACCGGGGCGAGGAGGCTGTCGGCGATGAGGTGATGAGGTAGCCGCCGAGGAGGAGCACCAGGACCAGCCAGAGCGGCGGGCGGATGAGCTTGCAGCCGAGGTAGCCGACGACGGCGAGGGCGAACCAGAGGGGGACGTCCATGGCGGTGGCCTCCTAACGGACGCGGCAGCGGTGGGTGCGGGCGGCGAGCTGAGCGGCGGACTGGCTGGAGTAGTCGGCGGACCAGCCACAGCGGTCGTTGGTGCACACAGCGGCGTGCTTGGTGCGGCCGTTGCGGTCGCGGTGGGTGCCGATCTGCACGGGGCCGATCCGCATCACGGAGTGGAAGTGGTCGCGGGCAGGCATGTCGGGTCAGTCCTTCCGGGCGGGGGCGGGGAACTGGGTGCGGATACCGGCTGCGGTGGCCGGGTCGGTGGTGCGCTGTGCGGCTTCCTCAGCGAGAAGGTGGGCCAGGTAGGGGCGTCCGGCGGCGTGCATCTCACGGGCACCGTCGAGGTAGTCGGCGCTCGTCAGGTCGGCCGGGTTGTTGGTCATCCGGGGTTCCTTCCGTCTGGTCAGGTGAGTTGGGCGGAGATGGCGTGGGCGAGCTGGGGCGGGACGCCGAGGCGGGCCCGCAGGGTGTCGGTGTCGATCGGCGATCCGGTCCGGGTCTGGTGGTCGTCGGCGACCTTGCGGGCGTGGTCGATCAGCGCGGCCGGGACCGAAGGAGCCGGGACAGCGGGCGCAGCCATGACAGGCTCCGGCGTCGGGGCGGGTTCAGCGGCGGGAAGCGCGGGGGTTTCCTCGGCCTCGGTCAGCGCGTCTGGGGCGGCTTCCGGCTCAGGTGAGGTGACCGGTTCGAGGTCGGGTGTAGTGGCCGGCGCTTCGGGTGCAGAGTGGTCGGTGGTGGAGTGGGCGAGGAGGGTGCCACCCATGAAGGCCAGGGCGGGCCAGGCGGCGACCAGGATGCGGAGCCAGGCCGGTACCTGCTGGAGGTCGAGGAGTCCGGCGGTGGCGACGTTGGCGCCGAGCGAGGCCACCAGCGCGATCACGAACCAGCACCAGGCCAGCCGGGACGGGCCATCGGAGCGCAGCCGCCGCCAGGAGGCGACCAGGAGCAGGTCAACCGAGATGGGGTAGGCCCAGGCCTTCCAGCCGTCTTGTCCAGCAGCGGCGGCGAGGTCGTGGAGGTGGGCGAAGGACAGTGCCCCGGCAATGACGGCCTGGACGAGCACGGCGTCGACACGGAGGGCGGTGCGGGCCATCACGGCTCCTTCCGGTGATGAGGCATGGCGGAGGTAGGGACCCGGCGCGAAGGCGGTCGCGCCGACCGGAGAGCGGGGGAGGGATCAGGCGGTGGCGGGGGCTGTCTTGGACAGCGGCACCCGGGCCGAGGGCAGCGGGGCAACCGCGGGGCGGAAGGCCGCCAGGGCGGGCAGGTCCGGGACGCGGTCGGCGTGCTTGTTGCAGATGTTCACGGCTTCGCGCAGCGTGGTGTGCGGGGCGCGGATGCGGGCCCAACCGCCGGAGGAGTCCCCGGTGATGGCGACGCCGCGCATGTCGGTGGGGATCTGGACGGCCGCCAGGACGGCGTCCGGGGAGATGTCTGCGAAGGCCATGTTGGCGGAGGTTTCGTCGTTGACGCGGTGGGCGGTGCGGCCGGTGAGCTGCGAGCGGAGCATCGTGATGCCCTTGCCGAGTTCGGCGCCGAAGCGCTGGCCGCAGATTTCCAGGTAGATCCCGGAGGCGCGGCCGAGCTGGGCGAGGCGGACCAGGGCGGTGATGATGCGGTCCCGCCGCTTCTCCTCGTCCTTGGTGGCGAATAGGGCGAGTTCGGCGACCTCGTCGACCAGCACGACGACCGGGACGGGGCGCAGATCCTCGGGCAGGTCCCAGATGTCGGCTGCGATCTCCGCGTCGGGCACGTCGACGGTGATCCGCTGGTTGGCCCGGATCAGCTGGTAGACGCCTTCCATGTGGGTGACGAGGGCTTCCAGGAGGTCGAGGGCGGTGTCCGGGTTGTCGGCGAGCGCGGAGAACCGGCGTGCCAGCGGAAAGAGTTCGACTCCCTGCTTGCAGTCGATGCCGACCAGGGCGACGTCCTGGGCGGCGAGTCCGGCGACCAGGTTGCGCTGGTAGACGGACTTCCCGGACTCCGTGGCACCCAGCGTTAGCCCGTGCGGAACCGCCCGGTAGTCGCGGTAGTGCACCGAGCCGTCCTCACGCAGGGCGACCGGGACCCGCATCGGGCGGGTATCGGTCCGGGCGGGCATCTGCACCCGCTTGAGGACGTCATAGCCCGTCATGCGCACTTCGACGACGCCAGAGCGCAGTTCACGCGAGGTGACGCCGTACAGGTTGAAGGAGTGGCGCAGCCGGTCTGAGGCCGCCGAGACGTCGAAAGCGTCCTGTCCGGGGCGCAGGCCGAGCCGCAGGACCAGGCCGGTGCGCGTGGGGCGGATCCGCAGGATGCGCGGCGGACGGGACTCGGGGACGGGCCGGTTGGCCATCCGGGCCAGAGCCAGGCGCCAGCGGGAGGGCGGGACCGTGAGCCCGCAGGCGTCCATGACCGAGGCGTAGCGGACCAGGACCCGCAGCGTGGCGAGGGTGACCCCGAAGGTCAGCCAGTACCAGGCGGGGCGCCGCCACCGCAGTAGACCCGCGGCAGCGACGACCAGCACCAGAGCGACCATGAACCAGGTCATGATCAGGCAGCCTTGGACTGCGAAGCCGCACCGGCCAGCGAGGTCACGGCCACCGCACGGAAGGCGATGCCGTGCCGCTTCTGGCCGTTGAACTCGTTCTCCCACGCCGAGGCGACCAGGCCCGTCAGCGCGACCGGAGTGCCCATGGTCAGCTCCTCCGAGACGCCCGGCTGCGGGACGGTGAGCTTGAGAATCTCCACCTCGTCGGGCGTGGAGAACATGACCTCCACCGTCATCAGGGTGACGCCGTCCTTGTCGATGGCGATCTCACCGGTCCGGCGGTCCTTGACCTTGGGCTGCGGAGCCTTGGCGACCATCACGGTCGCGTTGGAGGTGTCGACGGGAATCTGACGCATGAGCGCGCTCCTAGTTCGATCAACTTGACGTACTTAGTACGTCGGCCTGCTTCGAGAGTGCACCTGAAGTACTTAGTACGTCAAGTAGCTCTCGACGTCTGTCTGTCTGGTGTGCTGCACTTAGTGCAACAAGCACTGAGAGGGGCTATGGCCGACTTCACCGGGCGAGCGAAATACTTGGAGATCGCCGACGACTTCAAGCGGCGAATCCGTGACGGGGAGCTCCCTGCGGGAGAGAAGCTGCCATCCGAGACTGAGCTGATGACCACACACGGCGTTTCGCGGACCGTGGCTCGGCAGGCGATCTCTCGTCTCCGTGAGGACGGCTACGCGATCTCTCACCAGGGCAAGGGAAGCTACGTCACCCTGCCCGGCGAGGCTCGCCCAGCGAAGCACAGTCCGGAGTTCGAGCAGATCACCGAGTATCTGTCCGAGGTCCGCCGGGATGTGCGTCGGCTCGCGGAGCGGATGGATCAGATTGAGCAACTGGTCCGGAACCAGCCTCAAGACGGCTGACCATCGCCTCGGCACGGCTCTCCAGTTCGGCCACCTCCTCACCAAGTGCTCTGACTTCACTGATCAGTTCCACTACTTCGGCCGGGGTCAGCGCCATCGTGGCCCCTTCGTCGCGCGTTCGGTCTGACATCCCCTGGGGTTGTCAGCAACGCTAGGAGCGGATCGCCGCAGTACCCCGGAAAATCCCTCCGGGGTCCCACGTAGAGACGGGGGGACGCTCTTCCCATGCGAGGAATGACGACGAACCTGACGATCGGCGAACGAGTCGCTTGGTACCGCCGCAGGCGTGGGATGTCCCAAGAGGTCCTGGCTGGACTCGTCGGCCGTACGGTCGACTGGCTGAGCAAGGCCGAGAACAACCGGCTGGAGCTGGACCGACTCTCGGTCATCAAGTCACTGGCCGACGCCCTGGACGTGACACTGGGCGACCTGCTGGCGGAGCCGACCCTGTTGGAATGGACGGCGGACAGCGGCACTCGAACTGTGCCGGCGCTTCGCTCGGCGCTGATGAACTACCGCCAACTCACTCCCCTATTGGGAGTCACCACCGAGGGGGAGCCGACCCCGCTCGACGAGCTGCGCACAAGCGTCGCCGAAGTCTGGGACGCGTACCAGGATTCCCGCTACGGGTTCGCGACCCGGCATCTGCCCCTCCTGCTGGCTGACGTGCTCATTGCCGCTCAGGCGTACGAGGGACGGCAACGCGAGCAAGCCCACGAACTCATGGCGATGACCTATCAAGGCGCAGCCATGGTGCTGACCAAGCTCGGTGAAACTGACCTCGCATGGATCGCCGCCGACCGCGGTTTGGCGGCAGCGCAGCAGTCCGGGAACGCAGTCGTGACCGGATCGCTCTTCCGGTCCGTGGCTCACTGCCTGCTGTCGAACGGCCGCTTCGATGCCGCCGTGCAGCTCGTCGGCGACGCGGGAGAGTACCTCCGCCCAGGCATGGACCAGGCCACTCCGGAGTTCCTGTCGATCTACGGGACGCTGTTCCTCGCAGGATCGATGGCGGCGGCCCGCGCAGAGGACCGCAGCACCACTCAGACCTTTCTCGGGGAGGCTGACCAGGCAGCGCGGCGACTCGGAAGCGATGCCAACCACGTATGGACCGCCTTCGGCCCGACGAACGTCGCCATCCACCGAGTGGCCACGGCGGCCGAGCTGGGGGACATGCAGGTAGCGGTAGATCTCGGCCCGCAGATCGACACCACCGGACTGCCAACCGAGCGGCGTACCCGTCACAACCTCGAAGTAGCCAGGGCGCTCAGCTCACACAACAGGATGGATGACGCACTGGCGAAGATCCTCGAAGCGGAGAGCTGGGCACCCGAGCAAGTGCGAAGTCACTACCTCGCGCGCGAGCTGGTGCTCACCTGGGTCAGGAACCAGCGCGGCCGACCGAGCCGCACTCTGGCAGACCTGGCCGACAGGCTGCATGTCGTCTGAGCTGGGTACGCTCGGCATCATGGCAGCGAACGAACAGGAAGCGAAGATGGCGCATCCGCGCATGGCCGCGGGTGCGCTGTTCTTTGATGCCGCCGGACGAGTCCTCATGGTGGAGCCCACCTACAAGAGCTACTGGGAGATCCCCGGCGGGTACGTCGAGACGGGTGAGTCACCGCTTCACGCTGCCATCCGCGAGGTTCACGAAGAGTTGGGGATCACACCCGACCTCGGACGCCTACTGGCCGTTGACTGGGCGCCCAACGAGGCCGAGGGCGACAAGGTGCTGTACCTCTTCGACGGCGGCCAGCTCAGCCCCGATCACCTCGCAAGGATCAGCTTGCAGGCAGACGAACTGAAGAGCTTCGCCTACTTCTCCCCCGACGAGATCACCCAGCGCACTATCCCACGACTAGCCCGACGCATCTTGGCAGCGGCAGAGGCCCGGACCGAGGCAGCACCGGTCTACCTGGAGCACGGGCAGAAGCCTGATAGCCGAGCTGCATGATCGTGACGAGCACGACCCGAACCGCTGTCGGATCCCAGCTGATGCTTGACGTTCTGGTCTCACCTGATGCTTGACGGTGGGCCTAGACAACATAGAAACCCTTGTGGGGCTTGTTCGCTTTCACGTTACGGACCGGGACGTCGGTCGTGCGGCGGATGACCCGGATCTGGCCGTCCAGCTCGACGGTGATCGTCGTGTCCGACACGTGCACGGTCACGGTCTGGCCTGCGTAGGGGCGGCCGAGGGAGACGGTCTGGCGGCAGACCATGACCGTGCCGACCGCGCTGACACGCCGCTGCACGCGGACCGGCTCGACGCCAGGCCGCGGGGCCGGGCCTGCGGGCCGCAGACCGCGCAGACGCTGGACCTCGTCGGAGCTGAGCGGGTTGGGCCGCACCCGCAGCAGCTCCCGCGAGGACAGGTCGAAGAACGACAGCGTCTCACCGTCGATCCGGATGCCCACCTGGCGCCCGCCGAGAATCTCCGCGGCCAGCACCTGGTGCCCACCCAGGCCCACCAGCCCGCTGTTGTTCACGACCCGGTCCACCTCGAACGCCGCCCCGTCACCGACAGGCAGCGGTGCCGGCCCGGCCGCACGTCCTCCTCGGGCCGCCAGCACCGCCAGATCAGAGACGGACAGGTGCGAGCGCACGGTCTTGATCCGTGTCCCGGCGATCAGTAGATGGATCACCGAGGTGTCGGCCCAGAACGTCACCGTCAGCCCCGACCGCGTGGGACCCAGCCAGAACTGCTTGCCCGCAACCTGCAAATTCCCACTCGCAGGCACCACCCGCTCGAACTCCACCGGCCCACCGGACCCGACCGGAACCGGCACCGCCTCAGGCGGATCCGCAGGACCCTCGGGCACGACATCGGCAGGATCCGGGATCACGGGCGCCGTCCGCTGCTGCGGCACCAGCGCCAGCACCCCAGGAACCCGCAAGCCCAGCACATCGCGCTCCGACTCGGGAACCGGGGCGAACCGATCCGCAGGAGACTGCATGTCCAGCGCCTGATGCGGACGCACCGAGTTGTACTCCTCAACCCACGCATCCAGCGCCGTCTGAGCCGCCTGGATGCTCTCGAACGCACCGCAGTCGTCGAGGAGTTCACGCCGCAGCGTCTGATGGAACCGCTCGACCTTGCCCGTCGTGGTCGGCGACGCCGGCTGCGTCAGCCGATGCGCGATCCCGTTCTCCCGGCAGATCCGGTCGAACAGCACCTCACCGCCATGCCCGAACCGGTCGGTGAACTGCTTGCCGTTGTCGGTCAGCACCTCCTCCGGCACCCCGAACCTCCGCAGGGCCCCCGCGAACGCCGAGCAGACCGCCCGTCCGGTCGCCCGCTCGACCACCGACGCGATCACGCAGTACCGGGAATGGTCATCCACTCCGGTCACGACTTTGGCCTCGGTCAGCTCACCGGTCACCGGGTCGACCAGCATCACCCCGCCGACGATGTCCATCTGCCACAGCTGCATCGGCCTATCCCGCTGCCAGCGCTTGTAATCCGACCGCTTCCGCCGCCGAACCCCCGGCTCCACCAGACCATGCCGGACCAAGATCCGATACACCGTCATCCGTGACGGCAGCGGGCTCACCGCCCCCGAACGCTCCAGCGCATGAGCGATCCGCCGCGGCCCCCAGCGAGGGTGCTTGCGCCGCAGCTCGCACACGGCCGTCTCCACCTCGGCGGAAGCCTGATGCGGACATGAAGCCGGCCTGCGCGACCGGTCCGCCAGCCCCGCCAAGCCCGAGGCGGCATACCGCGACTTCCACCCGCTCACCGTCTGCCGCGACACCCCCAGCGACGCGGCGATCTCCGTCACCGTCGCACCCGCCAGCACCGCGAGCACAGCCCGGTATCTCTGCTCGACAACCGACAACTCCACCAGAGCCAATCCCGGCCTCCTGCCACACGCCGCAACGACGCGCACAGAAAAGCCGATCACGGCCACCGTCAACCATCAGCTGGGACCGAAGTGTCAAGCATCTACCGGGACCGGACACACGACCCGAACCGCGGTGCGGTAAGACTTTCTCTACTTCATCAAGCCCCGGCTGCGCTCCGCTCCGCCGGGCGCGCTTCCCGGCTCTGGCTGCGCCCGCGCTCCTGCCTTCGGCCCGCTCGGCGCTGCCGCCGCCGACGCGCGCCCACATGTGGATAGGGCCGGTGGCCATGAGTCGATCACCGCATTGCGCGGCCCACGGTCAAGGCGATGCCTCCGGCGGGGGATCGGCCGGCACCGGGATGGAGGGAGCGCCGTTCCCGGCCGCGGGCCCGTAGTGGTGTGCGCGGGGAGCCGACCCAGGCAGAGCCGAGCAGACGCGGCCCATGGCGTCCAGGTCGTTCGTACAGTGGCGCGCTCCACCTGGACGCCATGAACCACGCCCGCTCCACGGTGTGTGGGTCGACGGCGGACGGGATGGGAGCTGGGGTAGTGGTGGGTTGCTGATGAGCAGTCCGGAGTGTGCCGCTACCAGATTGGACCAGCACACTCCTCGACACGGCTCACTGGTGGTGATTCCACCAGTACAGCGCAAGCACTCCGATGCCGCTCAAGCTCGCCTTGACGGCGACGCGCACCAGCTCATCGCCAGCGGAGTGCAGGAGCCGGCGAAAGTGTCGCCGGGCGGACCGTTCCGCAAGGTGGACGTGCTTACGGTCGCGCTCTCGCGACGGCTGCGCGATCTTCGAAGTAGGTCGATGTCCGACCTGGCGCCTACACTTCTTGTTGCTGGGAATCTCGGCCTCCCTTGGTTGATGTTCCTGACGGTGTTGGCGGCCTCCTGCGTAGGACCAGGGGGCCGCCGCCGTTTCCGGTGGAGGCCCTGACGGCCGCGGATCTAGTCTGACGCACCGCACTGACAGTAGGTGCCCTTCGCTACCAAGAACGATCAAGAGCACCCCTCACGAACGCGGCCGGAACAGACAAGGGCGAGGGGAGAGGCGCCATCTGACGTGAGTGACACTCTTGCCGTCGCTGACGTCGATGCCCGCGCTGGCCAGCTCCTCTAGCGCCCTCTGCAGAGTAGGACGCCGACGCAGGCGAACTCTCCTAGGGTCACCAAAGTTCAGCCTGTCAGGCGGCGAAAACTGGTCGCACGATGCATGGATGGTCCCAGAGATGGGTATAAACGCAATTTTTTTCTGCGGCGATGACCGTTCTCCGCCTTCCTTGCTGGTATCCGCCCAGTGATCGCATCGATCTCGCGCACACGTCCTTGATGCGGTTGGTCAGCTCGGTCACCTAGTTGTAGATGGAGCGCCGTTCGGCCACAGGCTGCGGATCTTGCGGTCGGCGTGCATGGGTGTGGAAGAACTGCTCCTGCGTCGACTCCATGTCCGCCGGGAACTGGATGTCGTCGGAGCAGGATGTCCATCTCGCGGTAGCGCTTGCGGAAGCTGTCGCCCTTGCCGTCGCGGATGGAGTTGATGAACTCGTTGGTGAACTCCTCCGAGCTCACGTACCGCACGGTGCTGGGCACTATGAGTCAGCGCTTGTCAACCAAGTCCCCGTTCCTGACATCAGCGTCTGACACCAACAAGCGCGGATGCTCCCGGTCAAGCACGAACCTAAGCGGTTAAGAGCCCGAAGCCGCGAAGGGGTTGGCCAACGCCATGTCCGCCCCGTGATCGACCTGATAAGGATGAGGCCACAGGTTCAAATCCTGTTAGCCCCACCAGCGAAAAGACCCCCAACCGGTCATGGTTGGGGGTCTTTCGCGTTTATGGTTGGCTGCGGGCTGCGGGCTGCGGGCTGCGGGCTGCGGGCTGCGGGCTGCGGGCTGGGCTACGGGCGGGCTGGGGCTGGGGCTGAGACGGGGACTGGGATCGGGATCAGGATTGGGCCGGGGGGCTGGGATGCAGTCGAGCCCCGACCGGTGTGCGGTCGGGGCTCGGTGTGTTCTGCGGGCGTACGCAAGTTCGCCGTTACGTCAGTGTGCTGGGTCGGCGGTGTGCCGTCAGTGTCGGAGAGGGGCTGCCGGGGCCGCGTCCGGGCTCGTCCCGGTGCTCGATTCCGTACTCGCGTCCGCTTCCGCTTCGGCGTCCGTGTCCGCCGGCGGGCGGTGGCGGCAGCTGGGGGTCTTGCCGTGGGCCTCGGCGCGGATGCGCTGTTTCATCGTGGGGGGCAGGTCCCTGGTGCAGGACCAGGACCAGAGGGGCTTCGCCGGTGTCGTCGTGTGTGCGGTGCTGTTGCGGGTCGTCTCGGTCTGCGGTACGGCCGCGGCGGCGGTCGTCGTGATCAGGCCGAGCGTCGTGCACAGCGCCAGGAAGGCGGTGACGATGGCGGTCCACAGCTTCATGACCTTGTTCTGGGCCATGGCCCCTCACTTTCGGGTTGGGCGATTTGCGTACTTTCCTCATCATGTGTATGAGGGCCGCGAAGTGGTGGACCGACGCCTGTGGCGCGTCGATCTTCGGATGAACACCACTCGGATGGGTGCAAGAGGGGCGAAAATGAGGGGATACGGGAGAAAGGTGATCAAACTGACCCGCCGTGAGGGTGTCGTCACCCTCTGATCGGAGCGCCTTCATCCGCTTCTACTGGGGTGTTCCGGACGGGAGTTGAGGGCCCGACGCAGGTCACCGATCGGTCTCGGTCGGTGTGTATAGTCGGGCGCCAGAGGTCCCCTACGTCAAGGAAAGACGAGGTCGCGCGGTGAAGAAGCTTCTCCTGGTCGCACTGGCCGCCATCGGCGGGCTCCTCGTGTACCGCCAGATCCAGGCGGATCGCGCCGAGCAGGATCTGTGGACGGAGGCGACTGACTCCGTGCCCACGGGTTCGTGAGTACCGACATCGGATTCTGAACAGACCCCGGCCGCCTCGCGGTCGGGGTTTTGTGTTGCGAGCCGGGTGTTTCGGACGCTCGTACGGATTGCGCGGATGGCGGGCGGCGCCGCGGGGCAGGATGGGCCACGGTCCCGGTCCGGTGTACGACGAGGGGTGGCGCGTGATGGGGCGGCGTACGGCGTGGTGGCGGGCGGCGACACGGCGTGGCCGTGGGGCCGTCGTGCGGGTGGCCGCCGTGGGCGTGGTGCTGGGGGTGACGGCGCTGCTGGGCGGTCCGCCCGCGTGGGCGGCCGGTGCAGCGGGCTCGTACGACTTCGACGAGGACGCCCGGTCGGTTCCCGGCGCGACGAGCACCGCGGACGCCGCACGCCTGGCACCCGGCACGACGTACCGCAGCACACTCCCCGCCACCGGCGAGCTCTACTACCGCCTCGAACTCGACGCCACGTCAAACGCATACGTCTCCGTAACGGCCGTCCCGCCCGCGGGCGCGACGGTCTCGGCCGGTGACGGCGTCAAGGTGTCGCTCCAGGACGCCGACAGTCACACCTGCTCCGTCGACACGGTCAGCATCGGGGCCGGCCGGAGCGCTCACCCCATCACGGCATTGGGAGAGCGCGAGGCCTCGCGCAGCGGGTCCATATGCAAGGGGTCCGGCACGTATTACGTGCTCGTCGAGCGCGTGCAGAGGGGCACGGGTGCTTCCCCGTCGTTGCTGGACGAGTGGGATCTGGAGCTCGATCCCGTGTCCGAGCCGGGACTCGCGCAGGCCGGCGCGACGAGTGCGCCCGAGGCCTGGGACTCCGCCTCGCCCGCGGCTCCCAGCGGCGAACCCGAGCGCCGTGCGGGCGGTGCGGGCTTCGCCGCGGCGACGTCCGTGGGACAGGGTGTCTGGCGCGACGACGTCCGGCCCGGCCAGACGCTCTTCTACGAGGTGCCCGTCGACTGGGGCCAGCAGCTCTACGCCACCGCCGAACTGGGCAGCGTGAGCAGCGACGGCGGCTTCGTGGCCAGTGCGCTGACCCTGTCCCTCTACAACCCCGTGCGCGGCCACGTCGACGACGACGGGGTCGGCTACAACGGCAGCCAGAAGTCGGCGGCCCTCAGACCGCTGCCGCCGGTCGCGTACGCCAACCGCTTTGCCGTCTCCGACCACGTCAGCGGCATGCGGTTCGCCGGTTCGTACTACCTGGTCGTGCATCTCGCGACGCAGACGGCCGACGACTTCGGCGACGGGCCCTTCGATCTGACCCTGCGTGTGCGGGTCGCGAACGCCGCGGAGGCCGGTCCCGCGTACGCGGGGCAGTCCGAGCCGCGGGACGTCTTCCAGGCCACGGGACAGGCCCGGGAGACGGCGGCGTCGGCGGGTGGGGAGACGGCTGCGGCGGGCGGGAACGCCTTGATGAAAGTGGTTGCCGCCGGAGGCATCGGCGGGGGGACCGTGGTGCTGGTGGTGCTTGGGGTGTGGATGGGGCTGGGGCGTCGGC
>NZ_LGDG01000291.1 GCF_001279775.1 Streptomyces sp. MMG1533 | reverse complement strand
CGCCCCCGCCCCCGCCCCCAAACAACGCAAGCGGCGCCGCGGCAGTGCCCGCTTCGCCGGGATGGTCGAGGAGGAGGCCGCCCCCGTCGTGGCGCCGCCGACCGCCGTACCCGATCTGCCCGCCGCCCCCGTCGCCACCGGCCGTACTCCGCGCGGGGCCCGGTTCGCCGGGGTCGCGGAGGCGGATGTGCGGCCCGAGCCGCAGGCCGAGCCGGTGGACGCGGCGGCCCGGCGCGAGAGTGCCGGGGCCGTGGAGCGGCTGGTGCGGCTGCGGGGTGAGGGCCGTAGCGGCGAGGCGCACGCCCTGCTCGCCGAGATCGCGTACTGGCCGGCCGGCCGCTACCCGCTGCTCGCCGCCGAGATGCAGCGCGCCGGGCTCGGCGCCGACTGGGCGACCATGCTGTGGGAGGCGGCCTCGCTGCCGCCCGACCGGCTCGTCGCAGCGGCCGACGCCCTGGCCGCCGCGGGGCGCGGCACGGACGGGGAGCAGATCCTCAGACAGGGTGTGGTGCGGCCCGCCGCGGAGATCGGGCAGGCCGTGCTCGGGCTGTCCGCCGACGGTCGCCGCCAGGCGGCCCGCGCGCTCCTCGACGCGTACGTCCGGGTCCGCACCGCCGAGGAGGCCGCCCACAGCGTCGAGCCGGACCCTCAGGCCCTCGTACCGCTCCTGCTGACGGCCGCGCAGGGTGTCTCGGACCAGTGCCACCGGGACCTGGTCCACGCACTCCGGGTGGCAGGATTCACCGCCTGACCGTGCCGGTACCGACCGGCCCGGTCAGGGCCGGGGGCTCACCCACAGGAGCCTGAACCCTCCCCGGCCACACCAGAGGATTCCTGTCTCACGCCGCTCCGCCGCTCGGCGAGCGACTGAGTCGTACGCGATCAACGTCGGCCGGGTTGGAACCAGCCCGGTTACATCGACGTAAAGAAGACCATGCACGCTGGGTGCTCGCAGCACATCGAACGCGATTCACCCGGTCGAGTGGGCGGGCATCCTTCCCGGCGGGGACTTTGCCCTCTACGGTCGGCGTACACGCGCGTAGACGCTCTGACGTCACCGTCGAAGGAGCAACTCATGGCCAACGTCGTACGTGCCGCCCTGGTTCAGGCCACCTGGACCGGCGACACCGAGTCCATGGTGGCGAAACACGAGGAGCACGCCCGCGAGGCGGCCCGCCGGGGTGCCAAGATCATCGGCTTCCAGGAAGTCTTCAACGCCCCCTACTTCTGTCAGGTCCAGGAGCCCGAGCACTACCGCTGGGCCGAACCGGTGCCCGACGGGCCGACCACACGTCGTATGCAAGAGCTCGCGCGCGAGACGGGCATGGTGATCGTCGTCCCGGTCTTCGAGGTCGAGCAGTCGGGCTTCTACTTCAACACCGCCGCCGTGATCGACGCCGACGGCACCTTCCTCGGCAAGTACCGCAAGCACCACATCCCGCAGGTCAAGGGCTTCTGGGAGAAGTACTACTTCAAGCCGGGCAACGTCGGCTGGCCGGTCTTCGACACCGCCGTCGGCAAGGTGGGCGTCTACATCTGCTACGACCGCCACTTCCCGGAGGGCTGGCGGCAGCTCGGCCTGAACGGCGCCCAGCTCGTCTACAACCCGTCCGCCACCCACCGCGGACTCTCCTCGCACCTCTGGCGCCTGGAGCAGCCGGCCGCCGCCGTCGCGAACGAGTACTTCATCGCCGCGATCAACCGGGTCGGCGTCGAGGAGTACGGCGACAACGACTTCTACGGGACGAGCTACTTCGTCGACCCGCGCGGACAGTTCGTGGGGGAGACCGCCAGCGACAAGGAAGAGGAACTCCTCGTCCGCGACCTCGACTTCGACCTCATCGAAGAGGTACGGCAGCAGTGGGCGTTCTACCGCGACCGCCGTCCCGACGCGTACGAGGGGCTGGTGCAGCCGTGACCAAGGACCTGCTGGGCCGCCACCGGTCCGTTCTGCCCGACTGGCTCGCCCTCTACTACGAGGAGCCGCTGGAGATCACCCACGGCGAGGGCCGGTACGTCTGGGACGCCGAGGGCAACAAGTACCTCGACTTCTTCGGCGGCATCCTGACGACGATGACGGCGCACGCCCTCCCCGAGATCACCAAGGCGGTGAGCGAACAGGCCGGGCGGATCGTCCACTCGTCCACCCTCTACCTCAACCGGCCGATGGTCGAACTGGCCGAACGCGTCGCCCAGTTGAGCGGCATCCCGGACGCGCGGGTCTTCTTCACCACCTCCGGCACCGAGGCCAACGACACGGCCCTGCTGCTGGCGACGACGTACCGCCGCAGCAACACCGTCCTGGCGATGCGCAACAGCTACCACGGCCGCTCCTTCAGCGCGGTCGGCATCACCGGCAACCGCGGCTGGTCGCCCACGTCGCTTTCCCCGCTCCAGACGCTGTACGTCCACGGAGGCGTGCGGACGCGCGGCCCGTTCGCGCATCTCAGCGACGACGACTTCATCGCGGCCTGCGTCGACGACCTCGAGGACCTGCTCGGGCACACCCGCCCGCCCGCCGCCCTGATCGCCGAACCCATCCAGGGCGTCGGCGGCTTCACCTCCCCGCCGGACGGCCTGTACGCGGCGTTCCGCGAGGTCCTCCAGGAGCGAGGCATCCTGTGGATCGCCGACGAGGTGCAGACCGGCTGGGGGCGCACCGGCGAGCACTTCTGGGGCTGGCAGGCCCACGGCGACTCCGGACCGCCCGACATCCTCACCTTCGCCAAGGGCATCGGCAACGGCATGTCCATCGGCGGGGTCGTCGCTCGCGGCGAGATCATGAACTGCCTGGACGCCAACAGCATTTCGACGTTCGGCGGCACCCAGATCACCATGGCGGCCGGCCTCGCGAACCTGACGTACCTGCTGGAGCACGACCTCCAGGGCAACGCCCGGCGCGTCGGCGGACTCCTCATCGAACGGCTGCGGGCCGTCGCCGCGCAGGTCCCGGCCGTACGGGAGGTGCGCGGGCGCGGGCTGATGCTCGGCATCGAGCTGGTCAGGCCCGGCACCGACGAGGCCGACCCGGCAGCCGCCTCCGCCGTGCTCGAAGCGGCCCGCGAGGGCGGGCTGCTCATCGGCAAGGGGGGCGGCCACAACACCAGCGCCCTGCGCGTGGCCCCGCCGCTGTCCCTGACCGTCGCGGAGGCCGAGGAGGGCGCCGCGATCCTCGACCACGCTCTGAGGAGCATCCAGTAGCAGCATTCTGAGCAAGGGAAGCACCGCCATGACCACCGCCTTGGAGACCTGGGAGCCTGTCGAGCCGACCCTGTCGGTCCGGCAGGTCCTCACGCTGGAACGGGTCCTCGCCGGGGAACCCGAGGTGGTGGCCGGGGCGAGTCAGCTCGACCGGACCGTGCGCTGGGTGCACGTCGCCGAGGCCGCCGACGTGGGCGTCATGCTCAGCGGCGGCGAGATGGTCCTCACCACCGGGGTGCTGCTCGCCGGCGACGAGGGCGCGCAGGCCGAGTACATCCAGTCCCTGCACCGGGCGGAGGCGGCGGCCGTGGTCCTGGGCCTGGGACGGGCCTTCCCGGCCCCGCCGGACGTGATGCGCCGCGCGGCCGAGCGGTGCGGGCTGCCCATGGTGGTCCTCCACCGTCCCTTCCCCTTCGCGGAGTTGACCGAGGAGGTCCAATCCCGGCTGGTGCGGCGGAAGTTCGCCGCCGTCAGCCTGTCCGAGGCGGTACGGACCGCGCTCACCGGACTCATCACCGCGGGCGCCCCGCTGCAACGCCTGCTCGACGAGGTCGCCCAGCACAGCGGCTGTCCCGTGGTCGTCACCAACCTCGCCCACCGCGTCCTCGCCACCGCGGGGGAGCGGCCCGCCGTCGACGACGTGCTGCGCGACTGGGAGCGCATCGCCCGCCAGGCCGGCGGCAACGAGGTCGACGGCTGGATCCGCGCGGAGCTGGCGGGACGCGGCGAGCGGTGGGGCCGGATCACGCTGTGCGGCTACCGCGGCGACACCGCCACCGGGCGGCTGCTCGCCGACCGGGCCGCGGAGGCGCTCGTGCTGCACCGCATGCTCGGCGGCAACTCCGCGCACACCTGGGAGGAGCAGTCCGCGCAGAGCCTGCTGACCGACCTGGTCAGCGGGGTCGTACCGGCCCGACAGCTGCTGCCCCGGGCCCGCGCGGCCGGGCTGCCGGTCAACCGGCGCTCCTTCGTCCCGCTGGTCGTACGCGACGGCGAACCGGCCCAACTCGACCGTGTGCTGCGCATGTTGGGGCTGTCCGGGCTCGTCGCCGAGCTCGCCGACGGGGCCGTGGCCGTCCTGCTGAGCCTCGCCCGCGACCAGGACGCGACCGCACTCGCGGCCCACTTCGTGGCCCGGCTGCGAACCGAGTCGGGGTCATCGAAGGCCGTGGTGGCGGCGGCCGACGAGCGCACCGTCTGGGACGACGTCCCCGCCGGGCTGCGCGAGGCACAGCATGTCGCCGACGCCGTGGCGGACTCCTCGGCCGTCCTGGACCTCCCGGCCGTCGTACGGCTCAAGGACGTACACCTGCGGGGCCTGATCCGGCTGCTGCGCGACGACCCGCATGTGCAGTCCTTCGCGGAGCGCGAGCTGGACGGGCTGCTGTGCGGGGCCGGCGAGGACCTGCTCGCCGTACTGCGCACCTATCTCGCCACCGGCCGCAACAAGTCCCGCACCGCCCAGCTCCACCACGTCTCACGGCCCGCGCTGTACCGGCGGCTGGAGGCGATACAGGGCCGGCTCGGCGTCGACCTCGACGACTTCGAGCAGGCGGCCTCGGTGCACATCGCACTCCTCGCGCACGATGCGCAACAGGGCTGAAACATGCGACGACCTGGGAAAACGGCGGTGAAACATGGGTCCACGACAGGGTGACACCGTGCCACGCCGCACGCCCGCAGACGTGACACCGTGCAACTCAACCCGGACTTCCGGACTTCTTAGGCTCCTCGCACACCGAGTGACCGGAGGTCCCGATGAGCACAGTGATCCGAGCCGCCCTCTTCCAGACCGCCTGGACGGGCGACAAGGAGTCGATGATCCAGGTACACGAGCAGGCGGCCCGCGACGCGGCCGCGCAGGGTGCCCAAGTCCTGTGCTTCCAGGAGCTGTTCTACGGCCCGTACTTCTGCCAGGTCCAGGACAAGGCGTTCTACGAGTACGCCGAGCAGATCCCGAACGGCCCGATCGTCAAGCGCTTCCAGGCGCTGGCCAAGGAACTGGGGCTCGTCCTGATCCTGCCGATGTACGAGGAGGAGCAGCCCGGCGTCCTCTACAACACGGCCGCCGTGATCGACGCGGACGGCTCGTACCTCGGCAAGTACCGCAAGCACCACATCCCGCAGGTGCCGGGCTTCTGGGAGAAGTTCTACTTCCGCCCCGGCAACAGCGGCTGGCCGATCTTCGACACCGCCGTCGGCCGGATCGGTGTCTACATCTGCTACGACCGCCACTTCCCGGAGGGCTGGCGCGCACTGGGTCTGGAGGGCGCCGAGATCGTCTTCAACCCGTCGGCCACCTCGCGCGGCCTGTCGGCCTACCTGTGGCAGCTGGAGCAGCCGGCCGCGGCCGCCGCCAACGAGTACTTCGTCGGCGCGATCAACCGGGTCGGTGTCGAGGAGTACGGCGACAACGACTTCTACGGGACGTCGTACTTCGTCGACCCGGAGGCCCAGTTCGTCGGCGAGGTGGCGAGCGACAAGGAGACCGAACTGGTCGTCCGCGACCTGGACCTGGCCAAGCTGCGCGAAGTCCGCGACCGCTGGCAGTTCTACCGGGACCGCCGTCCCGACGCGTACGGCCCGCTGACCGCTCCGTAACCGGGCCGGCTACGTCCGCCGGTCCGGCGCACGGGGACCGGACCGGCGGCACCCACCGACCTGCACCACACCAGTGTTGAACACGGTAGGAGAGGGAGCATGAGCAGCCGTACCGTCATCCGTGGTGGCCTCGTCATCACCGCGTCCGACGAGATCCACGCCGACGTCCTGATCGAGGACGGCCGCATCGCCGCCCTCGCCGCCTCCGGCACGGCGGCAGCCGAGGCCTGGACGGCCGAGCGCACCATCGACGCCACCGGAAAGTACGTCATCCCGGGCGGCGTCGACGCCCACACCCACATGGAGCTGCCGTTCGGCGGCACCTTCGCCTCCGACACCTTCGAGACCGGCACCCGGGCCGCCGCCTGGGGCGGTACGACGACCATCGTCGACTTCGCCGTGCAGAGCGTCGGCCACTCGCTGCGCGAGGGCCTGGACGCCTGGCACGCCAAGGCCGAGGGCAACTGCGCCATCGACTACGGCTTCCACATGATCGTCTCCGACGTGAACCAGGAGACGCTCAAGGAGATGGACCTGCTGGTGGAAGAGGGCGTGACCTCTTTCAAGCAGTTCATGGCCTACCCGGGCGTCTTCTACAGCGACGACGGCCAGATCCTGCGCGCCATGCAGCGCTCCGCCGAGAACGGCGGTCTGATCATGATGCACGCCGAGAACGGCATCGCGATCGACGTGCTGGTGGAACAGGCACTGGCGCGTGGCGAGACCGACCCGCGCTATCACGGCGAAGTGCGCAAGGCCCTGCTGGAGGCCGAGGCCACCCACCGCGCCATCAAGCTCGCGCAGGTCGCGGGCGCCCCCCTGTACGTCGTGCACGTCTCGGCGATGGAGGCGGTCGCCGAGCTGGCCAGGGCACGCGACGAGGGCCTGAACGTGTTCGGGGAGACCTGCCCGCAGTACCTGTTCCTGTCGACGGACAACCTGGCCGAGCCGGACTTCGAGGGCTCGAAGTACGTGTGCTCGACACCGCTCAGGCCCAAGGAGCACCAGGCCCACCTCTGGAAGGGCCTGCGCACCAACGACCTCCAGGTCGTCTCCACCGACCACTGCCCCTTCTGTTTCGTGGGTCAGAAGGAGCTCGGCCGGGGCGACTTCTCGAAGATCCCCAACGGCCTTCCGGGCGTCGAGAACCGCATGGACCTGCTCCACCAGGCCGTCGTCGACGGGCACATCTCACGCCGCCGCTGGATCGAGATCGCCTGCGCGACCCCGGCCCGGATGTTCGGCATGTACCCGAAGAAGGGCACCATCGCCCCCGGCGCCGACGCGGACGTCGTCATCTACGACCCGCAAGCCGAGCAGCTCGTCTCCGCCGAGACGCACCACATGAACGTCGACTACTCGGCGTACGAGGGCAAGCGCCTCACCGGCCGTGTCGAGACCGTCCTCTCGCGCGGCGAACTCGTCATCACCGAGCGGGAGTACACCGGGCACGCCGGACACGGCACGTACACCCCCCGCTCCACCTGTCAGTACCTCAACTAGGAGTGGCGCCCATGGACTTCGGACTCGTCCTGCAGACCGACCCGCCGGCCTCGAAGGTCATCAGCCTGATGAAGCGGGCCGAGCGCAACGGCTTCACGTACGGCTGGACCTTCGACTCCGCCGTGCTGTGGCAGGAACCGTTCGTGATCTACAGTCAGATCCTGTCGAACACCGGCAAGTTGAAGGTCGGCCCGATGGTCACCAACCCGGGCACCCGCACCTGGGAGGTCACCGCCTCCACCTTCGCCACCCTCAACGACATGTTCGGCAACCGCACGGTCTGCGGCATCGGCCGCGGCGACTCCGCGATGCGCGTCGCGGGCCGTGCCCCGAACACCCTTGCCAGGATCAGCGAGGCCATGAAGGTCATCCGGGCGCTCGCCTCGGGCAAGGAGGCGGACCTCGGCGGTACGGTCGTCAAGTTCCCCTGGATCAAGGAGGGCGCCGAACTCCCCGTCTGGATGGCCGCGTACGGCCCCAAGGCGCTGAAGATGACCGGCGAGGAGGCCGACGGGTTCATCCTCCAGCTCTCCGACCTCTACCTGACCGAGTACATGGTGAAGGCCGTCAAGGACGCGGCCGTCGCCGCCGGACGTGACCCGTCCGAGGTGCAGATCTGCGTCGCCGCCCCCGCGTACGTCACCGAGGACGACTCGCCGGCAGCGCTCGCCCACGGGCGCGAGCAGTGCCGCTGGTTCGGCGGCATGGTCGGCAACCACGTCGCCGACCTGGTCTCCAAGTACGGCGAGCACTCCGCCGCCGTACCCGACGAACTCACCGACTACATCAAGGCCCGCGAGGGGTACGACTACTCCCACCACGGGCGCGCCGACAACCCCGACACCGCCTTCGTGCCCGACGAGATCGTCGACCGGTTCTGCATCATCGGCCCGGTCGAGAAGCACATCGAGAAGCTGAACGCGCTGCGTGAGCTGGGCGTCGACCAGTTTGCCGTCTACGACATGCACGACGCGCAGGAAGCCACCATCGACGCCTACGGGTCGCAGGTGATCCCGGCCGTCAACGGCTGACCCGCGCGCACGGACCGCCGTACGCCGCAGGAAGAACCGAAAGCCGCAGAAAACCGCTCGACTCCCCATCCCCCCACTCCAGTTCTCCCCTCCTCCGATGTCCCGGGGGAGGGGGCCGGAGCCCGCACGGCCTTTCCGGATCCGCCCCTCGTTTGATTGGCCTGCCCATGACCGACACCGTTCCCACGGCCATACCGCCGTCCACCCAAGTCACCCTCGCCGACGGCCGGGTGGAGCTCGCCCCGGGCGCCCCCGCCCCGAGCGGCCCCTACGCCAACGAGGACCTGCTGCCGGTTCCGGTGGAGAAGCGCACCTGGACCACGTACAACTTCTCCGCCCTGTGGGTCGGCATGGCCCACAACACGGCCTCCTGGACCCTGGCCTCCGGTCTGATCGCCGTCGGCATGGACTGGAAGCAGGCGGTGTTCACCATCGCCCTGGCCAATGTGATCGTGCTGGTCCCGATGCTGCTCACCGGGCACGCGGGACCGAAGTACGGCATCCCCTTCCCGGTCTTCGCGCGCGCCTCCTTCGGCATCCGCGGCGCCAACCTTCCCGCCGTCGTACGGGCGTTGGTGGCGTGCGGCTGGTTCGGCATCCAGACCTGGATCGGCGGCGAGGCGATCTACTTCCTCGCCGGGAAGCTCATCGGGAACGGCTGGAGCGACACCGCCAAGATCGGCGGATACGCCTGGACCATGTGGCTGTCGTTCGCGATCTTCTGGGCGATCCAGGTCGCGATCATCTACCGGGGCATGGAGACGATCCGCCGCTTCGAGAACTGGGCGGCGCCCTTCGTGCTGGTCGGCGCCCTGGTGATGCTGATCTGGATGAGCAACAAGGCGGGCGGTTTCGGCCCGCTGCTCGACCAGCCCTCCAAGCTCGGCTGGGGCGGCGACTTCTGGAAGCTGTTCTGGCCGTCCCTCATGGGCATGATCGGCTTCTGGTCGACTCTGTCCCTGAACATCCCGGACTTCACCCGTTACGGCAAGAGCCAGAAGGCGCAGACGTGGGGGCAGGCGCTCGGTCTTCCCACGACCATGACGCTCTTCGCGCTGCTGTCGGTGATGGTCACCTCCGGCTCGCAGGCCGTGTACGGCGAGACGATCTGGGACCCGGTACAGCTCGCCGCCAAGACGGACAACGTCGTGGGCCTGCTGTTCGCGCTGGTCACCGTGCTGGTGGCGACCCTGTCCGTGAACGTCGCGGCCAACCTGGTCTCGCCGGCCTTCGACTTCTCCAACATCGCGCCCCGGAAGATCACCTTCCGGGCGGGTGCGCTCGTCACCTGTGTCCTCGGCGTGCTGATCTTCCCGTGGAAGCTGTACTCCGACCCCCAGGGCTACATCTTCACCTGGCTCGGCCTGGTCGGCGGTCTGCTCGGCACGGTCGCCGGCATCCTCATCGCCGACTACTGGATCCTGCGCCGCGGCAAGCTCGACCTGACCGACCTGTACCGCACCGGCGGCCGCTACTGGTACGAGGGCGGCTGGAACTGGCGGGCCGTGGCCGCCTTCGTCACCGGCGGTGTCCTCGCCATCGGCGGCGCCAGCTTCAAGCCCCTGATCGACGGGCGTCCCATCCCGGCCCTGGAGTCGCTGGCCGACTACGGCTGGGCGGTGGGCCTGGGCACGTCGATGGTGCTGTACGTGGTGCTGATGCTGCTGCGCGGGAAGGAGCGCCTCGAAGCGTAGTGCTCTGCCGCTGGAGGGCGGTCCGGAGGGCGGTCAGCTCTCTTGGCCGTCCTCCAGTGCCGCCACCGCCTCTTTGGCGGCCTTGATGGCGCCCTTGTTGATCTCGTCCGTGCTGGGCGCCTTCTTCGACTCGAAGTCGCTGCCGTTGTAGGTGATCGTCACCAGCGCGTTGGACGCGCGCACCACCACCACGCCCTCGCGGGTCTGCTGCTTGTCCTCGGTGGTGAGGTTCACGACGGAGTACGCCGAGTCGCCGAGACCGGGCACGTCCCCGCCGCCGCTCTTGTCCGTGACCGTCTCCTTGTAGGACTTCTGCGCCGCCTCGTCCGTCTCCGTGATCTCGTAGGAGACGTCGAGCCAGCGGTAGTCGTACCCCTTGAGCGCGTTCCACGAGCAGGTGCGGCGCAGCTTCGTGTCCGTCGACGGGATCTCCTTGCCGGCCGCCTTGGCGCCCGGAACGAGTGACTTGACCGTCTTCTCGGCGAGGCTGTCGCACGGCGCGGGCGCGGAGGCGTACGTCTTCGACGCGGCCGCCGTCGACGGGGCGGAGGCGGACTGCGTGCCGGTCTTCTGTCCCTCCTTGTGCTCGACGGCCGGCGTCGCGGCGAACGGACCGGACGTCAGCGCCCAGCCCGCCGCGGCGAGCACGACGACGGGCGACAGGCGCGCGGTGAGGGCGAGCGGCAAGGGAAGGGAACTGGAACGCACGGCGCACTTTTCGTGGGGGACGGTGCGGAAGGGGTCCGCACAGCGGACGGGGCGCCAGTTTCACACGACTCCCTGTGGGACGGAAGTGCGAACTCGCTCCGTACCTGTGCCGTCACTGTGCTCCGCTGTCGATGCGCCATGTGTCCCTTTATGTCCGGGCGATGGGGCGGTTGAGGGCCGACTCGACGCGGTCCACGGCCACGAACGCCCCGTACGCCACGAGGCGCACCAGGCAGGCGTCGGTGTGCTCCGGCCGCCGCCAGGCCGCCACGTCCTCGTCCGTGATGCGGTACGGCGCGAGGGCGGCCAGCAGCGCGAGGCGCGCGCCGGGACGCTCCCGTCGGTCCGGGAACCCGTTCAGGGCGAGCGGCGGATGCGCTCCGTCCCAGTCCTGCAGGGTTTGTTCCACGAGGTCATGGTCGTCGGCGTCGAGGAGACCGGCGCCCGTCATGGCCGCCTTGAGCAGCGCCGCGTACGCGATGCCGACGGCCGTGCCGCCCGCCCATGCGGGAGCCTCGCCGGGGTCGGGGTGGTCGAGCAGCGCGAGGGCCTCGCCGGGCCGGGCGGGGCGGCGTACGGTCCGGGCGAGCGTGCGGCCCGCGAGGCTGCGTACCGCCCGGAACCGCTGAACGTTGCCCGGGAGCAGGTTCTCGGTCAGCAGGGCGGACACGATCCGGTTGATGAAGTGGAAGGCGAACGCGGTGCCCAGGTAGCCGGGAGCGTGCCCGCGCGGGAAGGGGTACGGCTCGGGGCCGAGGCCGCCCGGTACGCGGGTCCGCCTGCCCCACTCCAGCACGCGCGCGTGCTCCTCCTTCTCCGGCTGCTCCCCTCGGGCGAGGCGTTCGGCGAGCGCGTGGTCACCGGTGGCGTGCAGCAGCATGGTGTGCGCGTCCACGCAGAACGGGCACTTGTTGGCGAGCGACACACCGAGCGCCGCCAGCTCCTTGCCGGTACGGCTGCCGGGCCCCGCGATCAGCGACTCACGCATCAGCGCCCAGGCGGGCGCGAGGATCTCGGGTGCGGAGGAGAGGACCACGAAGGTGACGGGCTTGTCGATGCCGAAGTCGCGGGAGAGCTGCGCGTAGACCTCGGCGACACGACCGGTGGCCGCCCTGGGCGGCAGGGGTTCGGTGTAGCGGAAAGGTGTGGGCATGGGCAGCAGCGTGCGCCACGGGGGCGGACGCGGTCGTCGTACGGCCGATGACAGTCGGGGCTGCGCCGACGGGCCGGGCCGGTGCGGCTCACTACTACGCCGGGAGTAGTCCGGGAGTTGTCCACAGGTCTGACGCCGGTGTCGGCGCCGGAGGCTACTGTGCGTGCATGAGCGGGCACTTGGTCACACGCAGGGGTCTCGCCGACGCGGCCCTCGCGGTCGTCGTCGGCGCCCTCGTCGTGACCACGGCCGCGTTCGACGCGGACACGACGGCCGTCGACCACGCGCTGATCGTGCTGGGTTCGGCCGCCCTGACGTTCCACCGGTCGGCCCCGCTGGCGGTGCTGGCCGCGGCCACCGCGACCGGCGCGGCGTACGTCCTGCACGCCCACCCCGGCCTGATCGCCGCCCTCCCGGTCCTCGCCGCCGTGCACACCGCGGCCCGCGTGGGACACCGGGGTTGGGCCGCCGCGGCGAGCGGAGCGTACCTGGCGGCGTACGTGGCGACGGACCCCACGACCCAGCAGGTGGTGGAGAAGGCCGCGCTGCTCACGGGCTGGTTCCTGTGCGCGGTCGTGACGGGCCTCGCCGACCGCAACTGGCAGGCGTATCTGCGCCAGACCGAACAGCGCGCCCTGGAAGCCGAGCGCACCCGCGAGGAGGCCGCGCTGCGCCGAGCCGGCGAGGAACGTCTGCGTATCGCACGGGAGTTGCACGACTCCCTCACGCACAGCATCTCGATCGTCAAGCTCCAGGCGGGCGTCGCGGTCCACCTGGCCCGCAAGCGCGGCGAGGAGGTGCCGCCCGCCCTGCTCGCCATCCAGGAGGCGGGCGGCGAGGCGATGCGGGAACTGCGCGCCACCCTGGAGATCCTGCGCACCGACGAACCGAGCGGCACACCCGCGGTGCTCGTGGAGCGCGCACGCGCGGCGGGCGTCGCCGTCGAACTGACGGTGGCCGGCGACGAGCGCCCCCTGCCCGCGACCCTTGACCGGGCGATGTACCGCATCGTCCAGGAATCGCTCACCAACGCGGCACGGCACGCGGGACCGGCGAAGGTGCGCGTCCGACTGGACTACGGCAGCGCCGAGTTGGTCATAGAGGTGGACGACGACGGAGCCGCCGCCCCCGGCCGACCCCCGACACCGGGCATCGGCCTCACCGGCATGCGCGAGCGCGTCACGGCCCTCGGCGGCACACTGCACACCGGCCCGCGCGCGGAGGGCGGCTTCTCCGTCCGGGCGAAGTTGCCTCTGGAGGCCGCCGGATGATCAGGGTGGCACTCGTCGACGACCAGGCGCTCATGCGCGCCGGCTTCCGCGCACTGCTGGACGCCGAGGACGGCATCGAGGTGGTGGGGGAGGCGGCGGACGGCAAGCAGGGCCTGGACCTGGTCCGCGCCGAGGTCCCCGACATCGCGCTGATCGACGTGCAGATGCCGGTGATGACGGGCATCGACGCGACCCGCCACATCGCAGCCGACCCGTCCCTGACCGCCGTACGCGTCGTCATCCTCACCAACTACGGCTTCGACGAGTACGTCTTCGAGGCGCTGCGGGCGGGCGCGAGCGGCTTCCTCCTGAAGGACACGGAGCCGGCCGACCTCCTCCAGGCCATCGAGGTGGTGGCCCACGGCGAGGCCCTGCTGTCCCCGTCGGTCACCCGCACCCTCATCGGAGAGTTCGTCTCCCGCCCTCCCGACCGGTCCACGGCTCCCGGCCTGGAGTGTCTGACCCGCCGCGAACGCGAGGTCACCGCTCTCGCCGCTCGCGGCCTCACCAACGAGGAGATCGCCGAGCACATGGTCATCAGTCCGTTCACGGCGAAGACGCATGTGAGCCGGGCGATGACGAAGCTGGGGGCGCGGGACCGGGCGCAACTGGTGGTGTTCGCCTATGAGTCGGGGCTGGTGGCGGCACGCGGCAACTGACCCGCGCGGTATACCCCGTTGCACACCGTGGGCACCGATCAGCAGTCTGAGGTGATGACCGAGACGACGCACGACCAGCAGCCCGCCTTACGGGAGGAGATCCTCGCCTACTACACCCGGGGCGAGGAGGACGCCCGCCTCAGAGAGGGCTCCGGGAGGCTGGAGTTCTGGCGGACCCAGGACGTCCTGCGGCGGTTGATGCCCGCGGCGCCCGCGCGGGTCGTCGACGTCGGCGGCGGCAGCGGGATCCACGCGGAGTGGCTCGCACGGGACGGGCACGAGGTCGACCTCGTCGACCCGGTACCGCTCCACGTGGAGCAGGCCGCACGGCTGCCCGGCGTCACCGCCCGCCCCGGGGACGCCCGCGCCCTGCCCGCCGCCGACTCCCTGTACGACGTGGTACTGCTCCTCGGACCGCTCTACCACCTGCCCGAACGGCCGGACCGGGTAAGGGCGTTGGCCGAGGCACACCGGGTGGTACGGCCGGGCGGGCTGGTGGTCGCGGCCACCATCAACCGGTTCGCCGGTCTCCACGACGTACTGCGCGAGGAACGCTACTTCACCCCTTTGCACCGCGAACGCACCGACGCCGTCACGGCGGACGGCCGGCACCACCACCACGCCGAGGACGGCCTGTTCACCGTCGCCTACTTCGCCCGCCCCGAGGAACCGCCGACCGAGTTCACCGACGCGGGGCTCACCGTCGCGGGCCAGTACGGCGTCGAGGGCGTCGCCTGGCTCATGGGCGGCGTCGAGGACTGGCTGGACGACCCGGAACGCCGCGAGGCCGTCCTGGCGGCGACCCGGCGCATCGAGTCCGAGCCGACGCTGCTCGGGGCCAGCGGGCATCTGCTCACGGCGGGTGGGCGGCGGACCTAGCTGCGTACGATCAGTCGACCGCCGCCGTCCAGTGAGGAGCCCCACCGTGTTCACCACCCGCCCCACCCTCCAGGGCACCTTCGGCATGGTGTCCTCCACACACTGGCTGGCCTCGCAGGCGGCGATGGCGGTGTTGGAGGACGGCGGGAACGCGTACGACGCGGCCGTCGCGGGGGCGTTCGTGCTGCACGTCGTCGAACCGCACCTGAACGGCCCGGCCGGTGAGGTACCGATCCTGCTCGCGCCTGCGGGTGGTGAGGTGCGGGTCCTGTGCGGGCAGGGCGTCGCGCCGGGTGGGGCGACGGTCGCGCACTACCAGGGGCTCGGGTTGGAGCTGGTTCCGGGGACGGGGCCGCTCGCCGCTGCCGTCCCCGGGGCCTTCGACGCCTGGATGCTGTTGCTGCGCGACCACGGGACCAAGTCGCTCGCCGACGTGCTCGAGTACGCCATCGGTTACGCCGAACACGGGCACGCGCCCGTGGAGAACGTCGGGGCGACCGTCGAGAGCGTGCGGGAGTTGTTCGAGACGGAGTGGACTTCGTCGGCGCAGGTGTATCTGCCGGGCGGGAAGGCTCCGCGGCCCGGGGAGTTGTTCCGCAATCCCGCCCTTGCCGCCACCTGGAAGCGGCTGCTCGACGAGGTCGCGGAGGCGGGGGACCGGGACGCGCAGATCGACGCCGCTCGGGAGGTGTGGCGCTCCGGATTCATCGGCGAGGCCCTTGTGCGGCAGGCGCAGCGGCCCACGATGGACACCAGTGGCGAGCGGCACACCGGCACGCTCACGGCCGCGGATCTCGCCGGCTGGTCCGCGACGTACGAGACGCCGGCGACGTACGACTGGAACGGGTGGACCGTGTGCAAGGCCGGTCCCTGGAGTCAGGGACCGGTGCTCCTGCAGCAGCTCGCGCTGCTGCCGGCCGAGCTGCCGCGGTACGGGTCGGCCGAGTACGTCCACCTGCTGATCGAGGGCTGCAAGCTGGCCATGGCCGACCGGGAGGCCTGGTACGGCGACGCGGCCGAGGTGCCGCTGGGTGCGCTGCTGTCGGACGAGTACAACGAGGGACGGCGGGAGCTCGTCGGGGACAAGGCCTCATACGAGTTGCGCCCCGGCAGTCCGGGTGGGCGCGCGCCGAGGCTGTGCGCCCACGCGGGCCTCCACGGTGACGGGCCCGGCTTCGACGCGCTGGGCGTCGGTGAACCGACGGTCGCGGTGCGTGACGTGCCGGGTGCCGGCGAGCCCACCGTCGCCAAGCGCCCCACGGCTGCGGTGCCCGGCGAGCCCGAGGTCGGCGCCGACGGACGTACCCGGGGAGACACCTGCCATCTCGACGTCGTCGACCGGTGGGGCAACATGGTCGCCGCCACGCCCAGCGGTGGCTGGCTGCAGTCGAACCCTGTCGTGCCCGAACTGGGCTTCCCGCTCGGCACCCGGCTTCAGATGACCTGGCTGGAGGAGGGCCTGCCGAACTCGCTCACTCCGGGCCGTCGCCCCCGCACCACCCTCACGCCCTCGATCGCGCTGCGTGACGGAGTGCCGGTCATGGCGTTCGGGACGCCCGGCGGGGACCAGCAGGACCAGTGGCAACTGCACTTCTTCCTCGCGGTCGCGCTGCGTGCCCAGGTCAGGGGCGGACTCGACCTCCAGGGCGCGATCGACGCCCCCAACTGGCACAACGACAGTTTCCCCGGCTCCTTCTACCCGCGCGGCATGTGTCCGGGCAGCGTCACCGTCGAAGGACGGATGGGCGAGGCCGTGGTGGCGGAGCTGCGGCGCCGTGGACATGACGTGACCGTCGGTGAGTCCTGGTCGGAGGGGCGGCTGTGTGCGGTCGCGCGGGATCCGGAGACCGGGATTCTGTCGGCGGCGGCGAATCCGCGCGGCATGCAGGGGTACGCGGTGGGTCGCTGACCCCGGCCCTGACCCCCGCCCTGACCCCCGCCCTGACCCCAGCCCTGCCCCCGCCCTGCCTCCCCCGCACTGCTCTCCCGCCGGGTACGCCGCCAGGGACGACCGATCCGAACACCGCCCCGGCCGCCCATCCTGTGGTCGCGCGCGTCACTGCCGCAGCCGCCCGCCTCGCATCCCGGCTTCGGGGAAATCGCGGTTTTCACGCTGATTCCACCCGCGATACACCGGCCGGGTGGGGATTGTCAGTGGCGCGTGCTCTCATGGAGTCATGATCGAAGACACGGAAACCATCGACGAGTTTCTCGCCCGGCACGCGACCGACGTGGAGGAAGCGGTACGGAAGGCGGCCGCCGCCGAGATCATGCCTCGCTTCCGTCGGCTCGCCGCGCACGAGGTCGACCAGAAGAGCGGCCCGCATGATCTCGTGACCGACGCCGACCGCAAGGCGGAGCTGTACCTCACCGAGGCGCTCGGTGCCCTGCTGCCCGGCTCGGTCGTGGTCGGCGAGGAGGCGGTGCACGCCAACCCGGCGTCGTACGAGGCGATACAGGGCGACACCCCGGTATGGATCGTCGACCCGGTCGACGGGACACGGCAGTTCGTGCACGGCAACCCCGGCTTCTGCACCCTGGTCGCGCTCGCGCAGGGCGGAGTCCTGCACGCCTCCTGGACGTACGCGGCGGCCCGCGACCAGCTGGCCACGGCCGTGCGCGGCCGGGGCGCGTTCCTCGACGGCGAGCGGCTGCACGCCGGTGTTCCGGACCCAGGCCGTGACCTGCGCATAGCCACCTCCCACCCGGACTACACGACCGAGGAGCAGAAGCGTGCGCTGCTCGGGCTGTGGACCGAGGGCGTGGCACCGAGGGCGTGCGGCTCGGCCGGGCTGGAGTATCTCGCCGTCGCCCGCGGTGAGTTGGACGCCACGGCCTTCTCGTGGGAGGCGGCCTGGGACCACGCCGCGGGTCTGCTCCTGGTCGAGGAGGCGGGCGGCGCGCACCTGACCCTCACCGGCGAGCCGTTCCGCGTCACGGGCCACAACACGCTCCCTTTCACCGCGGCCCGGGACGCGGCCACGGCACGCCGGGTCGTGGGGCTGCTGGAGGCTCAGTAGCTCGCTCAGTAGCTCTCCGGGGCGCCCCGCGAGCCGGGGCGGTCAGTCCTCCGGCATATCCTGATCCTCACAGGCCACCGGCTGACGAAGGGGTCCGAAGGTGTCGTCGATGCTCGATGTGGTTGTCGTGGGTGCGGGGCCGAACGGCCTGACCGCCGCCGTGGAGTTGGCCCGCCGCGGCTTCTCCGTGGCCCTCTTCGAGGCCCGCGGCACCGTCGGCGGAGGAGCCCGCACCGAGGAGCTCACCCTCCCCGGCTTCCGGCACGACCCGTGCTCCGCGGCCCACCCCCTCGGCATCAACTCACCCGCGTTCCGCGCCCTGCCCCTGGAGCGCTACGGCCTCGAATGGCTGCACGCCGACCTGCCCATGGCGAACCCCTTCACCGACGGCACCGCGGCCGTGCTGGCACGGTCGGTCGGTGAGACGGCCGCCTCGCTCGGGCCACGTGACGCGGGGACGTACCGCAGACTGGTCGAGCCCTTCCTGCCCAAGTGGGACACCCTGGCCCGCGACTTCATGTCGCTGCCGCTGACCGCGCTGCCCCGGGACCCGGTCACCCTCGCCCGCTTCGGCCTGGTCGGCCTGCCCCCCTCGACCTGGCTGATGCGCCGCTTCCGCGACGAGCGGGCCAAGACCCTGTTCGCCGGCCTCGTCGCGCATGTGATGGCCCCGCTCGGCGGCTTCGCCACCGGCGCCGTCGGCCTGGTCTTCGCCCTCGCTGCGCACGCCCGCGGCTGGCCCGTGGCCCGCGGCGGCTCCCAGTCCATCTCCGACGCGCTGGCCGCCTATCTGAAGGACCTCGGCGGCACCATCCACACGGACTTCGAGGTCAAGCGTCTCGACGACCTGCCGCCCGCGCGCGCGTACGTCTTCGACACCTCGCCCACCGCCCTGGCCCGCATCGCCGGCCTGGGCAACTACTACGAGAGCTACCGGTACGGCCCCGGAGTCTTCAAGATCGACTACGCCCTGGACGGCCCCGTGCCGTGGACCGCGCCGGAGGCGCGCCGGGCCACCACCGTGCAGATCGGCGCTGACAGCGCGGAGGTCGGCGCCGCCCTGCGCGCGGCGTCCAGGGAGGGCCGCGCACCCGACAGGCCGTTCATGATCACCGTGCAGCCCAGCCTCGTCGACCCCACCCGGGCCCCGGCCGGCAAGCAGGTCTTCTGGGCGTACGGCCACGTCCCCAGCGGCTGGACCGGCGACCTCACCGACGCCATGGAGCGCCAACTGGAGCGCTTCGCCCCGGGATTCCGCGATCGCGTCCTCGCCCGAGCGACCGCCGGACCGGCCGAGCTCGCCGCCCGCAACGCCAACTACATCGGCGGAGACATCGCCTCCGGCGCGGTCACCGGACTCCAGATCCTGCTGCGCCCCAAGCTGTCTCTGTTCCCGTACGGCACCCCGCACCCGGCCGTCTTCATCTGCTCCTCGGCCACCCCGCCGGGGCCGGGTGTGCACGGCATGTCGGGGCACAACGCGGCCAAGGCCGTGTGGAGGAAACTGCGGCAGACATGAGCACGATCACCATGTGGAGGAGGGCCGAGGCGGACATGACCACGATCACCATGCGCAGGAGGCCGAGGCGGACATGACCACGATCACGCTGGTCCAGGGCGACATCACCCGGCAGCGCGCCGACGCCATCGTCAACGCGGCGAACTCCTCCCTGCTCGGCGGCTCGGGCGTCGACGGCGCCATCCACCGCCGCGGCGGACCGGCGATCCTCGAGGACTGCCGCAGACTCCGCGCCTCTCAGTACGGCAAGGGCCTGCCGACCGGCCAGGCGGTCGCGACGACGGCGGGCGGGCTGGACGCGCGGTGGGTGATCCACACCGTGGGCCCCGTGTACAGCGCGAGTGAGGACCGGTCCGGCCTGCTGGCCTCCTGCTATCGCGAGTCGCTCAGGGTGGCCGACGGACTGGGCGCCCGCACCGTCGCGTTCCCCGCCGTCTCCGCCGGCATCTACGGCTGGCCGATGGACGACGCTGCACGCATCGCGATCGAGACGGTGCGGGAGACGGAGACGTCGGTGGAGGACGTCACGTTCGTTCTCTTCGACGACCGGGCATACAAGGCGTTCGCCGCGCAGGTCCAGTGACGAGAGCCGCAACGAGGACGGCGCGTACGGCGAGTGGTCGCCGTCAGGCAGCCCTCCCGCGGTGGCCCGGGCGCCGGGGAGCGGTTGTACGCCCACCGAAGCCGTGAGTTCGCGTTGCCCACCTGAGATCCAGGACGCCGAGCAGGCCCGTGTCGAGTCGGCGGTGGCCGACGCCCGTCGGATCGGCCGTGAGGCAGGAACGCGTGGAGGTGGGCACGCGCGTCGAGACCCGGCCCGGCAGGTGGCTCAACAGGACCGCACAAAGTCCGACAGGATCATTGCTTCGATTGTGTGCGAGTTCTAGGGTTCCCCTGGCTCAGCAGTTGCCTTTGTCGCCAGTAGTCATGTTCTGACCCTCCTGACCCTCCTGACGCACCCTCAGTTCGCGCACCCTCACTGTCGCACCGAGGAAGGCCACGGTCATGTCGCACCCGCACCCGCACGTGTTCAGCCGCCGCCGTCTGCTGGAGGGGGGAGCCGCCGTACTCGGCGCGCTCGCCCTGTCCGCTCCGCCCGTCACCGCGTCGGCCGCCGGCCGGCGCACGGCGGCTGCGGACGCCTTACCGGAGTGGAACGGCAACATCGCCGTCTTCCGCCTGGGCACCGAGCCCCCGCACACCACCCTCATGCCGTACCGGGACGTCAGACAGGCCCTGGCCGCCGACCGCACGCGCTCGCCGTACCGGCTGAGCCTCGACGGGAAGTGGAAGTTCGCCTACGCGGACCGCCCTGACGACCGGGACGCCGACTTCCATCGCACCGACCTCGACGACGGCGACTGGAACACCATCCCCGTCCCGTCCGTCTGGCAGCAGCACGGCTACGATTTCCCGATCTACGTCAACATCACCTACCCCTGGTGGGGCCCCAACGGCCTGGGCGAGGAACCGCAGCCCCCGGCCGCGCCGACCCGCTACAACCCGGTGGGCCAGTACCGCCGTACCTTCACCGTCCCCCGCGACTGGTCGGGACGACGGACGTTCCTGCACTTCGAGGGCGTCAAGTCGGCCCACTACGTGTGGATCAACGGGGAGTTGGTGGGCTACCACGAGGACTCGTTCAGCCCCGCCGAGTACGACATCACCGAGTATCTCAAGCCCGGCGCGAACCAGATCGCGGTGGAGGTGTACCGCTACTCCGACGGGGACTGGCTCGAGGACCAGGACATGATCCGGCTGAGCGGCATCTTCCGCTCGGTGTACCTGTACTCCACCCCGGCCGTGCACCTGCGCGACTTCAAGCTGGACACCCCGCTGAGCGACGACTACTCGGCCGCCGACCTGTCGGTCACGGCGAGCGTGCGGGACTACACGGGCGGATCCGGTGGGCGGTATACGGTCGACACGATGCTGTATGGCGCCGACGGGCACCCTGTATGGTCCCGGCCGCTCCAACAGCCCGTTGATCTCGGGTCCGGTGCCGAGGTGACCGTACAGGCGGCGAAAGCCGTACCCGATCCCCGGCTGTGGTCGGCCGAGCACCCGACCCTCTACACCGCCGTCCTGCGGCTGCGCGATCCGGCGGGCAAGGTGATCGAGACCCTCTCGCACCGGGTCGGCCTGCGGGAGTTCGCGCTCAAGGACGGGCTGATGCGGATCAACGGGAAGCCCGTCTCCTTCCGGGGCACCAACCGGCACGAGATGCACCCGGACCGCGGCACGGCGCTCACCCGCGCGGACCTGGTCCAGGACATCGGGATCATCAAGCGGCTGAACATGAACACGGTCCGCACCTCGCACTACCCGAACAACCCGCTGTGGTACGAACTCGCCGACGAGTACGGCCTGTACCTCGTGGACGAGACCAACCTGGAGACGCACGGCATCCGCGCCGAGTACCCGGGCAACCACGCCGACTGGACCGAGGCGTGTGTGGCCCGCGCGCAGAACATGGTCCACCGGGACAAGAACCACGCCTCGGTGGTCGTCTGGTCGCTCGGCAACGAGGCGGGCGGCGGCAGCACGTTCGTCGCCATGCACGACTGGATCCGCTCGTACGACCCGACGCGCGTCATCCAGTACGAGGGCGACGACCGCCCGACGATCAGCGACATCCGTTCCGAGATGTACGAGAGCCCCGCACGCGTCGAACAGCGCGCGAACGACACCGCCGACACCCGGCCGTACGTCATGATCGAGTACTCCCACGCGATGGGGAACTCCAACGGCAACTTCAAGAAGTACTGGGACGTCATCCGGCGCCACGACGTCCTCCAGGGCGGCTGGATCTGGGACTTCGTCGACCAGTCGCTGAGCTGGCCGACCCCGGCGCGCAAGCTGCTGACCGAGACCGGGCCGGGCGGGCTGCGCGGCGAACTCCTCGCCCCCAGCGGTACTTTCGACCGGGCCAAGGGTGTCAACGGCGGCACCGTCTTCGCCCGTGACACGAGCCTCGACCTCACCGGTTCCCTGACCCTGGAGGCATGGGTCACCCCGCACGTCACGGGCTACCACCAGCCGATCATCGCCAAGGGCGACACCCAGTACGCCCTGAAGCAGTCGGGCCGGAACCTGGAGTTCTTCATCTACGGCGGCGGCCAGTGGATCACCGCCACCTGGGCACTGCCGGACGACTGGACCGGCACCGAGCACCACGTGGCCGGCGTCTTCGACGCGGACACGGGCACGCTGACCCTGTACGTCGACGGCACGGCGAGGGCCACCCGGACCACCACCCGGCGCCCCGGCATCAACACCGCGCCCCTCGCACTCGCCACCGACGTCGACAACATCACCCGGGAGTTCAGCGGCACCATACGCCGGGCCCGCGTGTACGCCCGTGCCCTGAGCGCCGCCGAACTGGCCTCCGACAGCCGCGGACCCGACGACGAGGGGGTGCGGTTCTGGTTCGACGCGGCCACCGTCGGGGTCACCGACAAGCGGTCGAAGGAGAAGACCTTCTTCGCGTACGGCGGCGACTGGGGCGACAACCCCAACGACGGTAACTTCGTCGCGGACGGAATCATCACCGCCGACCGGGGGCACACCGGCAAGGCAGCCGAGATCAAGCGGGTCTACCAGGCCGTCAACGCGGCACCGGTCGCGGACGGAGCGGCCGGGGCGGTCACCCTCACCAACGAGTACCTGTTCACCAACCTGCGTGATCTGGACGGCAGTTGGGCCCTCGTCGCGGACGGGAGGGTCATACGGCGCGGCAAGCTGACGCGTGCTCAGCTGGACGTGCCGCCGCTGTCGAGCAAGGACATCACGGTCCCGGTGAGGCTGCCGGACGAACCGGCACCCGGCGCCGAGTACTTCCTCGAACTGTCCTTCACCACCAAGGAGTCCACGAAGTGGGCGAAGGCCGGCTTCGAGGTGGCACGGCAGCAACTCGCCCTCGACGCGGGGAGCCCGGCGGTGACGCCGCTGCCGCTGGAGAGCGTGCCCGCGCTCAGCCACCTCGACGGAGACGACCAAGTCACGGTCACCGGCGACGACTTCACTGTCATCCTCGAAAAGACCAGCGGGACCATCACCTCGTACGAGGTCCGTGGCACCCGGCTCATCACCTCCGGCCCCGCACCCAACTTCTGGCGGGCGCCCACCGACAACGACCACGGCAACGGCCAGCACACCCGTAACCAGACCTGGCGCGACGCCGGGGCGAACCGCAAGGTGACGGACGTGAGCGTGCGCGCCCTGCGCGACAGGGCGGTCGAGATCAAGGTCGCCGGCACCCTGCCGACGACCGTCGAGTCGACGTACACCACGACCTACACGGTCTTCGGCAACGGCGAGATCAAGGTCGACCACACCCTGCACCCCGGCGCGTCGAACCTGCCGTACATCCCGGAGGTCGGCAGCCTGCTGTTCCTGCCGGCACGTCTGGAGCGGCTGCGCTACTACGGACGCGGCCCCGAGGAGAACTACTGGGACCGCAACTACGGTACGGACGTGGGCATTTACTCCGGGACCGTCTCCGGGCAGTGGGCCTCCTACATCCGCCCGCAGGAGAACGGCAACAAGACGGACGTGCGGTGGGCCGCCCTCACCGACCGCCACGGCGTGGGCCTGCTCGTCTCCGGCGAGCCGCTCCTGGAGGTCAGCGCCTCCCACCTCACGCCGGAGGACCTGTCGGTCGGCGCGCGCCACGACTACCAGCTCACCCCGCGCGACGCGGTCGTACTCCGTGTGAACCACCGGCAGATGGGCGTCGGCGGTGACAACAGCTGGGGCGCGCACACCCACGACGAGTACAAGCTCTTCGCGAACCGCGACTACTCGTACAGCTACCGGTTGCGTCCCCTGACGGATGTCGACGAGGCGATGGCGGCCTCGCGGCGGCCGACGGCAGGGGAGTAGTGCTCGGGGGCCCGGACACGGACACAGTGCGGGCCCCCTTACTCCTCCACCCCCGGGTAACGCCCCCGTCGGCGACCAGACGCAAGCCGTGACCGGCGCCCCAGGGGATCACTCGGCGGTGTCACTGAGGCCGAGTCGCAGATGCTCCACGTGGTAGACGGCCTGGTCGAGCAGCTCGGAGACGTGGTGGTCGTGCAGCGCGTACACGACCGAACGGCCGCGGCGCTCGCCCACGACCAGACCCAGGTTGCGCAGCAGCCGCAGCTGGTGCGAGCAGGCCGACTGCTCCATCCCCACCTCGGCCGCCAACTCCGTCGCCGGCAGCGGCCCTTCGCGCAGCCGCGCCAGGATCAGCAGGCGGGAGGGCGTCGACAGAGCCTGGAGGGTGGTGGCCACCTTGGCGACGTTGCCCGCGTCCAGGCGTACGCGTTCGGTGGCGTCCTGCGCGGCGGTGACGGCTCCATGACCCATGGCGCGCATCTTACTCATCACAGATGAACAGATGAATGAGTCTTCATGTGTTCCTGTATGGTGGCGCGGGTGTCCACGACTTTCGCCCCCACTCATGCCCCGTCCCCTGCCCGCCAGGAGGTCCGGCGTCGCACTCGTGTCCTCGCCCTGCCGGAGGCCCGCTGGGCGCTCGCCGCGTTCGTCGCGTTCCTCCTGGGCCTGGCTCTGGATCTCGGCGACGGTGTGTCGCATTGGGTGTACGGGCTGCTGTATGCAGTCGCCTATGTCGCCGGCGGTTGGGAGCCGGCCCTCGAAGGGCTGCGGGCGCTGAGGGAGAAGACCCTGGACGTCGACCTGCTGATGATCGTCGCGGCCCTGGGCGCGGCCGCGATCGGGCAGGTCCTGGACGGCGCCCTGCTGATCGTCATCTTCGCCACCTCCGGCGCTCTGGAGGCACTGGCCACCGCCCGCACCGCCGACTCGGTGCGCGGTCTGCTCGACCTGGCGCCCACCACCGCGACGCGGCTCACCGAAGAGGGCGAGGAGACGGTCAGGACCTCCGAACTCGCCGTAGGCGACGTCCTGTTGATTCGCCCCGGTGAGCGCATCGGCGCTGACGGCAGCGTCCTCGACGGCGCCAGTGAGGCCGACCAGGCCACCATCACCGGCGAGCCCCTCCCGGTCGCCAAGGGCCCCGGCGACGAGGTCTTCGCGGGCACCCTGAACGGCACCGGGGCGCTGCGCGTCCGCGTCGAACGCGACCCCGCCGACTCGGTGATCGCCCGCATCGTGACCCTGGTCGAGGAAGCCTCACGCACCAAGGCCCCCACGCAATTGGTCATCGAGAAGGTCGAACAGCGGTACGCGGTCGCCATGGTCGCCGCCACCCTCGCCGTGTTCGCGATCCCCTTCGCCTTCGGCGCCGACCTCACGGACGCGCTGTTGCGCGCGATGACCTTCATGATCGTCGCCTCCCCGTGCGCGGTCGTCCTCGCGACCATGCCGCCCCTGCTGTCCGCCATCGCCAACGCCGGCCGGCACGGCGTCCTGGTCAAGTCGGCCGTCGCCATGGAACGCCTGGGCGAGATCGACGCCACGGCCCTCGACAAGACCGGCACGCTCACCGAGGGCGGCCCCGAGGTGACGGACGTACGCCCGCTGCCCGACTCCGGCCTGGACGAGGACGCGCTGCTGGCGCTGGCCGCGGCGGCCGAGCACCCGAGTGAGCACCCTCTGGCCCGCGCGATCGTCGCCGCGGCCCGGGGGTGTGGCCTGCGGATTGCGTCCGCGGAGTACTTCATGGCGACTCCGGGGCGTGGGGTCGTGGCAGTGGTTGAGGGGCGGGTGGTGGGTGTCGGCCGGGTGGAGGCTTCGGTCGACCGTGTGCGCGGTGTCGGCGGTATGCGGGATTCCGGCGACCGTAGGCCTGGTGCCGACGGTATGCAGGATTCCGGCGACCGTACGCACGGTGCCGACGGTATGCAGCATCTCGACGACCGTAGGCAGCCTTTCCCGGACGTCGACGCCGACGGCACCATCGTTCTCGTCACCCGCGACGACACCCCGGTCGGCACCCTCACTCTCACCGACCGCCTCCGCCCCGACGCCCCCGCGACCACCGCCGCCCTCACCGCCCTGACCGGCACTGCCCCCGTCCTCCTCACCGGCGACAACCCTCGGGCCGCCGCCCGCGTCGCCGACGTCACCGGCCTCACGGACGTCCGGGCGGAGCTGCTGCCCGAGGACAAGGTCAACGCCGTGCGGGACCTGCAGCAGGGCGGCCGCAAGGTGCTGTTCGTCGGTGACGGCGTAAACGACGCGCCCGCCCTCGCCGCCGCCCACTCCGGTATCGCGATGGGCCGGGCGGGTTCCGACCTCGCGCTGGAGACGGCGGACGCCGTCATCGTGCGCGACGAACTCGCCACCGTCCCAGCCGTGGTACGGCTCTCCCGTGCGGCTCGCCGCCTGGTCGTCCAGAACCTGGTGATCGCCGGCACCTTCATCACCGGACTCGTCCTGTGGGACCTGATCGGCCGCCTCCCGCTGCCGCTCGGTGTAGCAGGCCACGAGGGCTCGACGGTCCTGGTCGGACTCAACGGACTCAGGCTGCTGCGCGAGTCCGCGTGGCGATCAGGCCCGGCGCAGGACAGCTGAGGTCGATGTCGGATTCTCGCCAGCCCCGGTCCGGCTCGTGGACCATGCTGGATCCATGCAGATGGGGATGCACACCGACACCGAGCGCTGCGTGCGCGCCGTCCAGTCCAAGGACGCCCGCTTCGACGGCTGGTTCTTCACGGCCGTCCTGACGACCCGGATCTACTGCCGGCCAAGCTGCCCGGTGGTGCCGCCCAAGCCCGAGAACATGACCTTCTACCCGAGCGCGGCGGCGTGCCAGCAGGCCGGGTTCCGGGCCTGCAAGCGGTGCCGTCCCGACACCAGCCCGGGCTCCCCGGAGTGGAACCAGCGCGCCGACCTCGTGGCCCGCGCCATGCGGCTCGTCGCCGACGGCATCGTGGACCGCGAGGGCGTTCCCGGTCTCGCCGCCCGGCTCGGCTACAGCACCCGGCAGGTCGAACGCCAGCTGCTCGCCGAACTGGGTGCGGGCCCGCTGGCCCTCGCCCGCGCCCAGCGCGCCCAGACGGCCCGGATCCTCATCGAGACGACCCCGCTCCCGATGGCGGAGATCGCCTTCGCGGCGGGCTTCGCCTCGATCCGTACTTTCAACGACACCGTGCGCGAGGTCTTCGCCCTGTCGCCCAGCGAACTCCGCACCCGGCTGCCGAAGAAGAAGACTCCAGGAAGCACCTCCCCAAGCAGAACCCCCGCAAGCAACATCTCCGGAAGCAACACCTCTGGAAGCACCCCCGGCGTCCTGTCCCTCCGCCTCCCCTTCCGCGTCCCCCTCAACCCCGAGAACCTCTTCGGTCACCTCGCCGCGACCGCAGTCCCGGGCGTCGAGGAATGGCGGGACGGCGCCTACCGACGCACGCTGCGACTGCCGTACGGCCATGGCCTCGTGGCCCTCACCCCGCAGCCGGACCACATCGCCTGCCGCCTCACCCTCAGCGACCTGCGCGACCTGACCGTCGCCATCAGCCGTTGCCGTCGCCTGCTCGATCTGGACGCCGACCCGGTCGCGGTGGACGACCAGTTGCGCAGGGATCCTCTCCTCGCCCCGCTGGTCGACAAGGCCCCGGGGCGGCGCGTCCCGCGCACGGTCGACGAGGCGGAGTTCGCTGTACGGGCGGTACTGGGCCAACAGGTCTCCACGGCGGCGGCCCGCACGCACGCGGCTCGCCTGGTGACCGCGCACGGCGACCCGGTCGACGACCCGGAGGGCGGCCTCACCCACCTCTTCCCGGCCCCCGAGGCGCTCGCCGCGGTGGACCCCGAGACGCTGGCGATGCCCAGGACGCGCCGGACCACCTTCACCACGCTGGTGGGCCAACTTGCCGACGGTTCCCTGAACTTGGGCGTGGAGAGCGACTGGGCAGAGAACCGCGCCCAACTCCTCGCGCTCCCCGGCTTCGGCCCCTGGACGGTCGACGTCATCGCGATGCGAGCCCTCGGTGATCCGGACGCCTTCCTTCCCACCGACCTCGGAATCCGGCGCGCCGCCCAGGAGTTGGGCCTGCCGTCGACCCCGGCGGCGCTCACGGCCCGGGCGGCGGCCTGGCGCCCCTGGCGGGCGTACGCGGTCCAGTACCTGTGGGCGACCGACAGCCACCCGATCAACTTCCTGCCCGTATAAGGCCGCAGAACATAAGGCGTAAACCATAAGACACAAGACGAAGACGCAAGACATATGACATGTGACGTATGAAGCTACAAGCACCCAGGGACACTTCCATGAAGCAGCACACAGTGATCGACAGCCCATACGGCCCCCTCACCCTGGTCGCCGACGACGGCGTCCTGTGCGGCCTCTACATGACCGGCCAACGCCACCGCCCGCAGGAGGAGACCTTCGGCCCCCGCGACGACCTGCCGGCCTTCGGCGAGGCCGCCGACCAGTTGAAGGCGTACTTCGCGGGCGAGTTGAAGGAGTTCACCCTCGAACTCCGCCTGCGCGGAACCCCGTTCCAGTGCAGCGTCTGGGAACAGCTCCGGAAGATCCCGTACGGCGAGACCCGCTCGTACGGCGAACTGGCCGACATCCTCGGCAACCCCACCGCCTCCCGCGCGGTCGGCCTCGCCAACGGCAAGAACCCGGTCGGCATCATCGTGCCGTGCCACCGAGTCGTCGGCGCCAACGGCAGCCTCACCGGCTACGGCGGCGGCCTGGACCGCAAGCAGCGGCTGCTGGACTTCGAGAGCGGGCCGGCGCTGTTCTAGGCCTCCTCAGGTCAGCCGGCACGCTCCGCCTCACTGCGCTCCACGCAGAACTCGTTGCCCTCCGGGTCGGCGAGGACCGCCCAGCCTGTGCCGTCCGCGTTCCGGCGGTCGTCCACGAGCGTGGCCCCGACCGAGAGGAGGCGCTCGACCTCCTCGTCGCGGGTACGGTCCTGCGGCCGGAGGTCGAGATGCACACGGTTCTTCACGGTCTTCGGCTCCGTGACGGTGACGAACAGCAGACCGGCGCCCTCGATCAGCGCCTCGGGGTCGCCCGGCTTGTCGTCCTCGTGCAGGGGCTGCCCCAGGGCCTCGGCCCAGAAGCTGCCGAGGCGGTAGGCGTCGGCGGAGTCGATCGTCACGTGGCGAATCGCTGAGGTCATGGGAGGGATTCTGATCCAGTCGTGGATTTCGCGCAGCGGTTTCGGCAGTGCCGTGGCCTCGCCCCGCGCCGGCGCGTCCTCCATGGGCGAGCACCTTGCGGGTCGGTATCCGGCGAGCTGGTGCACCCGTCCACGTTCTGCGTGACCGCCCGCACCGGCACCCCGACCCCGGCCCGCTCCAACTCGGCGACGGCAAGGTGCGCGGCGTTCGACTGGGCCCGAAGCATCCGGTTCTTCCGCGGCATGGGCAGATGCAATACGCCGTCCCCGCCCTCAGCCGCCCACCCCCCCACGCACTCCCCC
>NZ_LGDG01000290.1 GCF_001279775.1 Streptomyces sp. MMG1533 | reverse complement strand
GCCCCCCGCCACACCCCTCACCACCCCCGACTCCCCACCCCCCGGCAACCTCCGCGCCCGCCTCACCTCCTTCGTCGGTCGGGAAGCCGACATCGAGGCCATCCGGGGTGATCTCGCCGGCGCCCGGCTCGTCACCCTGCTCGGGCCCGGTGGGGCCGGGAAGACGCGGCTCTCGCAGGAGGCCGCGGAGGTTGTGCGGGACGCGGCGCAGGACGGGGTGTGGCTGGCCGAGCTCGCGCCCGTGGACGACCCGGACGCCGTACCGGAGGCCGTGCTGACCGCCGTAGGGGCGCGGGAGACCGTGTTGTACGGCGCCGGGGCGGAGGCGATGCGGGCCGGGGGCGAGCGGCACGACGATCCCGTGGAGCGGCTCACCGAGCACTGCGGCAGGCGCCGCATGCTGCTGATCCTCGACAACTGCGAGCACGTCGTCGAGACCGCCGCCCGACTGGTGGAGGAGTTGCTGGAGCGCTGCCCCGGTCTGACGGTGCTGGCCACCAGCCGTGAACCCCTGGGCGTACCGGGGGAGTTGCTGCGGCCCGTGGAGCCGTTGCCGGAACCCGTCGCGCTCAGGCTGCTCGCCGAGCGCGGGGCCGCGGCCAGGTCCGGCTTCCGGGTCGAGGACGATCCCGAGTCCTGTGCCGAGATCTGCCGACGCCTGGACGGTCTGCCCCTCGCCATCGAGCTCGCCGCCGCCCGGCTGCGCATGCTGACCCCACGTCAGATAGCCGACCGGCTCGACGACCGCTTCCGGCTGCTCACCTCCGGCAGCCGTACCGTCCTGCCCCGCCAGCAGACGCTCAGGGCCGTCGTCGACTGGTCCTGGGAACTGCTCGACGAGGGCGAACGGGACGTACTGCGGCGGCTGTCCGTGTTCGCAGGAGGCTGCGACCTCGCCGCCGCCGAGGCCGTGTGCGGGCCCGCCGCCTTCGACGCGCTCGGCTCACTCGTCGACAAGTCCCTTGTCGTGGCCGCCCCTTCGGGCGAGGAAGGCATGCGCTACCGGCTCCTGGAGACCGTCGCCGAGTACGCGGGCGAACGACTCGACGAGGCCGGCGCCCGCGAGGAGGCCGAGCGCGCGCATCTGACGTACTACCGCGAACTCGCCCGCACCACCGACCGGTTGCTGCGCGGCCACGGCCAGATCGCCGCCATCGGACGGCTGGAGCGCGAGGGCGAGAACATCCGGCTCGCCCTGCACCACGCCGTCGCGGTGGGCGACGAGCAGGAGGCGCTCTGTCTGGTCCTGTCGATGTGCTGGTACTGGCAGATGCGCGATCTGCGCCTGGTCGCCCGCCAGTGGTCGCGCGAGGCGCAGACCCTCGGCCCCGACCCCTTCGCCGAGCCGGTTCGCCGCGCCGCCCCCTCGTCCATCTCGCCTGTATGGACACGGAGTTGGACGCCTGGCAGACCCCCGAGGCGCAGGAGAAGCTGCGCGCCATCGCCCGGACCTACGAACCCGGCATGCCGCAGACCTGCCGTACCCCTGGCTCCCTCTGGTTCTTCGCCGTCATGCTCTCCGGCGACATCGGCCGGGTGCGCGAGATCGTCGACGCCGCCGTCCGCACCTGCCGCGCCGCCCCGGGCCACGAGTGGGAACTCGCCGCCGGCCTGCACATGCGCGCCCAGATGCTCGCCAACCGCACCGACTGGGCGGGCGACGCGGCCCGCGACGCCGACGAGTCGCTGGAGATCTACCGGCGTCTCGGAGACCTGTGGGGCACCGCCGAGGCGCTCTCCGCGCGGGCCGAGGCCCGTGAACGCCAGGGTGAGTACCAGCTGGCCGCCGCCGACTACGAGGCGGCGATCGAGCAGGCGAACCGGCTCGGCGCCCGCGCCCAGATGGCGGTACTCACCGCCCGGCTGGGCAGCGCGCTGCTGGAGGCCGGCGAGTCCGAGCGCGGCGAGCGCCTGCTGCGCGAGGTCATCGACCGCCAGGAGAGCTCGGGTTCGGGCCACGAGGCGATGCCCGCCGCCCGCCTCTTCCTCGCGGGCCGGCTCGGCATGACCGGCCGGATCCCCGAGGCTCGCGAGCAACTCCGGCTGCTGCGCGAGGAGTTCAGGATCGCCCACTTCGTCGTCTTCGACGCCTTCATCCTGGGGGCGGAGGCCTGGCTGGACGCCTTGGACGAGTGCTGCGAGGAGGCTCTGGACAAGACCCGGCTGGCTCTGGAGCGGGCCGGCGACCCGTTGTCCCTGGCCATCGCACCGCAGATGCGCTCCTCCTACCTGGTCACCGCCGCGACGGCCCTCGCCGGTCTCGACGACGGAGAGCGCGCCCGTGACGCCGCCCGCTGCATGGGCGCCGCCGAGGCTCTGCTGCCGCCTCGTCACGTCATGTCGGGCATGGAGCGCGAGACACACGGCCGGGCCGAGCGGCGGACCCGCGCCGTGCTCGGGGACGAGGCGTACGAGGCGGCGTACGCCGAGGGCGGCGACCTCTCCTTCGAGGAGGCCACCGCCCTGGTCTGACGCGCACCGACCGCGCCGCACGTCACCGGGTCAGCTCTTGGTGCGGAACTTGTGAATCGCGACCGGTGCCATGACCGCCGTCAGGGCAGCCGACCAGGCCAGGGTCATCCACACGTCGTCCGCGGCCGGACCGCCGACCATCAGTCCGCGTGCGGCGTCCGCGAGCGAGGACAGCGGGTTGTAGTCGGTGAAGTTCTGCAGCCAGCCCGGCATCGACTGGGTCGGCGCGAAGATCGACGAGCCGAACTGCAGCGGCATCAGCACCAGGAAGCCCATGGCCTGCACGGACTGCGCGTTCTTCATCACCACGCCGAGGGTGAGGAACACCCACATCAGGGCCGAGCCGAAGACGGCGGACAGCCCCACGGCGGCGAACAGACCGGCCCAGTTGGTGATGTCGAAGCCCACCAGAACGCCGACGATCGTCAGGACCACGGTCGCGAACAGCATCCGCATCAGTTCCACCGCGATCTTGGCGAACAGCACCGAGCCGCGCCCGATCGGCAGGGAGCGGAAACGGTCCATGACACCGGTGTTGAAGTCCTGGTTGAAGCCGGTGCCGACCCCCTGGGCCATGTTCATGCCCATCATGGCCATCAGACCGGGCACGACGTACTGGACGTACGCCTCCTGGCCGCCGCCGAGCGACTGCCCGATGGACCCGCCGAAGACGTACACGAACAGCAGCGTGAAGATGACCGGGAACAGGACGGCGTCGAACATCGACTCCGGGTCCTGGCGGATCCACAGCAGGTTGCGGCGGACCAGCGCTCCGGTGTGGCGCAGATGGCCGCGCAACGAGATCCGCGCGTCCGTGGTGAGGGTCGTGGCGGCGGCGCTCATACAGCGACCTCCTGGCGGTCGTCGGCGGGCACGGCGTCCTGCGGGGCACTGGCGCGGTGGCCGGTGAGGGACAGGAACACCTCGTCAAGGCTGGGCAGTTCGGTCGTGATGGAGGAGAGCGTGATGCCGCGCGCGGTGACCGCGCCGACCACGGCGGTCAGCTGCTCGTCGCTGAGGATCGGGACGAGGGCGGCTCCGCGTTCGGCGTCCACGGTGGTGGACGCGAGGCCGGTGATGCCGAGCTCGTCGAGGTAGGCGGCGAGGGGGCGCAGCTGCAGCGGGTCGAGCGGGCGGATGCGCAGGGTACGGCCGCCCACCTTCGCCTTGAGCTCCTCGATGGCGCCGTTCGCGATGACCTTGCCGCGGTCGACGACCGTCAGCTCGGAGGCGAGCTGCTCGGCCTCCTCCATGTACTGGGTGGTGAGCAGGACGGTGACACCTTCGCCGACCATCCGCTTGACCTCGGCCCACACCTCGTTGCGGGTACGCGGGTCGAGACCGGTGGTGGGCTCGTCGAGGTAGAGCACGACCGGCCGGCCGATCATCGACGCGGCCAGGTCGAGGCGCCGCCGCATGCCACCCGAGTACGTCGCCGCCGGCCGCTTGGCCGCCTCGGTGAGCGAGAACCGCTCGAGGAGTTCGTCGGCCCGCGCGCGGGCGTCCTTGCGGGGCAGGTCGAGGAGGCGGCCGATCATGTAGAGGTTCTCCCAGCCGGGGAGCTTCTCGTCCACGGAGGCGTACTGTCCGGTCAGGCCGATCACCCGGCGCAGCTGCCGGGGCTGCCGTACGACGTCGTAGCCGGCGACGGTCGCCCGGCCGGCGTCGGGCTGGATCAGGGTGGACAGGATCCGCACGAGGGTGGTCTTCCCGGCCCCGTTCGGCCCGAGCACCCCCATCACGGTGCCCTGCCGCACATCCAGGTCGACCCCGTCCAGCGCCTTGGTCTCGCCGTAGTGCTTGACCAGCCCCCGCACGTTCACGGCGCTGCCTGCGCCACTGGAGTTCTTGTCGATTCGCGTCATGCGGATGACATTGTCAGGGGGGACCGACAAACGACCGACAGCCCGCCTACAGCCACCTACAGGTCACCGACACCTGTTGCGTGCGCCCCTGGAGGCTCCGCCACCGGACCCCCGGCCCGTGCCCACCCGCAAAAGGCGAGCAGCCCGCCGACGGGGGAAGATCGGCGGGCTGCCAGTGGTGCCGCAGTGGCTCAGTGAACGCTGTGCTCTTCCAGCGGGAACGTTTTGCCCACGACGTCCTCCGCGAACGCCTTCGCCGCGTTCCCCATGACCTCACGCAGATTCGCGTACTGCTTCACGAACTTCGGGACCCGCCCACCGGTCAGGCCGAGCATGTCCGTCCACACCAGCACCTGCGCGTCCGTCTCGGGACCGGCACCGATCCCCACCGTCGGAATGTGCAGCACCCGGGTCACCTCGGCCGCCAGCTCCGCCGGCACCAGCTCCAGGACCACCGCGAACGCCCCCGCGTCCTGCACGGCCTTCGCGTCGCGCAGCAGTTGCTGGGCCGCCTCCTCGCCGCGCCCCTGGACGCGGTAGCCCATGGAGTTGACGGACTGGGGGGTCAGCCCGATGTGGGCCATGACGGGGATGCCGGACTCCACCAGCAGCTCGATCTGCCGGTGCGACCGCTCGCCGCCCTCCAGCTTCACGGCCCCGACCCCGGCCTCCTTCACCAGCCGGGTCGCCGAGCGCAGCGCCTGCACCGGACCCTCCTGGTAGGAGCCGAAGGGGAGGTCGCCCACGATCAGGGCGCGGTTCGTACCCCGTACGACCGCGGCCGACAGCATGGTCATCTCGTCGAGGGTGACGGGCACGGTGCTCTCGTACCCGAGGTGACAGTTGCCCGCCGAGTCCCCGACGAGCATGACCGGGATGCCGGCCTCGTCGAAGACGGACGCGGTCATCGCGTCGTACGCGGTGAGCATGGGCCACTTCTCGCCGCGCTCCTTGGCGGCGGCGATGTCGCGAACAGTGATACGGCGCGTGCCCTTGCCCCCGTACAGCGCCTTGCTGCCGTCGGAGGGCTTGGTCCGGGCAGCCGAAAGCTGCGTCATTGCAACGGCTCCTTCAGTCATCTCGAGGCGCCCTCACGGCGTCCCCGGATCACCTCCATGGTGGCACCTCGTGCCAGGGAGGGCTAGGGGACGTCGGTGTGACCGTTCCAGCACGTAAGAGATGGGTAAAGGATTTACGATACGAGACGGTCCCGTATCGAAATGAGTCTATGCTCGAACGCATGACTACCGCAGTCCCTGACTCCCGGATACCCGAAGCGGTGCACCGCCGCCGCTGGCTGATCCTCGGCGTCCTGATGCTGAGCCTGCTGATCGTGGTGCTCGACAACTCGATCCTGAACGTCGCCATCAAGACGATCTCGACGCCCGCCCCGACCGGCCTGGGCGCCACCCAGGGTGAGCTGGAGTGGGCGATCAACTCCTACACCCTGGTCTTCGCCGGCCTGCTGTTCAGCGCCGGCCTGCTCGGCGACCGGCTGGGCCGCAAGAAGGTGCTGCTCGGCGGGCTCGTCGTGTTCGGCATCGGCTCCGCCCTCGCCGCCTCCTCCGGCTCCCCGGGCGAGCTGATCACCTTCCGCGCGGTGATGGGCCTCGGTGCCGCCTTCGTGATGCCGGCCACCCTCGCCGTCCTGATGAACGTCTTCGAACGCGAGGAGCAGCCGAAGGCCATCGGGATCTGGGCCGGCGGTGTCGGTCTGGCCATCGCCATCGGGCCGATCACGGGCGGTGTGCTCCTGGACCACTTCTGGTGGGGCTCGGTCTTCCTCATCAACGTGCCGATCGTGATCCTCGCGGTCGCGCTGATGCTGTGGCTGGTGCCCGACTCCCGCGACCCGAACCCCGGCCGGCTCGACCCCGTCGGCGTCGTCCTGTCCGTCGTCGGCCTCGTCCTGCTGGTCTACGGCATCATCAGGGGCGGCCAGATCGCCGACTTCGCCGACGCGACGGTCCTGGCGACCATCGCCGCCGGTGTCCTGGTCCTCGTCGCCTTCGTCGTGTTCGAGAAGCGCAGCGACCACCCGTCCATCGACGTCTCCTACTTCCGGAACAAGGTCTTCTCGGCTGCCATCGCCGCCATCGCGCTGGTCTTCTTCGCCCTGATGGGCGTGACCTTCTTCTCGGTCTTCTACACCCAGAGCGTGCGCGGCTACTCGCCGCTGCAGACCGGTCTGCTGATGCTGCCGCTGGCCGCCGCCCAGATGATCTTCGCGCCGCGCGCCCGGCTGCTCGTCGACCGCTTCGGCTACAAGGCCACCACCACGGCCGGCATGGTGATCATCGCCGCGATGCTGGCCGCGTTCGCCACGCTGGAGGCGGACACCCCGATCTGGCTCCTCGAGGTGATCTTCTTCCTCATGGGCACCGGCATGGCGCACATCATGACCCCGGTCAGCGTCGTCATCATGCAGGCCCTGCCCCGCGAGAAGGCCGGCTCCGCCTCGGCGCTCAGCAACACCTTCCGCCAGGTCGGCGGCGCGCTGGGCATCGCCGTACTCGGCTCGGTGCTGTCCACGGCGTACCGCGGCGGTATCGAGGACAAGCTCGGCGCGCTGCCCGAGGGCCTGCGCCACACCGCGGGGGAGTCCATCGAGGCGACCCTGGGCGTGGCGGCCGGGCTCGGCCCCCGGGGCGAGGCGCTGGCCGCCTCGGCCAACGACGCGTTCCTGCACGCCATGCACGTCACCGCCCTGTGGGGAGCGGGCGTGGCGGTCGTCGGCGCGGTCGTCGTCGCCCGGTACCTGCCGGGCAAGGTGTCGGCACCGCAACAGGGCGAGGAGGAGCAGGAGTTGGTGGCGGCGGAGTAGCGTGCCGGCCGCGGGCCGGCACGGGGGAGAATCCCCCCAGCACGACGGAAGGGACAAGGAACGTGAGCCTCGCCGAGAACCGGCCTCGCCAAGTCGGCCCCGCCAAGGGCCGTCCCCGCAGCGAGGCCGTGGAGCGCGCCATCGTCGAGGGCGTGATGAGGCTCCTGGAGGAGGGCGTGCCGCTCGCCGAGCTGTCCATCGAGCGCATCGCCCGTACCGCGGGCGTCGGCAAGGCCACCATCTACCGGCGCTGGAGCGGCAAGGAGGAACTCTTCGTCGACGTCGTGCGCACGGCGGAGCCGCCGGATCCGGAACTCCCCGGCACGTCGATGCGCGACGACCTCGTGACCCTCCTCGAACAGTTGCGCCAACGTGGGCTGATGACCCGGTCGTCGGCGCTCCTGCACAACGTCTTCGCCCAGATGAAGAGCAGCCCGAAAATCTGGACGGCGTACCACGCCACCGTCATCGAGCCGCGGCGCCGGCGCCAGGTCGACCTGCTGCGCCGCGGCCAGCAGAACGGCGAACTCCGCTCGGACGTCGACGTCGAGCTGATGAACGACATGTTCTTCGGCCCCATGCTCGTCCGTGCCGTCATGCAGCCGGACGCCGATCTCCCGGCCGGTCTGTCGGAACAGATCGTCGACACGGTGCTCGAAGGACTACGGCCCGTCAGTTCACCGCCCGTCAGTTCGCCGTCCGTGTAGGGCCCGTCCGGCCCGCCGGTGCGGGTTTCGTCACAGAGGGCGCTTTCCCCGGGCGTGCCCGGAACTCCAGGCGCCGACTTGTACGTCCTCGTGCCCGTACGGCCGTCATGGGACGGCAGGAACAGCGCCGATCATCCCCTAGGGTCGTAGGACACGGGGGGCGAACGGTGTGCACAGCAGGCAGTGAGGCGACGGTATGGCGCAGCAGGCGTACATGACGGAAACGGACAACGGAGGCTCGGGACCCGAGCGCCGGGGAGCCCGGTTCCGGCGCCTGATGGACCGCCTCGTCGCCGACTGGCACGGTGACCGGCGCATCTGGCGCCGCGGCCGCGTCGTCGCCGGGCTCGCGGTGCTGGTCGCCCTGATCATGCTGTTGCACGCGAAGATCCCCAACCGCGTCGGCAACCTCGGCAGCCTCATCGAGACCTTCCTGCCCTGGCTCGGGCTCGCCGTCCCGGTGCTGCTGGTCCTCGCCGTCGTACGGAAGTCCGCGACCGCCCTGATCGCGGTGCTGCTCCCGTCGATCGTCTGGCTGAATCTCTTCGGCGGCCTCCTGACCGACAAGGCCGGCGGCGGCGGCGACCTCACCGTGGCCACGCACAACGTCAACGCCGACAACGCCGACCCCTCCGGCACCGCCCGCGACGTGGCCGCGTCCGGCGCGGACGTGGTCGCCCTGGAGGAGCTGACGGAGGCGGCGGTCCCGACGTACGAGAAGGCGCTGGCGTCGACGTACAAGTACCACTCGGTGCAGGGCACCGTCGGTCTGTGGAGCAAGTACCCGCTCACCGGAGTCAAGCCCGTCGACATCAAGCTGGGCTGGACGCGCGCCATGCGTGCCACGGTGACCACGCCCGCCGGGCAGGTCGCCGTGTACGTCGCCCACCTGCCGTCGGTACGGGTGAAGGTGGAGGCCGGGTTCACGGCCCACCAGCGCGACAAGAGCGCCGACGCCCTCGGCGAGGCCATCGCCGACGAGAAGCTGACCAAGGTCGTACTGCTCGGCGATCTGAACGGGACCATGAACGACCGTTCGCTCAACGCCGTCACCGCCCAGATGCGCTCCACGCAGGGCGCGGCGGGCAGCGGCTTCGGGTTCAGCTGGCCGGCGTCGTTCCCGATGGCGCGGATCGACCAGATCATGGTGAAGGGCGTCGAGCCGGAGAGCTCCTGGACGCTGCCGGAGACGGGGAGCGACCACCTGCCGGTCGCCGCACGTGTGAACGTCGCCACGTCGTCCTGACCCGACCTGCTGGAATACCGGGCCCGGGAGTCTTTGTTCCGTAACTGAACATACGCTGTTACGGAACTCCGCTCTCCCCAGAAAGGCAATGGTCTCTTCATGCCCGTGGCCCTGCTCGCCCTCGCCGTGGGCGCCTTCGGCATCGGTACGACCGAGTTCGTGATGATGGGCCTGCTGCCCGACGTCGCGGACGACCTGAACATCTCGATCCCCGAGGCCGGTCACCTGGTCTCCGCTTACGCGCTGGGCGTGGTCATCGGCGCCCCGCTGCTCGCCGCGGTCACCGCGCGCATGTCCCGCCGCAAGGTCCTGATCGCTCTGATGGGCCTGTTCGTGGCCGGCAACGCGCTGTCCGCGTTCGCCCCCGACTACCACTGGCTCCTCGCCGCCCGCTTCCTCAGCGGCCTCCCGCACGGCGCCTTCTTCGGCGTCGGCGCGGTCGTCGCCACCACCATGGTCGCGCCGGAGCGCAAGGCCCGCTCCGTCTCGCTGATGTTCCTCGGCCTGACGGTCGCCAACGTCGCGGGCGTGCCCGTCGCCACCCTCATGGGGCAGCAGCTGGGCTGGCGGGCGACCTTCCTCGGGGTCAGCGCGATCGGCGTGGTGGCGATCGCGGCCCTGGCGCGGCTCATCCCGCACGACGACGCCCACGCCCCGCGCGTCGGCGTCCGCGGCGAACTCGCCGCGCTCCGCTCGCTGCCGGTCTGGCTGGCGCTCGGTACGACCGTCGCGGGCTTCGGCGGGCTGTTCGCCGCGTACAGCTACATCACGCCCATGCTCACGGACGCGGCCGGCTTCGCCGACGCCAGTGTGACGCTGCTGCTGGCGCTGTTCGGCGTCGGCGCGACGGCGGGCAACCTGCTGGGCGGCCGTCTCGCCGACCGCTCCCTGCGGGGCACGCTGTTCGGCGGCCTCACGGCTCTGGTGGCGGTGCTGGGACTGTTCCCGCTGCTCATGAGCGCGGAGTGGAGTGCCGGGCTGGCGGTCGTGCTCCTCGGCACGGCGGCGTTCGTGACCGGGTCGCCGCTGCAGCTGATGGTGATGGAGAAGGCGTCGGCCGCCCCGTCGCTGGCGTCCTCCGCGAACCAGGCCGCGTTCAACCTGGCGAACGCCGGGGGTGCCTGGATCGGGGGTGTCGCACTGGCCGCCGGGTTCGGGGTGACCTCTCCGGCGGTGGCGGGGGCGGGGCTGGCCGTGCTCGGTCTGTCGGTGGCCGGGACGGCGTACGCCGTGGATCGCCGCCGGGCCCCCTCGGGGGGACGGGAACGGCTGGTCGCGTCGTATGTCCCCCAGGACATGGAGACAGCGCGGCACTGACGTGCGTCGCCGGCGTCTTGGGGCTGCGGGGCTCGGAGCGCGGTCGGACCGGGAGATGCCGGAGCGGCCTCGGGAGCCGCACCCCGGTCCGACCGGACGGGGTGTTGCCGACTGCTTGAGGCGCCGGTGGCCGACGCGCGGTGGAGCCCCGCTCCCGGTGGCGACCGGGTACCCCGCCGAAGCCGGGCGAGCGCCACCGGGCTGCTCGCGAACACGGCTGACGGTCATGGATCGTCGGCCTGACGGTTATGGATCGTCGGCCTGGCGGTTATGGATGGTCGGCTTGGCGGTCATGGATGGTCGGCCGTGTTCGCGGGCTACCGCGGCTCGGCCTCCGGATGTGGTGACCGCGCTACGGCGGCAGGCCGCAGCACCCGAGCGTCCTCTGGCGAGCGCGGCCGAGCGGCGGACCTCCCCGATCCGCGGCGGAGAGCGTGCCGGCCCACGACCGACAGCGCCTTGTGAAGTTGATCGCCGTCGGCGGGCACCGGATTTTTACGCGTTGAGTAACGGTACGTGACGTGAACTGTCGTCACCGTACGCCCTGTTGGCCATACTGGTGTGGTCACGTCAAGTCCGTTGTGTCCGGCGGCCGTTCACGCCGATCGCGCGGCAACGCACGGACTTCACGAACTTGCGGGAAGTTACGGGGGAGGGCCATGACATCCGACGCGAACGAGCCCGGTCCGGTCACCGAGCCACCGGGCGACACGGAAGCAGGCCCACCCGGTGGGCCGGAACACGGACCCCGGCCCTATGTGCGGCTGATGACCGCGATCGGCGGGATCGGGTTCGCCGCCGCCTTGGTCGCCGCGATCGTCGGCCTCTCCGCCGACACGGTGCTCCCGCTGCCGGAGACCATGCCGTCCATGCCGACCCCCGGGCAGACCTCTCTGCCGAGCGGATTCCCCACCGAGTTGCCCTCCGGTCTCCCGACCGACTACACGATCCCGACGCCCCTGCCGAGCGACCTCCCCACCGACCTGCCCACCGACCTCCCCACGGACGGCATGCCGAGTTTCCCCACGGACTTTCCCAGCATGCCGAGCATGCCGAGTCTCCCCTCGGACTTCCCCAGTCTGCCCGAGCTTCCGCAGGCCGGAGGTGCCTCATGACCCTGGCAGCCGGAGTCGTACCGCCCATGCCCGACAGGCCGCCCACGCGTGTGCCCCGCTACGGGACGGCGGGTGCGATCGTCGTGGCGCTCGCGCTGTCCGTGGCGTACGGGGCCGGCCAGATCCTCTTCTGGACCGCACCGGAGATCACCACGAACTCGCCCTGGATCAAGCTGTTCCTGCTGCCCGAGCCGACACCCTTCAAGGTGACGCGGGTCCTGCTCCTGATCGGCTGGGGCATCGCGGCCCTGCTCGGCCTCGGCCTGCTGCTCACCCGGCGTGGCGGCACACCGGAGGCGGACCCCACGGCCCTCGCCCGGGCCGAACGGACCACACGTGCCTGCCGGTTCGGCATCCTCGGAGCCCTGCTGCTGCCCTTCACGGCGATGCCGCTGGCCAGCATGGGCGGCAATCTTCCTCAGCTGCTGCTCTGCCTGCCCACCACTTTGGCGGCCCTCTTCCTCGTCCACCGGGTGCAGCTCTACCGCCGGATGCCCGGATGGCTGCTGCTGACCGGATTCGGGTGGGGAGCGCTGATCGGCGGCGGGTTCGGCCTCGTCATGATCACCTGGTTCCAGCGGTCCATACCCGGCTACTTCACCTCCCGCTACTGGCAGCGACCCCAGGACAGCGTCCGCGAGCTCTACACCCTCTTCCCCTTCAACTCGGCCCTCGTGACGGAACTCGGCAAGGCGGCCGGAGTCGCCGTCCTCTTCCTGCTCTTCCGGCGCCACATCGACGGCGTGGTCTCGGGAGTGGTCCTCGGCGCGGCCGTCGGGCTCGGGTTCAACCTCACGGAGACGGTCCACTACCTGGGCTTCGTCAACCCGGACCACCACCCCACCGAGTTCTGGGACCGGCAGGTGGTCGGCCTGATGGCGGCACACGTGGCGTTCACCGCGCTCGCGGGCGCCGGAATCGGCGCGGCGCGCTGGCTGCCGGAGCGCCGGGACCGGTTGGCGGTCGTCGGCGGTGGGCTGCTGGCCGCGGTGGGCGGGCACTTCGAGACGGACGTGGTGCTGATGCAGCTCGATCTGCGCAGGGCGGACTGGTACTCCGACGAGACCCTCGGTCTGCTCGTCGGCATCCCGGTGATGACGGTCATCACCTCGGGGGTGTTCGTGGCGCTCTACGTGCTGATCCTGCGCCGCGGGCTGGGGGCCCAGGCCGCGGGAGTGGCCCGTGCGCTGCACAGGGAGGCCGCCTCCGGCCACGGCGCGGTCACCGAGCCGGAGATCGGGCTGCTGCTCTCGCCGCGCCGCCGCCTCCTGCTGGAGCTGAGGGTGTGGCGCCGCGACGGTACGGCAGGGCTGCGCCACCTCCTGCGGTTCCAGCAGGCACAGCTCGACCTCGCCGTCCAGAGCTGGCACCGCGAACGTCCCGGCGCCGACTCCTTCATCCCGCAGGAGCAGCAACTCCGGGAGCGCGTATTGGAGTTGAAGGGCGTTTCCTCATCCTCCAGAACACCCCCGCTGCCCGCCCCGGAGGCACTGTCATGATCGGTCCCCGTACTGTGCGGCTGTCCGCTCTGGCCGCCGCCTCCGCACTGCTCGTCCTCGGCACGCCCTCGCCCGCCTCGGCACAGTGCGCGGCCCCCACGTACCACGGTGGTCTGCCACTGCGGGTCGGACAGTGCCCTGAGGGAGTCGCGGGCGGTGCGGCGGCCGGAGTGTGGGCGCTCCTCGTCCTCGCCGCCGGGTTGTGGCTCGCCTCCGCGCTCTCCCGGTCACGGACCACCACGGACGCCGACCTGGCCGCGATCGACGAGGTGTTCAGCCAGGCCGCGGCCGATGGACCGACGGAGGCGGAGGAAGACGGCGAGGACTCCGGCGGGGCCGAGTCCGCGCCCACGTCCCCGTCCACGGAAGGCGGACGGTAGATGAAGCCGCTCATCGGACGCACGCGGTTCGGACGTACCTGGTTACGGGGGCTGACGGCGCTGGCCCTGGGCCTCACGCTGTCGCTCGGCGCAGTGCAGCCGAGCACGGCCGACGATCACAGGCCCCCGGGAGCGGCGGAAGGCGTCGACCTCTCCAAGGAGTTCAAGAACCCCCTGACGAGCCCGCTTCTCCTGCCGGTCTTCCAACTGCGCCTGAAACTCTATGAGGTCCTGCTCAAGTCACGCCCCAAATACGCCTACCTGGCGTTCGACGAGTACCGGAACGGTGCCTCGGATCTGATCGACCCGCGGAAACTGAACCAGGAGCAGCTCGCCACCCTCCTCAAGGGCAACGTCCGGAGTACCGGCCGGGTCTGGCAGGGCACGATGGTCGACCTCTCGGCCGTGGGCACCTATCTGAACAGCAAGGACCTGGCGGATCTGCAGAAGAGCGGTGAGTCGAGACTGGTTGCCCTGAGCGCTCTCAATGTCCAGGGCAAGGAGCACTCCGAGGGCGTCATCGACGCGGTCCTGAACGGACTGCACATTTCCCCACAGGCCAAGCGTGCCGGATCCTCCGAGCATCAGCAGTGCTGGGAGTGCGCGAACTTCTACCATCCCGACACGCCGACCCACTTCGCTGCCGACTACGACATCAACTCCGCAGAGGTCAAGGATCTCGACAGCAAGATCATTTCGATCGAGGAGCAGGGCAAGAAGCGCGGCTTCCGGGAAAGCGAGATAAACAAGCAGATCAGCAAGACGATTGCGGAGTTCGAAAAGAAGACGAAGGAACGTAACCGCCAAGCCGCCCGGAAACTGCACGGGTACATCGTGGACGCGAAGAAGTCCGCGGAGGACTCCGTGGGCAAGGTGGGCAAGCAGCTCGGATCCGTCATGAGCAACCCCGCCACCCCCTGCCCTCCCGGACAGAGCCCTCAGGCCGGCGGCGCACCCGCGAAGGGCTTCATGCTCGCGGCGGCCGCCGCCGATCCCTGCGGCGGCAAGGAGTCCTCCACGTCCTCCGCACCCCTCACGGGACTGAGCCAGGCGCTCGCGGTGCCCGGGACCGCACCCGGGGGCATCGACTTCTCCAGCATGCAACTGCGCTATCTGTCGGATCCCGGGGACGGCAGCGGACTGCAGTACTCATTCCAGGCCCAACGCGATCCCATGAACGGAGATCTGCGCGCCTCCACCGGTCTGAACGCCGCCCGGCTCACCTCGGACGCCTTCTTCGTCTGGCTCTCCCTCAACCCCTCGGACTTCTGGGTCAACCTCAACCCCGACGAGCCGGATCGCATCGTCGACGACCAACTGGGGCGCACCGACGCCGGACGCGTCATGCTGGAGGCCGATCTGCGGATGAAGAAGACCGTCGGCGAGCTGATCCATCCGCACACCGCGCTCGGCAGGAAGTTCTGGGACGGCGTTCAGGGCGACTGCATGTCCTTCCGCAACTGGATCCTGCCGGCGCCCGCATCGGTCCACCAGGACGGCGACAAGCTCTACATCCTCCACGCGCCGCTCGACGTCCAGATGGAGACCCAGTACCTGGAGCGACTCGGGGAGTCCGACACCGCCACGTGCCCCGAGCAGGACCAGGCCACCGAGGACCGCAACGAGGAGCACTTCCGCACCCTCATCCTCCCCAAGCTCAAGCACGCCATCAACACCGCACCCGAGTACGCCGCGCTGCGCCGCGTCTATCTCGCCCGGGTCGCCGCCGAGTGGTACCGCGAGCTGAGCCGGGCCAAGGACACCACGTACGGCGACCTCATCGACTCCGGCGACATCGACGGCTGGCAGACCACCGCCGACTGGAAGCCCACCGACACCTTCGACAAGTACGTCGACTCGTACAAGAAGGGCGAGTTCAAGGTCACCGACAGGACCACCAGCGGCAACACCACCTATGTGCACACCTATGTCTACGGCGGTGTCGACCTCACCGGCATCTCCATCAAGAAGGTCGCGGACGAGCGCTTCACCGCGGACTTCGCCGGGCTCCCGCAGAGCATCGACCGTTCCCTGAAGGCACCGTCGTCCGCCGACGGGGACGACACCGTGTGGCTCGGCTCACCGACCCCGCGCCAGGCAGCCGGCCTCGGCCCGCCCGAGGAACCCGTGTCCGCCGGCACCTGGGCGCTGCGTCTGCTGCCCGTGCTCCTTCTCCCGCTGCTCGCGCTGCTGTGGCGGCGCCGACGCCGTCTGAACACCGCCGCTCAGGCAAGCCCCCTGCGGCGCGCCGCGGTGGGGAGCGGCGGGGGAGAAGGGAGGGCGTCCGGCGGCAGAGGTTGACTTCGGTCGACTTCGGTCGACTTCGGGGTCATGGACTCGGCCCGGCCGCGCTGACCCCGAGACGGCAACGGAGACGGCGACCGACACGGCGACCGGGCCGTCGTCCCCCGCGCACCCGCCGCCCCCGCGGGCGGGACGACTACACCGACTCCCGCCAGCCATTGGTGATCGGCAGCCGACGGTCCTTGCCGAACCCCTTCGCCGAGATCTTCGTACCCGGCGGATACTGCCGTCGCTTGTACTCCGCCGTGTCGACCATCCGCAGCGTCTTCACGACCAGCTCCCGGTCGTACCCGGCGGCGACGATCGCGTCGGCGCCCTGATCCCGGTCGACGTACAGCTCGAGGATCGCGTCCAGCACCGGATAGTCCGGCAGGGAGTCCGTGTCGACCTGCCCCGGGCGCAGCTCCGCACTCGGCGGCTTGGTGATCGAGTTCTCCGGGATCGGAGGCGTCTGCCCCCGCTCGGCCGCCGCCTTGTTGCGCCACTGGGCCAGCCGGAAGATCCACGTCTTGTAGACGTCCTTGATGGGCCCGTACGCGCCCACCGAGTCGCCGTACAGCGTCGAGTACCCCACCGCCAGCTCCGACTTGTTGCCGGGCGCGAGCACGATGTGACCCTCCTGGTTGGAGATCGCCATCAGCATCGTGCCCCGCAGCCGCGACTGGAGGTTCTCCTCCGCCAGCCCGGTCAGCCCCAGCGAGCCCATGTACGCGTCGAACATCGGCTCGATCGGCACGGTACGGAAGTTCAGCCCCGTCCGCCGGGCCATCTCCGCCGCGTCACCCTTCGAGTGCTCGGAGGAGTACTTCGACGGCATCGACACGCCGTACACGTTCTGCGCGCCCACCGCGTCGCACGCGATCGCCGCGACCAGCGCCGAGTCGATACCGCCGGACATGCCGATCAGGACCGATGTGAAGCCGTTCTTCGCGACGTACGCCCGCAGGCCCACGACCAGCGCCGAGTAGACCTCCTCGGCGTCGTCGAGACGGTCCGCGTAGCCGCCGGAGAGCTCCGGCTCGTACGCCGGGACCGGGTCCTCGGACAGCACCACACGGTCGATCCTCAGCCCGTCGGCCACGACACCCGTCGGCGCGTCGGCCGACGCCGCCGGCAGGTCGAGGTCCAGCACCACGCACCCCTCCGAGAACTGCGGTGCCCGCGCGACGACCTCGCCGTCCTTGTCGACGACGATCGAGTCGCCGTCGAAGACCAGCTCGTCCTGCCCGCCCATCATGGCGAGGTAGGCGGTCGTGCAGCCCGCCTCCTGGGCGCGCTTGCGGACCAGCTCCAGGCGGGTGTCGTCCTTGTCGCGCTCGTACGGCGAGGCGTTGATGGACAGCAGCAGCCCGGCCTCGGCGGAGCGCGCCGCCGGGACACGGCCGCCGTCCTGCCAGAGGTCCTCGCAGATGGCGAGGGCCACGTCGATGCCGTGCACGCGCACGACCGGCATGGTGTCGCCGGGCATGAAGTAGCGGAACTCGTCGAAGACGCCGTAGTTCGGCAGGTGGTGCTTGGCGTAGGTGAGGACCACCTCGCCGCGGTGCAGCACCGCCCCCGCGTTGCGGGGCGCGCCGGCCGGCTGGCCGAACCTCGGCTGGGCGGACTCGGACCGGTCGAGGTATCCGACGACCACCGGCAGCTCGCCGAAGCCCTCCTCGGCGAGCCGGGCGGCGAGGCCGCGCAGGGCCGCGCGGGACGCCTCCACGAAGGACGAGCGCAGGGCCAGGTCCTCGACGGGATACCCGGTCAGCGCCATCTCCGGGAACGCCACCAGGTGCGCTCCCTGCTCGGCAGAGTGCCGGGTCCAGCGGAGGATCGTCTCGGTGTTCCCGGCGAGGTCACCGACGCGTGAGTCGATCTGGTTCAGGGCGAGACGTAGTTGAGGCACGGGCCCAGTGTAATCGTCAGTGCGACACGATGGGGTGGGGCGGGATGTGGGGCGCTTCACGCTCCTCCGCCGGCCGGACGCGGGTACGCCCGCTTCCGACCGGGTTCGTCGGGAAGCGGGCGCACCGTGGTGCCCTTGCCCTGCCGTCGTCAGCGGCGGTGGTACGACTCGACGTAGCCGCCCGCGGGCGTGCCCACGCCGGTGACGTCGTCATAGCCCTTCACGGCATGCAGCGAGCTGTCCGTGCCGAGGGTGCGGACGGAGGTGATCAAGCCGTCCGTCGCGTCGTACTGGTTGAAGAAGTCGACGCGGGCGACCGCCAGGCCGGAGCCGGTCGGGTTGTCCGTGACGTCGTGGTAGGCCTTCGTGCCGTACTTGGCGTAGATCGACGGGTTGGCGAAGCCGATCGCCTTGCCGCCGCGCGCCTGCTGGGCCAGGGCCTGGACGGCCGCGATCACCGGTGAGGCCAGCGAGGTGCCGCCGATGCGGTACTCGCTGTACTTCGCCGTCCCGTCCGGGAAGGTCTGCGTCTCGCCGACCTTGAAGCCGGTGTTCGGGTCGGCGATCGCCGAGATGTCCGGGACGACGCGGTTGCCGGCGGCGCTGTTGGCCGTGGCCAGCGCCTTCGGGACGACGCCCTGCTGGTAGTAGGGCTCGGCGACCGTCTTGCTGGTGCCGCCGCCCGCTCCCGAGTTGAAGGTGCCGGGGAAGTCCGTCCAGCTCTTGCCGTCGTCCGACAGCAGGGCCTTGTCGGTGCCCCAGCCGGTCTCCCACAGGTACTTGTCGCCCTTGCCGACGGCCAGCGAGGTGCCGCCGACCGCGGTCACCCAGGCCGAGTTGGCCGGGGAGTCGACCGTCTTCGTCCCGGTGTTGGCGACCTCGTCGCCGTCGTCGCCGGAGGAGAAGTAGAAGCCGATGCCCTCGACCGCGCCGAACTGGAAGACCTGGTCGTAGGCGGCCGCGAGGTCCGGTGCCGCCTCCCCGCTGGTGCCCCACGAGTTGGAGACGATGTCCGCCAGGTGGTTGTCGACGATCTTGCTGAGCGAGTCGAGCAGGTCGTCGTCGTAGCAGGAGGCGGCACCCACGTACGTGATGTTCGCGGCGGGCGCGACCGCGTGCACGGCCTCGACGTCGAGGGTCTCCTCGCCGTACCAGCCGGATCCCCCGCACTCGTCGGTCTTCGAGTAGTTCTTGGGCAGGACCTGGCGCAGCTGGCTGCTGGTGTAGGCCGCGTCGCCGTGCTTCTTCGCGTAGGTGGCCGCGTCGTAGGCGATGGTCGGCGAGGCGTACGCGTCGGTGATGGCGACCCGCACCCCCTTGCCCGTGTACGTGCCCGCGCCGTAGGCGGCGCGCAGCTGCTTGCCGGTGTAGCCCTCGACGGCGTACGGGACCTTGGTGCCGTACGCGTCCGGCAGCGTGGTCGCGATGTTCGAGCCGTAGTACGAGGAGAACGGCCCGGAGTTCTTGAACACGTCCTCCGAAGGCGGCAGTTGGTCGTCGTGGGTCGCCTTGTGCGGTGCGTTGTCCAGGCCGGTGACGGTCAGGACGGCACCGTTCAGGCTGTCCGGCGTGGAGGCCGTCTTCGTGGGCGCGCGGTAGGTCTTGGACCCCTTGGCGTAGTTGTGCAGCTGGGTGCCGAAGGCCTGCTCGGCGGCGGACACGTCACCGGTGACGGAGACGTAGTGCTGCGTCACGCCCGTGACCTTCAGACCGGCGGCCGTCAGCCAGGACCTGACCGCCGCCACCTGCGCCTCGGTGGCGCCGTAACGGGCCTGCGCCTGCTTGGCGCTGAGGTACTTGCCGTACGCCGCGGAGGACGGGTCGGACACGGCCTTCGCGTACGCGGCGAGGCCGGCGGCGTCCCGGCCGGCGAGGTAGACACGGGCCGAGACCTGGGAACTGTCGGCGGTCGCGCCCTTGTCGGCCTTGGCCGTGGCCCACGCGGGCCTGGTCCCGGCCAGTGTGTCCCGGCCCGGGTTGTCCACGGCGTGCGCCGCGGGCATGCCGAGCGCCAGCGCGCCCGCGAGCATCGGCAGTGTCGCTGCCATGCTCACCCCGGCGCGCATCTTGGCGCGGTTGGATCTCATGGAACCCCCTGTGCGGTTCGTCGCGAGTGGATCACTCGACGGTGGCCACTCTGGCGATGAACCGTTCATGTCAGGGGAATACGGATGCCAAGAAGAGCTCAATTAACCTAATGACAAGGCCATTTGAGGGTTGACACCTACGAACGCGGCTCGGCTCCCCGCTCCTTGAGCAGGTCCGTCATCAGGTCGATCTCCGACTCCTGCGCATCGACCATCCCCTGCGCGAGCCGCTTCTCCACGCCGACCGTGCACCGGTCCGCACAGCCCTCGGCCATGTGGATCCCGCCCTTGTGATGGTCCGTCATCAGCTGGAGATAGAAGACCTCGGCCTGCTTGCCGCTCAGCGAGTCCAGTTTCTTCAACTCGGTGTTGGTCGCCATGCCAGGCATCAGCGCCCCGTCCTTGCCGGAGGGCATGTCACCCATGCCCATCCAGGTCATCGGCGAGTCCGCGGACACCTTCGGCAGCCCCCACAGGTCGAGCCAGCCCAGCAGCATGCCGCGCTGGTTGGCCTGCGTCTGCGCGATGTCGTACGCGAGGCGCCGCACCTGTTCGTCGTCGGTGCGGTCGCGCACGATGTACGACATCTCGACGGCCTGCTGGTGGTGCACCGCCATGTCCCGGGCGAACCCCGCGTCCGCGGAGTCGGCGGCGGGAACCGAGCTCGAACCGTCGTCCTCGGCGACGGCGTAGGTGATGGCGCCGGCCGCGACGAGCACTCCCGCCACGGCGGCGGCCACGGAGACGAGCCTCACTTCGACAGACCGCCCGTGCACGCCGCGCCCGGCTCGGGCGTCTGCTCGCCCTGCACGAACTTCTCGAAGAACTTGGCGACGTTCGGGTCGTCGGCACTCGTCACCGTGCGCTGGTGCCCCCACGCGGTGAGCATGATCGGGTCGGCCTGATCCTCGTCCGGGCTCATCAGCGTGTACGGCGTCGCCTTCACCTTCGCCGCCAGCGCCGCCACGTCCGCCTTCGAGGCCTTGCCGGTGTACGTCACCCAGACCGCGCCGTGCTCCAGGGAGTGCACGGCGTTCATGTTGTTGAGCGCCTTGGTGTAGACGTCGCCGTTGCAGTTCATCCAGACCTGGTTGTGGTCGCCGCCGACCGGGGGCTCCGTCGGGTACTTCACGGTCTTGGTGACGTGGGTCTGGCTCAGCTTGCCCTTCCAGGTCTTCACCCCGTCCGAGCCGGTCACGAAGTGCCCCGAGGCCTTCGCGTCGGCCGCCGTGCTGTCGTCGGACTGCGAGTTCACCAGGACGACACCGCCGACCACGAGACCGGAGACGACCACCACACTGGCGGCGATGGTGAGGATCCGGTTGCGGCGCTCACGGGACTGCTCGGCGCGCCGCATCTCCTCTATCCGCGCCTTGCGGGCGGCGCTGTTGCTGTTCTTGGCGGAGCCCATGGGTGTGTCCTTCTGGGGAAAGGGATGGAATCTGGCTGCGTGCGAAGCGCTCGATGAGGGTGGTGGTGGGCGACGGGCGGGCGGGTCCGCTGATCGTAATGGGGAGGGAGAGCACTCTCGTAGGGAGGGCGCAGGAATGGCCGAAGATCGGGTACCCGGGGAAGATCGGGTACCCGGGGGACTCGGCCCCCGGGAGGTTCCGGGACTCCCGGCATTACGGATGTCGGTCCGAGCAGGCAAGATGGGCGGCAGAGCAGTACACCTGCGCTACGTGAGGCGTTCACTCCGAGGTCGGCCGGACGATCAAGGTGCGCAACGCGCACGAAATGGTGTTGTGGTGGGATGCTCAGGTGCCCGACCGCCTCCCGTGGTACGGGAGACAGGCGGCCTGACCAGCAAGGATGGGGAAGCGGAAGATGGACAAGCAGCAGGAGTTCGTGCTCCGGACGTTGGAGGAGCGTGACATCCGGTTCGTACGCCTGTGGTTCACGGACGTGCTGGGCTTCCTCAAGTCCGTCGCCGTGGCCCCGGCCGAGCTGGAACAGGCCTTCGACGAGGGCATCGGCTTCGACGGCTCCGCGATCGAGGGCTTCGCCCGCGTATACGAGTCAGACATGATCGCCAAGCCGGACCCGTCGACCTTCCAGGTCCTGCCGTGGCGGGCGGAGGCCCCCGGCACCGCCCGGATGTTCTGCGACATCCTCATGCCGGACGGCTCCCCGTCCTTCGCCGACCCGCGGTACGTGCTGAAGCGGGCCCTGGCCAGGACCTCCGACCTGGGCTTCACCTTCTACACCCACCCGGAGATCGAGTTCTTCCTGCTGAAGGACAAGCCCCTCGACGGCTCCCGGCCGACCCCGGCCGACAACTCCGGCTACTTCGACCACACCCCGCAGAACATCGGCATGGACTTCCGCCGCCAGGCGATCACCATGCTGGAGTCGATGGGCATCTCGGTCGAGTTCTCCCACCACGAGGGCGCCCCGGGCCAGCAGGAGATCGACCTCCGCTACGCCGACGCGCTCTCGACGGCGGACAACATCATGACGTTCCGCCTGGTCATGAAGCAGGTGGCGCTGGAGCAGGGGGTCCAGGCGACCTTCATGCCGAAGCCGTTCTCCGAGCACCCCGGCAGCGGCATGCACACGCACCTCTCGCTCTTCGAGGGCGACCGCAACGCCTTCTACGAGTCGGGCGCGGAGTACCAGCTCTCCAAGGTCGGCCGCTCCTTCATCGCGGGCCTGCTCAAGCACGCGGCGGAGATCGCGGCGGTCACCAACCAGTGGGTGAACTCGTACAAGCGCATCTGGGGCGGCTCGGAGCGCACGGCGGGCGCCGGCGGCGAGGCCCCCTCCTACATCTGCTGGGGCCACAACAACCGCTCAGCCCTGGTCCGCGTCCCGATGTACAAGCCCGGCAAGACCGGCTCGGCCCGCATCGAGGTCCGCTCCATCGACTCCGGCGCCAACCCGTACCTGGCCTACGCCATGCTCCTGGCCGCCGGCCTCAAGGGCATCGAGGAGGGCTACGAGCTCCCCCCGGGCGCCGAGGACGACGTCTGGGCCCTCTCCGACGCCGAGCGCCGCGCGATGGGCATCGAGCCCCTGCCCCAGAACCTGGGCGAGGCGCTGACGCTGATGGAGCGGAGCGACCTGGTCGCCGAGACGCTGGGCGAGCACGTGTTCGATTTCTTCCTGCGCAACAAGCGCCAGGAGTGGGAGGAGTACCGCAGCGAGGTCACGGCCTTCGAGCTGCGGAAGAACCTGCCGGTGCTGTAAGCGCTGGACAAGTGCGGAACGGCGGGGCTTCCCGCCCTGGTCGGTCAGCCGGACCGGCGGCAATGAGCCGTCGGTCCGGTTTCGTTTTCCACCGGGTCCTGGCGGCGCACGTGTCGCCGACGCCAAGATCCACGTCCGCCGCTGCTGCCGCTACCGCTACTGCTGCCGCCCGGCCAGGTCCGCCAGCACCTTGTGCAGCGGCTCCGTGGCCCGGCGCCGGTACTCCTGGATCGCCCAGCCGTTGCCGTCCGGGTCCTGGAAGTACATGAAGGTCGCGCCGTCCTGCGGGGCGAACTGCTGCGGTTCGCTGACGTCGAGGCCGCGTGCGGTCAGTTCCTCATAAGCGGCCTTGGCGTCCGTGACGCACAGTTGCATTCCGTGGTACGTCCCCGGCTGCGGTGTCCCCGTCGGGACCTCCAGCCCGTCGACCAGGGCGATGGAACAGCCGGAACCGGGCGGGGTCAGCTGCACGATCCGTACGCCCGGCATCACCTCGCCGTCGAGGTCGACGTGGAAGCCGACCTTGTCCCGGTAGAACTCCTTGGCCCGGTCCACGTCGGAAACCGGCAGCAGGACCACTTCGAGACTCATGTCCACGGCGTGACTCCTTTGTCGACGTCAGTAGAGCCGTCAGAACCGCCATCGCGTCTGGCTGAACGGCTCCCCCTTACCGAAGCCGAAAACCGTCCGCGGCGCCACCGCGTAGACGACGGCGTGTCCCGGACCGTGATGGAAATAACCGTCCTTTACCTCGAAGTGCCAGAAATCGCCGTACTTCGTCTCCCACGCGGCGGCGAGCTCGCGCAGCCGCCCGTCGTCGGACACCCGCACCGCCTCGCCCTCCACCACCAGGTCGTAGCCCTTGTCCCAGATGTTGGTACCGGTCGTCAGCACGGCGTGCGGATTGTGCGCGAGGTTCTTCGCCTTCCGCTCGTCGGGCCCGGTGCAGAAGTGCAGCGCGCCGTGCGCCCACACCGCGGGCAGCGGGGTCACATGCGGCCGCCCGTCCGGCCGTACCGTCGAGATCCAGAACAGCTCGGCCGCGGAGAGCAGTGCCTCGGCGTCCGGCCAGGGGATCGCGGCGGCGGAATCGTCGCTGTAACGCGGGTCGAGCCGGGCCTCGGGTGCCCGCTCGGTTTCCTTGTCGGTCATCAGCCCTCCAGACATGTCTCTTCCCAGGGTGCCTCGGGGAACACCCGGGCAACCGCGGCGGCGCGGCTCGAGACGCCCAGCCTGCCGAAGCTGTTCTCCAGGTGCTTGCGGACGGTGCCGGCGGACACGGAGAGCTGTTCGGCGATCCGCGGGGTGCTCAGGCCGAGGGCCACGCAGCGCAGGACGCCCAGCTCGCGCGGGGTGAGCCGCACGGGTGGGTAACGCTTGCGAGCGGCCTCGCGGTAGATCGCGTACACGTGGGGAGCCATCAGACGCAGCGTCGTCATCTCGTGGTCGCTGAACGGCTTCGCGTCCGTGCTGCCGTCGTACCCGCTGATCCCATGGCGGCCTCCCGGGCCGGTTCTCGCTTACTGCGAAGGTACGCCCCGTGAGTCACCGTGACGCCGGAGATTCGTCAAATGGCGAATGGTCTACGGCCGTTGGCGGGGGCACCGTCGAGATGGGCAGCCACTCCGGCTGCCGTCGAAGGACGGAGTCACCCATGCAACCCCATCCACGCCCTCACGACGGCCGTACCCACCCACCTCCGCACCTGCCGACGGTGTCGGTCGCGGGCGCCGCCGCCCTGGTCGCCGCACTGCTGGCCACCGGATGCGAGGCGAAGTCCACCGCCACCACCACGGCGAAGGCCGCCGCATTCTCCACCGTGCGGTTCACGCTCGGTCCCACCGCAGGCATCCGGCGCTCCGGAGCCTCACGCGCGACGGTCACCCCGGCGGGGGCCTACCCGGTGTCCGCCGGCCGCGCACACCCGTTCGTCCGGCCCGACGGCAAACTGCTCGTGGTGCTGCGGCACCGGCCCGAGGCGCGGGCGGAGCGGGCCTCGCGCGGACGGGCGCCCCGGCTGCTGCCCCCGGAGGAGTCCGCGGTCGGGACCGGGTTCCTGGTCGACACCGCGAACTGGGCGCAGGCCGCTCTCGACGGGCACCCGTTGCAGTGGCTGCGCCGGGACACGATCCGGATCGACACCACGAACAACGCGCCCGGGGACCTCACCCGCCTCACTCTGTCCGGGCCGCACGGGGGTCGGTCCGGACAGCCCACCCCGCCGCCCGACGACCGCGCGTGCAACGGACTCGATGCCGCCGTCCCCCGGCGGGTGGTCCTGCCGGAGGTGGCGCAGGGCGCATCTGTCCCGGAGACGCCGGCCCGCCTGCGGCGGCGGTGCCTCGACGTGCAGTTCGCCTCCACGGCCGGTGGCGTGTGGCCGGGCACCGTGCTGCGGATCGCGGTGCCGATCGCCGGGCGGCCGATCGCCGGGCGGCCGACCGCCGCGGCGGTGATACCGCCCTTCGAGGGCACCGCTGTCGCGGGCCGCATGCCCGGCGACACGGTCCTGGCCGACCTTTCGCGCCCGTCCACGGTGGCGGTGACCCGCTGAAACCGCCTCGGCGCCCTGGCGCTTACCTCGGCTTCTCCGGTTAGGCTCGTGGCCGTACGACCTTGATCCGACAGGAGGCCGGGATGACGGCGCCGGGGCGCAGGAGCAGTACCTTCACGCGGCTGCTGCGGCACGGCTTCACCGATCCCTCCGCCGCCGAGCGCCTCCTGGACAGCGTGGAACTCGCGCACGTGCGGGACGACCCGGTCCTGCTGGAGGCGCTGGGCGCGACCGCCGACCCGGACCTGGCGCTGCACGGTCTCGTACGGCTGCTGGAGGCGCAGCCCGCGCCCACCGCCCGGCGTGAACTGCTCGACACGGTGATAGCGGCCAAGCCGCTGCGCGACCGGCTGCTCGGCGTGCTCGGCGCCTCCGCCGCGCTCGCCGACCACCTCGCCCGGCACCCGAGCGACTGGCACGCCCTCGTCATGTACGAGCCGAGCGACCTCCACCCCGGGGTGGCGGAGTTCGAGCGGGGCCTGGCCGAGGCGACGGACCCCGTCTCCCTGCGCGTCGCCTACCGCCGCTGCCTGCTGTCCATCGCCGCCCGTGACGTGTGCGGCACCACCGGCATGGCGGAGACCGCCGCCGAGCTCGCCGATCTCGCCACCGCGACCCTGCGCGCCGCCGTCGCCATCGCCCGCGCCGCCGCGCCCGACGACGCGGCGCTGTGCCGGCTCGCGGTCATCGCGATGGGCAAGTGCGGCGGCCACGAGCTGAACTACGTCTCCGACGTCGACGTCATCTTCGTCGGCGAGGCCGTCGAGGGCGCCGACGAGGGCAAGGCCGTCAGGGCCGCCACCAAGCTCGCCTCGCACATGATGCGGATCTGCTCCGAGACCACCGTCGAGGGCTCGATCTGGCCCGTGGACGCCAACCTGCGCCCCGAGGGCAGAAACGGTCCGCTGGTGCGCACGCTCTCCAGCCACCTCGCCTACTACCAGCGCTGGGCCAAGACCTGGGAGTTCCAGGCCCTGCTCAAGGCCCGCCCGGTGGCCGGCGACATCGAACTCGGCGAGGAGTACGTCGCCGCCCTCGAACCCCTCGTCTGGAAGGCCGCCGAGCGCGACAACTTCGTCACCGACGTGCAGAAGATGCGCCGCCGCGTGGTCGAGAACATCCCCGTCGCCGAGATCGAACGCGAGCTGAAGCTCGGCCCCGGCGGCCTGCGGGACGTCGAATTCGCCGTACAGCTCCTCCAGTTGGTGCACGGACGGGCCGACGTCTCCGTCCGCAGCGGAACCACTCTGAACGCGTTGCAGGCCCTCGCCACCGGCGGCTACGTCGGCCGCGCCGACGCCGTCCAACTCGACGACGCCTACCGCTTCCTGCGCTCCATGGAGCACCGCATCCAGCTCTACCGGCTGCGCCGCACCCACCTCGTCCCCGAGGACGAGGCCGACCTGCGGCGCATGGGCCGCTCGCTCGGACTGCGCGCCGACCCGGTCGCCGAGCTGAACCGCGAGTGGAAACGGCACACCAGCGTCGTACGACGGCTGCACGAGAAGCTCTTCTACCGCCCCCTGCTCGACGCGGTCGCCCAACTCGCCCCCGGCGAAGTCCGGTTGAGCCCCGAGGCGGCCCGTGAACGGCTGGTCGCGCTCGGGTACGCGGACCCGGCGGCGGCGCTGCGGCACCTGGAGGCGCTGGCCTCCGGGGTCACTCGCAAAGCGGCCATCCAGCGCACGCTCCTGCCGGTCCTGCTCGGCTGGTTCGCCGACTCCGCCGACCCGGACGCCGGCCTGCTCAACTTCCGCAAGGTGTCGGACGCGCTCGGCAAGACGCCCTGGTATCTGCGGCTGCTGCGGGACGAGGGCGCCGCCGCCGAGAACCTCGCCCGGGTCCTGTCCGCCGGCCGGCTCGCCCCCGACCTGCTGATGCGCGCCCCCGAGGCGGTCGCGCTGCTCGGGGACGGCGACGGAGGCGGCCTGGAGCCGCGCGGCCGGGACCACCTGGAACAGGAGATACTCGCCGCGGTCGGCCGGGCGGACGGCGCCGTGCAGGCGGTCACGGCCGCGCGTGGTGTCCGCCGACGCGAGCTGTTCCGTACGGCGGCCGCGGACATCGTCGGCTCCTACGGCACCGAGGCCCAGCCGGTCGAGGCCGACCAGGGCGCCCTCGTGGAACGGGTCGGCGGCGCGGTGTCCGACCTGACGGCGGCCACCCTCGCCGGCACCCTGCGCGCGGTGGTCCGGGACGGCTGGGGGGACACCCTGCCCACCCGGTTCGCCGTCATCGGGATGGGCCGCTTCGGCGGCCACGAACTGGGCTACGGCTCCGACGCCGACGTGCTGTTCGTGCATGAACCGCGCGACGGCGTCGACGAACGCGAGGCCTCCGAGGCGGCCAACAAGGTCGTCTCCGAGATGCGCCGCCTCCTGCAGATCCCCAGCGCCGACCCGCCCCTGCTGATCGACGCCGACCTGCGCCCGGAGGGCAAGTCCGGGCCGCTCGTACGGACGTTGAACTCGTACGAGGCCTACTACCGCCGCTGGTCCCTGGGGTGGGAGTCGCAGGCCCTGCTGCGGGCCGAACCCGTCGCCGGGAACGAGGAGTTGAGCGCCCGCTTCATCGAGCTGATCGATCCGCTGCGGTACCCGACGGCCGGCCTCGGCGACGACGCCGTACGCGAGATCCGGCGCCTGAAGGCCCGGATGGAGTCCGAGCGGATGCCGCGCGGCGCCGACCCGAAGCTGCACACCAAGCTCGGGCCCGGCGGCCTCTCCGACGTCGAGTGGACGGTGCAGCTCGTCCAGATGCGGCACGGCGCGCAGGTGGCGGGCCTGCGCACGACCCGCACCCGCGCCGCTCTCGCCGCCGCCCGCACGGCCGGCCTTCTCTCCGACGAGGACGCCGGCACCCTCGACGAGGCCTGGGTGCTGGCGACGCGCGTCCGCAACGCCGTGATGCTCGTACGCGGCCGCGCCGGCGACACCTTCCCCTCGGACCCGCGCGAACTGGGTGCGGTGGGGCGCTACCTGGGGTACGGCCCCGGACACGTCGGCGACATGCTCGACGACTACCGGCGTACGGCCCGACGGGCGCGGGCCGTGGTGGACGACCTGTTCTACGGGGCGTAGGCCTTGGGCGCCGGGACGGTCGCGGCCGTCCGAGGAGATCGTCGCCCCCGGGTCAGCGCCACCCCCACCAGCACCACCGCCATCCCGGCCAGCACGCGGGTACCGACGTTCTCGCCCAGGATCAGCGCCCCCAGCGAGACCGACACGACGGGCAGCAGATAGCCGACCGTCGCGGCCGTCGTCGGACCCTCGTCCGCGATCAGCCGGTAGTTGAGGTAGAAGGTCACGCCCGTGCCGAGGACCCCGAGCGCGGTGACCGCGAGCAGCCCGGTGAGGTCGGTGTCGAGGGGGCCCGCGGCCGGGAGGGCCAGGGTGCTCCAGGCCGTCGCCGTGAGGAGCTGGGCAGCGGACACGGCGAGCGGGTCCCGGCCGGCGGTGAGCTTGCGGGCCATGTACGCGAACGCCACGGCGTAGCTCACGGCGGCGGCCAGCAGCGCCAGGGCGCCCCAGCTCAGCAGTCCTGACCGGTGCCAGGGCGCGAAGATCAGCAGGGTCCCGGCGAACCCGAGGAGCAGGCCGGTCAGGCGTACCGGGTGCAGGGCGCGGTCGGTGCCGAGGAGCAGGCCGATCAGGAGCGCCCACAGCGGTGTCGTGGCGTTCAGGGCACCCGCGACGCCGGAGTCCACGGTCTGCTCGCCGACGCCGAACAGGGCGAAGGGCAGGGCGTTGCAGAAGAAGGCGGCGACGACCAGGTGCTTCCAGGTCGAGCGGGACCGCGGCAGGCGCTGACCTGCCGAGCGGGCGAGCAGCAGCAGGACCGCCGCGCCCAGCGCGCAGCGGGCGATGGTGATCTGGGCGGGGGACAGGCCGTGGTTCAGGGCGACTTTGATCCACAGGAAGCCCGAGCCCCACAGGAGGGCGAGGACGGCCATGCGGAGGGTGGAGGAGGGCTGCATGCCCCCACGGTCCGCGAACGAAAGCGTGAGGACAAGTGAAGGATTGTGGATACACCGTTAAGCTGTACTGCATGTTGGATGTGAGGCGTATGCAGGTGCTGCGGTCCGTGGTGGCCTGCGGATCGGTGACCGCCGCGGCCGCGAGGCTCGGATACACGCCGTCCGCGGTGAGCCAGCAGGTCGCCGCGCTGGAGAAGGAGGCCGGGGCCGAGCTCCTCGAACGGGTCGGGCGCGGGGTGCGGCCCACGGCGGCCGGGCTGCTGCTCACGGAGTACGCGGACACGATCGGCCGTCAGGTCGCCGAGGCGGAGACCGCGCTTGCCGACCTGCTGGCGGGGCGCACGGGCCGGCTGTCGGTGCGGTACTTCGCGACGGCCGGCGCCTCGCTGGTCGCCCCGGCGGTGGCGCGGCTGCGGGCCGAGCATCCCGGGGTACAGGTCGAGCTGAAGCTCACCGACCCCGAGGACCCGCTGCCGGACGTGCGGGAGGGGCGGGCCGATCTGGCGCTGGTGGTGGGGGAGGGGGCCGGGGGTGACGGCGTACTACTGCTGCACCTGCTGGACGACCCGTACCTCGCCGTGCTCCCCAAGGG
>NZ_LGDG01000289.1 GCF_001279775.1 Streptomyces sp. MMG1533 | reverse complement strand
CCCCCCGCACTATGGAACCCCCGCCCCCGCAGCTCCGTCTCGTTCCACGAAAGCCGACGAGAGGCCGACGAAAGGCAAGGCACGGACATGGAACGGCGCACACTCATCGCCGTCGGCGCAGCCACCCTCACGGCCGCGGCCACCGCCTGCAAGGCCGGCGATTCAGGGTCGGCCAACGGCACACCGACCACGCCCCGCTCCTCCTCGCACCCCGCGTTCACATCGACCGGCGCCACCACCCCGGCCAACTGGTCCGCCCTCGCCCGCACTCTCGACGGCCCCCTCGTCCGCCCCGGCGACACCGCCTGGCCTGCCGCCCGCCAGCTCTACAACACCCGCTTCGACGCCCTCAAACCGGCCGCGGTCGCCTACGTCGCGCACCCCGACGACATCCGCACGGCCCTGTCCTACGCCCGAGCCCACGCCCTCCACGTGGCGATCCGCAACGGCGGCCACTCCTACGCAGGCTGGTCCTCCGGCAACGGCCGCCTCATCATCGACGTCTCGAAACTCAACCGCGTCCGGGCAAGCGGCAACACGGCAGTCGTCGGCGCCGGCGCCAAACTGATCGACGTCTACCGCGCCCTCGCCGCGAAGGGCGTGACGATCCCCGCCGGCTCCTGCCCCACGGTCGGCGTCTCCGGCCTCACCCTCGGCGGCGGCCACGGAGTCGTCTCCCGCGCCTACGGCCTGACCTGCGACAGCCTCACCCAGGCCACCCTGATCACGGCCGACGGCAAACAGCTCACCGCGAACGCCACCGACCACAAGGACCTCTTCTGGGCGCTACGAGGCGCGGGCAACGGCAACTTCGGCGTCGTGACGGAACTGCACTTCAAGACCCACCCGGCCCCGCGGGCAGTGACGGCGAACCTGTCCTGGCCGTGGTCCAGGGCCGCGGCGGTCGTCAAGGCATGGCAGGAATGGGGGCCGACCCAGCCGGACGAGATCTGGTCGTCCCTGCACCTGGCAGGCGCCTCCGGCGGCAGGGCCACCGTCTCCGTGGCCGCCTTCTCCCTCGGCACATACGGCGAACTCCAGAACGCGGTGGACCGCCTCGCGGACAAGGTGGGCGCCCCCGCAAGCAGCGTCTCCCTCCGCCGCCGGGGCTACGAGGAGGCGATGGAGATCTACGCGGGCTGCTCGTCGTTCTCCTCCGACGCCCAGTGCCACCTGCCCGGGTCCACCCCAGGCCGCTCCCCGCAGGGCGCACTCGGCAGGGAGACATACGCGGCACGGTCGGACTTCTTCGACAAGTCCCTCTCCTCCGCCGCGATCCGGACCCTCCTCAAGCAGATCTCGTCGATCCGCGGCGGCTCGGGCAGCATCGCGTTCACGGCCCTCGGCGGAGCCGTCAACCGCGTCTCCCCCACGGCAACGGCCTTCGTCCACCGCCGCTCCCGCATGCTGGCCCAGTACATCGCCTCCTGGCGCGCCGGCACGAGCGGCTCGACGGCGGAGTCCTGGCTGACCGGAGCCCACACGGCGATGAAGCCGTACGCGTCCGGCGCCGCGTACCAGAACTACACCGACCCGACCCTGAAGGACTGGCGAAAGGCGTACTACGGCGACGCGGCAAACCGCCTGGCAAAGCTGAAGAAGCAGTACGACCCGAACCGCTTCTTCACCTACCCCCAGGCGCTGTAGGGCCGGCCCTACGCGGCGAGATCCCGCTCCTCGGTCCCGGCGGCCTCGCGCTGGGCCCCCGGAATCGTCGTGTCCTGCCCGCCGTACGACCGCCCCCGCGCCCGGACCAGCCACCCGGCCCGAGGCGACCGCTCGACGGCCTTGACCACCGGCGTCAACAGGGCCATGGCCACGGGCGAGAGCAGCAGCGCGACAGCCGTACCGAGTGCGAACCCGCCCACCACGTCCGTCGGATAGTGCACACCCATGTAGATCCGGCAGAACCCTTCGAGCAACGCGAGGCCGAGTCCGAAGAGCCCGAACTTCCGGTTGGCGACGAAGAGTCCGACTCCCATGGCCATGGTGATGGTGGCGTGGTCGCTCACGAAGGAGTAGTCGGTCTTGCCGGAGACGAGGACATCCAGTCCTTGATGGGTGAGGAAGGGCCGGGGCCGCTCCACGAACCCTCGTATCGGCACGTTCACCAGCACGGCGATCCCGGCGGCAAGCGGCGCCCAGACGAGAGCCGCCACGGACGACGCGGCGTCCTCGCCGCCCCGCCGGCGCACGGACCACCAGCACCACACCACGAGCAGCACCATGGCGAGCAGCAGCCCGTACTCGCCGACGTACTCCATGCCCCGGTCGAACCAGGCCGGCGCGTCCTTGGCGAGGCCATTGATGTCGTACAGCAGATCGACGTCAGGGTTCGACCCGGATTCTGCGAGTCCAGCCATGGCGCACGGCCCCTTCGTCGTCTCTCCCGGCACGCCCTTGCGCGCGCCGATGTTGCCCACCCCCGTGGTGTGTAGATCCGCTTACGTTGACTGTGACGTCCGCCCGTCCGCTCGGCTACGTCATCAGGAACGCACGGCTCCCGTAAATACGTTCCACACTCCACCGAATGATCACGCAGACGTTACCTAAGAGAGACTCATCACTGCAGCTCAGGGGGTGGGTTCACGCTCGGTTCACACCGTCGTGGGGAGCGCTTTCGCGCCATCTTCGGTGACCCGGGTGGCCCCGAAGTAGTCGGGGGTGTCGATCGGGTCGAACCGGATCACAGCACCTGTTCTCGGCGCGTCGATCATGTACCCACCGCCCACATAAATACCGACATGCCGGATGGCCCGCGAGTTGGTCAGGTCGTCCGAGAAGAACACCAGGTCGCCCGGCAGCAGCTCGTCCCTGGCCGGATGTGGCCCCGCGTTGTACTGGTCGTTGGCGACGCGCGGCAACGTGATCCCGACACTCTCGTACGCGGCCTTGGTCAGCCCGGAACAGTCGAACCGCCCGTTGTCGGCCGCGGTACCGTCCCCGCCCCACAGATAGGGCGTGCCGAGCTTCTTCTGCGCGTAGTAGATGGCCCCGGCCGCCTGCTTAGACGGGTCGACCCGACTGACGGGGGCGGCGAAGCTTTCCTCCAGGGTGCGGATCGTCTTGACGTAGTTCTGGGTCTCGCTGATGGCCGGAACCCCACCCGCCTTTATGACGCGGTACGCACCCGCGTTGTAGGCGGCGAGCATGTTGCTCGTGGTGTCCCCGGGCACGTCCTTGACGTACTTCGCGAGCTCGCAGTCGTACGACGCGGCCGATGGAATCGCGTCATTCGGATCCCAGATGTCACGGTCACCGTCTCCGTCACCGTCGATGCCGTGCGTGGCCCAGGTGCTGGGGATGAACTGGGCGATGCCGCGGGCGTCGGCGTGGCTGGTCACGTCCGGGTCGAAACCGCTCTCCTGGTAGAGCTGGGCGGCGAGCAGTGCGGGGTTGATGGCGGAGCAGAGATTGCCCCACTTCTGAACTAGGGTCTGATACGCAGCCGGTACCGACCCCTTGGCCAGCGCCTTGGTGCCTCCGCTCACCCCGTTGGCGAGGTTCCCGGCGACGACGTACACCCCGACGACGAGGAGCATCACGAAGCTCAGGCCCAGCCCGACCGCAGTACCACCGACCACCCAGACTTTGCGCACGGCTCAACCCTCCCCCGTATCGCCGCTATTCAAGGCCATTTCAGGTGAGAGTGGCGTCATTTCACCGTGAACCCGTCGCACATGATGCTCGTGTAGTCGTCGGGCGTGCGGATGTGGTGGAACTCCACGGTCCAGTCGCCGGGGTCGTTGGCCAGCGGGATGGAGGGCTGCGGCTTGCCCTTGATCCAGGAGCGGAAGTCGTCCGGGTAGGTGACGTACTTCCAGCTCGTCGGGTCGCTGCCGCCGAAGATGTCGATGGGCTTGCTCAAGTAGCCGATGTTCGCGTTGTCGCTCAAGAGCCCCTCGACGGGCTTTCCGGTGCTGGGGTCGATGTCGTGGGGCGGCTTCACGCTGACGGTGACGTAGTACGGCCCCTTGGAACCGAGCGTGCCGTCGTCACGGAACCCGATTTGCACCTTGTTGTCGAAGGTGTGGGTCTGCGAGGTCTCGCCCGGGGCGTCGGGATCGCTGATGGACCCCATGAACGCGTTGCTCGCCCTCTCCTCCGGGGGCAGTTGGCACTTGCCGGTGGCCGAGCTCCACAGCGCCCGGTCGATCTTGTCCCCTGCGTAGGCGGGTGCACCGTTCGACGCCTCCGAGGCCGCCGGAGTCGGCGACTTGGCCGACTCCGAGGTGGCCGGAGACGTCGACTTGCCGCCTCCGGCCGCCGAGCCCTCGTCCTTCTTGTCTCCCGGCGCCATCAGCACGAACGCCGTCCCCGTCCCCGCGGCGACCGCCACCGCCGCAGCCGCAAGCCACAGCCTGCCGCTGCGGCGAGGGGCCCGCGGCCGGCTCATCTCGGTGGGCGTGTAGCCGTACGCCGCCCCGGCCGTCGGCAGGTCGTGCGGGCTCACCGGCGCGTACGCGGGAGGCGTCGGCAGCCCGGCCCCCGACTGGACCGTCGGCGTCCGCAACACCGCCCCGGCCGCCCCCGGCGTCTGCGGCACCGCCTCGGCCAACTGGGCGAGCCCGGCGTAGAAGGGGTCCTCGACGAGCGCCGCCCGCACCCCGCACCGCGCGATCACCTCACCGAGCCCCGGCCGTGCTGCCGGGTCCTTGGCCACGCACGCCTCGATGAGCGCCGCCAAGCCCGGCTCCACGCCCACGACGTCGATGGGCTCGTGCACGGCTCGGTAACTCACCCCGGCGGGCTCGCCCATGCCGAAGGGCGGCCGCCCGGTCGCCGCGTACGCGAGTGTCGCCCCCAGCGCGAACACGTCCGCCGCCGGCCCGACCTCGTTGCGCATCAGTACTTCGGGCGCGGTGAAGCCGGGCGTGCCGGGCGCGAACCCGGCCTCGGTGAGGGCGGTCTGGCCCACGCCCCTGGCTATCCCGAAGTCGATGAGCTGCGGCCCCTGCGCCGCGAGGATCACGTTCTGAGGCTTGAGGTCCCGATGCGTGACACCGTGCGCATGCACCGCCGCGAGCCCCTCGGCCAGCGCGGCGAACACCCCACGGCACGTCTCGGGAGGCAACGCCCCCCGCTCCCCCACCGCCTGACTCAAGGTCGGCCCCGACACGAACTCGGTGGCCAGCCAGTAAGGCGCCGCATCCAACGATGCGTCAATCAGGTTCGCGGTATACGCACTCCGCACCGCCCGAACCGTCTCCACCTCCCGCCGGAACCGCGCCAGCGCCTCCGGATGGTCGGTGATCTCGTCCCGGATGACCTTGATCGCAACCAGCCGCCCACCGGGCGACCGAGCCAGATAGACCTGTCCCATCCCGCCCGCGCCGAGCCGTGCGAGCAACGTGTACGCGCCTATGTGCGCCGGGTCCCGATCCTTCAGTGCATCCACCGAACCGACCTTGCCACAGAGATCAGTTCGAGGCGTCCCGATAGAGCGAGCGGGCCTCGGCCCCGAGGACCACGCTCGGGTGTCTTGCACTCATTGCTGACAGGGGCGGTGCGAAGACGGGTACGGCCACCTGGCCCCTCCCCGCGGCAAAGACCTCAGGCCGGCGCAGCCGACGACATCAGCTCCTCCAGCTTGTCGAGACTCTGAGTCCAGCCCTCCTCGTGCAGAGTTTGGCGCCCCTCAGTGGCGAAGTCACCCTGGCTGAGGACCAACTCGGCCCGTGTGCCGCCGATATCGCGAAGCGACAGCGTCACCACCGTCTCCCGATCATCGGGATCGGGATCCTCCCATCGGAAGGTGTAGGACAGACGTTCCGGGGGGTCGACCTCAACGAATTCCCCCACCAGGTAGAACAGATCGCCTTCCGGAGGTCGCATCGCGACCCGATAGCTACCGCCTGGCCTAAGGTCGCTTTCCACACTTGGGATGGTGAACCCGTCAGGGCCCCACCACTTGGCCAGTGTCCGCGGTTCGGTCAACGCTCGGAATACGACCGAGCGCGGTGCGCGCAGGACCCGCTGCAGATGCAGCCTCAACCCGCCATCGTGCGTCATCACGAACCTCCTCCAACCGAAGGCGCCGAGATGGACCACCATGCTCATCCTAAGTATCCCGTCCGTGAACCGCGATCTCTCTGGCCAGGGGCGATGCGAGGACGGACGAGGTGGCGTTCGCCACCAAACCGGCCCTGGCCACCGCGATGATCACGCGTGCCCTGGACGCTGGTCCCGCTGGCGACGCCGCCATCAAGCCCACGCCCGCAACGGCCACCACCGACGACAAACAGCCCAAACCGCATGAAGATCATCATCTACGGCCGGAGTACTAGGATCGTCGACGTCGCCGTGGGCCACCGCTCGCACGAGCTGCCCTGGCCCTCGGCCTGCTGCGTGACGGGAGACGCTGATGGGCTCGTTCGATGTGCCGCTGGACGACGAACGCACCCAGCTCGATGCGTTCGTCGAGGAGTACCGGAGCGCCCTGGAGGTAACCCTCGACGGTCTTACCGAGGAGCAGGCGCGCCGCCGGCTCGTCTCGTCGGCGACGACGTTGCTCGGGCTGCTCAAGCACGTCACCTGGATGCAGCGGATCTGGTTCGAGGAGTGCGTCGGCGGCACGCCCCGTCGGGAGCTCGGCCTGGTGCAGACCCCGGACGAGTCCTTCCGGCTCGCCGACGACGACACCGTCGCCTCCGTCACGGCGGCCCACCGTGAGGCCTGCGCGACGGCCCGGGCGGTGGCCGCCGACCTGCCGCTGGACGCCGTCGTGACCGGCCACCGGGCCGGGCCGCGCACGCTGCGCTGGGTGTACTTGCAAGTCCTGCGCGAGCTGGCCCACCACTGCGGGCACGCCGACATCCTGCGCGAACAGGTACTTGCCGGCTGAGTTCTGAGGACCAGGTCCTAGCGCAGTGAGTGACGCCGGTAGCCCGACTCGGGTGGCCCGAAGGTCAGCCCGTTCTCGTCGAGGGCGTTGGCGATGGTCAGTTGGCTGCGAGGGAAGCGAAAGCTGACAGCGACCGTTCCCTGGGCCATGTCGCTGCCGGTCCATTCGAGGAGCTCGACGTCCTGAAGGACCTGGCCCTGGAGCGCGTGCAGCTCGGGGCGCATGTCGTGGCGCCACTTCAGATCGAAGCCGGGCCACAGGACCGGCTGGTGAGGGTCAACCGTGTTCCAGGTGATCGAGAGGTCGTCGAACTTTTGGTGGTTGATCTCAATCCGTTCTCCGGTGAAGTCGAGCAGGACGGGGCAGTCGGAGAACCACTCGTCGTCCTGAACGTCCCAGACCAGCCAGGCGTGGATCAACGGGCGGCCGATGAGCGCACGCAGTTGCTGACCATGGCCTGCCTCGACCGCAGAGCGACCGTTCAGCCATTGAGGCCGGTAGCCTTCGATCCCGAAGTCGAACACGCCAGGATCCTCTCAGAACCAGACATCACGCGGCACGGCCACGGCCCGGGGACCGGTCCGCCGTTGGCAGGACACGAGGCCTTGATGGGCCGCATCGCAGGGCGGCTCGTCCGGGTGGAACCCCGACGCCGGGCGAGGGCACCGGTGCTCGGGTTGCTGCCGGATCTGCCACGCAAGAACTGCTGGACGCTCGCCGAGCACGCCGAGGACGCATCCCCGGGCTGCTCAACCTTCTCCACGCCAGCGCCCCTCCCTCACGTCAGGACGCCTCACTGACACTCCACCCACATCAGCTTGCCCGCCCACACCGCGTCCTCCATGACATACACACCCCACGCATCCGCACACGCCCGGACGAGATGCAGCCCGCGGCCGTTCTCGGCGGTCTCCACAGGCTGTGGACCGACTACGTCGAAGCCGGACGGGACCTTCGGATCGGAGTCCCATACGGCGAGCCGGAGCCGGCCCGTCTCCATCGCGCGGAGACGGAGGGCGTAGGGGCCGCGGGTGTGGAGGTGGGCGTTGGTGAGGAGTTCGGAGGCGAGAAGTTCGGCGGTGGGGCTGAGGGAGGAGAGGCCGTGGGCGGCGAGCACGGTGCGGAGGGTTGCGCGGGCGATCCCCGGTGCGTGTGGATCGTGCGGGAGGTGGAGGGTGTAGGCCCAGGGCGGGGTTACGGTGGCCACGGAAGTCTCCGATCACTGAGGGGAGTTGGGGATGTGCGGACAGTGGATGCCAAGTGGCGGTGCCACCCCGTCGGGCGGTGCGCTTCTGGGCGAGGGCGCCGAGTTATAAGCTAGCGGCGCCCAGGTAATGCATTACTCGAATTCCCTAAAATCCATTCCGATCCACCCATGTGGGTGATGAGCCGCGGCAAGGAGGGGGACCAGCCCTTGAGGACCAACCCGACGGGTCGTCAACTCCGCTTGGGCACTGAGCTGCGCAAACTTCGGGAGCGCGCAGGCCTGACTGCCACCGAGGCCGGTCAACTGCTGGGCTCCAAGCAGGCCCTGATCAGTAACATCGAGGCCGGGCGAGCGGGGGTGAGCCCCGAGCGCGTGCGTACGCTGGCCTGCCACTACGACTGCCAGGACCAGGCCCTGGTCGAGGCAATCACCGGAATGATCGGTGACCGCAAGCGCGGCTGGTGGGAGGAGTACCGCGAGATCCTCCCCGGGCCTCTGCTCGATCTCGCCGAACTGGAGCACCACGCCAAGTCGCTGCGGACCACGATCACGGCACGTGTCCCCGGACTGCTTCAAACCGTGGACTACGCCCGCGAGATCTTCCGGCAGGGTGTGACCGAGCTGTCCCCGCCCGACATCGAGCATCGGCTCTCGTTCCGCATCAAGCGCCAGACCGTGCTGTACCGCGAGGACCCGACCCCATATGAAGCGATCATCCACGAAGCCGCCTTGCGGATGAAGGTCGGCGGGTCAGCGGTGGCACGGCAGCAGCTCAAGCACCTGCTCGACATGAGCGAGCGAGACCACATCACCCTGCGGGCCCTCACCTTCGACGTCGGCGCCTACCCCGGCTCGGGTCAGTCCATCTACTACGCGCGCGGTCCCGTACCCGAACTCGACACCGTCCACCTGGACCAGTCCCACGGCCTGACCTTTCTCGACGCCGAGGCACAACTGCGCAAGTACCGGACGCTCTTCGACCGACTCGACGCCGTCGCCCTCGACTCCGAGAAGACCCGAGACCTCATCAACTCCGTCATCAACGACCTCTAGGAGCCCTCTTGACCACGTACGCCTGGCAGAAGTCCTCGTACTGCTCCGAAGGCGACTCCTGCGTCCACGTCGCCGAATCCGCCGGAACGATCCATCTCACCGAAAGCGCCGACTCCCGCGGGGCGATACTCGACGCCCACCCCGCCGCCTTCGACACCCTCCTCGACGCGCTGAAGAAGGAAACCCACCGTTGAGCGACATCCCCCCCGACCTCACCTGGACCCGGGCCGCCCCGCCGGACGCGACCGGACCCGGCCCCTGGATCGAGGTCGCCTTCGGCGAGGGTGAGGACGGGGACGCCCCCGTCTACCTCCGCGAGACCAGCGACCCGGACAACGTGGTCACCACCAACCGCCGCAAGTGGGACGCATTCGTACTCGGCGTACAGGCGGGCGAGTTCGACCACTTCGTGGCGGGGCTGGAGAGCCGGCCGGATGCATAGGAGCCGGGTGTACGCGATCCTCATCGACGCACCCGAGGAGGAGGCCGCCCAGGCGGCGGCCTTCTGGTCGGCGGCGCTCGGGGCACCGGCCCGGCCGGTGCCGTCGGAGGAGCAGTTCACGGTGCTGCACGAGGCGATTCCCGGCCTGGTCACCGCGATTCAGGCGGTCGACGACGCCCCGCGCTTCCACGTCGACATCGAGACGGACGACGTGGAGGCCGAGACGGCACGTCTGCTGGACCTCGGCGCGACGCAGGTGTCGCAGTGGCTGGAGTGCCGGGTGCTGCGGGCTCCCGGTGGTCACCTGGTGTGCGTCGTGCCGGTGCACAGCGACCCGGATGTCTTCGCGAACGAAGCACGCATCTGGTCATGATTCAGAAGCGCGCGGGCGGGCGGATGGCCGACGGCCGCGTCCCCGTACCGCTTCCGGCCTGCGGATTGTCATGGACGAGATCACATGCCGGGCGTATCGTGCCTCCGCGCACGCTCTTCCGCGGGCCGTTCAGTCTTCTCGCCCGTGGGGGGCCGCCGTCATGTTCGGATCCAGTGATCTCCGTCCGCGTCCTTTGCTGCCCGGCGGGGTTCCGCGCTCGTCGCGCGGCCTTCTGGCCTTGGCGGCGGCGCTGCTCGCGGCGGTCGCCCTCAGTGATCTGTTCGCCGTGTTCGTCGGGGCCCGGATCTACACGCTGATCGACGAGGACCAGGGTTTTGTCACCGGTCCACAGCAGGAACTGGACGCCGCGTACTCGCTGTATCAGACGGCAGGGAACGTTCAGGTCGTCTTGTATCTGCCCTGCGCGGTCCTCTTCGTCGTCTGGTTCTTCCGGATGCGCCGCAACACCGGGCTGCTGGCGCCGGACCGCTTCCGCAGAGGCCCCGGCTGGGCCGTCGCGGGCTGGCTCATCCCGCTGGTGCACTTCTGGATGCCGTACCGCGTCGCCGTAGAGATGTGGGGGGCCGCTGCACCACTGCCGGCCGACGGCGAGCCGTACCGGGCATCGATCTGGCCGGTGAACCTGTGGTGGGGCCTGTTCGTTTCCAGCACGCTGTTCGGCCGGTACGCCGAGTCGCGCTATGACAACGCCGACGCCGTCGCGGAAGTCCGGGACGCGGTGATGCAGTACGTGGCGGCCGACGTCCTGGACGTCGCCGCCGCGGCGGCCGCGGTGTACTTCGCCGTCCGGTTGACGAACATGCAACGGCTGAAGGTGACCGAGGGGCCGTACCGGACGGACGTGCAGAAGCACGCGTCGAAGTAGGTCGACCAAGTCGAAGTAAGTCGAAGTAGGTCGAAACCGCGGCGATCTTGCGGCCGCGCCGCGCACGTGGCTCGGCGAACCGCTCACACGTATGGCGAACGGCCATCGAGGTGAACCTGGTCAACCTGCAGGGAGGAAAAGCACCGGACAACGCGGAGGGGAGGTCTGATTGTGTGCGATCCGCTCTGACGGCCGGTTCCGCACAGATCTGCCCTGATGCTGCCGAAAGGCCGTCCCGCCTCCGCACCGGCAGAACATCCGAGGAGCAGGAACGACGATGGCACCCGATCCGACACCCGCCCAGGTGACCATGACCCTGGCTGCCCTTGCAGCAACCGGGGCCACCCCGCGTCCGTCCGGGGAAACCCCGGCGCAACAGACCGAACGAATCATCACCGGCATCGACGCGCAACTGAGCGATCCCAGCCTTGCGACGCAGGGCGCGTGGAAGCTGGTGTGGCTCGCCCTGAGCGAGGCCAACGCCAATATGGCCTACATCGCACGGAGCACCGACGGCTCGAACGAGTTCGCCGTGGTCGCTCGCGGAACGGACGCCGATCTGACCGACATCCTCGAGGACCTCGACGTCGGCACAGTCGTCCCGTTCCCCGAAAGCGGGTCGCCGACGCCCGTCGCCGTTTCCAAGGGGGCCATGGATGCGTTCAAACGGGTTGTCACCGCCCGCTCGATCGCCTCACCCTCCCCGAACGTCACGCTCGCTCAGGCGCTCGCCGCCGCGCTCAAGTCGGCGCCCTCCTCGCCGCAGCCGACCGTCTATCTGACCGGTCACAGCCTGGGCGGTTGCATCGCCACCATGCTCGCGCCGTACCTGCAGGCACAGACCTGGCCGAAACAGCCGCAGTTCGCCGTGATCACCTATGCCGCTCCCACCGCCGGCGTGCAGAGCTTCGTCGACTACTTCGACTCCGTGCCGTGGGTCATCGACGAGCGCCATAACAACGCCTACGACCTGGTACCGCACGCGTGGGCCGATCTCGACACCGCCGCCGGCTGGTACCCGAGCCCGGGACCGCAGGCGACCGAAGAAGTGAAGCTGCTCATCGGGGCGATCTCCAAGCGCACCAAGGGCAACGTCTACGTCCAGCCCGGCACGCTCTGCCCGATGAACACCGGATACACGAGCCTTGCCAAGAACCTGGTCAACAAGACCACCCAGGACTTCCTCGGCCAGGTCGCCTTCCAGCACGCCAACTCCACCTACCTGGACCTGGTGGGGGCACCTGCCGTTCCTTCCGGGCCGGTGGTGACCGACGTGACCCCCACCTTCGGCGCACCAGGCGCCACGGTGACCATCAACGGCACCGGTTTCGGTCCGGACAGCATGGTCGACTTCGGCGACTTCGCCTGCACCACGCGCAACATCGACCCCTCCGGCAATCGGATCACCGCCAAGGTCCCCAGCGGAACCGGCGTCGTCCACGTCCGCGTCACCAACACCCTCGGCACCTCCCCGGCCGTCGCGATGGGGCAGTTCGCCTATGGCGGACCGGCACCTGTGGTGGTCAGTGCGGTCAGCCCGACCAGCGGAAAGGTCGGCACCCCGGTCACCATCAGCGGCTCGGGCTTCGCCGATGGCGCCACCGTGCACTTCAAGGACAAGGCATCCGATTCGGTCAAGTTCGTCTCCAGCGGCCAGATCACCGCAACCGCGCCCGGTCAGCTCGACGACCACCAGACGGTGAACATCACCGTGACGGTCGGCACGGCCAGCTCTCCCACCAGCCCGGCCGACGAGTTCACCTACACCGGACAGTAGCGTCCGCACGCCCCGTTTCCGGGGTGACCCTTGGAGCAGCCCCGGGCCCTTGCCGCCGACCGGTCGAACCGTGCCCGGGCGAGGGATCGCCGCGTGACCGTTCGCCCTGCGGCAAGCAGGCCACGGAGCTGTGCGGCACGGCGAGCAGTTGCCGGGCGACCAGGTGTCCGGAACCCCCGACAGACCGGGGCCGGGATGAGTCGAGGCACCGAGCGCGGCATCCAAGTCGACTCCGGTGACGGCAAGTTACGCGTCCCGGTCGGCTTCCCGGGCCGCGCGCTCCAACCGGCCTCGATGGTTCTCCCACCACTCCGCGTCGCCCGGCGGCATGCTGTCGTTGCCCTGGTTCATCCCCACGGCACCGTCGACGAGTTCCCGGAGAATGTCGGCGTGTCCGGCGTGCCGGTGCGTATCGGCGATCACGCGTACCACGGCATGGTGCAACGTCACCTCGTCCCCGCCGCTCGGCCACCACGGCACCTTGCCGACCGTGTCCAGCGCCAGCGCGTCGATCGTCGCGTCCGCGTGCGCCCATGCCCGGCGGTAGAGCTCCACGATGTACTCGCGTGACTCGTCGGCGGTGGCCCACATGTCCGCGTTGGTCTCGGCACCGTCTTCGAGCCAGGGCTGCGGCTCGCCCGACGGCCGTCCGAAGGTGTCGCCGAGGTAGCCCAGTTCGATGCCGGCCACGTGTTTCACCAGGCCCAGGAGGTTGGTGCCGGTCGGCGTCAGCGGGCGGCGGATGTCGTACTCCGAAAGCCCTTGGAGCTTCCACAGCAGGGCATCGCGCGCGGACTGCAGATAACGGTGAAGGTCGGCTTTGGGATCCGATGCGGTCATGGGGTCAGTCTGCCGCTCGCGCGATCTCTGTCCACCGCCTTGTCACGTGAGGCAGGCAGTCACGGGTCGAGTATGCGCTGGTCGTCGTCCATGGCACCGGCCTACGAAGACCGATGTGCAACCGTTCGGTTGCACCAGGAGGGGGGATGTGCAACTCTGGAGTTGCACATCAATCGGCAGTTCAATGGCGGCGACGAACGGAGTCAGCTCATGAGCGAGGACCGGATCGAACGCGAAACCCTGATCGCGGCACCACTGGAGCGGGTGTGGTCACTGGTGGCCCAGCCCGGGTTCTGGGTGGCCGACAAGGCGAGCCTGCCCGGCACCGTGGCCAGGGAAGGCGAGTCGATGGTGGCCAAGAACGCCGAGCACGGCGACTTCCCGGTGCGGGTGGAGAAGGTCGAGCCGCCGACGTACCTGGCGTACCGCTGGACCAGCGCGTTCCCCGGAGAGGAACTGCGCGAGGACAACAGCACCCTCGTGGAGTTCACGTTGGCCCAGGAAGGCGAGGGCACGCGGCTTCGCGTCGTCGAGAGCGGGTTCGCGGCGCTGGCCGGATCCGAGAAGCTGCGCAGCCAGAACCTGGAGGACCACACCAAGGGCTGGCCGCTGGAGCTCGACGCACTCAAGACGCGCGCCGAACAGCCCTCCGCATGACGGAAGAACACGCCGGCGCCGCCGAGGACGTCGACAGCGTCCTCGGCGCCCTGGCCGACCCGATGCGACGCCGGCTGCTCGATCTGCTCGCCGCACAGGGCCAGGCCACCGCGACGACGCTCGCCGAACGACTTCCCGTCTCGCGGCAGGCGGTGGTCAAGCACCTCACCGTCCTGGACGCCGCCGGGCTGGTTTCCGGCACCCGCGTCGGACGCGAGGTGCGGTACGCGGTACGGCCCACGGCGCTCGACGCGACGGCGCGGTGGATGGCCTCGCTGGCGGCCGACTGGGACCGCCGGCTGGCGAACATCAAACGCGTCGCCGAGGCCGCGGAGCGGGACGCGCGCCAGGCACGCCCCGACTGAAGGAAAGACACGCAAGGGAAGGGCAAGAGAAGGAAGGGTATGCAATGGACACGACAGCACTGCGCAGCGCCTACGACAGGCTGCTCGACGCGGCGGCCCTCCCCGGCCTCGGCGACGCGGACGACGGGGACGACGCGGACGACGCGGACGACGCGGACGACGGGGGATGGAACGCCGACCGGATACTGGCCCATCTCCTCAGCGTCGATGCGGCGACCGCGGCGGTCGCTCTTGGGGTCGTCGCCGGCTCACGGCCCACCTTCGACAACCGGATCTCCCTCGACACCTGGAATCTCGACCGGATCATCGCCGAGCACGCAGGCAGGGCGGACTTGATGGCGCATGTCCGAAGTCAGGCGGCCGTCCTGTGCGACATCGCCGACCGGCTGAGCGAGGAGGCCGCCTCGGTTCTGGTGCCGTCCCTCCTCCTGTCCAACGGGGCGCTGGTGCTGGACCAGCCGATTCCGCTGGCGGGCCTCGTCGACGGCCTCGCCGAGAACCACGTGCCCGGGCACACGCAACAGCTCCTCGATCTCCGCGTCGCCACGCCTGGGCACGCTTGAAAGACCCTCCTCCCCTTCACCCGCCTGAAAGTCGCGCCGCTCCGCCTCCCGTTCCCTCACGCCCGCAGCGTCGGTTCCGCCGGGGCCAGGGGGTAGCCCACCCCCGTCAGTTCCTCCGACACCGTCCACAGCCGCCGTGCCGTCGCCGCGTCGCTCGCTGCCGCCGTACGGCCCACCAGCGTCGGGCCTCCCCGCATCTCGCCGAAGCCGTCCGGGCCCACGTAGCTCGCGCCGGGCAGGTCCTGCGTCGCCGCGTACAGCGTCGGCAGGGCGCCCGCGCGGTCGTCCTGGGCGAGGAACCTGTTGCCGAGGCGCATGAAGGCACGGGTGGCCGGGCTCGAGGCGTGGCTCTGGAGGTTGGTGGCCGCGTAGCCCGGGTGGGCGGCCAGCGCGCGGACCCGGGAGCCGGAGTCGGTCAGACGGCGTTGGAGTTCGAGCGTGAACAGCAGGTTCGCCAGCTTGGACTGGGCGTATGCGCCCCGCGGGGTGTAGTCCGCGTCCAGGTTGAGGTCGTCGAAGCGGATCGTCGCGTCGCCCCAGCGGTGGGCGCCGGAGGAGACGGTGACGACGCGGTCGGTGACGTGGGGCAGGAGCAGGTTCGTCAGGGCGAAGTGGCCGAGGTGGTTGGTGCCGAACTGCATCTCGAAGCCGTCCCGCGTGCGCTGCTGCGGGAGCATCATCACGCCGGCGTTGTTGACCAACAGGCTCAGCGGGCCCTCCCACCCGTCCGCGAACTCCCGCACGGAGGCCAGGTCCGCCAGGTCGAGGCGGCGCACCTCGGTACTGCCGTGCACCGTCGCGGCCGCCGCTCGCCCCCGCTCCACGTCCCGTACGGCGAACACGACGTGCGCGCCGGCCCGGGCCAGGGCGTCCGCGGCGGTGAGGCCGATGCCGCTGTTGGCGCCGGTGACGACGGCCGTGCGGCCGGTGAGGTCGGGAAGGAGGGTCGCGTTCCAGTCCGTGCGGTTCTTGTCGTTCTTCTCGCTCTTCTCAGCTGCCATGACCTCAATGTAGACGTCGACAACAATGATGGCAATGCCTACAAAGCTGACGGCGGCAACATCGGGATACGATGACCCACATGCCCGAGAGCCGCCCCTACCACCACGGAGACCTCCGCGCCGCCCTGCTCGCCGGCGCCGAACACACCCTGCGGGAGAAGGGCGTCGGCTCCCTGTCCCTGCGCGAACTCGCCCGTGAGACCGGCGTCAGCCACGCCGCCCCGGGCCGCCACTTCAAGGACAAGCAGGCCCTGCTCAACGCCCTCGCCCTCACCGGCTACGAGCGGCTCGCCCAGGCCCTGAACAGCGCCGACGACCCCGCGCTCCCGCTCCAGCCCCGCCTCACCGCCCTCGCCCGGGCCTACCTCGGCTTCGCCACCGACAACGCCGAGCTGCTGGAGCTGATGTACGCCCGCAAGCACGAGCCGGGCGCCTCCGAGCAGATGGCCGCCGCCATCGACCGAACCGTGGGTTCCCTGGAGCGGGTGATCGCGGACGCCCAGAAGCGCGGCGAGATCGTCGAGGGCGAGCCGGAACGCGTCACGCTCATCGTGGGCGCCGCCCTCCAGGGCATCGCCTCGTTCACCGCCGGCGGCATGCTCGACCCGGACACGGCCCGCGCCACCCTCGACGACGCGATCCACCACCTGATCCACGGCCTCAAGCCCCGCTGAGCCCCACCTCGACCGACGCCGTGCGTCTGCTGTGCGTCCGCTGTGAGCCGGGTCAAGCCGCGGCCATCCCCCCGCCATCGCCCGGCCATTGATCAGCAATCCCCCAACCCCCTTGAGTAAGGCGGAAGTCAGGATTCCGCAGCTCACCTTGTTGTCACGTACTCAACAAGCGACAGTCGTCGGCGGGCCGCCGCCCGCTGCCGGGGACCACGTACCGGTGGCATCACCACCCGCACTGCCCCTGTCAACCACTCTCAGGAGGCTGTACGTTGCGTACGCAACCCCCCAACACCCCCACGAACCGCGCCAGATGGAGCCGTATCGGCTCCGCTGTCACGGCCACCGCCGCGCTCGTCCTCGCCGGACTCGGCACCGCGGCCCAGGCGAGTGCCACCCCCGAAGCCACGACCACCGCCGCCACCACCGCCACCACGACCGCCTCGAAGGTGACCTGGTCGGCCACCCCCTGTGCCACGCCCAAGAAGAAGGGCGAACTGGCCTGCAACTCCCTCCGCGTCACCGGCGGCCTCACCGCCTTCCAGAAGCAGGAGGCGAAGGAGGACGGCGTCACCCCGAAGGCCGCCGACGCCTCCACCCCCTCCGGTTACGGCCCGTCCGACCTCCAGTCCGCCTACGGCCTGACCTCCGCCGCCTCCTCCAAGGGTTCCGGCGAGACCATCGCGATCGTCGACGCCTACGACGACCCGAACGCCGAGGCCGACCTCGCGAAGTACCGCTCGTACTACGGCCTCTCCACCTGCACCACGGCCAACGGCTGCTTCAAGAAGGTCAGCCAGACCGGCTCCACGACCTCCCTCCCCTCCGCCGACAGCGGCTGGGCCGAGGAGATCTCCCTCGACCTGGACATGGCCAGCGCCACCTGCCCGAACTGCAGCATCACGCTCGTCGAGGCCTCCTCCGCCAGCATGGCCAACCTCGGCACGGCCGTGAACGAGGCCGTCAAGCTCGGCGCCAAGTTCGTCTCCAACAGCTACGGCGGCTCGGAGTCCTCGTCGGACACGTCGTACGACTCCTCGTACTTCAACCACCCCGGCGTCGCCATCACCGTCAGCGCCGGCGACTCCGCCTACGGCGCCGAATACCCGGCCGCCTCCAAGTACGTCACCTCCGTCGGCGGCACCAAGCTCTCCACCTCCTCCACCACCCGCGGCTGGACCGAGAGCGTGTGGAAGACCAGCAACACCGAGGGCACCGGCTCGGGCTGCTCCAAGTACGACGCGAAGCCGAGCTGGCAGACCGACACCGGCTGCACCAAGCGCATGATCTCGGACGTCTCGGCCGTCGCCGACCCGGCGACCGGCGTCTCGGTCTACGACTCCTACGGCGTCACCGCCGGCTGGTACACCTTCGGCGGCACCAGCGCCTCCTCGCCCATCATCGCGGCCGTCTACGCCCTCGCCGGCACGCCGTCCAGCAGCTCCTACCCGGCCCAGTTCCCGTACAACGCCGCCGGCACCTCGGCGCTCAACGACGTGACCTCCGGCAACAACGGCAACTGCTCCACGAGCTACTTCTGCACCGCCACGACCGGCTACGACGGCCCGACCGGCTGGGGCACCCCGGAGGGCACGGGCGCCTTCACCGGCTGAACCAGCGGCATAGTCGGACCATCTGAACGACAGTCAGCAGATTTCGCCCTGGTGGGCCGTGGGGGCCCACGGGCGGCATGGGGACGAACGGGCCGCGGCATCCAGCCGCGGCCCGTTCGCCATGAGAACATCATCCTGACCACTCACCCGACTGGCCGTCACCCAACGCGTCAGGTCGTAAAAGGGGTCAACGACGGAACCACACGACAGGTTCCGCTCAGGCCTCATTGCCCGGCGTGACCTGCCGTGATACACAGAGTGACGATACGATTCCTCGTATACCGTCCCGCACCCGTCCGAGGGACCTTCGCGGGCCGGTGACAAGGTATTCGTACGAAACCCGCCAACCGATGACGCCAAGTCGACATACGGCAGCGACATTTTCGGCGAGAATGATGCCTGACCTCTGCGCCCGTGCAGGGGGCGCAGAACTACCCACCAGGGGCGGTGACTTACATGCTCTTTGCGGCCGATAAGGGAGACATCAACACCATCATCGGCGGGATCGCTCCGGACTGGGGCCCCTTCGGCAGCCTGGGCAACGAGGCGAAAGTGATGATCGAGGTCGTGATGGCGGTGGCCATCCTGCTCTGCCTCGGCATCGCCATCTGGGGTGCGGCCAAACAGCGCATCGGCGCCACCGCTCTCCGGGACACCTTCAGCGCCGAGCAGGGCAAGGGCCTCATCATCGCCGGCCTGACCGGAGTCTTCATCATCGGTTCCCTGGGCACGCTCTTCACCATCGTGTACGGCATGGCCGTGTAGCTACCGCGTCCGGTCGACGCACCTCCGGTCCGGCCGGGCGCGCCCGGTTCCCCCTCTACCCACCCGTCCGTCGTGCCCACCGGCTGAGGTTGCGTTTCCCTGATGTCGAGTCACCACACCGCGCCCGCGCGGGAACCAGCACGGCTACCGTCGTATTCCTACGTGTTTCCGCACGACGTCGAGGGGGCGTACGCGGCATGACTCTCGGGGACGACGAAACCTCCGGTGGCTACGGCGGTACGGGGCACACGCGCACGCGCCTGCCCGACCGGCCCGGCGATGTGTACGGCGGCGCACGGCGAGGAGGCCGCTCGTCCTCGCGGAGCCTGGTCACGGTGGTCGGCGTCGTCGTCCTCCTCATCGCCGCGATCGCCTTCGCGAACCGTGGAGGAGACGATTCCGCATCGACGGACAACACGGGTTCCCAGCCGGAGGCCGCGTCTACGGCGGCGAGCGGGGATCGACCGGTGGAGGCGAAGACGGGCGGGATTCCGACGGGGTACGCCCACGATGAGCAGGGTGCGCAGAGCGCGGCCGCCAACTATTCCGTGGCGCTGGGGTCGGCCGACATGTTCAACGGGGCCAGACGGCACGAGATCGTCAACACCGTCTACGCCCCCAATGTCGCCGCCGCCCGCCAGGCCGACCTGGACAGCGCGTACTCCAGCGAGTCGTTCCTGACCAACATCGGCCTCAACAAGGATGGCACCGCACCGAACGGCGAGACTTTCGTCTCCCGAGTCATCCCAGTGGGCACCAAGGTCACGTCGTCCAGCGCGAGCGACGCCACCGTCGAGGTCTGGTACACGTCGCTCTTCGGCCTGTCCGGCGAGGGCTCGACCAATCCCGTTTCCGAAAGCTGGTACACCACCACCTACCAGCTGAAGTGGGTCGACAGCGACTGGAAGGTCACCGACTTCCAGCAGAAGGACGGCCCCGTACCCGTCGGCCGCGACCAGAAGGCCTCCACCGCTGACGACATGACGAAGGCGGTCGAGGAGTACGGAGGCTTCACGTATGCGCGCTAACCACCGTTTCCTCAAAGTCACGGCCGCCGTCGCCGCCGTACAGGCCACCACGGTGCTGGTGGCCACACGAGCTTTCGCCGCGCCCACCCCTACGCCGACGCCGTCAGGAAGCAACGATCCCTGCGACCTCATTCGCGGCCCCGCCAAGGACTACTGCGAAAGCGACAGCGGATCCACCGGCACCGGCCGCTCCGGCACCCTCGACCCCACCAGCACCCTCGACCCCCTCTCCTCCCTCGCCAAGGGCTGTGCCGACGCCGCCTCCTGGACCATCGACAAGCTCAGCGAAGCCGTAAAAGACACCGCGAACGTCGACTTCACGAACCAGAAGTTCCTCCAGCAGTACGCCGTGGTCTTCGCCGCGTCGACGATCCTCACCCTCCTCCTCTGGCTGCTCGCGGTGGCCAAGCGAGCCGTCAGGGGCGTCCCCCTCACCACCGCCATGTCCGAGGCGATCGGCTTCCTCTGGCTGACCGTCCTGGCGTCCGCCTTCACGCCGCTGATCCTCTACACGGTCGTATCGGCGACGGACGGCGTCTCCGAGGTCCTGGCGAAAACCACCGGCGATCAGACCGACGCCTTCTTCGGCAACTTCTCCGGCGCCCTGGGCAAGGGCGAGGACATCGGCGGCGGCCCGATCATGCTGATCGTCGTGTCGCTGGTCAGCATCCTCGCCGCCGGTGTGCTGTGGCTGGAGCTGGTCATCAGGGCCGCGCTCCTCTACGTCGGCGCCCTCCTCGGCACCGTCGTCTACGCCGGCCTGGTCGACAAGAACCTGTGGGGCCACGTCCGCCGCTGGGCGGGCATCATGATCGCGGTCATCCTGGTGAAGCCGGTCATCGTCATCGTGCTGGGCCTCGCCGGCGCACTGTCCGCCGACGACGGCCCCGACGCCTTCTCCGCGGTCGTCTCCGGCCTCGCCATCATCCTGCTCGCGATCTTCGCCAGCGCGATGATCTACCGTTTCGTCCCCGGCTTCGGCGACGAGATCGCGGGCTCCCGCAGCAACCGCATCATGCAGGGCGCCGAAGGCAAGGCCGCGGCGGTCATGACCTCCCCCGCCACCCTCGTCGCCCAAGGCATCAAGACCCACAGCACCCGCGCCGACAACAACGGCGGCTCAGGCCAGGGCGGATCGAGCGGCGCCCGCCCGAGCAACCCCGTATCCGGCGGAGTGGCCGCACACAGCACCCGCGGCTCGAACGGAGGCGGCGGATCTGTCCCCTCCGCCGCCCCCGCTCCCCGCACGGGCAACAGCCCGGTGAACTCCCCGCACGCCAGCAACACCCGCAACAGCAGTAGCAACAGCACGGGAGGTGAAGGGCGTTGACGACCGAGTCCCACGTGTCCCATCCGGTCACGCCCCGCCGTACATATCTGATCGGCCGCGCCCGGCCGAACGCGATCGTCGGCAGGAATCGTGAAACCGGCGAGATCACGCTCATCATCGCGGGCGCGTTCCTCGGCATGATGTGCGGGCTCCTCGTCCCGGTGCTGTCCCTGCGCATCGTGCTGCTGATGGGCTTCCCCATGATCGCGCTGGCCGCGGTGTACGTGCCGTACAAGCGCCGCACGTTCTACAAGTGGTTCGAGATCAACCGCAGTTACAAGCGCACCCTCAAGCAGGGAACCACCTACCGCTCCGGCGTCATGGAGGCCGGCATCCACGTCGACGGCCGCGAGGTGGAGATCGGCCCGCCGCCCGGCATCGGCCGCATCAACTGGCTGGCCGCCCCGTTCGGCCCCGACGAGATCGCCGTACTGCTGCACGCGGACCGGCGTACGGTCACCGCGGCGATCGAGATCGAGGGGCCGGGTGTCGGTCTGCGCGACTCCGAGGACCAGGAAGCCCTCGTCGACCGCTTCGGCACCCTCCTCAAGCACGTGGCCAACGGCGACGGCTTCGTCACCCGGCTGCAGATGCTCGCCCGCACCCTCCCCGCCGACCCGGACGCCCACGCCAAGGACGTCGCCGTACGCGGGGACGAGAAGGCACCGGGATGGCTGCAGCAGTCGTACGACCAACTGCAGTCGATGGTGTCCACCAGCAGCGAGCAGCACCGCGCGTACCTCGTCGCCTGCATGCACTACAACCGCGAACTGGCCGCCGAGGCCCAGGCGATGGCCCGGGCCGCGCGCCCGCACAACGGCCGCAAACTGGACCGGGACGCGGGCCTCGCGGTCGTCATGGCCCGTGAGCTGACCGACATCTGCTCGCGCCTCCAGGAGGCCGACATCCGCGTACGGCAGCCGCTGGGCCAGGGCCGTCTCGCCTCCCTCATCCACTCCATGTACGACCCGGACCACCCGATCGACCACATCCAGGCGATGACCCAGCGCAACGCCTGGCCGGCCGAACTTGACGCCATGGAGCCGACGTACCTCCAGGCGAAGACGAGGGAGTCCTCCACCCGCGCACCCTGGTGCCACGCCACGGCCTGGGTGAAGGAGTGGCCGATGACCCCGGTCGGCGTCAACTTCCTGGCGCCCCTCCTCGTCCACACCCCGGACGTCATCCGCACGGTCGCCGTCACCATGGACCTCGAACCCACCGAGGTCGCCATCGAGCGCATGCTCACCGAGAAGACGAACGACGAGGCCGAGGCGTCCCGCGCCGCCAAGATGAACCGCACCGTCGACCCGCGCGACATCGCCGCCCACAACCGTCTCGACCAGCGCGGCGAGGACCTCGCGAGCGGCGCGGCCGGCGTCAACCTGGTCGGCTACATCACCGTCTCCTCCCGCTCCCCCGAAGCCCTGGCCCGCGACAAGCGGACCATCCGGGCCTCGGCCGGAAAGTCGTACCTGAAGCTGGAGTGGTGCGACCGAGAGCACCATCGCGCCTTCGTGAACACGCTTCCGTTCGCCACCGGCATTCGAAGGTAGAGGGGCCGCCGCATGCGGGATCCGATGTCCATCCTCACCGACGCCTTCACGTCCTTCCTGTTCGGGAAGGTCGAGACGACCCGCCTGCCGGTACGCACCTCCACGGGCCAGGCTCAGGCGGTCTACCTCCCGACCGCCGCCCCCGGCCTCGGCGACTCGGGCGTCATCATCGGCCGCGAGGTCTACTCCGGGAAGGGCTACATCTACGACCCCTTCCAGCTGTACGGCCAGCAACTCCCGGCCCCGCACTGGCTGGTCCTCGGCGAGTCGGGCAACGGCAAGTCGGCGCTGGAGAAGACGTACGTCCTGCGCCAGCTCCGTTTCCGCGACCGCCAGGTCGTCGTCCTGGACGCCCAGGGCGAGGACGGGGTGGGTGAATGGAACCTGATCGCGCAGGAGTTGGGGATAACTCCTATCCGGCTGGACCCCATGGCGGCCCTGGACATGGGTATCCGGCTCAACCCGCTCGACCCGGCGATCACGACGACCGGGCAGCTCGCCCTGCTCCGGACCATCATCGAGGTCGCCCTGGGCCACGGCCTCGACGAGCGCTCCGGCTTCGCGCTCAAGGTCGCCCACGCCTACGTCAACGAGACCATCGTCGAACGCCAGCCGGTCCTGACCGACATCGTCGAGCAGCTACGGCACCCCGAGCCGGAGTCCGCCGAGGCGATGAACGTCGACATAGACGACGTACGGGCATGGGGCCTGGACGTGGCGCTGGTGCTGGACCGGCTGGTCGACGGTGACCTCAGGGGCATGTTCGACGGCCCGACGACGGTCGGCATCGACCTGGACGCGCCGCTGATCGTCTTCGACCTCTCCCACATCGACCGCAACTCCATCGCCATGCCCATCCTCATGGCGATCGTCGGCGTGTGGCTGGAGCACACCTGGATCCGCCCCGACCGGAAGAAGCGCATCTTCCTGGTCGAGGAGGCCTGGCACATCATCAACAGCCCGTTCGTGGCCCAGCTCTTCCAGCGGCTGCTGAAGTTCGGCCGCCGACTGGGCCTGTCGTTCGTGGCGGTGGTGCACCATCTGTCCGACGTGGTGGACGGGGCGGCGGCCAAGGAGGCCGCGGCGATCCTGAAGATGGCGTCGACGAGGACGATCTACGCGCAGAAGGCGGACGAGGCGAGGGCGACGGGCCGGGTCCTCGGCCTGCCGAGGTGGGCGGTGGAGATCATCCCCAGCCTCACCCCGGGCATCGCCGTCTGGGACGTCAACGGCAACGTCCAGGTCGTCAAACACCTGATCACCGAGACCGAGCGCCCCCTGGTCTTCACCGACCGCGCGATGACCGAGTCCTCCGCCGAACGCGAGCTGACGGACGACGCCCTGCGCGCCGCCGAACTCGAGGCGGAGGAACGGGCGGCGGCGTTCGTGGAACAGCACCTCGGAGACTCCGAGTCGACGGTGGCGTAGTTCTGGGGAGGGAAGGCGTGAGACCGCACGAGCAGTACCGGAACGACCGGCAGGACGGCCAGGGAGGCATCCCGGACGGACTCCTGGTCGGCATACTCGCCTTCCTCCTCGGCATGACCCTGCTGGTCTGGTCCGCCACGGGCCTGGCCGGAGTGTTCGCCCACGGCGCCTGGCCGGCCGGCGTCACCTTCACCCGCACCCCCCTGGCCATCCGCCACCTCATCGCCCAACCGCACGACGTCCCCGGCGCCTGGCCGGACGCCCCCGAGGCCGACCTCTCGGGCTACGGCCTGTTCTGGGGCCTGTTCATCGGCCAGGTGCTGATCCTGATCGTCCTGACGGTGTTCGTGCTGGGGACTGTGGCGCGGTGGCGGGCGGTCAGGGTGCGGAGGCGGGTGGAGGGGCCGGCGCCTGCACCGGCGCCCGAGGTCCGTGAGGTGCATGAGGTCCGTGAGGTGCATGAGGTCCCGGTGCCGCGCGCGGAGCCGGAGCCGGAGCCGACGGAAGCACTGCGGGAAACGGCAGCGCTGGAGTCGGCTCCCCTGCCGAGCCTTTCGAAAAACGGCGCGGGGGTAGGCGGGTGGGGAACAAACCGCGCCGAAGGCGCGGTGCTCTACGGCCCCCCGGAAGCCCGCCGGACAACCGCAACCCAAGCCGTACGCGACGCGGAGGGCCCCGCCCTCGTCATCACCTCGAACCCCGCCGTCTGGCAGGACACCAAGGACGCCCGAGCCAAACTCGGCCCGGTCCACGTCTACGACCCCACCCACCGCTGCGACACCCCGGCCCGCCTCCACTGGTCCCCCACCTCGGGCTGCGAGGACAAGCAGACGGCAACGAAAAGAGCCGTCGCACTCCTCACCCCGGTCCGCCCCACCGCCCGGCTCGACCAAGCGGTCAGCGACACCGCGGAAACGCTCCTGCGGAGCTACCTCCACGCCGCCGCCATCGACGGCCGCACCATCCGCCACGTCCACCGCTGGTCCCAGGGCACCCAGATCCAGGACGCCGTACGAACCCTCCGTACCAACCCCAAGGCAGCCCCGGGCTCCGCGGGCGAACTCGAAGCCGCACTCACCGCACACCCCGAACGCCGGGACATCGCCCAGGAGTTGACGAGCCGGGCCCTCTCCGCCCTCTTCACACTCAACATCCGCGAGGCATGCACTCCCAACCGAACTGATGCGCTCGCCTTGGATTCCTTCGTGGACGAAGGGGGCACGCTTTATGTGGTCGGTGAATCCATCGAGGACCCCCGGACCAATCCGGGCGCGATGCCCCTCCTCACCGCCCTCGCCTCAAGCGTGGTCGAGCGCGGCCGGCGCATGGCCGAACGGTCATCCTCCGGTCGCCTCGACCCACCACTGACGCTCGTCCTGGACGATGTCGCCGCCGTGGCTCCGCTTCCCCAGCTCCCGGAGCTGCTGGCCGCCGACACGGACCGGGGCCTGCCGACCCTGGCCCTGCTGCGCTCCCGCGAACAGGCCCGCAGCCGCTGGCCGGACGCCGAACTGCCGGTGTAGGCGGCCCTCTCCGTCACGCCCGTCAGTCACACACACGCTCGAGGACGAACTCCAACTCCCGCTCCCCGGGCCGGGCGGCCAACGGCACGGTCGTCCCGCTCGGCACGAACCCCACCTTCCGGTAGAAGCGCTGCGCCCGCCCGTTCTCCTCGTGCACGATGAGCCGCACCCGCTCGGCACCCCGCCCCCACGCCCACTCGAGCGCGGCATCGAACAACACGTCGGTCAGCCCGTTCCCCCGCTCCTCGGGCCGCACGAACACCCCTACGAGATGCCCCTGCTTCCGTTCCACCGGAAACCCGGCCCAGTCCGTCGTCCCGGGCTCCTCGAGCAGCACGGTCAGCGTCCCGACCCACCGCCCGTCAGGCCCCTCGGCGATGATCTGCTGCACCCCGGTCGCCCCCTCCGCACCCCCGGCCGTGCGCTCCTTCCAGTAGGAGTCCGGCTTGGCGGCGGCCTCCTCGTACGTCTCCAGAAACGCGAGATGGGCGACAGGATCCTGCAACGCGGCAAGTCGCAACGCCTTCACGGCAGGCCACTCGCCAACACGCACGGACCGGATCACATAGCTGCTCATGCCCGCCACCGTAATACCCGGGTACTACGCCCCTCACCTCGAATACTGCCCCCGGTCCGACGCCCGCCGCCCCCGCCCGGACGAGCATCGAGACATGATTACGGCACAGGACCTGACCAAACGCTACGGCGACCGGACGGTCGTCTCCGACCTGTCCTTCACCGTCCGTCCCGGCACGGTCACCGGCTTCCTCGGCCCTAACGGAGCCGGCAAGTCCACGACCATGCGCATGATCCTCGGCCTGGACGCCCCCACCCGCGGCCACGCCACCGTCGGCGACCGCGCCTACGCCGCCCACCCCGCGCCCCTCCATGAGGTCGGCGCCCTCCTGGAGGCCCGCTCCGTCCACCCCGGCCGCACCGGCTACCACCACCTCCGCGCCCTCGCCCACACCCACGGCATCCCCAGGTCCCGGGTCGACCACGTCCTGGACCTCACCGGCCTGACCGACGTGGCCCACCGCCGCGTCAAGGGCTTCTCCCTCGGCATGGGCCAACGCCTGGGCATCGCCGCCGCGTTGCTCGGCGACCCGGCCACGGTCGTCCTCGACGAACCGGTCAACGGCCTCGACCCCGAGGGCGTCCTGTGGATCCGCAACCTCCTCAAGTCCCTTGCCGGGGAAGGCCGTACGGTCTTCGTCTCTTCCCACCTCATGAGCGAGACGGCCCTCACAGCGGACCACCTGGTCATCATCGGCCGCGGCCGCCTCCTGGCCGACACCACGGTCTCCGACTTCGTACGGCAGTCAGGAGCCGGCACGGTCAAGGTCGTCACCCCGGAAGCCGAGCCCCTCGTACGACTGCTCTCCGCACCCGGCGTCGACATCACCACCACCTCCCCCGAAACCCTGGAAGTCCGCGGCACGGACGCCGAACGCATCGGCCGCACCGCCGCCGCCCACGGCATCCCCCTCTTCGAACTCACCCCGAACACCGTCTCGTTGGAGGATGCCTTCATGGACCTCACCCGCGACGCGGTCGAGTTCACCGCCACCCTGGAAGGAGCCACGGCGTGACCACCGCGACCACGACCGTGCCGTACCGCGTGACCCCGGCCCGGGTCCTGCGCTCCGAATGGCACAAGCTCTGGACCCTGCGCTCCACCTGGATCACCCTCGTCGCGACGAGCGCCCTCACCCTCGCCATGGGCGCGGGCATCAGCGCGGTCTACGACGGCAGCGGCGAGGGCGAGCTCGACACGGTCGTCCTGATCCTCCTCGGCACCCAGTTCGCGCAGGTCAACCTCGGCGTCCTGGGCATCCTGTCCACCGCCGGCGAGTACTCCACGGGCCAGATCCGGGCGACGATGACAGCGGTCCCGAGCCGCCTGCCCGTCCTCTGGTCCAAGGCCACGGTCCTGGCCGCGGTGGCCTTCTTCCCCACCCTGTGGACGAACCTCCTCACCTTCCCCCTCGCCCAGTCCTTCCTCACCGGCACCGACCACGCCGCCTCCCTCGGCGACCCGGGCGTCCTGCGCGCCCTCGTCGGCAACGCCGCCGGCCTCGCCCTCCTCGCCGTGCTGGCCCTCGCCCTCGGCGCCCTCGCCCGCTCGGTCCCGATCGCCACGGGCGCCTTCATCGGCCTCGTGATGATCCTCCCCGAGGTCCTGGCGATGCTCCCGTACGACTTCGTCGACGACGCCGTACGCCACTTCCCCGGCCGCGCCCTGGAAACCCTCACCACCGCCCAGCCGATGCCGGACACTCCCTCCCCCGGCGCGGCCCTCCTCGCCCTGCTCCTGTGGACGACGGCGGCCCTCGCGGCAGCCGCGGCGGCCCTGAAACGACGCGACGTGTGACGACAGGACAGGAAGCCCCCACCATGGACCTCGTGGCGGAAGAAGAAGCACGTCCCGCGCCGGAAGAACGAGAGACAGAACCCCTCACCGAGCACATCCAACGCGTCACCCGACGAGCACGCGCCTTCGACCAGCGCCACCCCCTCCTCTGGGACCTGCACCTCGCCGGTTTCTGGGTGACGGCAGCCCTGATCGACTACTTCGGCGACGGCTGGCGCAACGTCACCCGCGCCCCCGGAACCCCGGGCTGGCTGGTCCTCACCCTGAGCCTCGCCCTGTCGGTCCCCCTCTTCCGGCGACGCACCCACCCAAGGGCCGTCCTCCTCGCCATCGCCCCGGCCGCCCTGGTCAACGCCTGGACCGGCGCCCTCCTCCAGGCCGCCCTGCTCCAGCTGCTCGTCGTCTTCCACATCGCCCTGCGCCGGCCTCCGCGCAACCTGTGGTGGGCAACGGCCGTCGTCATCATCCCCGTGGCCGTGGCCGCCGTCCGCCACCCGCAGGGCAGCGCGGACCAGGACGTCGTCCCGATGCTGATGTCCGTCGCCGTGGCAACGGCCATCGGCATCACGGTCCGTACCCGCCGCGACCACACCGAGGCCCTGGAGGACCGCGCCCGGCGCCTGGAGATCGAACGCGACCAGCAGGCCCGCCTCTCCGCCGCCGCCGAACGCGCCCGCATAGCCCGCGAGATGCACGACATCATCGGCCACAACCTCTCCGTCATCACCGGCCTCGCCGACGGCGGCCGCTACGCAGCCACCAAGTCCCCCGAACGAGCCGCCCAGGCCCTGGCCGCCATCTCCACCACCAGCCGCCAGGCCCTCACCGAACTCCGCCGCCTCCTCGACGTCCTACGCGAAGAGGACAAGCAGGCGCCGCAGGAACCGGAACTGACCCCCCAACCCACCCTCACCGACCTCGACCACCTCATAGACGGCGTCCGCGCAGCCGGCCTCCCCGTCCACACCACCGTCCAGGGCACCCCCACCATCACCCCCGGCCGCCAGCTCACCGTCTACCGGGTCATCCAGGAAGCCCTCACCAACACCCTCAAACACGCGGGCCCCGGAGCGACTTCCCAGATCCACCTGTCCTACGACGACACAGGCGCCGCCACCGTCACAGTCACCGACACCGGCCGCGGCGGCCCCGAACCCAACGGCACCGCCGGCCGCGGCCTACCCGGCATGCGCGAACGAACCGCCCTGTACGGCGGCACACTTGAGACCGGCCCACGCCCGCGCCCCGAGCAGGGCTGGCGCGTCCGCCTTCACCTCCCGGAGGAAACCCCGCAGTGACCACCGTCCTCATCGCCGACGACCAGCCTCTGCAACGCTTCGGCTTCCGCATGCTGCTGGAGAGCCAGGACGACATGACGGTCCTGGGAGAGGCGACGAACGGCGCCGAGGCAACCCGCCTGACCGCCGAACTCCACCCCGATGTCGTCCTGATGGACATCCGCATGCCCGGCCTGGACGGCATCGAGGCCACCCGCCGCATCGTCGCGACCGGCGCCCGCACCCGCGTCCTCATCCTGACGACCTTCGACCTGGACGAGTACGCCTACGCCGGCCTGCGCGCAGGCGCCTCCGGCTTCCTGGTCAAGGACGCCCAGCCGGAGGAGCTCCTCTCCGGCATCCGCGCGGTGGCCTCGGGTGACGCGGTCGTCGCCCCCAGCCTGACCCGCCGCCTCCTGGACACCTACGCCCACCACCTCCCGACCGGAGCCCCCACCGACAACCCCGGCCCGGCGGACGACGCCCCCCGTCTCGCCTCCCTCACGGACCGCGAACGCGAGATCCTCACGGTCATCGGCCAGGGCTGGACGAACACCGAGATAGCCATCCGTCTCCACCTGGCCGAATCCACGGTGAAAACCCACGTGGGCCGAGTCCTGGCGAAGACGGGCTGCCGGGACCGCGTGCAGGCGGTGATCCTGGCGTACGACACGGGACTGGTGAAGCCGGCCCCCTGAACGGAAACACAAAAAAGGCCCACACCATAAGGTGTGGGCCTTTCTCAAAATTTGTTCGGCGGCGTCCTACTCTCCCACAGGGTCCC
>NZ_LGDG01000288.1 GCF_001279775.1 Streptomyces sp. MMG1533 | reverse complement strand
GGGGGAGGGGAAAGAGGGGGGCCGAGGCTGCGGTGGCTCGGCCCCCGAATGCAGCGGTGAACAGGGCCTCAGCCCTTGACCGCGCCCTGCATGATGCCGCCCACGATCTGCTTGCCGAAGATGGCGAAGACGAGCAGCAGCGGCAGTGTGCCCAGCAGCGCGCCCGCCATGATCAGCGACTGGTCGGGCGTGAAGCCCCGGCCGAGGCCGGCGACCGCGACCTGCACGGTCGGGCTGCCGGTCTGGGTCAGGACCAGGAACGGCCACAGGAAGTCGTTCCACGTCTGGACGAACATCAGCATGCCCAGGACGGCCATCGCGGGCCGAGCGGCCGGGAACACCACATGCCACACCACCCGCCAGCTGCTCGCGCCGTCCACCCGGGCCGCCTCGATGATCTCGTCCGGCAGCGCCTGGATCAGGTACTGCCGCATGAAGAACACACCGAACGCGCTCACCAGCGACGGGAAGATCACGGCCTTCAGCTGGTCGGTCCAGCCGAGCTCGGCGACCATCATGTACAGCGGGATCACACTGAGCTGCGGCGGCACCATCATGGTGCCGATCACGATCAGCATCATCGCGCCCCGGCCCTTGAAGCGCAGCTTGGCGAAGGCGAACCCGGCGATCGTCGACAGGAACACGATCGTCACCGCCGACACCCCCGCCACGAACGTGGTGTTGATGAACGCCTCGCCCAGGTTGGCGTCCTTCCAGGCGATCTCGAGGTTGTCGAAGAGGTTCGAGCCGAACCAGAAGGGCGGCGGCGTCTGCGCCAGGCGCTGGGTGTCGCGCGACGCGGCGATCGCCGTCCACACCAGCGGGAACAGCGAGCCTATGGTGAACAGGGCGAGGATGACGTAGGCGATCGGGCCGGCGTGCATCTGCCCGCCCGCGCGGGCCGACTTGGGCCGTCGTACGCGTTTCGGCTTCTGGTCGGTCGTATCCACCGGAGTCAGTGTCGTCGTCACGGCCGGTTCTCCTAACTACTGGCGCGCAGCCGGCGCGAGATGACGTAGTTGACGATCCCGATCACGATGAGGATCAGGAACATCGTCCAGGCGATCGCCGAGGCGCGGCCCAGGTGCTGGTTGACCCAGCCCTGCTCGTACAGGTAGAGGCCGAGCGTCTGGAACTGGTGCTGGGAGCCGCCGGAGGTGCCCTTGTTCGCGTCGAACAGCAGCGGTTCACCGAAGAGTTGGGAAGCGCCGATGGTCGACACGACACAGGTGAACAGGATCGTGGGGCGCAGCGACGGAAGCGTGACGTGGAGGAACTGCTGCCAGCGGTTGGCCCCGTCCAGGGCCGCCGACTCGTACAGATCCTGCGGGATCGCCTGCATCGCGGCCAGGTAGATCAGCGCGTTGTAGCCGGTCCAGCGCCAGATCACGATCGACGAGACGGCTATCTGGGAGGCCCACTTGTCGTTCTGCCAGTCGATGTTGTCGATGCCGACGGCACCCAGTGCCCAGTTGATCATGCCGTAGTCGCGGCCGAAGAGCAGCACGAACACCAGGGACGCGGCGGCGATCGACGTCGCGTACGGCGCGAGCATCATGACCCGGTAGAAGGTCGAGGCGCGCAGCTTGTAGTTGAGGATGTGGGCGATGCCCATCGCCATCAGCAGCTGCGGGACCGTGGAGATGATGCCGATGGTCAGGGTGTTCTTCGCCGCGTTCCAGAAGAAGTCGTCCTCGAAGATCCGGGTGTAGTTGCGCAGGCCCGCCCATTCCATGTCGGTGGGCGCGGTCATCTCCACCGTGTGCAGCGAGGCCCAGCCGGTGTAGATCAGCGGGAACAGGCCGAACGCGAGGAACAGCAGGAAGAACGGCGAGACGAAAGCGTACGGGCTCCAGCGCATGTCCCGCTGCCAGCGGCGGGACAGCCGGGCCCGGCGCTTGGCCGCCTCGGGCACGGCATCGGCGGCCGGGCGGCCCGGGGCCGCGCCCCCCTCCTTCGCGGGGGGCGCGGCGGTGTCGTGCCGGGTGGCCATACCGGTCACTTCTCCAGGTTGTTGTCGATGGTCTTGGTGGCCGTCTTCCAGGCCTCCTCGGGCGACTTGCCCTGGGTGACCAGGATGACGCCGTTGTCGGTCAGGCCCTGCTGGATGATCTGGTCCTTCGGGCCGATCACCTGGGCCGGGATCTGCTTGGCGGCCTCGGCGAAGATCGTGCCGATCGGGGCGTCACCGGTCATGGTGTTCTTCGCACCGGTGACCTGCGGCAGGGAGTACGCGGCCGGGGCGCTCGGGAAGCTGCCCTGCTTGGCGAACAGCTTGGCCTGCTGCGCGGGCGCGGTAAGCCACGCGGCGAGCTTCGCCGCTTCCTCGGTGTGCTTGCCGGACTTCGGCACGGCGAGGAAGGTGCCGCCCCAGTTGCCGGGCTTGGGCGACGTGGCCACGTCCCACTTGCCGGCCGCCTCGGGCTTCGACTTGCCCTTGATGTAGCCGAGCATCCACGGCGGGCAGGACATCGCGGCGAACTTGCTGTTGGCGATCGTCGTGTCCCAGGCGGGCTGGAACTGTGTCTGGTTGCCGATCAGACCGTCCTCGGCGGCCTGCGCGGTCAGGTCGAAGGCGTCCTTGATGGCCGGGTTGGTCTTGTAGATGACCTCGCCGGAGGCGTCGTAGAACTTCTCGCTCTCACCGCTGACGATCGCGTTCAGCAGACCACCGGGGGAGTCCAGGAAGGTGGTGCCCTTCGGCGCCTTCGCCTGGTAGTCCTTGCCCACCTCGACGAACTTGTCCCAGCTGCCCGCCCACAGCTTGCCGACCTCCGCGCGGTCGGACGGCAGACCGGCCTGCTCGAACAGGTCCTTGCGGTAGCAGATGGCCATCGGGCCGACGTCGGTGCCGAGACCGACGGTCTGGCCGTCCTTGGTGGTGGCCTGCTTCCACTTCCAGTCCAGCCAGTTGCTCGACTGGACGCCCGACACCTTGGACAGGTCCGTCAGCTTCGCGGCCTGGGTGTTCACGACCTCGGCTATGTTGCCGACCTCGACGGCCTGGATGTCCTGCAGGCCGCTGTTGGTGGTCAGGTGGTTGACGAGAGCGGGGTAGTAGTTCTCGTTCCGCTCGACGACGTTTTCCGCGATCTTGATCTTCGGGTTCAGCTTCTCGTACTCGGCGTAGAGGCCGGCTTCCTTGAAGCCCTGGGTTCCGAAGAGGCCCAGGGTGATCGTGGTCTTGCCGGCGCCGCCTTCGCCCGAAGACGAGCCGTCGCCGCCGTCGTCTCCGTCGTCGGCACAGCCGGCCAGCAGCCCGGAGCCCAGCGCGGCGACGGCCGCGAGGACCATCGTCTTGCGGGCGATTCGGGTACGTGCTCGCATTGCGTCCTCCTGTTGCCCTGACGTGCCGACCCCCCGGCCAACTGCATTGTTGGGCCCGTTAGTTCTAGCTGCGGCTCGGGCGGGGAACGTGCGGGATGTGTATGTGTCAGGTACCGTGGGAGCGCTCCCACCGGTGATGTGTTGAAGCGTCGTCGGTCCGAGCGGGGGTGTCAAGGGACTTGGAGCGGAGAGATGCGTTCAGTTATCGGGCTGTTAACTGGAACCCGGGGATCGCTATCCGGCCACCCCCGACTGTCTTCCTGCGGAAACCCGGGAGCCGACCAGGGGCGGGCTCCCCTCCGGCAGGACTGTTAGATTCCAGGCCAACGCAAGGGTCGACGGGAGGGCGAAGCCCATGGCAAGCCACGGAGCGCGGAGCCGGAGCGGTGGCCGGCCCACCCTCGAAGAGGTGGCAGCCCGTGCCGGTGTCGGCCGCGGCACGGTCTCCCGGGTGATCAACGGTTCGCCCCGCGTCAGCGACGCCACCCGCGCCGCGGTGGAGGCGGCGGTCGCCGAGCTCGGCTACGTCCCCAACACGGCCGCGCGCGCTCTCGCCGCCAACCGCACCGACGCGATCGCCCTCGTCGTCCCCGAGCCGGAGACCCGCTTCTTCGCCGAGCCGTACTTCTCGGACATGCTCAAGGGTGTCGGGGCCGAGCTGTCCGACACGCAGATGCAACTGCTGCTGATCTTCGCGGGCAACGACCGGGAGCGGGCCCGTCTCGCCCAGTACCTCGCCGCACACCGGGTCGACGGTGTCCTGCTGGTGTCCGTGCACGCCGACGACCCGCTGCCCGACCTCCTCTCCCAGCTGGAGATTCCGGCTGTGATCAGCGGCCCGAGATCCGCCGCGGAGACCCTGCCCTCGGTCGACTCCGACAACTACGGCGGTGCCCGCTCGGCCGTCGAGCACCTGCTGGCCCGCGGCTGCCACGCGGTCGCCCACATCACCGGCCGCCTCGACGTGTACGGCGCCCAGCGGCGCGTCGACGGCTACCGCGACGCCCTGCTCGGCGCGGGCCACGAGGTGGACGAGCAGCTGATCCAGCCGGGCGACTTCACCGAGGAGGGTGGCCGGCGCGCGATGACCGAGCTGCTGACCCGCCGCCCCGACCTGGACGCGGTCTTCGCGGGCTCGGACGTGATGGCGGCCGGTGCCCGCCAGGTCCTGCGCGAGGAGGGCCGCCGTATCCCCGACGACGTGGCGCTGGTCGGCTACGACGACTCGGCCATCGCCCGCCACATGGACCCGCCCCTGACCAGCGTCCGCCAGCCCATAGAGGAGATGGGGCGCAGGATGATCGACCTGCTCCTGACCGAGATCGCGGACCGCCGCCCGGCGGTCACCCGGGAGCTGGAGCGCAGGCAGGTGGTCCTGGCGACAGAGCTGGTGACGCGGAAGTCGTCCTGATACCGGTCACCGCCTGTGCCGTCCTCGCGGCTGCTCGGTGCGGTGGGTGACCAGCCAGGCGACGCCGAGAACCACGGCTCCCACCAGCCAGAAGAGGATGACGAGCCAGGCGCCGACGAGGGAGGGCCGGTCGTTGGCGTCCTGGCACAGGTCCCCGACGCACGTCCTGCCCTCTTCGCTCGCCGCGTACAGGGAGATCACCAGCCACAGCAGCATGGCCAGGTTGAACGCGAGGATCACCCAGGTCAGCGGCCGCAACCGGGGAATGTGTCGGGTCGGCATGGTGTGCCTCCCAACCTCATGAACAACCCATAAGGGGACAATGCGCCCCCACTCCCGTCGCGCGGACCCCGCGTGCGGATCCGGGTGAACGCTTAGGCGGCGTGGGGGAGTTGACGTCGGCGTGGCGGGCGGCGGGCTCAGTCGCCCAGCAGCAGCCGCCAGCGCCGTTCGCCGTCCTGTTCCTCCTCGGTCGGCGCCAGTCCGGCCGCCGTGGCGACCGCCGCCGACGCGAGGTGCTCGGGGTGGATGTGGGCGACGACCGTCCGTACGGGGCCCCGCCCGAGCCACTCCACGAGCGCCAGCGCCGCCTCGGAGGCGAACCCGCGTCCCTGCCAGGGAGTCCCGACCACCCAGGCGATCTCCGCGGTGTGCCCGGCGCCTCCCTGGGTGACGGTCGCCTGGACCGTGCCGACGAGGCGCCCCTCGGCACGCGACCGCAGCACCCAGTTGCACCAGGAGACGGCCGGATCGGGCGCCCCGGCGACCAGCCGCTCGTAGCGGGCCCGCAGGGCGCCGGGGGAGTGGGGTGCGCCGCCGATGAAGGTGTGCAGGGCCGGATCGGACAGTACGGCGGCCATCTCCTCGGCGTGCTCGACGCGCAGGGGAAGGAGGTCCAGGCGCGGAGTGGAGAAGAACTCGGCGGACACGCGGGGCTCGGACATCCGCCCACCCTAAGAGCGCACCGCGCTTCGGGCGGCGTTCGCCGGGTCGGCGGAGTAGCGGAGCAGTGGCCCTTGTGCCGGCCCGGCGGGGAGCACCTTCTGGCACATCGGCCCACGGCCCGAAGGACGTTCGGCGCCCGAACGCACCTCACGGCCGCCGGAAACGACTTCAGCCGGTGACCTTGTTTCCAAGGCCACCGGCTGATGACTGAGGGTGAGTGACGGGACTTGAACCCGCGGCATCCTGGACCACAACCAGGTGCTCTACCAGCTGAGCTACACCCACCATGTTCGGCTGTTCGGATTTCCCCGACCGGCCGAGAAAAAGTGTACAGGGTCCGAGGGGGTGCTCGCGCCCGGCTTTGGCGGCGCCCCTTCCGGGCCCCTACTGCGCAGGCAGGACGTACTTCGCGGCGATCGTCTTCGCGGTCTCCGAGTCGGGTCCCGGCTGCGGTACGAAGACGGCCTCGCGGTAGTAGCGCAGTTCGGCGATGGACTCCCGGATGTCGGCGAGGGCGCGGTGGTTGCCGTTCTTCTCCGGGCTGTTGAAGTAGGCGCGCGGGTACCAGCGGCGGGCCAGCTCCTTGACGCTGGACACGTCGACGATCCGGTAGTGCAGGTAGTCCTCGAGGGTCGGCATGTCCCTGAGCAGGAAGCCGCGGTCCGTGCCGACCGAGTTGCCGCACAGCGGGGCCTTGCCCGAATCCTTCACGTGCTCGCGTACGTACGCCAGGACCTGCGCCTCGGCGTCCGCGAGCGTCGTGCCGCCGGACAGCTCCTCGAGGAGACCGGACGCGGTGTGCATCTGACGCACCACCTCCGGCATCGTCTCCAGCGCCCGGTCCGGCGGACGGATGACGATGTCGACACCGTCGCCGAGGATGTTCAGCTCGGAGTCGGTGACGAGGGCGGCAACCTCGATGAGCGCGTCGTCGGACAGCGAGAGGCCGGTCATCTCGCAGTCGATCCACACCATGCGATCGTTCATGCGACCACCCTAAGGCTGGCGTGCGCTTTTGTGGTCCCCGGTGTAGATGCGAGCGCTACTGGGGGCTCGGCCCGCGACTGGGGGCTCCGCCCCCAGACCCCCGGCCTTTGCCCACCCACCACCCGACTCGGTCACTCGAGAGGCGCGGCACCCCTCACCCCGCCCTGTGTCCGAGACCGAGAGCAACCATCCCCAGCCCTCACCTACCGGGAGGGGGCGGCCGTGTTCAGCGTCGGTCGGCGTTGCCCGGCCCGTCTGGGAGGGGGGCAGGGCGACAGCAGCCGTCACCAACCCCCACCCACCCGAAGGGGGCGGTGGAGGCATCGCCGGTTCGCGTTGCCCAGCTGGCGGCCGTGTTCAGCGTCGGTCGGCGTTGCCCAGCCCGTCCGGTGTTTGAGGGTGAGGGCCGTTCAGGGCCGAAGCGGGGGCCGGGGGCGGCAGCCCCCGGGATGGGTCGGGTAGGGGCGGCGGGGGCGAAACCGCCCCGGGCCCGCCCCCACCCGACCGAACCTCACATCCCGCTGCGCTGCCCCGGCAGACTCGCCCGGCTCCCCGCATACGCCTCGCGCCCGTTGTCCGAGGACGAGGACAGGGACGCGGACGTCCCGACCGGGCTCGGCGGTGCCGTGCGGCGGGTCTGGGGCGGTACCGGGCCGCCGCTCTCGGGGTGCAGCGGAGAGGGCGCGCTCGGCGGCCCGGCCGCACTCTCGGGATCCGGCTGCCGCTCGGCCTGCGGTCGCCGCGCGCGGTAGGCCGCGCGATACGCGGCCGGCGACGAACCCAGCTGGCGGCGGAAGTGCCCGCGCAGCGCCACCGGCGAGCGGAAGCCGCAGCGGCCCGCGACCTCGTCCACCGAGTAGTCCGACGTCTCCAGCAGGCGCTGTGCCTGAAGCACCCGCTGGGTGATCAGCCACTGCAGCGGCGCGCTGCCCGTCAGCGAGCGGAACCGGCGGTCGAACGTACGCCGGCTCATGTACGCGCGCGCGGCGAGCGTCTCCACGTCGAACTGCTCGTGGAGGTGCTCCAGCGCCCAGGCGACGACCTCGGCGAGCGGGTCGGCGCCGATCTCCTCTGGTAAAGATCGATCGAGGTAGCGCTCCTGGCCGCCGCTTCGGCGCGGGGGGACCACCAGGCGTCGGGCCAGCGCACCGGCCGCCTCGTTGCCGTGGTCCGTCCGCACGATGTGCAGACAGAGGTCGATTCCGGCCGCCGTACCCGCGGACGTCAGCACATCGCCGTCGTCCACGAACAGCTCACGCGGGTCGACATGCACCGACGGATAGCGCTTGGCGAGCGTCGGTGCGTACATCCAGTGGGTGGTGGCCGGGCGGCCGTCCAGCAGGCCCGCCGCAGCCAGCACGAAGGCGCCGGTGCACAGGCCCACGATGCGGGCCCCCTCCTCGTGCGCCCGGCGCAGTGCGTCGAGCGCGTCCTCCGGTGGCGGGGAGGTGATCGAACGCCAGGCCGGCACGACGACGGTGCCCGCCCGGGAGATCGCCTCCAGGCCATGCGGCGCGGTGAGTTCCAGGCCCCCTGTGGTCCGCAGCGGGCCTTCTTCGCCGCCGCAGACCAGCAGGCGGTAGCGCGGCACGCCGGCGTCCTGGCGGTCGATCCCGAACACCGACAGCGGTATGGAACTCTCGAAGATGGGGCCGCCGCTGAACAGCAGCACCGCGACGATCTCCTTGCGGCGTCGCCCGGAAAGTTTCCGGGCCGCGGCTTCCGGCGCGGCAGTGGAGTCGTGGCTCATACTGCTAAGCCCCCCTCGGTGGTCGCGGCTCCTCGGTTGTGTCGCTCCTGCACGTTTCCCCTCGGTCCTGCACGAGTCCCCCGCCGTAAGACAGTCAAGATCGAATCTACTGCGTCCCGTGGTGCCGGAGAGACCAGTTGGTCATCCGGCACATTGTCGACTTGGCAACTTGGCGTGAAGCATTCGATCACGAAGCGTTGCACTCGTGGGGCGTGCAGGGAAGTGCGCCTTGTCGCCGTGGCCAATCCACGTAGGGTGCGCGGGGTGCCCCAGGCCCTTTCCGTGCAGGTGGAACGGGGGTTGGGGGGTGGTTGGGGCAAGGGATGCGCGGTGTCCGGAAGTTGGCTGAAAAGAGTCGGGCGCGTGCGCGGAAACCGGTCAGCCGACCGGTGTATTTCCCCCGCTGTGACGTCCGCCTCTGTGTGACCCCGATCCGGTCCTGTGGTGGCGGCCGCGATGCGGGGTGCGTTCCTCGTCGAGGAGGCGGGCCGCGCCACGCTCCGACTGGCGCAGGAGGATACGGCAGACCGCGGTGACGGCCGCGAGACCGAGGGCGGTGCCCGTGGCGCCGGCGAGGGAGGTGCCGTACCAGAGGAGGACCACGGGGACCAGGACACAGCTGAAGGCCGCCCAGCGGACGACATCGGTGGAGGAGTCCCGGGCGGGGGGTTGCGGTCCGGACATGGCGTACTCCCTGTGGCGTGGCTCAGGGGGTTCAACGCGTGTTCGATCCGTCGGTCACTGTGCGTCCGGTTTTCCGCCGGGACAGTCCGGCCGGTACGTGAATCCTGTGCAAACCGCCTGTACAGCGCAGCAACCATTGCGTTACGGGCGCACCCTCGTGCATGCTCCCTGGAACCCCCACGCACCGTGGGCGCGATCTGGGCTAAGGAGGCGTGCCGCCGTACCCTTGGGGGTATGGGGTTGGGAAGATGATTCCCGGACACAGACTCCGCCGCACACTGTCGGCCCACCCATAAAAGGATCACAACGCCGAGACAGCCATGGCCGGTCACGAATTCTTCGAACCCGCGGACCGCAAGCGGCCCGTCGCCGACCCCACGGCGGCCGAGCCCCTGGCGGCGGAAGAGCCACGCCAATCCTGCGACCCCGCCTTCAAGCACGGCGTCGTGGTGGGCTTCGACGGCTCCACGTCCAGTGAGCGCGCCCTCGCGTACGCCATCGGTATGGCGCATCGCTCCGGGTCGGGCCTGATCATCGTCCATGTCGCCAACCGGCTGCCCACCACCGTGTGGGCGGGCTGCGAGCCACCGGTCTTCGTCGACGTGCCGGACCACCGCACCGAGGTGCTCGGCCTCGAGCTCGCCTGCGCGGAGTACCTCGCGGAGGTGCCCTGGATCCTCGTCGAGCGCGGTGGCGACATCTGCCACGAGCTCGAGGAGGTCGGGCGGGAGTACGAGGCGGACGCGATCGTCGTCGGCTCCACCCACGGCATCGTCGGGCGCATCTTCGGCTCCGTCGCCGGGCGGCTCGCCAAGCGAGCGAAGCGGCCGGTCGTCGTCATTCCGTAACTGGTCGTCCTCCCAGGTGAGATGGCTGTGAAAACGGCTGAACTCCCTTGTGCAGCGCATAAATCTACTGGCGCGTAGAGGTGTTTGTGCCTTTGTGAAGGGCATATATCGCTCACCGCACAACTGCACATGCACGAAGGGAGCCCGCCGTGGACAATGACGTCTCTGCGGGAAGCACCACCACGACCGTCGGCCGACTCGCTCTCGGCATCACCCTGTTGGCCGTGGGCCTCGGATACACCGAAGTGATCGACGGCGTGACGGCGGCCGACGCCGTGTCAATTGCCCAGTACGTGGGCGGAGTCGCCCTGTTCGTCGCCGGACTCATGGCGTTCCGCGACCGCGACGCCCTCACCGGTACGTCTTTCTCGGCGCTCGGCGCCCTCTGGTTCACGTGGGCCGTCTCGGCCGACAACCAGGTGTCTGCCAACGCGGCCGGGTTGTTCCTGCTGCTGTTCGCCCTTGTGGCGCTGTCCCTCACCGTCGCCGCGGGCGACCAACTCGCCAAGGGAACCTACGGGTTGTTCGTCGTGTCGTTGGTGCTGCTCGCTGTCGCGAACTTCGCCGACAACGGGAGTCTCGCCAAGGCCGGGGGCTGGTTCGCCGTCGCTGCGGGAGCGGTGGCCTGGTACGCGGCGACCGCGGCCCTGGCCCACTGGCCGACGGCTGTTCCGCGACGTGCTGCTCGCCGGGGCGTGACGGCCACCGGTTAGCTGCGCCGGCTGGGGGTTGGGCGGCTCCCGGCGATGAGAGCGGACCCCCCGTGCTTGGTGGCAACACGTGGGGGTCCGTTCCCTTGTTCGGCCTCTGCGGGTGCGTTGTGGTTGCTCGCGCAGTTCCCCGCGCCCCTTTAGGGGCGCTTACTCCACCGTGACCGACTTGGCGAGGTTCCTCGGCTTGTCGATGTCCCGGCCCAGGGCCAATGCCGTGTGGTAGGCGAGGAGTTGGAGCGGGATGCCCATCAGGATCGGGTCCAGCTCGTCCTCGTTCTTCGGGACCACGATCGTCTGGTCGGCCTTCTCCTGCTCCTGGTGGGCGACCGCGAGGATCCTGCCGCTGCGGGCCTTGATCTCCTCCAGGGCGGCGCGGTTCTTCTCGAGGAGGTCGTCGTCGGGGACGATCGCGACCGTGGGGAGGGCCGGCTCGATGAGGGCCAGCGGGCCGTGCTTGAGCTCGGAGGCCGGGTAGGCCTCGGCGTGGATGTACGAGACCTCCTTCAGCTTCAGGGAGGCCTCACGGGCCACCGGGTAGCCCCGGACGCGGCCGATGAAGAGCATCGAACGGGCCTCGGCGTACTCCGCGGCCAGCTTCTTGATCTCGTCCTCCTGCTCCAGCATCTCGGAGATCTGCGCGGGGAGCTTCCGCAGCCCCTCGATGATCCGCTTGCCGTCCCGGACGGACAGGTCGCGGGTGCGGCCCAGGTGCAGGGCGAGCAGCGCGAAGGCGACGGTCGTGTTGGTGAAGCACTTGGTGGACACCACGCAGACCTCGGGGCCGGCGTGGACGTAGATGCCGCCGTCGGCCTCGCGGGCGATCGCCGAGCCGACCACGTTCACCACGCCGAGAACCCGCGCGCCCTTGCGCTTCAGCTCCTGGACGGCCGCCAGCACGTCATACGTCTCACCGGACTGGGAGACGGCGACGTAGAGGGTGTCGGGGTCGACGACCGCGTTGCGGTAGCGGAACTCCGAGGCCGGCTCGGCGTCGGCGGGGATGCGGGCCAGCTCCTCGATCATCTGGGCGCCGATCATGCCCGCGTGGTACGAGGTGCCGCAGCCGAGGATCTTCACGCGGCGGATCTGGCGCGCCTCGCGGGCGTCCAGGTTCAGGCCGCCGAGGTGCACGGTGGAGAAGCGGTCGTCGATGCGGCCGCGCAGCACGCGGTCCACGGCGTCGGCCTGCTCGTGGATCTCCTTGTGCATGTAGGTGTCGTGGCCGCCCATGTCGTACGAGGCGGCCTCCCACTCCACGGTGGTCGGCTCGGCCGTCGTACGGGTGCCCTCGGTGGTGTACGTGCGGAAGTCGTCGGCCTTGAGGGTGGCCATCTCACCGTCGTCGAGAGTGACGATCTGCCGGGTGTGGGCGACCAGGGCGGCGATGTCCGAGGCGACGAACATCTCCTTCTCGCCGATGCCGAGGACGACCGGGGAGCCGTTGCGGGCGACCACGATGCGGTCGGGGAAGTCGGCGTGCATGACGGCGATGCCGTACGTGCCCTCGACGACCCGCAGGGTGTCGCGGACCTTGTCCTCCAGCTTCTCGGCCTGCGAGCGGGCGATCAGGTGGACGAGGACCTCGGTGTCGGTCTCGGAGAGGAACTCGACGCCGTCCGCCTCCAGCTTGCGGCGCAGGTCGGAGGCGTTGTCGATGATGCCGTTGTGGACGACGGCGACCCGGCCCTCGGCGTCGAGGTGCGGGTGGGCGTTCACGTCGGAGGGGGCGCCGTGGGTGGCCCAGCGGGTGTGGGCGATGCCGGTCGTGCCCTTGAAGCGGGCGGGGACCTTGGCCTCCAGGTCGCGGACCCGGCCCTTGGCCTTGACCATCTTCAGACCGGCGGCCTTCGGGGAGCTGACGACGATGCCGGCCGAGTCGTAGCCGCGGTACTCCAGGCGCTGCAGGCCCTCCAGGAGCAGAGGCGCGACGTCACGCTTCCCGATGTATCCGACGATTCCGCACATATATACGTATTCCTCTGGTAGGGCCCGGTGGGCGGCGGCCGGCTCGGCTCAGCCGTAGACGATTCGCCGCAGCTGCCGGAGCGTGAGCTCCGGTGGCGCCACCGTGCGGTATTTCAGGTCCGCCTCGATCCGTCCGAAGATCTCCGCGTTCACCAGGCCCTGCGCCTGGAGCTCGCGGTGGCGGCGACGGACGTACTCCTCGGTCGTCTCGTCGAAGTAGGCGAGAACGTCCTGGACCACCCGCAGCGCCTCGCCCCGGCTGAGGGGCGTGGATCGCGTCAGATGATCAACAAGTTCGTCGTGCACCCGGTAGATCCTGGGGTACCGACGGCACTTTCGCAAGAAACCTGCCCGATTTCGGGCAGCGGTCTGTTGAGGATCTTTGAAAGAACGTTGAACCTGTCATGAGCGCCTGTTCGTGCGCTGTCCATGCGGCGTCCCGCGCTTCGTCGCCTGAGGGGACGAGTTTCAGACGCCATGGACATTCCTCGCATGGGAGTACCGGAGCGGCTCGCCGAGCGCATGAGCATGGCGGAGCAGCACGAATACCTCCGCACCAGATTCTCGCGGCGCACGATGATCAGGGGCGGCGCGGTCACGCTGGGCGCCGTCGCGGGCGGCGCCTTCGTGCCCGGTGCCACCGCACAGGCAGCGACCCCGGCCACTGCCACCCGCACCGAGACCGTCGACGGCGCCCTCGTCGCCCCCTTCGGCCGCCACCTCGCCTACGGCAACGACCCCCGCACGGAGATCACCGTCTCCTGGCAGGTTCCGGTCACCGTCAAGAAGCCCTTCATCCGGATCGGCGCCCAACCCTGGGACCTCTCCCGCAGGATCGAGGCCGAGGTACGCACCCTGTACACCCCGGCCGGCGTGGGCGCGAGCGCCGACCACACGCAGTACTACCTGCACGCCGAGCTGACGAACCTCCGCCCCGGCAAGACGTACTACTACGGCGTCGGCCATGCCGGCTTCGACCCCGCCGAGCCCCACCTGCTCGGCACCCTCGGCACCTTCACCACCGCCCCCGCCCACAAGGCGCCCTTCACCTTCACCGCCTTCGGCGACGAGGGCGTCGGCTACCACGGCCTCGCCAACAACAGCCTGCTCCTCGGCCAGAACCCGGCCTTCCACCTGCACGCCGGTGACATCGCCTACGCCGACCCGGCAGGCGCGGGCAAGACCGCCGACACCGGCTTCGACTCGCGCGTGTGGGACCAGTTCCTCGCCCAGACCGAGTCGGTCGCCAAGTCCGTGCCGTGGATGCCGGCGTACGGCAACCACGACATGGAGGCCTGGTACTCGCCGGGCGGCTACGGCGGCGAGGAGGCCCGCTGGAACCTGCCGGACAACGGGCCCGACAAGAAGAACCTCCCGGGCGTCTACTCCTTCGTCTACGGCAACACCGCGGTCATCTCGCTCGACGCCAACGACATCTCCTTCGAGATCCCGGCCAACCTCGGCATCTCGGGCGGCACCCAGACCAGGTGGCTGGAGGCGCAGCTCAAGAAGTTCCGCGCCTCGCCGGACGTCGACTTCGTCGTCGTGTTCTTCCATCACTGCGCCTACTGCACCTCCACCGCGCACGCCTCGGAGGGGGGCGTGCGCCAGGAGTGGGTGCCGCTGTTCGAGAAGTACACGGTCGACCTCGTCATCAACGGCCACAACCACCAGTACGAGCGCACGGACGTCATCAAGGGGAACGAGGTCGCCAAGAAGCTGCCGATCGGAGGCACGGCGTACCCCGAGACCGAGGGTGTGGTGTACGTGACGGCGGGTGCGGCGGGCCGCAGCCTGTACGCGTTCAGCGCCCCGGACTCCTACGAGGGCCACGAGAACGAGGCGGACTCCGTGGCCTCGTTCGTCAACCTCAAGGACGGCAAGCAGAACGAGACCGTCGCCTGGTCCCGGGTGCGCTACCTCGACTACTCGTTCCTGCGGGTGGACGTCACGCCCGCTCCGAAGGGCCACTACACCACGCTGAAGGTGCAGGGCATCGCCGAGACGGGTGACCGGATCGACCACTTCACGGTGGCACGCAAGGCCAAGTAGGCCACGGGTGTGCCCGGAAGGCGGGGCGCACCAAGAGCCGGCGGTCCTCGAGTCCCGGACGACTACATCCGCTTGAGGATCGCCTGCTTGGCCATGGCGAACTCATCGTCCGTCAGTACCCCCGTGCGGTGCAGCTCGCCGAGCTCGCGCAGCCGTCGCAGAAGGGCGTCATGGCCGTCCTCGGCGGGGGCGGGCGCGGGTGCGAGGAGTGACCGGGGTTCCTGCGGTCGTACGTCCTTGGGGGCCGCCGCCGGATGCGGGAGCCGGGCCTGGACGGCCGCCGCGACCAGGGCCATCAGCGGGTCCTTCTTGAAGCCCCACAGCTCCACGGAGTTGGGGTCGTACTTGGGCGGGGCCTTGGTCGGGGCGTTCTTCACGGTGAAGCGGAGGTAGCCGTTCTCCAGGCCCGCCGCCGGATGCCACTCCACGGCGGTGAGGTCGGTGACCGCGAGGGTACGGGGGCCGGCGGCGGCCTTGGCGTCCTCGGTCTTCCAGTTCCACTCCAGGCGGATCTGCTCGCCGTCGAAGCTCGCGGTGCCGTCCCCGGCGGACACGGAGAGCGGCACGGCCGGGCCCGGCAGAAGGTAGGCGTCGACCGGGTCGGCCGGAACCTCGTCCAGGAGCAGGGTGTTGCGGACCTCCTCCACCAAGTACTCGGCGACGCCGTAGCGGTCGGACTCGACGACCAGCTGGTACGGGTCGTGCGGCTCGGCGAGCCGGCCGCCGGTCGCGTGCAGCAGCGGGTCGGAGCCGTCGCGCAGGCGCAGCCTGAGCCGTCCGGTCTTCTTCCCGTGCTCGAAGGAGACGCCCGCCAACGCGCCCAGCGGAACGACGAGTTCACCCAGTGTCTTGCGGAGCAGGCCGACGTTCTTGTCTCTTCCCGGGGTCAGTCGCAGGGCGTCGCCGTCGAAGACCCAAGTGCCGTCCTTCTGGAGGATTTCCGCCATGAGGGGATTGTTTCACTGGTTCTGAGGGAGAGTTGGTCCATACCTGTCCGGGCTTCAGGAAGGGACCGTAGGTGAGACAGCACCACAGAACGACCCGCCTTCTCGGCTCGCTGCTGCTCGTCGCGGCGGCGAGTGTCTCCGCCGTCGGCGCGACCCCGACTCCCACCGCACAGAACGCGCTTCCGCTCGACCGGATCGTCCCGGCGCCCGCGTCGGTCACCCCCGGCGGATCGCCGTACCGCCTCACCCGCGACACACACATACGCGTGGACGACTCCGGCGAGGTCCGCCGCATCGGCGCCTACCTCGCGGCCGTCCTGCGCCCCTCGACCGGCTACCGTCTGCCGGTCACCACGCACGGCAAGGGTGGCATCCGACTGCGCCTGGGCAAGGGTCCGTTCGGCGCAGAGGGCTACCGTCTCGACAGTGGCGGCAAGGGCGTCACCATCACGGCGGCCAAGCCCGCCGGGCTCTTCCACGGCGTCCAGACCCTGCGCCAGCTCCTCCCGGCGGCCGTCGAGAAGGACTCCGTACAGCCCGGTCCGTGGCTGGTCGCGGGCGGCACGATCACGGACACCCCGCGCTACGGCTGGCGCGGCGCGATGCTCGACGTCTCCCGGCACTTCTTCACCGTCGACCAGGTCAAGCGCTACATCGACCAACTCGCCCTGTACAAGGTCAACAAGCTGCACCTGCACCTCAGCGACGACCAGGGCTGGCGCATCGCCGTCGACTCCTGGCCGAGGCTCGCCACGCACGGCGGCTCGACCCAGGTGGGTGGCGGCCCCGGCGGCTACTACACCAAGGCCGACTACCAGGAGATCCTCGGCTACGCGGCCTCCCGCTATCTGGAGGTCGTGCCGGAGATCGACATGCCCGGCCACACCAACGCCGCCCTCGCCTCCTACGCAGCGCTCAACTGCGACGGCGTCGCACCCCCGCTCTACACCGGCACCGAGGTCGGCTTCAGCTCGCTGTGCGTGTCGAAGGAGATCACGTACGACTTCGTGGACGACGTCGTCCGGGAGCTCGCCGCCCTCACCCCGGGCCGCTACCTCCACATCGGCGGCGACGAGGCGCACTCCACCAGCCACGAGGACTACGCCACGTTCATGGACCGGGTGCAGCCGATCGTCGCCGAGTACGGCAAGACGGTGGTCGGCTGGCACCAGCTGACCGGCGCGACCCCGGCGAAGGGGGCGCTCGCCCAGTACTGGGGTCTGGACTCCACGAGCGCGGCGGAGAAGGCGCAGGTCGCCAAGGCCGCGCAGAACGGGACCGGGCTGATCCTGTCCCCGGCCGACCGGATCTACCTCGACATGAAGTACGACGCGAACACTCCGCTGGGGCTGTCCTGGGCGGGCTACGTCGACGTGAAGCGTTCCTACGACTGGGATCCGGGCAGCTATCTGCCGGGGGCGCCGCCCGAGGCCGTCAAGGGCGTCGAGGCGCCGCTGTGGACGGAGACGATCGTGACCGGCGCGCACATCGAGTACATGGCCTTCCCGCGTCTCGCGGGCGCCGCCGAGCTCGGCTGGTCGCCTGCGGCCACGCACGACTGGGACGGCTACAAGGTGCGGCTCGCCGCGCAGGGGCCGCGGTGGGACGCGCTGGGGATCGGGTACTACCGGTCGCCGCAGGTTCCCTGGCCCGTCGGGTAGTTCGGGCGGACACGATGACGGGCACCCCGGGGGACCGTACTCCGGGGTGCCCGTCCGTCTGTGGGGGCGGTGCGGTGGCTACAGCCCCGCGATCGGGTTCTCCAGGTTGCCGATCAGCTGCAGTGCGCCGGCCGGGTCCGCGAGGTCCACCATCTGCATGTTGTTGCGCAGCTGGAGGCGGTTGAGGCAGGACAGCGCGAACTCGGGGGCGAACATGTCGTACTGCTTGAACTTGTCGGCGAGTTCGGGCACCGAGCGCTGGTAGTCGCGGGTGACCTCGGCGACCGTGCGCCAGAAGTCGTCCTCCTCGACGATCCCCTCGGTGGCGAGGTTCGCGGCGAGGAAGCGGAAGAAGCAGTCGAAGACGTCCGTGAAGATCGACAGGAGCTTCTTGTCCTCCGGGACCTCGACGCGCAGTCGCTCGACCGTCGGCGGCAGCACCGCCTCCGGGTCCATGACGGCGATCTCCTCGGCGATGTCCTTGTAGATCGCGCGCTGGACCACGCCGTCCTTCAGGACCAGGATGACGTTCTCACCGTGCGGCATGAACACCAGGTCGTAGGCGTAGAAGCTGTGCAGCAGCGGGGTGAAGTACGCCCGCAGGTAGCGGCGCAGCCACTCCGTCGGCGGCAGCCCGGACTGCTCGATCAGGGCGCCCGCGAAGGATGCCCCCTCGTGGTCCACGTGGACGAGGGAGGCCATGGTCGCGAGGGACTCGCCGTCCTGGAGGGAGGCCACCGGGCTCTCGCGCCAGAGCGCGGCGAGCATTTTGCGGTACGGCGAGTAGCGGTCCGTCGCCTGCTCGTACTCCAGGTGCCGGTAGCCGACCGCCGCCCGCTCGCGGATGATCGTGAGGCCCGTCGACTTCAGCACCGGGTCGCCCTCGATGAGCTGGGCGAGCCAGTCGTTGATCGCCGGGGTCGCCTCCATGTAGGCGGCCGAGAGTCCGCGCATGAAGCCCATGTTGAGGACGGACAGGGCCGTCTTCACGTAGTGCTTCTCGGGGTGCGAGCTGTTGAAGAAGGTCCGGATGGACTGCTGGGCCAGGTACTCGTCGTCGCCCTCGCCCAGGCACACGAGGTGGCCACGGGCGACCTCGGCGGCGAAGGTGACGGTGAGCTTGTTCCACCACTGCCAGGGGTGGACGGGGATGAGGAGGTAGTCGTCCGGGTCCAGCCCCCGGTCCTTGAGCACCTGGGAGAACCGCTCGACCGTGGCCTCGCCCAGCTCCTCGCGAACGAAGGACTCGTACTCGATCCCGACCCCCGCGGTGAACGCCGCCCGCGAGCGGTGCGCGGCCAGCCACACCAGGCGGACCGGGCTCGCGGTCTCGGGGGCGTACGACAGGTACTCGTGGATGCCGAAGCCGAGCCGTCCGTTGTTGGCGACGAAGCAGGGGTGGCCCTCGGTCATGCCGGTCTCGATGTCCTGGAAGCCGCTTTCGACGAGCTCGGCGACCGGGATCTGCGGCTTGGTGAGTTTGAAGCAGGTGCCGGAGAGGGTGGAGGAGATCTCCTCCAGGTAGACCGGCAGGATCTCGTCGCTCAGGCCCAGGGTCTGCTTCAGCTCGATGAAGAAGTCCAGGGCGGCGAGGGGGAGGTCGACGCCGTCTCGTTGACGGGTGATCGAGTCGGCGTCGACCTGCCAGTGGTCGAGGGCGCGGCGGTCGGCGGTGAACCCGTACCGGGTCAGACCGTCGTCGCTGCGGACCTCGAAGCGGCCGCCGGCGGTGGCCTCCGGTGTGATGAGCCGCTCGTGCGCGAACTCGGCGAGGGCCTTGCGGACGAGGAGGCGGTTGGCCTTCTCCCAGCGTTCGGGGGAGAGGTGGGCCACGGCGTCGGCGAGGGTCATGCGGACACCTCCGTCGCCGCCAGGCTGTGCCTGTTGAGGAAGCCCTCCCGGGTGCAGAAGCTCAGCAACGCCTTCTTCTCCGGCTTCTGTATCTCGCGGTCGGCGACGAACCCGACGGCTTCGTTGAGGGCCTGGACGGCCTTGTTGGACACGTCCGGCTCGACGACGACGCGTTCCACCGCCGGGTCCTCGAAGAGGTGCGCCATCACGGCCGTGATGACGGCCCGGGTGAAGCCGTGCACGGGGGTGTCGGTCGCGGGGGTGAGGAAGTGCATGCCGACATCGCCCGGCTGCGGGTCGTACAGGCCGACCAGCTCGCGGTGGGCGGGGTCGTACTTCTCCATCAGGAAGGCGGGGACGCCGTCCCGGAGGCCGAGCAGGGCGTGGTGGTGCTCGTCGGCGGCGATCTCCATGTACGCGCGCTCGACATCCTCCAGCTTCGCGTCCTGCATCATCCAGAACGCGGCCTTCGGGTGGGTGACCCACCGGTGCAGCAACTCGGCGTCCTGCAGGGGGTCGAGAGGGCGGAAGGTGAAGGTCATACGGCGAACTCCTGGAACGCGATGGTCTTCTCGACCGGGTAGTACTCGGTGCCGAGCAGCTCACGGATGATGTAGCTGTTGCGGTAGGGGCCCATGCCCAGGTCGGGGCTGGTGATGCTGTGCGTGTGGACGCCGGCGTTCTGCAGGAAGACGCCTCTGCCCGTCACGTCGATCGCGTAGTTTCTGGCGACGTCGAAGCTGCCGTGGGAGTCGTAGCGCAGCCGGTTCCGCACGGGGCTCAGGAACTCCGGCTCGGCGTACTTGTAGCCGGTGGCCAGGATCAGGCCCTGGGTGTCCAGCTCGTAGTCCTTGCCCTGCTCCTCCTGGCGCAGGCCGAGGGTGTACGTGCCGTTCTCGTAAGCGGCGCTGTCCAGCGAGGAGTTGGTGAGCAGCCGGGTGGGCACCGGACCGCCGAGGTTCTTCTGGTAGAGCAGGTCGAAGATCTCGTTGATCAGGTCGCCGTCGATGCCCTTGAACAGGCCCTTCTGCTCGGCCGTGAGGCGGTGGCGGGTCTTCTCCGGCAGCGCGTGGAAGTAGTCGATGTACTCCGGGGAGGTCATCTCCAGCGTGAGTTTCGTGTACTCCAGCGGGAAGAAGCGCGGCGAGCGGGTGACCCAGTTCAGCCGGTAGCCGTGGACGTCGATCTCGCTGAGCAGGTCGTAGTAGATCTCGGCGGCGGACTGGCCGGAGCCCACCAGCGTGATCGACTCCTTCTTCTGCAACTCTTCTTTGTGCTGCACATAGCGGGAGTTGTGGATGAAGTCGCCGCCCAGGGACCGGCAGGCCTCGGGGATGTACGGCGGGGTGCCGGTGCCGAGGACCAGGTGGCGGGCGCGGAAGATCTCGCCGGCGGCGCTCTGCACGACGTACACGTCGTCCTCGTAGCGGACCTCCGTGACCGTCGTGTCGAAGCGCACGTTGCTCAGCTTGTTCGCGGCCCAGCGGCAGTAGTCGTCGTACTCGACCCTGAGCGGGTAGAAGTTCTCGCGGATGTAGAACGAGTACAGCCGGCCCTTCTCCTTCAGGTAGTTGAGGAAGGAGTACGGCGAGGTCGGGTCGGCGAGCGTGACCAGGTCCGACATGAACGGCGTCTGGAGGTGGGCGCCGTCCAGGAACATGCCCGCGTGCCACTCGAAGTCGGGCTTCGAGTCCAGGAAGAGGCCGTCGAGTTCGTCGATGGGCTCGGTGAGGCAGGCCAGGCCGAGGTTGAACGGGCCGAGCCCGATCCCCACGAAGTCGTAGGTCCTGTTCGTGGAGCCAGTGGGCTCAGGAAGCGCGTTCAAGGGACTCTCCCAGGTACTGCTCGGCGTGGCCGGCGATCAGGTCGAGTACGGCGGCCATGTCGTCGACCGTCGTCTCGGGGTTGAGCAGGGTGAACTTGAGGTAGTGGCGGCCGCCCACCTTGGTGCCCGCGACCACCGCGTCGCCGGAGGCGAACAGGGCCTTGCGGGCGTACAGGTTGGCGCGGTCGATCTCGGCCGGGTCGGTGACGGCGGCCGGGATGCAGCGGAAGACGAGGGTGGAGAGGGTCGGCTCGACCACGACGTCGAAGCGCGGGTCGGCGGCCAGCAGCTTCCAGCCCTCCACGGCCAGGTCGCACACCTCGTCGAAGAGCTGGCCGATGCCGTCGGCGCCCATCACGCGCAGCGTCATCCACAGCTTGAGGGCGTCGAAGCGGCGGGTGGTCTGGAGGGACTTGTCCACCTGGTTGGGGATACGTTCCTGCACCATGCGGCGCGGGTTGAGGTACTCCGCGTGGTAGGTCGCGTGCCGCAGGGTGGCGGCGTCCCGGACCAGAACGGCGGACGAACTCACCGGCTGGAAGAAGGACTTGTGGTAGTCGACGGTGACCGAGTCGGCGCGCTCGATGCCGTCGATACGGCCGCGGTACTTGACCGAGGCGAGCAGCCCGCAGCCGTAGGCGGCGTCGACGTGCATCCACACGCCGTACTGGCCGCACAGCTCGGCGATCTCGGGCAGCGGGTCGATGGAGCCGAAGTCGGTGGTGCCGGCGGTGGCGACGACGGCCATGGGGACGAGGCCGTCCTGTTTGCAGCGCTCCAGCTCACGGGCGAGCGCGACGGTCTGCATGCGCTTGTCGGCGCCGACGGGGATCGACACGACGGAGTCCTGGCTGAGGCCGAGCAGTTTCGCGGACTTCTTCACGCTGAAGTGGCTGACCTCGGAGGCGAAGATGCGCAGTTTGGCGAAGGAATCCGCCGCTTCCCGCCCTACCCGCCCCGGCTTCGCCTCCTCGCGGGCCAGGAGCAGCGCCTGCAGGTTGGACTGGGTGCCGCCGGAGGTGAACACGCCGTCGGCGTTCTCGCCGAGGCCGATGCGGGCGGTGGTCCAGTCGACGAGCTTGCGTTCGATGAGGGTGCCGCCGGCCGACTGGTCCCAGGTGTCCAGGGAGGAGTTGACGGCGGAGAGGATCGCCTCGCCGAGCACGGCCGGGATGACGACCGGGCAGTTGAGGTGGGCGAGGTAGCGGGGGTGGTGGAAGTAGACCGCGTCCCGGAGGTAGACGTCCTCCAGCTCGTCGAGGACCGCGGCGGTGTCGTGCAGCGGCTTGTCGAGGTCGATCTCTTCGATGCGCGGGGAGAGGGCGTCGACGGTGACGCCGGTGAACGGACGGGAGGTGGTGGCGAGTTTGGCCGCCACCCGCTCTATTCCCTCGGTCACGGAGCGGCGGTAGTGCTCCGCGGTCGTGTCGTTGAGCAGGTGCGAGCGCATTGCGGGTCCTCCGGTGGGGACAGTCCGTGGGGCGGGGGAGCGAAGCGGAGCCGGCTTCAACTTAGGTTAGCCTAACCTAATTAACGCGAACGAAACCCGATCCCTGCCGTGACTGCGGTCACTCTGAACACAGTTCTGCCGTAGGCGAGTTGGACCTGTCGGGTCACTCCTGCTCGCGCAGCTGTTCCTCGGTCAGGCCCTGCCGCCAGTAGCCGACGAAGGTGACTCTGCGGCGGTCGAACTCGCGCTCGCGCACGAAGTGCCGGCGCAGCTCCTTCACGCACCCGGACTCGCCGGCGATCCAGACGTACGGGTGCTCGGCGGGCGGGAGTTGGGCATCACGCAGGGCGCTGAGAGCCATGGGGGCGCTCTCGGTGCGGTTCTCGTCCCGCACCAGCCAGGTGATCTCGGCGTCCGCCTCCGTCACCACGTCCTGGACGTCGCCGGCGTTCGGCACCTCCAGCCAGACCCGGGCGCGGGTGCCGGCCGGCAGTGACTCCAAAATGGAGCAGGCGGCCGGTGCGGCGGTCTCGTCGCCCCAGATCACCACCAGGTCGGTGTCCTGCGGCGGGCGGAAGCGGATCGCCCGGTTGTCCGCGATCGCCGGGCCCAGCAGTACGACCTTGTCGCCGGCCGCGGCCCGCGAGGCCCACCGGGAGGCGGGGCCCGCGGCGATGGCCGCGCCGGGCTCCACGCCGTGCAGGACGAAGTCGATGTCGACCTCGGCGGTGCGCCCCTCGGCGTCCCGCCGCAGGGCGCGGAGCGTGTACGAGCGCATCACCGCCCGTACGTCGTCCGGGAGTTCACGCCAGCCCTGCCACCAGCCGTCGCCGAGCTCGATCGGCACACGGGGCTCGGTCCGGCCCGGCGGCGGCAGGAACAGCGACAGCGACTGGTCCCGTCCGTCCGAGTGGAAGTCCCTGAGGTCGGGGCCGTCGAAGGTGACCCGGACCAGAGACGGGCCGAGCCGCCTCGTCCGTACGACCTGGAGGGAGAAGAAACGGAACGGGGCGGCTACGGCGGTGGTCACTTGTGGCTCCTGAGAGTCAGGAAGGTGTGAGCGGACAGGCGCGGGGTCAGCTGACCTTCTTCGCGTTCTCCAGCGCCTCGGCGAGGGTGGTGAGCAGCGGGGTGCACTTGTCGTAGGACAGGATCGGCTCGGGGGAGCGCGCGATGACCTGGCCGGCCTTCACGGCGGGCAGCTTCTTCCAGGTGGCCTCGGTGATGTCGGCCGGCTGGATGGTCGAGGAGCGGTCGTCCATCATGATGATGTCGGCCTTGTACTTGTCGACGTTCTCCCAGCTCAGCGACTCGAACCAGCCACCGCCCTGCTTCTTGGCGCTCTCCGGGGGCTCGACGAAGTTCACGCCGAGGGACTTGAAGTACTCCAGGTCGATGGAGAGGTTGGTGCCGGAGACGTAGAACAGCTCCGCGCTGGCGGAACCGGCCATCACCTTGATGTCGGGCTTGGCCTTGGCGGCCGCGCGCAGCCGGGTGGCGGCCGCCTCGAAGGCCTTCTTGGCGTCCGTGACCTTGGCGGCGGTCATGTCGCCGCCGAGGGACTCGGCCAGCGCCCACATGCGCTCGAGCGGCTGGGTGAGCAGGCGGTCGTAGACGGAGATGCCGACGCTCGGGGCGAGCTGGGCGATCTTGTCCTTCGACGTCTCGGGGACGTACCAGAGGGTCCCGGCGTCGTCGAACATCGTGCTGATCAGCACGTCGGGCGCGAGGGCCGCGTACTTCTCGACGTTGAACTGGTCCCACGCGTTGCCGAGGACGGTGACCTTGCTGATGTCCATGTCGCCGGCCTGGACGTCGGCCTTGCCGTCCGCCGTCTTGGTCGGGCCGAACACGCCCTTGACCGAGATGCCGTAGTCGTGGAGGGCGGCGGCGACGCCGGTGAACGCGACGATGTTCGCGGGGGACTTGTCCAGCTTCACGGTCGTGCCGCGGTCGTCCTTGAAGGTCCAGGGGCCGGAGGCCTTCGCGGGCGCCGTCGAGTCCGAGCCGCTGTCCTTCGAGTCGCTGTCGCCGCACGCGGCCAGGAAGGCGCCGAGGCCGAGCGCGCCGCCGGTGGCGAGGAGCCCGCGGCGGGAGAAGTTGGCGGTTCTGGCGTTCGACATGGGATGGGTCTGCTTTCATGCGTACGGGGGCCACTGGGGGGCCGCGCCTGCGGGTGGCTGAATCAGGCTTAGGTTAGCCTAACCTTCTATTTTGTCCAGAGGGCACCCGGTACCTGTTCCCGACCCGCAGGGGGCGATGCCCGCGGGGCTTGTGACACGAGTCACGAGCGGTGAGGTCCGCGGGAGGGAGCCTGAACGATGACGCCGATGAACTCCCGTACAGAACCTGCGACTTCACCCCGTCGGCCCCACCTGCCGCGCCTCTCCTGGGTGCTCCCCGTCACCGCCAACCTCGTCCTGGGAGTCGTCGCCGTCGTCCCCCTGTGGCTCCTCATGCAGTTCGCGAGGAACTACCCCCTCGCGGCGTTGGGACTGACCGGCCGTGAACCCACGGACAACGACGGCATGTTGCCGTGGGCGCTGCTGCTCGTGCCGATGTGGGCGGTCTTCCTCGGGTTGTGGATTTCGGTGAACCTGCTGATGAGGGAGCGAACGGGGGCTTCCACAGGGCGGTACTGGGGCTGGGTTGTTGTGGTGGTGCTGGCGCCGACGGGGGTGTTGGCGGGGGTGCTGGGCCTCTGACGAGGAACGGCGGGTTCGCGATCGAGGTGACCGAGGGCTCCGGGCGCGCCCCGGGCGCGGCCGCGGAGGCGCGGGGCGCGGCCGCGGAGGCGCCGTTCCGTGAGGACGCCCCTGGCTCTCCGTGCGGCCGCGTACCGTCGTCGGCGAGGGGGTTCAGCCCGTCAGGCCCAACTCCCTCGCGATCAGCATCCGCTGGACCTCGCTCGTGCCCTCGCCGATCTCCAGGATCTTGGAGTCACGCCACATGCGGGCGACCGGGTACTCGTTCATGAAGCCGTAGCCGCCGTGGATCTGGGTGGCCTCGCGGGCGTTGTCCACCGCGATCGTCGAGGAGTACAGCTTCGCCAGGGCCGCCTCCTTCTTGAAGGGGTCGCCCGACACCAGGCGGGACGCCGCGTCGCGCCAGGCGAGGCGGGCGGTGTGGGCCCTCATCTCCATGTCGGCGATCTTGAACTGGATGGCCTGGTTGGCGCCGATGGGCCGGCCGAAGGCGTGGCGCTCCCGCGCGTACTTCACCGACTCGTCCACACAGCCCTGGGCGAGGCCCGTCGCCAGCGCCGCGATGGCGATACGGCCCTCGTCGAGGATGCGCAGGAACTGGGCGTAGCCCCGGCCCTCCTCGCCCAGCAGGTTCGCCGCCGGGACCCGCACGTCGGAGAAGGACAGCTCGCGGGTGTCCGAGGCGTTCCAGCCGACCTTCGAGTACGGCGCCGCGACCGTGAAGCCCGGGGTGCCCGACGGGACGATGATCGCCGAGATCAGCGGCCTGCCGTCCGGCCCCCGGCCCGTCACCGCCGTGACCGTCACCAGGCCCGTGATGTCCGTGCCGGAGTTGGTGATGAAGCACTTGGTGCCGTTGATCACCCACTCGTCCGTCGCCTCGTCGAGGCGGGCCGTCGTACGCGTCGCGCCCGCGTCCGAGCCGCCGTCCGGTTCGGTGAGGCCGAACGCGCCGAGCATCTCGCCCGTGCACAGGCGGGGCAGCCATTCCCGCTTCTGGGCCTCCGTGCCGAACAGATGGACCGGCATCGCGCCCAGGGAGACGCCCGCCTCCAGCGTGATCGCCACCGACGAGTCGACGCGCGCGAGTTCCTCCAGCGCGATGCCGAGGGCGAGGTAGTCGCCGCCCATGCCGCCGTACTCCTCGGGAAACGGCAGCCCGAACAGGCCCATGCGGCCCATCTCGCGGACGATCTCGTACGGGAACTCGTGCCGCTCGTAGAAGTCGCCGATCTTGGGGGCGACGACGTCGTGGGCGAACTCCTCGACCGTACGGCGGAGTTCCTCCAGCTCTGGGGAGAGACGGTGGTCCATGACAGGTCACTGCTCCTTGTGGGACAGGGCTCGGACGGTGCGGGAAGGGCTGGGTCGGCCCAGTTGTCCGGCCATCCACGCGCTCGTGGCGACGAGGCGGCCGAGGTCGACTCCGGTGTCGATGCCGAGACCCTGAAGCATCCACACGAGGTCTTCGGTGGCGAGGTTTCCGGTCGCGGACTTCGCGTACGGGCAACCGCCGAGGCCGCCCGCCGAGGCGTCGACCGTGGTGACGCCGTACTGGAGTGCCGCGAGGGTGTTGGCGAGCGCCTGGCCGTACGTGTCGTGGAAGTGCACGCCCAACGCGCCGGTGGGGACCTGCTGTTCGGTGAGCGCGGTGAGCAGCGCGAGGACATGGCCCGGTGTCGCCACCCCGATCGTGTCGCCCAGGCTCAGCTCGTCGCAGCCCATGTCGAGCAGGGCCCGGCAGACCCGGACGACCTGGGGGACCGGGACCGCGCCCTCCCACGGGTCGCCGAAGCACATCGACAAGTAGCCGCGGACCTGGACGTCCTGAGCCTTCGCCCTCGCCACCACCGGCTCGAACATCGCCAGCGCCTCGTCGACCGTGCGGTTGAGGTTGGCCTTGGCGAACGACTCGGTGGCGCTGGCGAAGACGGCGACCCGGCGGGCGCCCAGCGCGAGGGCCCGGTCCAGGCCGCGGTCGTTCGGCACGAGGACCGGGAGCGCGACCGGCAGGTCGCCGACGAGCGGGAACAACTGCTCCGCGTCGGCCAGTTGGGGCACCCACTTGGGGTGGACGAAGCTGGTGGCCTCGATGGTCGTCAGGCCGGCGTCGGCGAGCCGGCGGACGAACTCCGCCTTGACCTCGGTCGGCACCGTTGCCTTCTCGTTCTGCAGCCCGTCGCGCGCGCCGACCTCGTGGATGCGGACGCGCGCGGGCAGGTTCGGGGCCCGTACGACCATGGGCAGGCCCGGTTCCGGAGTACTCATGACGTCTCCTCCTCCGCCGGGGGTGCGATGACCGCCAGTACCTGGTCCATGGCGACCGTCGAGCCCGGCGCCACGTCCAGCTCGGCGACCGTGCCGGCGTGCGGGGCGGAGATGACGTGTTCCATCTTCATCGCCTCGACGACCAGCAGGCTCTGCCCGGCGGTGACCTCGTCGCCGACAGCGACCTTCACGACGGTGACCGTGCCGGGCATGGGCGCGGTCAGCGAGTCGGCGCCCGCGTGCCCGGCCCGGGTGAGCGAGGCGGCGACCGGGTCGTGGTCGCGCACGTGCCAGGCGTCGCCGTCGCGGCCCAGCCAAGTGCCTCCCGGCAGGGCGGCGAAGGTGTGGGCGACGCCGTCGAGGTGGAGGGTGAAGCGGGATTCGCCACGCGGGCCCGGGGCCAGGCCCGCGCGCGCCCCGAGGGGGGTCTGCGTGCCGTCGGGGAGCACCTCGGTCCCGCCGTCCGGCGTGTTGCGCACCCGCACGGTGCACGGGTCGTGCCCCGCCACCCGAAGGTGGTGCGCCGTCCAGGCCCGCTCACCGCCCAGGCGCCATCCGTCCGTGACGGAGAACGGGTCCACCCAGCCGGCCCGCTCCGCGCCGAGGGCGGCCTGGCGCAGCAGCGCCGCCGCCGCGTAGACCTCCTGGGGCACGTCGGTCGGCACCAGCCCCTGCGCCTCCCGCTCGACCAGCCCCGTGTCCAACTCGCCCGCCACGACCGCCGGATGCGCGAGCAGCCGCCGCAGGAACCCGGCGTTGGTCTGCACGCCCAGCGTGACCGTCTCCGCGAGGGCGGCGCGGAGCTTGCGCAGGGCGGTGGCCCGGTCCGGGCCGTACGCGATGACCTTGGACAGCATCGGGTCGTACAGGCTGCCGACCTCGGTGCCCTCGCTGAGCCCGGAGTCGGTGCGTACGCCGTCTCCCTGCGGCTCGCGGAGACCGAGCACCGTCCCGCCGGAGGGCAGGAACCCGCGCAGGGGGTCTTCGGCGCAGATACGGGCCTCGACGGCGTGCCCGGTGAGCACGACGTCCTTCTGCCCGAAGGCCAGCGGCTCGCCCGCCGCGACCCGCAGCTGCCACTCCACCAGGTCGAGGCCGGTGACCAGCTCGGTGACCGGGTGCTCCACCTGGAGGCGGGTGTTCATCTCCATGAAGTAGTACGACGACGGGTCGTTCCCGGGGACGATGAACTCGACCGTCCCCGCGCCCGCGTACCCGCACGAACGCGCCGCCTGGACCGCCGCCTCGCCCATCGCCGCGCGGGTCTTTTCGTCGAGGAGCACGCTGGGCGCCTCCTCGATGATCTTCTGGTGGCGGCGCTGGAGGGAGCACTCGCGCTCGCCGAGATGGACCACGTGCCCGTGGCCGTCCGCGAGGACCTGGATCTCGATGTGCCGGGGCCGGTCGACCCACCGCTCCACGAGCAGCGTGTCGTCGCCGAAGGAGGCGCGGGCCTCGCGGCGGGCGGCGGCGATCTCGTCGGCGAGCACCGACGGATCCCGCACCAGCCGCATGCCCTTGCCGCCCCCGCCCGCGCTCGGCTTCAGCAGCACCGGCATGCCGATCTTCCCGGCGGCGTCGGAGAGTTGGGCATCGTCGAGCCCGCTGCCGCTCGACCCGGGGACGACCGGTACCCCCGCCGCCTGCACGGTTTCCTTGGCGCGGATCTTGTCGCCCATGAGCGCGATCGCGTCGGCGGGCGGCCCGATGAAGACGAGCCCGGCGTCGGCGCACGCGCGCGCGAAGTCGGCGTTCTCGGCGAGGAAGCCGTAGCCGGGGTGGACGGCCTGGGCACCGGTGCGGGCGGCCGCCTCCAGCAGCCGCTCGGCGGACAGATAACTCTCGGCGGCCGGTGCCGGACCGATCCGTACGGCGGTGTCGGCCTCCCGGACGTGCCGCGCGTCCGCGTCGGCGTCGGAGAAGACGGCCACCGAGCGCACGCCGAGCGAGCGCAGCGTACGGATGACGCGGACGGCGATCTCGCCCCGGTTGGCCACAAGCACTGTGTCGAACATCGTGTGGAAGCCCCTCACATCCGGAAGACGCCGAACTGGGGGTCACCCAGCGGGGCGTTCGCGCAGGCGGTCAAAGCCAGCCCCAGCACCTGCCGGGTGTCCAGCGGGTCGATGACCCCGTCGTCCCACAGCCGGGCGGTGGCGTAGTAGGCGTTGCCCTGGCGCTCGTACTGCTCGCGGATCGGCGCCTTGAAGCCGTCCTCCTCCTCGGCGGGCCACTGTTCGCCGCGCGCCTCCAGCTGGTCCCGCTTCACCGTGGCCAGGACCGACGCGGCCTGTTCGCCGCCCATGACCGAGATCTTGGCGCCCGGCCACATCCACAGGAAGCGGGGCGAGTAGGCACGGCCGCACATGGAGTAGTTCCCGGCGCCGTACGACCCGCCGACCACGACCGTCAGCTTCGGCACGCGCGTGCACGCCACCGCCGTCACCATCTTGGCGCCGTGCTTGGCGATGCCGCCGGCCTCGTAGTCCTTGCCGACCATGAAGCCGGAGATGTTCTGCAGGAAGACGAGCGGGATCCCGCGCTGGTCGCACAGCTCGATGAAGTGGGCGCCCTTCTGGGCGGACTCGGAGAACAGGATGCCGTTGTTGGCGACGATCCCGACCGGGTGGCCCTGGATGCGCGCGAAGCCGGTGACGAGGGTCTGCCCGAACTCGGACTTGAACTCGGCGAAGCGGGAGCCGTCGACCACGCGCGCGATGATCTCGCGTACGTCGTAGGGGGTACGGGAGTCGACCGGCACCGCGCCGTACAGCCCGTGCGGGTCGGCCTTCGGCTCGACCGCCTCGGTCACCTCCCAGGGCAGGGGGCCGCGCCGGGGGAGCGTGGCGGCGATGGTCCGCACGATCCGCAGGGCGTGCGCGTCGTCCTCCGCGAGGTGGTCGGTGACGCCGGACACGCGCGCGTGCACCTCTCCGCCGCCGAGCTCCTCGGCGGTGACGACCTCGCCGGTGGCGGCCTTCACGAGCGGGGGACCGCCGAGGAAGATCGTCCCCTGGTTACGCACGATCACCGCTTCGTCGCTCATGGCGGGGACGTACGCCCCTCCCGCCGTGCACGACCCGAGGACTGCGGCGATCTGCGGAATGCCGGCGCCGGACATCCGGGCCTGGTTGTAGAAGATCCGCCCGAAGTGCTCACGGTCGGGGAAGACCTCGTCCTGCATGGGCAGGAAGGCGCCGCCGGAGTCGACGAGATAGATGCACGGAAGCCGGTTGTCCAGGGCGATCTCTTGCGCGCGCAGGTGCTTCTTCACCGTCATCGGGTAGTACGTCCCGCCCTTGACGGTGGCGTCATTGGCGACGATGACGCACTCGCGCCCGCCGACCCGGCCGATCCCGGCGATGACACCGGCGGCCGGGGCCTGTCCGTCGTACATCCCGTCGGCCGCGAGGGGAGCCAGCTCAAGGAAGGGCGAACCGGGATCGAGCAGGCTGTCGACCCTGTCCCGGGGCAGCAGCTTCCCGCGCGCGGTGTGCCGCGCCCGCGCCGTCTCACCACCACCCAGCCGGGCGGCGGCCAGCTTGCCGCGCAGCTCCTCGACGAGTGCGAGGTGGGCTTTCTCATTGGCCCGCCAGGCCTCCGACGCGGGATCTGCCGCGCTCGTCAGCTCTGCTGCCTCCTGCATCCTGCGGTCCCCTCACCCAGCGATCGACTGTTAATGAGCGTTAACCATTTCCATCAGGTTAACGACCGCTAACCTCCCTGTCTAGAATTGCTTTCATGGCCACCAGAACAGACGCCCCCACCCGCCGCGAGCAGATCCTCAAAGAGGCCGCGCGGCTGTTCGCCGAACGTGGCTTCCATGGCGTCGGCGTGGACGAGATAGGCGCCGCGGTCGGCATCAGCGGCCCCGGTCTGTACCGGCACTTCGCGGGCAAGGACGCGATGCTCGCGGAGCTGCTGGTGGGGATCAGCGGGCAGCTGCTGACAGGCGCGAAACGACGTGTTCAGGAAGCGGACGGCGTGGGGGCGGAGGCTGCGCTCGACTCCCTGATCGAGGGCCACATCGACTTCGCCCTCGACGACCGGCCCCTGATCACGTTGCACGACCGCGAGCTGGACCGCCTGCGGGACAGTGACCGCAAGCTGGTGCGGCAGCTGCAGCGGCAGTACGTCGAGCTGTGGGTGGAGGTGGTGCGGGAGGTGTACCCGGCGCTCGGTGAGCCGACGGCACGGTCTGCTGTGCACTCGGTGTTCGGACTGCTGAACTCGACGCCGCACCTCGGGAGGCCGGGGGCGTTGCCTGGACGGGGGGTCACTGCCGGGCTGTTGCATCGGATGGCCCGGGGGGCGTTCGCGTCTGCCGCGGGGTGAGGGGCAGCACCCGGCCTGCGGCCGGGGCTGTTGTTCCCACCCGCACCACCCGTACAACTTTCGTCGTCGGGTGCGGGTGGCCCTGGTGGGGGTGAATCGCCGTCGGCGGGTGCGGGTGCGGGTGCGGGTGCGGGTGCGCGTGCGGGCGAGGGTGAGGGCGAGGGCGCGAGGCCCAGGGTCCGGGGTGGGGGCCGGGCTTTGTCGGGGGG
>NZ_LGDG01000287.1 GCF_001279775.1 Streptomyces sp. MMG1533 | reverse complement strand
CCACCGGTGTTCACGGACCCACCGGTATTCACAGCCCCGCTGGTGTTTCGGCCGCCGCTGGTGTTTCCGCCTTCGTCGGCGTTTTCGCTTCCGCCGGAGTTCACGGCGTCCAGGGTGTTCACAGCGCCCGGGGTGTTAACGAACTGCGGCGAGTTCACACCCGGCGGCCTGTGAACACTCCGGCCGCCGCCACGTCCGCCCCGCGGCGCGCCGAAGCGGGGCACGAGCACCTGCTCCAGCGCGCCCGTCAGCATCGCGGCCAGCCGTTCGTCGGAGCCGGCGCTCACCTCCAGCCAGACCGTGGGGCGGTCGTGGATCAGGAGCAGGACGCAGCCGGCGTGGGTGAGGGCCGTGACCGGTCCCTCGGGGTGGCCGGCGAGCTGTTGCCAAACGCGTTCGCGCAGCGGCACTTCGGCGAGTTTCCCCTGGTGGCGCAGCCATGCCTCGACCTCGGCGAGGGCGAAGGACGGGCTGGTCTCGGTGCCGCCGACCGGCTTGGGGAAGTCGGCGTGCCGACGGCGCCAGTTGCTGACGGCGGCGCGGCCGACGCCGGCGAGCCGTGCGATTCCGGCGGCGGTCACCTCTGTCGCGTTGTCCTGCACCACCCGGCTCCCCTCGTCGTCCCCGCGCTGTCGTCCGCGCGGTCCCGTGTGTGGCGTCGAGCATACCGACGTAATCAAGATCTACCCATTCACGGCCGTGTACACAAGACATCCCGTTAACCGTGTTGACTCGGTTCACAGTCTCTGTTCTTATTGACCCATCGAACGAGCGGCAGCCGAACGGCGGCAGTCGCCGCGTGGGGAGGGGACACAGTCATGGGCATGAAGGGCAAAGTCGCGCTGGGCGCCGTCGTCGGAGTCGTCGTGATCGGCGCCGTCTCGGCGAACGCCGGGAACGCCGGGAACGGTGGCAACGACAGTGGATCCGGCAAGAGCGGCAAGGGCTCTTCGGCGTCCGCGCAGAGCAAGCCCCGCGGTGAGAAGGCCAAGGACGCGGGGACGACGGAGGTCGCGGAGAAGAAGGTCGCGTTCTCGGGGGACGGCGACTTCGAGGTCGGTACGGACGTCAAGCCCGGCACCTACCGCACGACCGGCAACAGCGACGGCATGTGCTACTGGGAGCGGGCCAAGGACGCCTCGGGCGAGATGGACTCGCTGCTGGCCAACGACAATGTCACCGGCACCAGTTACGTGACCGTCAAGGCCACCGACAAGCTCTTCAAGTCGAGCGACTGCAACGACTGGGAGGCCGTCGACCTGAAGGCGAAGGGCTCCCCCGCCTCCGAGATGGCCGGCGACGGCGGCATGTTCAGAGTCGGCGCCGACATCGCGCCCGGCACCTACAAGTCCACCGGCAACGCCGACGACTCCTGCTACTGGGAGCGCGACAAGGACGCCGAGCACTCGATGGACTCGATCGTCGCGAACAACAACGTGAACGGCACGGCCGTCGTGACGATCAGTTCCTCGGACGTCTACTTCAAGACGGCCGGCTGCAAGGACTGGAAGAAGACCGGCTGACTCGCTCAGCTCAGCTCACCGCCCGCACCGCACCGCACCGCACCGCACCGCACCAGCGTCGGACGGTTTCGTGCGTCTCCACTGCCACGTCCACACGCCACGTCCACGCGCCACGTCCACGCGCCACGTCCACGCGCCAGCCACTTGGCCCGCCTCCGCGTGTGCGGAGGCGGGCCAAGTGGCTGGATACGCAGGTGGCCGGGTGGCCGGGAGCGCCCGGAAGGGTCAGGTCTTCTTACGGGCCGTCATGGCGCGCTGGATCAGGATGAAGGCGCACAGCAGCACACCCGTGGCGATCTTCGTCCACCAGGAGCTGAGCGTGCCCTCGAACTGGATGATGCTCTTGATCAGGCCCAGCACCAGGACACCGAACAGGGTGCCCAGGACATAGCCGGAGCCGCCCGTCAGGAGCGTGCCGCCGATGACGACCGCGGCGATCGCGTCGAGCTCCATGCCGGTGGCGTGCAGCGGGTCACCGGACTGGATGTACAGGGTGAACAGCAGACCGGCCAGGGCCGAGCAGAAGCCGCTCACGGTGTACACGGCGATCTTCGTGCCTCCCTGCGGAAGGCCCATCAGCAGGGCCGACTGCTCGTTTCCGCCGATGGCGTACACCCGGCGCCCGAAGCGCGTGTAGTGCAGCACGTAGAACGCCCCGCCGAGGACGACCAGTGCGACGATCGCGCCGATCGACAGGAAGGCCCCGCCCAGTGACACCTGTGCCTGGGCCATGCTGCTCACCGAGGAGTCGCCGATGGAGATCGACTCCTTGCTGATGACCAGGCACAGGCCTCGGAAGAGGAAGAGGCCGGCGAGGGTCACGATGAAGGGCTGGATCTCGAAGTTGTGGATCACGTAGCCCATCACGAAGCCGCCGAGCGCGCCCACGGCCAGCGCCATGGGTATCACCACCAGGATCGGCAGACCCTGACGTTCCACCAGCCATGCCGTGAACATGGTGGTGAACCCGATCACCGAGCCCACGGACAGGTCGATCCCGCCGGACAGGATGACGAACGTGGCGCCGACGGCGGCGACCAGCAGGTAGCCGTTGTCGATGAACAGGTTCAGGAAGACCTGCGGTTCACCGAAGCCGTAGTTCGCGTAGCGGCTCAACCCGCCGACGTACATCGCCAGGAAGAGCGCGGCCGTCACCAGGACGGGCAGACGCCGGTCGCCGAGCAGCCGCGCGGCCTTGGGCGTCGTACGGCTTTCCGGCGCCGTAGGGGTCTTGGTGGTCGCGCTCATCGCGACACCTCCATCTTGGGAGCGGCCTCGGCCGTCGCGGCGCCGTCCGTCGGAGCCGCGGACCGTCGACCCTTGAGGCCCTTCGCGCCGAAGACCTTGGCGCGGAACTTCGGGGACTGCAGCAGGCAGACGATGATGACGACGACGGCCTTGAAGACCAGGTTGGTCTGGGTCGGCACGCCGATGGTGTAGATCGTGGTGGTCAGGGTCTGGATGACGAGGGCGCCGACCACCGTGCCGCCGATGGAGAACCGGCCGCCGAGCAGCGAGGTGCCGCCGATCACCACGGCGAGGATCGCGTCCAGCTCGATCCACAGGCCGGCGTTGTTGCCGTCGGCGGCCGAGGTGTTGGAGCTGATCATCAGGCCCGCGATGCCCGCGCACAGCGCGCAGAACACGTACACCATGATCTTGATGCGCAGGGACCTGATGCCCACCAGGCGGCTGGCCTCCGCGTTGCCGCCGACCGACTCGACCAGCAGGCCGAGCGCCGTACGGCGGGTCAGCGCCACGGTGACGGCGACGACCACGGCCACCACGAAGATGGAGAAGGGCAGCGTCAGCCAGTAGCCGCCGCCGATCAGTTTGTACGGCTCGCTGTTGATCGTGATGATCTGGCCGTCGGTGATCAGCTGGGCGACACCGCGCCCGGCGACCATGATGATCAGCGTGGCGATGATCGGCTGGATGCCCATCCGGGCGACCAGGAAGCCGTTCCAGAGGCCGCAGACGACCGCGGCCAGCAGGCCCAGGCCCATGGCGAGGAGAACCCCGGAGAGGGCGCTCTGGTCGGCCTGGTCGCTGATGTACGAACAGGTCAGCGCTCCGGTGATCGCGACCACCGCGCCGACGGAGAGGTCGATGCCGCCGGTGGCGATCACCAGGGTCATGCCGACCGCCACCAGGATGAGGGGCGAGCCGAACAGCACGATCGAGACGAGGCTGCCGTAGAGGTGGCCGTCCGTCATCTTGATCGCGAAGAAGTCGGGGGTGAAGGGAACGTTGATGAGCAGCAGGACGACCAGCACGGCGACCGGCCAGAACAGGTGATGCTGCGTCAGCGCTCGCCATCGGGGAGTCGTGGTCACTGGTGCTCTCCGCTCGCGATGGTCTCCAGGATCCGGGTGGGGGTGATCTCGGGCCCGTTGGCGATCTGTGCGACCAGCTTGCGGTCACGCAGCACGCCGATGGTGTGACTGAGCCGGAGCACCTCCTCCAGCTCGGCCGCGATGTACAGCACGGACATGCCTTCCTCGGAGAGCGAGACCACGAGCTTCTGGATCTCCGTCTTCGCGCCGACGTCGATGCCGCGCGTCGGCTCGTCCAGGATCAGCAGCTTCGGCTGGGTGATGAGCCAGCGGGCGAGCAGCACCTTCTGCTGGTTGCCGCCGCTGAGCTGGCCGACGCGTGCTTCGGGGTTGGCGGGCCGGATGTCCAGTGCCTTGATGTACTTGGCGACGAGTTCGTCGCGCTGGGCGGCCGGGATGGGCCGGGTCCAGCCGCGTGAGGCCTGCAGGGCGAGGATGATGTTCTCCCGCACCGTCAGGTCGGGCACCAGGCCCTCGGCCTTGCGGTTCTCCGAGCAGAACGCGACGCCCGCGGCGATCGCGTCGTTCGGGGCGCTCATCGAGACCTGCTTGCCGCCGATGCTGACCTTGCCGGTGTCCGGCTGGTCGGCGCCGAAGAGCAGCCGGGCGAGTTCGGTACGCCCGGAGCCGAGCAGGCCGGCCAGTCCGACGACCTCGCCCTTCTTGATCTCCAGGTCGAAGGGGGCGATGGCACCGGTCCTGCCGAGGCCGTCGGCGTGCACAAGGGATTCGCCGACATCGGCGTGCAGCTGGTGGTCGTGGAGCTCCTCCAGCTGGTCCAGGGCCTTGCCGATCATCAGCTGGACCAGTCCGACCTGGTCGAGGTCGCGGACCATGTGCTCGCCGACGAGAGTGCCGTTGCGCAGTACGGTCATCCGGTCGCAGATCTCGTAGATCTGGTCGAGGAAGTGCGAGACGAACAGGATCGCGACGCCTTCGTCCCTGAGCTGCCGCATCAGGCGGAACAGTTCGAGGACCTCGTCGCGGTCGAGGCTGGACGTCGGCTCGTCCAGGACCAGCACCTTGGTGCCGGCTCCCGCGCCGTCGCTGTCGCCGGTGCCCACCGACCGTACGATCGCGACCAGTTGCTGCACGGCCAGCGGGTACGAGGACAGGGGCGCGGTCACGTCGATGTCGAGGCCGAGCCGGTCGACCAGCTCCGCCGCTTCCTTGCGCATGCGCTTCCACTGGATGCGGCCCGCGCGGGTGGGTTCACGTCCGATGAAGATGTTCTCCGCCACCGACAGGTTGGGGCAGAGGTTCACCTCCTGGTAGACCGTGCTGATGCCGGCCTGCTGCGCCTGCAGCGGGCTGTCGATCTGCACGGACTGCCCGTCGAGGGTGACCGTGCCGCCGTCCAGCGAGTAGACGCCGGTCAGCACCTTGATGAGGGTGGACTTCCCGGCCCCGTTCTCGCCCATCAGGGCGTGGATCTCGCCGGGGAAGAGCCGGAAGTCGACACCCGACAGAGCCCGTACCCCCGGAAACTCTTTGACTATGCCCGTCATCTCCAGGACGGGCAGCGGCTCTGCCATGGCAGCGCTCCTCATGGATTTCGTTCAGGCCCGCAGGGAGCCCCCTGGACAGCCCCCTATGAAGGGGCAGATCGGCGGAGGGCTCCCTGCCGGTGGGTGCGGTCGGTCAGTACTTGCGAGTGGGGAGCGCGGCCTTGGCCTGGTCCTGCATGAAGTCGCTCTCCTTGGTCTTGATCCAGCGCTCGACCGTCTCGCCGTCCTTGACCTTCTGGACGACCTCCATCAGCTGGGGGCCGAGCAGCGGGTTGCACTCGACGATGGCGTTGATCTTGCCCTCGGACATGGCGACGAAGCCGTCCTTCACGCCGTCGATCGTGACGATCAGGATGTCCTTGCCGGGCTTCTTGCCGGCCGCCTCGATGGCCTGGATGGCGCCGATGCCCATGTCGTCGTTGTGCGCGAACAGCACGTTGATGTCCGGGTTGGACTGGAGGAAGGCGGCCATGACCTGCTTGCCGCCGGCGCGGGTGAAGTCACCGGTCTGGCTGACGACGATCTTCCAGTCGTCCGCGTGGTCGGCTTCCATGACCTCCTTGAAGCCCTTGGCGCGCTCGATCGCAGGAGCGGCACCGGTGGTGCCCTCCAGCTGGGCGATCTTCACGGCACCCTTGTGGCCGGCCTTCTCGAGGACCTTCTCCAGGATCTTGGCCGCGCGCCGGCCCTCGTCCGTGAAGTCCGAGCCGACGAGCGTGACGAACAGGGACTCGTCGGAGGTCTCGACGGAGCGGTCGGTGAGGACCACGGGGATCTTCTTGGCCTTGGCTTCCTTCAGCACCGCGTCCCAGCCGGTGACGACCACCGGCGAGAAGGCTATGACGTCCACGCCCTGCGTGATGTAGCTGCGGATCGCGGAGATCTGGTTCTCCTGCTTCTGCTGGGCGTCGGAGAACTTGAGCGTGTAGCCCGCCTCCTTGGCAGCCGACTTCACCGAGTCGGTGTTGGCGCTGCGCCAGCCGCTCTCCGAACCGACCTGGGAGAAGCCCAGGGTGATCGCCTTGCTGCCGCCGGCGGAGGTGGAGCCGGAGGAGTCGTCCTCCTTGGCGCACGCGGCGAGGCCGCCCGCAGCCGCCACGCCGACCGCCGCAGTGAGGAAGTTCCGTCTGTTGAGCATGTTCTTCTCCTTTGAAGTGCCGGTCCGGACGGACCGCTCGTACTCGATGGGACCGGCCACACTGCGTCCAGCCTGTCGATCATCGTTCGGAATATCGACCACACCTAGAGGTGGAAGACGGTCGGTACCGCTCAGTGGGGAGCACCCTCCGGTTGAAGGGGGCTGCTCCGGGTGGTGTGTTGAGGTGTGTGAGGGAAGGTACTGGCGCGGACGACGAGTTGGGGTTCGATGGCGATCCGGGGCGTTGCGGGGTGCGCCCGGCCCTCGATGAGATCCAGGAGCAGGGCGATGCTGTGCTTGCCCACGGCCGAGAAGTCCTGCCGGACCGTGGTGAGCGGAGGCGCGAAGAACTCCGCCTCCGGGATGTCGTCGAAGCCGACCACGGCGACATCCTCGGGCGTTCGCACGCCCGCTTCCCGCAGGGCCCGCAACGCTCCCAGTGCCATCTGGTCGTTGGCGACGAAGACCGCGGTCAGCCCTCGCCCCACCCAGCCCGCCAGTTCCTGGCCGGCACGGTAACCCGACAGCGGACTCCAGTCTCCGCGCAGCACCAACGGCGGCTCGATACCGCCCTCTTCGAGGGTCGACCGCCAGCCTGCCGCCCGGTCGGCGGCCTCCTGCCAGTCCTCGGGCCCGGCGAGATGCCAGACCGTGCGGTGACCGGCCGCCAGCAGATGACCGGTGGCCAGCCGTGCGCCCAGGTGTTGGTCCACCGTGACGCAAGGGATGCCCATGCCGGCCCCGCTTCCCACGGTCACCACCGGGAACGGATGGCGCAGTCCGGCCAGGGCCTCGACCGCCGATCGCTGGGGGGCGATGGCGACGACTCCCTCCACCCCGCCGTCGCCGAGGTGGTCCAGGGCTTCGGAGAGGGTCTCGACGGTCAGCTTGCGCACGCTGACCGTGGAGACGAGGTACCCCTCGGCCCGTGCCGCCTCCTCGAGCGCGAACAGGGTGCTGGCCGGCCCGTAGAGGGTGGTGTCGGAGGCGACCACACCCAGGGTGCGGGTGCGGCGGGTGGCCAGGGCTCGTGCGGAGGAGTTGCGCCGGTAACCCATCTCCTCGATCGCACGCAGCACCTTTGTCCTTGTCTCGTCCCGGACGTTGGGGTGGTCCGCCAGCACCCGGGACACGGTCTGGTGGGACACGCCCGCCAGTCGTGCGACGTCTGCCATGGTCGGCGGCCGAAGCTGCGGTTGGGCCACGGCCGTACCTCCTTGGCTGTCGTCTGCCGATAAGACCTGCGGTGACTGCGGGTGTTCCCGCGTGGACGGATTCACGCCGGCCCCCGTGGGGGCCGTGCCGACCGGCGGGCCGGCAACCGTCCGTGCGATCCGTTCCTTCCTGCCAGAGAGGCGAGCCGGGGCCTTGCGGTCATGTCGGTCACACCTCCTTGGTTGTGGCTTTGCCGCCCGATGGGGCGTGGAGGTCATTGTGAGCGCTAACAATTCATGGCGGTCAAGAGGATTGCAGCGGGAAGTCGTCACGGTTAAATAACGTGCCGGTACGGCCGGGCTCGCAGCGATCACCGGCACCGGAGGAACCGGCCCCCCAAGACAAACGCCCCGGCCAAAAGGGGTTGACGCGCTTGCGGAGCGACCCTATCTTCAGCAACGAAACTTCGAACCGTGTCCGAAGTATCGAATGTGGGCGTTGTTCATGGGTACCACCGGAGGAACATCCGCGACGTTGCCGGGCCGTTGGCCGCTTGCTCCACCACCACATGGGCCAGGCCGACGCCGACCGGTGCACCGGCACGCACATCAGCGGCCTGACACGGCGTCAGGCCGACCCGGTGCGCCCATGACCGAACCGGCCGGCGCCCTCCTTCTCACCTTGGCCCAGGTGATCCCCAACAAGCCGAGTGGCTTTCAGCGCCGCGGCGGCTGGTTCCGCGCGGATCCCTGGCACCGACCGCACCCGCCACCGGGCAAGGCCGAGCTGCCGCGCAGACGGCCTACGACAGCACCGGAGTGCCGACGCCGCGACGCCCGCGAACGCGCGACGGTCTGCCCCGGCGCCCGGTCCCAGCTCGGCCCAACCCCCCGCTCGTAACCGGGCATCAGGCGTTGCAGCCCTTCGGCGAAGTCGAGGGCGTGCAGGCCGCAGGCGGGCGCCGGCGGGCGCCGGCGGCGCTCTGCGGGCCCGAATCCCCGGGGGCGACTACGCGGCTCTCCTCCTGCAGCCTGCGCACGATCTCGCCGGTGTCCGGCGCGTTGCGGCACCCCGGGCGCCTTCCCTGCGCGCCTTACCCGTGCGCCTTCCCCGTGCGCCTTCCCCGGGCGCCTTCCCATCCACAGTTTTCCGTGCACAGTTTTCCGGCAGGCAGAGCCGGGCCTCGGGACTCCCGAGGCCCGGCTCAGGGTGCTGGTCCGCCGGCCAGGACCGGCCAGGACCGGCCAGGACCGGCTAGGACCGGCTAGGACCGGCTAGGACCGGCTAGGAGTTGAACGGTGTGGCGCCGTCGTCGGTGACGAGCCGCCACAGATGGTCGGCGGTGCCGTTGTCGTCCCACTGCAGGGCCGCGGCCCCCGATGATGTGGACATCCCGTCGATGCCCAGGACCATGCCGCTGTTCTTGTTGACGAGTTTGCAGTAGCCGTTACCGGCGTCCACCACGGACCACAAATGGTCGGCGGTGAGGGTGTCGCCCCACTGCAGCGCGGTGGCACCGGCCGTCTTGGAGGCGTCCTTGATGCCGAGGACCTGGCCGCTGTTGGAGTTGAAGATCTTGTAGTAGCCGTTCTCCGCGGGGGCGACCGCCCATCGGTGGTTGGCCGTGGTGTTGGCCGTCTGCTGCTGGACAGCACCTCCGGCGGCGATCGAGGAGCCGGCGATGCCGAGCTCCAGGCCGCTGTTCTTGTTGACGATCCTCACCGCCGGTGTCTCCGGGTACCACGACTCCAGCTCGGTGACGCCGACGAACTTGCCTGCCTGCGGCGTGAAGACGACGCGGAACTGGGAGGTCGTGATCGTCGGGAAGGTCACCTCGTTCGAGTTGTTCGCTCTCGGTGTGGCCGGGCTCTTGACCTGGCTGGGGACGGACGTCCACACGCCGTCCTTGAGGTACTGGACGGTGTAGCTCGCCGGAACGCGGATGTTCGCGCCGTCGTCGTAGGTGTAGAACTTGACCTCGTTGATCTTCCGCGGTGCGCCGAAGTCGACTCCGAGGTGGTCGGTGGCGTTCGGTGAGCCGGAGTTGGTCCACCGGTCGTCGGGGATCTTGTCGTAGCGGATCCAGCCGTCGGTGGCCCGCAGCGGGGCGTCGAAGGTGGTGGGCTTGCAGGTCTGGCCGCTGTGGCAGTGCGGACCGTTGGAGACGGTGTTGGTGTAGGAGGCGAAGGCCTTCGGGTAGGGCTGCGTGACCGTGCGGCCGAGCCAGTCCTGCTCGGCGGTCAGCGGGTTGGCCGCCACGTTCATCATCCGCGCGGGCTGCGCCGGGGTGGCGGGGGCGGCCACGTTCACGGTGGTGTTGCCGACCGTCGAGGACTGGTGGATGCGCACACCGTCCTGGAAGACCTGCAGGCCGGTGCCCTTGCCGTAGTGCGTGCCGTCCCGGTCCCAGCGGATCGAGAGGTTGTGCCCGTGGTAGGGCACGTTCTCCGCCGCGAAGTAGTCCCAGCCGGACGGGATCAGCGGCTTCAGGACCAGCGTGTTGCCCGCCTGGGGCTTGATGCCCAGCAGACCGGAGAGCACCAGGTCGTTGAAGCTGGAGTGGTTGTAGTGCTCGCTGAAGTTGAAGCCGTCGTAGATCCAGTCGCCGGTGTCACCGTTGGCGGCCTCGGCGACGTAGGGCTTGCCGTCCTTGTGCTGGAGGTCGGCGAACTGGGTCAGCATGGTCTGGTAGTCCTGCTTGGTGACGTAGCTCTGCGCCGGGTAGTCCTGGAGCAGGTTCGCCATGCCGGTCAGGATCTGGCTCGTCTCGAACGGCCAGCTCGGGCCGTTCCAGTGGCAGCAGTTGGCGTCGTCGCGGTTCTGGGTGGCGGGGATCGCCTGGTAGTTGAAGTAGGGGTTCGCAGCGATCCGGTCGAGCTCGGCGAAGCCCGTTCCCTTGGTGAACTTCAGCGTGTTGGCGCCGGCCTTCATCGGGACCTGCACGGTGACGGACTTCGACTCCGAGAACTGGCCCCAGCTGCCGGTGGGGGCGTAGCTGACGGTGACCGGGTTGGCGGTGTCGCCGTTCACGACGACGTTGTGGGTCGAGGTGCTCGAGGTGCCGTTGGCGTAGTGGACCGTCACCGGATACGTCCCGTTTCCGGGCGCGTCCACGGTGAAGGTGACCTCGCTGTCGGCGAAGTCGATCTGTCCGACGTACTTGCCGTTGGAGGCCGTCGACGAGTCGTGGATGTTCGCATGTGTGACGGCGGCCTGCTCGGCCTCGAAGTCGTGCACCCGCTCCAGCGTCGTGGGCCCGAACGCCGCCCCGAACCGCTTCGGGTCCGTCAGGTACTTCCACGCCGTGGAGTACTGCGCGTCGGGCAGATTGAACGCCCAGGGGGCGAAGCCCATCGCCTCACGCCAGGTCGTCCTGGTCTGCTTCAGGGTGCCGTTGGTGCTGTTCGTGTTGTAGACCTGCATGAAGAACTGACGCTGCGGGTCCCAGAGCGAGTTCTGCACGCCGGCCTTGAGCGACGCGGCCTTGTCGCTGTACTCGGTCGCGGTCGCGCTGTCCCCGGTCATGGTGGCGATCTTGCTGATCGCCTGGGCGGCGCCGAACATGTACGCGTTGATCGTGGGCCGGTAGCCGGGGCCGCCGCTGAACCAGTTGCTGCTGTGCATCGACGTCTCGGTGTATTCCGTGGCGTCCGACAGCGGGGTCTGGTGGTACAGGTCGCTGGTGGAGGCCGTGCCGTTCACCGTGATGTCGTTGGTGGAGTTCGAGTCCCACCTCTTGTACAGCGCGATGAGCTGCGGGAGTTCGGCCTTGATCTCGGTCGCGTCACCGGTGACCAGGAAGCGCTGGTACGCGGCGCTGGTGATCCACTCGCTGAAGTTCCGCGCGCCCGAGTTGCCCGCCCCGCGCAGCCAGAAGTCCAGGTAGTCACCGGCGTACTCGCGGTTGTGCAGCCAGCGCCCGTCCAGGAGGTGGTAGCCGGTGGCGTCCGGGAGCGCGGTGTACGGGTTCCCGGCGTAGCCGATCGGCACGTCGTACTCGGTCGACACGTAGCCGGTGCCCGGCACGGTGTAGCGGAGCGCGCGCTTGTAGGTGCTCCACCGGTAGTAGTAGACCTCGTCGATGGTGTTGTCGGGGGTGTCCAGGAACGGGATGTTGTCCTTGTACCACTGCGGCTCGTCGAGCTGGTTGGCAGCGAGGATCGCGTCCTTGTCGAGAGCGACCGCGTTGGGGTCGTCGGCCGCCTGAGCGGTACCCGCCCCAGGCCCTCCGGCCAGCAGGGCCACCGACAGGATCGAGCTGGACAGGGCAGCCGCCAAGGGTCTGCCACGTCTGGGGGATCGGTCGCGCATAGGGGTGTCCTCCGTCGCACACGCCACATTCGATTCGTTCGACGTATCGAACGGCGTTCGAAATTCTGCGCGACGGTAGCGACACGCCCGAATTGAAGTCAATAGAACGGACAAAACCGGGCCGGCACGGCCCCATCGGGCATCACCCCGGCCCCTCGACTCACCCCAAGGCGGCCACTGCCGAAGAGTTGTGACGCCGGGCGCAAGGGGGAGCAACTTTCCTTCACCAAATCTTGATCAGCGGCCACGACAACGGGCTGACCTGCGGCGGAATCCGCCGTCGAGCGAATTGGCCAGGGGGCGCCCAGCCGCGCCGCACACCGTCTTCGTCGATACGGACATCAGTGACGTTCACACTCTTGACGCACTTCCGTAACAGGCAGTCTGATGTGCGGCAGCGTTCGATTCAGCCGAATTTTGATCGGTTGTGGTCTGCCTTGTTTCCTTCACCGGGATCGCCAAGGCAGCCGAGTGAAAGGGAAAGACCCTCGATGCGCCGTGCCTGGCTACTCATGCTCGCCGTGTTCCTCAGCCTCGTCCCCCAGGCCCTCGTGACCGGCACCGCGCACGCGGCGACCGTCACGATCTCCAACGGAACCCAGTTCACCGACACCACCGGAGCCGTGGTGCACGCCCACGGCGGCGGTGTGATCAAGGTCGGTTCCTACTACTACTGGTTCGGTGAGAACCGCAACGAGGACAACTCCTTCCGGTATGTGTCCGCCTACCGCTCGACCGACCTGAAGACCTGGGAGTTCCGACGCCATGTCCTGACCCAGGCCACCGACCCGGAGCTCGCCACGGCCAACATCGAGCGCCCCAAGGTCATGTACAACAGCGCCACCGGCAAGTTCGTCATGTGGATGCACAAGGAGCTGGCCACCGACTACACCCAGGCCCGCGCCGCCGTCGCCGTCTCCGACACCATCGACGGCGACTACACCTGGCAGGGCAGCTTCCGACCGCTGGGCTACATGTCCCGCGACATCACCGTCTACACGGACGACGACGGCACCGGCTACATGATCTCGGCCGCCCGCGAAAACCGCGACCTGCACATCTACCGCCTCAGCCCCGACTACCTCACCGTCGAAAGCCGTGTGCAACTGCTCTGGCCCGGCCAGCTGCGCGAAGCCCCGGCACTGTTCAAGCGCAACGGCGTCTACTTCCTGCTGACCTCCACCGCCACCGGCTGGCGGCCCAACCAGCAGATGTACGCGACCGCCTCCAGCATCACCGGCACCTGGAGCGACCTGCAGAACGTCGGAGACTCCACCGCCTACGGCTCCCAGACCACGTTCGTCCTGCCCGTGCAGGGCACCACGGGCACCGAGTACCTCTACATGGGCGACCGCTGGGGCAACTCCTTCGGCCAGAACGTCAACGCCTCGAAGTACGTCTGGCTGCCGCTGGAGTTCCCCACCGACACCACGATGACCATGGACTGGTTCGCGCAGATCAACATCGACACCTCGGCCGGCAAGGTCGACGGCGTCGGCGGGCCCTGGGAGACGGTCACCGCACGCCACAGCAACAAGTGCCTCGACGTGCCCAGCAGGTCCCTGGACGACGGCACCCAGATCACCCAGTACACCTGCAACGGCGGCATGAACCAGGCGTGGTGGTTCAAGGACATGGGCAGCGGATACGTCCAGCTGGTCGCCCGGCACAGCGGCAAGTGCCTGGACGTGGCCAACAACTCCACCGCCAACGGCAACCCGATCATCCAGTGGACCTGCGGCACCGGCAACAACCAGCAGTGGCAGCTCCAGGACGCCGGTGACGGCTGGGTCCGCCTCGTCTCACGTCTCAGCGGCAAGTGCCTCGACGTGTCGGACAAGTCCACCGCCGACGGCGCCAAGCTCATCCAGTGGAGCTGTGGCACCGGCACCAACCAGCAGTTCAGGCGCGGAGCCTGAGCTTTGACCGTGGTCTTCGGACCGCGTGAGGGCGAGAGGGCCGGGCCCGGCTCTCTCGCCTCGCCCTCTCGTCATCCCCCGCACTGCTCCAGCATCATCTGCCGGTCGGGCGCGGTCACCGCCAGTTCGTACTTGAGGGCGACCTGGGTGAAGCGGACCGCGTAGGCGCAGCGGATCTGCTTGTTCGGCGGGAGCCAGGAGGCGGGCCCGGAGTCGCCCTTGGACGAGTTGGCGCGGCCCTCGGCCGGGATCAGGTTGAGCGGGTCGTTGGCCAGTTGCTCGCGCTTGTCCTCCGACCAGCGCGAGGCACCCATCTGCCAGCTGTAGGACAGCGGGACGACGTGGTCGATCTGGACCTCGGTGGCCTTCTGTTTGCGCCACTCGATGGTCGTACCGGTGTACGGGTCGTGCAGCGTCATCGCGATGACCACGCAGTCGGAACCGGAGCGGAAGCGCAGGCTCTGGCCGTCCCGCTGCAGTAGGTCGTTGCGGGTGTCGCAGCCGTTGCGGGCCAGTGGGACTCCGTCGGCGGTGTCCATCCACGCGTAGCCGAACTCGTCCCTGTCGTAGCCCGCCTTGGGCCCGCGTCCCTTGGTCCGCAGGGTCTCGATGAGCTTGCGGCCGGCGGCCTCGTCGGTCTCGCTCGTCAATGGAGCGAGGCCGGGCTTGGTGCCGTCCGGGTTCTTCAATGGGCTGACGGCGCGACCGTCCTGTGCCGGTGCCGCGGCACCGCTGCCCGTCGGAGAAGCGCCCTCTTCGAGGCCTTCGCAGCCGGTGACGAGAGCCATGGCGGCGAACACCGCAAGTCCCGTCCTGACGGCGGCTGTCGCCCCGCCCCTCAGACGCGTCATGGTGCGCCTCTCCCCTCGCCTCCCCGGTTCCCGCCGCCGTACGGGCGGGTTGTGCCGGTCTCACCGTAGCGGCCGAGAGGTCCAGACCATATGGGACCTAAACGGGCATTGCTCTTCAGTCGGGCGTATCGTCGATGGCGAGCCACCTCCGGAAGGAGCTCTGGATGGGCATCTTCGACAAGTTCAAGCACCAGGCGAAGGGCAGCAAGGGCAAGGACATGTCCGACGCCGCGGAACGGAAAGTCAACGAGAAGACGGGCAACAAGCACGAGAGCCACGTCGACGACGCGCAACAGCGGGTCGAAGGCCAGCTCGGTATGGATCGCGACGGGCCCGAACGGCCATAGGGACCGGAGACTCACGGAGGTCATGAGGCCCGCCGGGCACAGCGCGCCGGCCGGGCTCCCGCTGAACCACCACAGGCAACAGAGGCCGTCCGCGGAGACCCACCTCCCGCGGGCGGCTTCCTGTTGTCGCGAGGCGGGACGGCGGAGACCCGACTCCAGCCCCGACTCACACCCGACTCATACCTTTCCGATCCCCAACGTCGTCTCCGAAGGCAGCAGTCCGGACGACAACACCGCGACCCAGAATTCGCCGAGCAGGTCGGCCAGGCGGCCGACCCCCTCCGGCCCGAGGGACTGCCAGGGCGCGGCGGCAAGCCGGTCGGTGTCCTGTTCGACGCGGAGCCGCAGTGCGCGGCCCACCTCCGTGGCCGTACCGTCCTCCTCGACCAGGCCGCGGGCGGACAGGCGGTCCCGGGCGGCCGACCATTGCTCGGCGCTCCAGCCGCGGCTCTCGAAGCGTTCGACGCTCGCGGCGCCTATCGCGGCGAAGGACACGAGTGACTCGACCGGGTCGAGGCCGGCGACGAGCAGGGCTGCCGTGTGGCCGTCGCCGCGGTGCTCACGCAGGATCGTCGCCGCGTGCCACAGCTGGAGATGCGGGGCCTTGGGCCACTCCAGTGCGGCGTTGGCCGCCGCGAGGGGCCGGCCCGCGGTGTTCGCCGCCTCGGCCGCGCGCCGGGCGAGGGCGGCGGCCTCCGCCAGTTCCGCACTGTCCGTCCGGTCGCCGAATATCGCGCGGTACGCCCCGTCGATCCCCCGCAGCCGCGCCTCCACCATCGCCTCGGGGCTCGCGACCGACCACGCCGATCCGACGTGCTCGGCGACCATGCGCGGGCTGAAGCTGTAGAAGGCGGACGTCACCCGCTCGGCGCCCACCGGGCCCAACGGGGCTGCGCGGTACGGAAAGTAGGTCGGCCAGCGCTCCCCGGTGTCGTGTCCGAGTGCCGCGGCCTCCGCGAAGACCTCCGGCGCGTAGTACAGCACCGCATGCAGCGGCTCCAGCAGATGCCAGAGCTGACGCACACGAGACAGCTCCACACCAACCTCGCCGCCACTGCCGTCGTACTCCCCCATGACGAGCCCCCTAGCCGTATCCCGAAGCCGTATCCCGATCCACCACACAACTTGACACTGACAAGATTGCCCGGCCCGCCCCAACTTGTCAATGCCTAGATCGGGCGTACGCTGCTGCCCATGAGCCCAAGGCCCACCGAACCGAAGAATCCCATCGCCCCGAAGCACCCCACCGAACCGAAGAAGACGGGCGCCACCCGCCCGTACCACCACGGCGACCTGCGCCGCGCCATCCTCACCGCCGCGCTCGACGTCATCGCCGCCGACGGCCCCTCCGCGCTGAGCCTGCGTGACCTCGCCCGCCGCGCCGGTGTCTCGCACGCGGCGCCCGCCCACCACTTCAAGGACCGCACCGGACTGCTCACGGCGATCGCGGCCGAGGGCTTCGGGCTGCTCGCGACCACTCTCAACGAGGCCTCGGACCTGAAGGACGCGGGCGTGCGCTACGTACGCTTCGCGCGCGAGCACCCCGCGCACTTCCAGGTCATGTTCGCGCCCGAGCTGCTGCGCGGCGAAGACCTCGAACTGACCACGGGCCGCGCCCTCGCCGCCGACGCCCTGCGCGAGGCGGTCTCCGGCGTACGCGCCGAGGACTTCGGCGTCGACAGCCGCCTCGCCGGCGTGGCCGCCTGGTCCCTGGCCCACGGCTTCGCCACGCTGCTCCTCGGCCACAACCTGGACGGCCCGGTCGGCGACCGGGACCCCGAGGAGGTGTTCCGGACCCTGGCGACGACGCTGTTCCGCTCCGCCTGAGGCCCGTTCCAAAGAGCCCGTTCCAAAGGGCCCACTCCAAGGGGCCCGCGCCAGGGGCCCAGAAAAGCCCTGCGACCGGGAACCCGAAAGCCCCTACGACCCCAGAATCGACGCCAGGAACTCCCCGACCCAGCCGAGCAACTCCCGCCCGATCAACGGCTTCCCGCCCACCTTCGCCGTCTTCGGCCGCGGCACCAGCACCTGGTGCGCCGCCGGCTTGATGACGGTCCCCGGGTACAGCCGCTTGAGGCGCAGTTCCTGGGACTCCCTCAACTCCACCGGTGCGAAGCGGATGTTGTTGCCCTGGAGGACGACCTCGCCGACGCCGCACGCGCGCGCGAGCATGCGAAGTCCCGCCACCAGCAGCAGGTTCTCCACGGGTTCGGGCAACTTGCCGTAGCGGTCGACGAGTTCCTCGCGTACGGCCTTGATGTCGTCCTCGGTGTTGACCGAGGCGATCGCCCGGTAGGCCTGGAGACGGAGGCGCTCGCCGGGGGCGTAGTCGTGCGGGACGTGGGCGTCGACCGGGAGCTCGATCTTGACCTCGAGGGGTGCCTCCTCCTCGACGCCGCCTTCCAGGGAGGCGCGGTAGTCGGCGACTGCCTCGCCGACCATGCGGACGTACAGGTCGAAGCCGACGCCCGCGATGTGGCCGGACTGTTCGCCGCCGAGGAGGTTGCCCGCGCCGCGGATCTCCAGGTCCTTCATCGCGACGTACATGCCCGCGCCCATCTCGGTGTGCTGTGCGATGGTCGCCAGGCGCTCGTGGGCGGTCTCCGTCAGCGGCTTCTCCGGGGGGTAGAGGAAGTAGGCGTAGCCGCGCTCGCGGCCTCGGCCCACCCGGCCGCGCAGCTGGTGGAGTTGGGAGAGGCCGAAGTTGTCGCCGCGTTCCACGATCAGCGTGTTCGCGTTGGAGATGTCGATGCCGGACTCGACGATCGTGGTCGACACCAGCACGTCGAACTTCTTCTCCCAGAAGTCGACGACCACCTGCTCCAGCGACTGCTCCGACATCTGGCCGTGGGCGGTCGCGATGCGGGCCTCGGGGATGATCTCCCTCAGACGGGCCGCGGCCCTGTCGATCGACTCCACGCGGTTGTGGATGTAGAAGACCTGGCCCTCGCGCAGCAGTTCGCGGCGGACGGCCGCGCCGATCTGCCTCTCCTCGTACGGGCCGACGAAGGTGAGCACCGGGTGGCGCTCCTCGGGGGGCGTGGTGATCGTGGACATCTCGCGGATGCCCGTGACGGCCATCTCCAGGGTGCGCGGGATCGGGGTCGCGGACATCGTCAGGACGTCGACGTTCGCGCGGAGCTTCTTCAGCTGCTCCTTGTGCTCGACACCGAAGCGCTGCTCCTCGTCGACGATGACCAGGCCCAGGTCCTTGAACTTGGTCTCGGCGGAGAACAGCCGGTGGGTGCCGATGACGACGTCCACCGAGCCGTCGCGCAGGCCCTCCAGGACCGCCTTCGCCTCGGTGTCGGTCTGGAAGCGGGACAGGGCCCGCACGTTCACCGGGAACTGCGAGTAGCGCTCGCCGAACGTCCCGAAGTGCTGCTGCACCAGCAGGGTGGTGGGGACGAGCACGGCGACCTGCTTGCCGTCCTGGACCGCCTTGAAGGCGGCGCGGACCGCGATCTCCGTCTTGCCGTAGCCGACGTCGCCGCAGACCAGGCGGTCCATGGGGACCGTCTTCTCCATGTCCTCCTTGACCTCGGAGATCGTCGTCAGCTGGTCGGGCGTCTCCGCATACGGGAAGGCGTCCTCCAACTCGCGCTGCCAGGGGGTGTCCGGGGCGAAGGCGTGCCCGGGGGCGGCCATCCGCGCGCTGTACAGCCTGATCAGGTCGGCGGCGATCTCCTTGACCGCCTTCTTCGCGCGCGCCTTGGTCTTCGTCCAGTCGGCGCCGCCCAGGCGGTGCAGGGTGGGGGCCTCGCCGCCGACGTACTTGGTGATCTGCTCCAGCTGGTCGGTGGGGATGTAGAGACGGTCGCCGGGCTGGCCGCGCTTGGCGGGGGCGTACTCCACCACCAGGTACTCGCGGGTCGCGCCCTGCACGGTCCGCTGGACCATCTCGATGTAGCGGCCCACGCCGTGCTGCTCGTGGACGATGTAGTCGCCCGCCTCAAGGGTGAGCGGGTCGATGGTCTTGCGACGCCGGGCGGGCATCCGGGCGCCGTCCTTGCCGGCCGCCTTCTGCCCGGAGAGGTCGGTCTCCGTCAGGACGGCGAGCTTCAGCGCCGGGTCGACGAAGCCGAAGTCGATGGAGCCGCACGCCACGTGCACGACGGAGGGACTCAGCACTGCGAGGTCCGCCTCCAGGCGGGCCGCGATGCCCTCCCCGCCGAGCACCTCGACGGTACGGGCCGCCGGGCCGTGCGCCTCGGTCACGTACACCGCGCGCCAGCCGTCGGCGAGCCAGCCCTTGGTGTCGGCGAGCGCCTTCGCCGTGTCGCCGCGGTACGTCTCGGGCGCGTGCATGCCGAGCTTGAGCGTGTCTGCGTCGAGCTCCTCGTCGGCCGCGAACGGCGACACCGACCACCACATCATGTCCAGTTCGCGCGCCCGGTCCCGGACGTCCGCGATGGCCCACAGGGAGGCCGCGCCGACGTCGATGGGCGCCTCGCCGCCGCCCGCGGTGGCCGCCCAGGACGCCTGCAGGAACTCCTGCGAGGTCGCCACGAGATCAGCGGCACGCGTGCGTACCCGCTCCGGATCGCAGACGACCGCCATGGAGCCCTTGGGCAGGACGTCGAGCAGCAGCTCCATGTCGTCGACCAGGACCGGCGCCAGGGACTCCATTCCCTCTACGGCGATCCCCTCGGCGATCTTTCCGAGCAGCTCGCCCAGCTCCGGGTGCTGCTCGGCGAGGGCACGCGCACGCGTGCGGACGTCCTGCGTCAACAGAAGTTCACGGCAGGGCGGCGCCCACAGGCCGTGCTCGGCGACTTCGAGGGAGCGCTGGTCGGCGACCTTGAAGTAGCGGATCTCCTCGACGTCGTCGCCCCAGAACTCGATGCGCAGGGGGTGTTCCTCGGTGGGCGGGAACACGTCGAGGATGCCGCCTCGTACGGCGAACTCGCCGCGCTTCTCGACGAGTTCCACGCGCGCGTACGCGGCGGCCGCGAGGGCCTGGACGATCTCGTTCAGGTCGGCGGTCTGCCCGGTCCGCAGGGCCACCGGCTCCAGGTCGCCGAGGCCCTTGACCTGCGGCTGGAGCACGGATCGTACGGGCGCGACGACGACGGAGACCGGCCCGGTCTCGGGGTCGTCGGGGCGGGGGTGGGCCAGGCGCCGCAGCACGGCGAGCCGGCGGCCCACGGTGTCGCTGCGTGGGCTCAGGCGCTCGTGCGGGAGGGTCTCCCAGGACGGGTACTCCACGACCCCCTCCGGTGGGAGGAGCGAGCGCAGGGACGCGGCCAGGTCCTCCGCCTCGCGTCCGGTCGCCGTCACCGCCAGTACGGGGCGGCCTGCCTCGCGGGCGAGCGCGGCGACCGCGAGGGGGCGGGCGGCGGGCGGGCCGACCAGGTCGACGTGCATGCGGTTGCCGTCTGCGGCCGCGGTGATGGCTTCCGCGAGGGCGGGATCCTTGACTACGGCGTCGAGCAGACCGTGCAGGCTCATTCGGGGGCGGCTTTCGTCCGGGGGTGGGCAACGCGAATCGCCCGACGCGCGCGGCGGGCCGGGGGTGACTCCAGCGTACGTCGCTGCGCGTGCGGGTGCCGGGGCTGTGGATAACCTCCGCTGCCCGGTGCCCGGTGCTCGGCGTCGGCGTCGGCGTGGACGTGGACGTACCAGGGGGCTCCGCCCCCTGGACCCCCGGCCTATGCCCACCCACCACCCGACTCGGTGGGTCGAAGGGCGGGCGTCGCCCGACTCGCGCCGTCAGAAGGTGCACCTCGGCAGACTCGCGCCGTCAGAAGGTGGGCCTCGGCAGACGCAGACGAACCCGGCGCCGAGAAGTCCCCCGTGACTTCTCGGCGCCGGGCATCCCCCGTCCGCGGTGGCTGTGGTGGCTGTGGTGGCTACTCGGTTGCGATCGCGGTCAGTACGTTCATCCGTCCCGCCCGGAACGCCGGGATCAGCGCCGCGAACAGGCCCACGAAGGCCGAGCCGATGAAGACGGAGATGATCGTCGGCCAGGGGATCTCGAGGACGTTGAGGCCCTCCAGGGCGAGGAGCTTCTGGGCGGTGGCGCCCCAGCCCATGCCCAGCCCCAGGCCGAGCAGCGCGCCGAAGAGGGCGATCACCACCGACTCCATGCGGATCATCCGCCGCAGCTGGCGCCGCGAGAGGCCGATGGCCCGCATCAGGCCGATCTCGCGAGTCCGCTCGACGACCGACAGTGCCAGGGTGTTCACCACACCCAGGACCGCCACGATGATCGCCAGGGCGAGCAGGCCGTAGACCATGTTCAGGAGCTGGCCGATCTGGTCCTTGAGCTCCTGCTTGTAGTCGGTCTGGTCGCGGACCTGGTACTGCGGGTAGTCGTCCAGCGCCTTCTTGAGCGCCGCGTACGCCTGCTCCGACTGACCGGACTTGGCCTCGGCGAACATGATCGTGTTCGGCGGGATCTGGTCGGCCGGGACGTACTTCCGCATCGTCTCGATGCTGATGTAGCGCGCACCCTGGTCGAGGGCGCTGTCGTCGTCCGTGATGGCCGCGACCTTCAGCTTCGCCGTCTCGCCGCCCTTGAAGGCGACGTCGATGGTGTCGCCGACCCGAACGCCGTGCGCCTTGGCGTAGTCGGAGCCGACCGACATGGCGTCCTTGCCGTAAGCGGCCGTCAGGGTGCCCGCCGTGGTCGCGCGGCGCAGGTCCTCGGCGTACGACGGGTCCGCGGCGGTGACGCCGGAGTCGTCGGTCTTGCCGTCGGGCGAGGTGAGTGTGGCGTTGAGTTCCTTGTAGCTGGTGACGTGGGCCAGGCCGGGGCTCTGCTCCATCGCCTTCTCGGCCTGCGGGACGATCCGCTGGTTGCCCTGGACGATGAAGTCCGCGCCGACCGACTTGTCCAGTTCGCTCGTCGCCGAGGCGACCATCGAGGAGCCGACCACCGACAGACAGGCCACCAGGGCCAGGCCGATCATCAGGGCGGCGCCCGTGGCGCCCGTACGGCGCGGGTTGCGCAGGGCGTTGCGTTCGGCCATGCGTCCCACCGGGCCGAAGGCCCGCAGGAGCACCGCGCTGATCACCCGGACGACCCCGCCGGCCAGCAGCGGGCCGATGACGACGAAGCCGATCAGGGTCAGCACCACGCCCGCGCCCAGCATCAGCGAACCCTCGCTCGCCTTGTCGGCGGTGCCGGCCGCGTAGAGGGCGAAGGCGCCCGCACCCGTCAGCACGAGCCCGATCAGGCCGCGCACCAGGCCGGCCCTGCCGTCGGCCGGCGTGCCGGCGTCGCGCAGCGCGGCCATCGGGGAGACCTTCCCGGCGCGGCGGGCCGGGAGGTAGGCGGCGAGGACGGTGACCACGACGCCCAGCAGGACACCGGCGACCGGGGTGGTCGCCTTGATGGTCAGGTCGTCGGTGGAGAGGTTCATGCCGGCCGCCGACATGAGCTTCATCAGGCCGATGGCGATGCCGACGCCGGCCCCGACGCCCAGGACGGATCCCACGACACCGAGCAGCGTCGCCTCGACCAGCACGGACCGGTTGACCTGTCCGCGGGACGAGCCGACGGCCCGCATCAGGCCGATCTCTCGGGTGCGCTGGGCGACCAGCATCGAGAACGTGTTGATGATCAGGAAGATGCCGACCAGGAACGCGATCCCGGCGAAGCCGAGCATGGCGTACTTGATGACGTTCATGAACTCGCCGACGTCCTTGCGGTTCTCGTCGGCGTTCTCCTTGGCCGTCTGCAGCTTGAACGTGCCGTCCAGCGCCTGAGCGACGTTCTGCTTGAGCTGCGTGTCGCTGACGCCGGCCGCGGCCGTGACGTTGACCTGGGTGAACCGGCCGGTGGCGCCGAGGAGTTCGCGCTGTGCGGTCGGGGTGTCGAAGAAGACGATCGCGGCACCGGGGTTGGTCACCTTGAAGGTGGCGACGCCGACGATCTTCGCCGTGAAGTCACCGGCGACGGAGATCGTGCGCAGTTCGTCACCGAGCTTGAGGTGGTGCTTGTCGGCGGTGTCGGCGTCGACCATCAGCTCGGTCGGCCCGCGCGGGGCGTGCCCGGAGGTGATCTCCATCGACCGCAGTTCGTTCTTGGTCCAGTTGCCGGCGATCGTCGGGGCGCCGTTGCTGGAGCCCATGTTCTTGTTGTCGCTGTCGACGACGGTCACGTTCATCGAACTGACCGCGCCCTCGGCCGACTTGACGCCCTCCGCCTTCGCCACCTGCTGCAGCGTGGACGCCGGCAGCGACTCGGGCTTGCCGTTCTGCGGCGTGTCGTCGCTCTTGGCCTCCTTCGGGGAGACCGTGACGTCGGACGCGCTCGTCGCGAACAGCTTGTCGAAGGTCGTGTTCATCGTGTCGGTGAAGACGAGCGTGCCGCACACGAACGCCACCGACAGCAGGACCGCGACGGCCGACAGGGCCATCCGCCCCTTGTGCGCGATGAAGTTGCGCATCGAGGTCTTCAGGACGGTCATGACGTACGCCCCCGGGCGTCGAAGTCCTTCATGCGGTCCAGGACGGTCTCCGCGGTCGGCTTGTACATCTCGTCGACGATCCGGCCGTCGGCGAGGTACAGCACACGGTCCGCGTACGAAGCCGCCACCGGGTCGTGCGTGACCATCACGATGGTCTGCCCCAACTCGTCGACGGACCGCCGCAGGAAGCTCAGTACCTCGGCACCCGCGCGCGAGTCGAGGTTTCCGGTCGGCTCGTCACCGAAGATGATCTCGGGCCGGGCGGCCAGGGCGCGGGCCACGGCGACGCGCTGCTGCTGACCGCCGGAGAGCTGGGTCGGCCGGTGCTTGAGCCGGTCGCTCAGCCCGACGGTGTCGACGACCCGCCCCAGCCATGCCTTGTCCGGCTTCCGCCCGGCGATGTCCATGGGCAGTGTGATGTTCTCGAGCGCGTTCAGTGTCGGCAGCAGGTTGAACGCCTGGAAGATGAACCCGATCCGGTCCCGGCGCAGCTGCGTGAGCTTCTTGTCCTTGAGGCCGGTGATCTCGGTCTCGTCCAGGTAGATCTGCCCGGACGTCACGGTGTCGAGCCCGGCGAGGCAGTGCATCAAGGTGGACTTGCCGGACCCCGAGGGGCCCATGATCGCGGTGAACTGGCCGCGGGCGATGTCCACGTCGACGTGGTCGAGGGCGACGACCCGGGTCTCCCCGGACCCGTACGCCTTCACGACCTGCCGCGCCCGCGCGGCAACGGCCGTACGCCCTCCAGTGCCCCCGTGCCTGGTGATGGTCACAGCCGATGTCACGGTATGTCTCCTATGTCGGTCAGCAGGTGAATCTGTTGCTCAACGGGTGCTCAGCGGATGAGCCGTTCGAATGGGTACGTCGATGAGTCTGGCCCCCGGAGAGGCTCCGGCGCGCTGGTGCCGGGCCCCGTCTTGTGCTGGGGAAAACCCCACCCCCGGGGGTTCGGTGAACCACCCGCGACCGCTCCCCGACCGCTCCCCAGCGGCGTAAAGCCAGGTTAAGGACCGTCCCCGTGCCTTCTCGTCCTCCGGCGGTACGAACCCTCCCCCAGCCGTAGTACGGAGGTACCCCTAGGGGCAGTCCACCGTCAGGTGGATCCGTTCTCGGGGTCCTCTCCACCCTCAGGCCCGCTCAGGCTCCACCCTCCCGTGGCGTCAGGGTCAAGTCCCCCCGCGATGTACACCCCGGATGGGAAGCTGTCCCACGGCAGATAGATGCACGGGGAAAGGAATCCGCGTGGGCGACACGCAACCCGCGATCCAGCAGGCCGCGCAGCGCACCACACCCGACCGGCGCGGTGCCGTGGTCGCCGCCCTGATGCTCGCGATGGCGCTGGCGGCACTCGACTCCACCATCGTCTCCACCGCCGTACCGCAGATCGTCGGCGACCTCGGCGGCTTCTCGGTCTTCTCCTGGCTGTTCTCCGGCTATCTGCTCGCCGTCACCGTCACCCTCCCCGTCTACGGCAAGCTCTCCGACACCTTCGGCCGCAAACCGGTGCTGATCGCGGGCGCCACCCTGTTCCTGCTCGGTTCCCTCCTGTGCGCCGTGGCCTGGAACATGGGCGCGCTGATCGCCTTCCGGGTCGTACAGGGCTTGGGCGGCGGGGCGTTGCAGGGCACGGTCCAGACGCTCGCCGCCGACCTGTACCCCCTCAAGGACCGCCCGAAGATCCAGTCCAAGCTGTCCACGGTCTGGGCGGTGTCCGCGGTCGCGGGACCCGGTGTGGGCGGCATCCTGGCGGCGTACGCGGACTGGCGCTGGATCTTCCTGGTCAACCTGCCGATCGGCGCGGTCGCGCTGTGGCTGATCGTCCGCTACCTGCACGAGCCGCAGCGGGACGTACGACCTGAGGAGGAGGGAACGACCGCCACGCGCACGCGTGTCGACTGGGCGGGCGCGCTCGCCGTGTTCGCGTGCGGCGGCGTCCTGCTCACCGCGCTGGTACAGGGCGGGGTGGCCTGGCCGTGGCTGTCGGCACCCTCCATGGCCCTGTTCGGCACGGGACTCGCGCTGGTGGCGGTCGTGGTGCTCGTGGAACGCAGGGCGCCCGAGCCGATCATCCCCGGCTGGGTGTGGCGGCGCCGTACGATCGCCGCGGTCAACTTGGCCCTCGGCGCACTGGGGCTGTTGATGGTGGCCCCGACCGTCTTCCTGCCGACGTACGCCCAGTCGGTGCTGGGCCTGGCACCGGTGACCGCCGGATTCGTGCTGTCCGTATGGACGCTCAGCTGGCCGGTGTCGGCCGCTCTCAGCCAGCACGTCTACCGCCGCATCGGCTTCCGCAACACCGCGATGCTCGGCATCGGCGCCGCCGCGCTGATCCTGTTCGCGTTCCCGTTCCTGCCGTATCCGGGTGAGGCATGGCAGCCGACACTGCTGATGCTGCTGCTCGGCGCCGCACTGGGCCTTTTCCAACTCCCGCTGCTCGTCGGGGTGCAGTCGACCGTCGACTGGGAGGAACGCGGCACCACCACAGCCTCTGTCCTCTTCTGCCGCCAGACCGGCCAGACCATCGGCGCGGCCGTCTTCGGCGCGGTCGCCAACGGCGTACTGGCCGCACGGCTCGGCGGCGCGAGCGACCTGGACTCGGTGACCCGGGCCCTGGACGCGGGCACCGCGCCCGAGGCGACCCGGCACGCGATCGCGGACGCGGTGCACGCGGTGTACCTGGGGGCGGCGGGTGCGGCGGCGATCGCGTTCGTGGTGCTGCTGGTGCTGGCACCGCGGCGGTTCCCGGTGCTCACGGAGCAGTGAACGGGTCCGCTGTCCTACGCCTTCCGCGCGCGTCCTACGCCTTCCGCGCGTCGGCGATCCGGTCCAACTCGCGCATCGCCTCGGCATGGGCGCTCATCCGGCGGCTCAGGCTGCCGCTCGTGAACAGCGCGACACCGACGACCGACACCGGGACGGACAGCCCGAGCACGGCGATGGCCTCGGGCCAGTCGCGCTCGTCCTGACACCAATCGCCGCGCTGCAGACCCTCGTTGGCCGTACCGCCATCCGTGAACAACCGTGATTCGCACTCCGCGGGGTACTGGTCGTCCGGCTCCTCGTCCACCTCGTACGGCGTGAGCACCAGCACGGCGCACCACGTCCACAGGAGCCCCGCCACGGCCAGCAGACCGACGCCCCAATTGCGTGTCCGGCCGGCCCGGTCGCGGAAGTCGAGGTCGTATTCACGTGATCGCATGGCCGATGAATCTAGCGCTCAGAAGACGATCGCAACGAACACGTACCCGGTGGCTGCGGCCAGCGCGAGAGCGTTGACGATCGATATGGCCAGTTTGTCCCCGCGATATCCGGAGAGCACGATCCGCCGAGGCCTGACCGGGTCGTAGAGAACGCGGACCTTGCCGTCCGGGAAGGCATCCGGGAAGGAAAACGGCCCGGGCGGCCCGGACTTCGGGAAAGGGGACTCGACCCTGACGAGCCGACCGTCCGGAGGGGTGAAAGCCACCACGGGATAGAAGCTCGAATCGCCGCCCTTCTCCCGTTCCTCGCGCACATCGACCACGTCCGCCTCGATCCACTCCCCCCGCGTGTAGAGACGGTACGTACGCCACGCCGTAACGGCCTGCACCAGGCAGAGAAACCCCATCACGAGACCGGCGACACCAGCGAGAACCTGTTCATCCCCCATGCCCCTGAGTTTATTGGCAGGCTCGAGAACCGGATCACGCATACCCTGCCCCGCATGGTGAAGCTGGAACGACTGCGCCCCGACCACGCGGACGCACTCCTTGCCTTCGAGCGAGCGAACCGCACCTATTTCGCCCGCTTCATATCGGATCGCGGTGACACGTACTTCACCGAATTCGCCGCCCGGTACGAGGCGTTGCTCGCCGAGCAGGACGCGGGTGTCTGCCATTTCCATGTGGTGCTGGACGGGAAGGGTGAACTGATCGGCCGGGTGAACCTCGTGGACGTGACGGAGGACGGCTCGGCCGAACTGGGCTACCGGGTGGGCGAATTCGCGGCGGGGCGGGGTGTGGCGACGGCGGCGGTGGCGGCCGTGTGCCGACTGGCCGCGACACAGTACGGGCTGACCTCGCTCACGGCGGTCGCGACCCTCGACAACCTGGCGTCCAGGACCGTCCTCGAACGCAGCGGCTTCTCCGCCGAGCGCGAGACCACGGTCGCCGGCCGCCCCGGCATCGCCTACCGGCTCGCGCACCTCGAACACTGACAGGGCGGAAACCGGCCCGCCAGGTCGAAGGGCACGTCCTTGCGTGAGGGCTGGTACGTCACTTTGGGTCCCCAGGTGCGTCCCCCGTCCCGGGACACCTGAAGGGAGATGTGTGCCCCGATCAGGCCGTCTTCCTGCTCTTCCGTGAGGTCCACGCCGCCGCCTTTCACTTTCTGTGCCGCTTCATGCACAGAGTGGCGTCGGGGTGGGTAGGTGCGGGAGGTAGCCGAGCGTGACAACGGGGTCCGCACGAGGGGGAGTCGGTACGTGGCCATCGAGGACAATCCGCGTTCGCGAGAGCAGTACGGGCAGGAGCTCAAGCGGAGGCGGGAGGCAGCGGGGTTCACGCAGGAGGAGCTGAGCCAACGTGCGGTGATGTCGCGCACGCACATCGCCCATATCGAGGCGGGGCGGCGGAGGCCGGACGTGGAGGACGCACGGCGGCTGGATGTGGTGCTGGAGGCGGGCGGGTTCTTCGAGCGGTTTCTGCCGACGCTGGACGGCAGGAAGGTGGCGGAACACTTCGCCGAGGCAGCGGAGTTGGAGCGGCAGGCGGTCGCGATCAAGCAGTATGCGAGCACCCTCGTACCGGGTTTCCTGCAGACACCTGAGTACGCGCGCGAGGTGCTCGGCTCAGGACACCCCGCCAAGAGCGACGAGAAGCGTGACAGCCTCCTCGCCACACGCGTCGAGCGGACCCGGATCCTGGACGACTTCGACTCGCCGAAAGTGACGCTCCTGCTCGGCGAGGCGGTACTGCGTCAGGTGATCGGCAGCCCGGAGATCATGTGCGAGCAGCTCTGGCACATCGCGGAGTTGGGCGAGAGCCGACGGATCCGCGCGCACGTGCTCCCCTTCACGGCGGGTGCGCACGCCCTCCTGGCGGGCCCGGTCAAGCTCATGTGGTTCGAGGAGCTGCCGCCCGTCGCGTACGTCGAGGGCCTGAAATCGGGCCGGGTCTGGGAAGTCCAGGGCACCGTACGCGAGTTGGAGGACGTCTACGATCATGCGCTGGGCGACGCCTTGTCGCACCGCAAGTCCCTGGCGTTGATCAGGTCGGTGGCGGAGGATTACGAGCATGAAGCGCAGCGGACACAGCATTCCTGACGCATCGGTACTGACCGGCTGGCACAAGTCCAGCTACAGCGGCGAGAGCGGCGGCGACTGCCTCGAAGTCGCCGCGTGGCGCAAGTCGACGTACAGCGACGAGAGCGGCGGCGACTGCCTGGAGGTGGACGACGCCGCCGCCCCCACCCACGTCCCCGTCCGCGACAGCAAGAACCCCACGGGGCCTGCGCTGCTCTTCTCGGCCCCGGCCTGGTCGACGTTCATCGCCGGCCTCCGGTAGCGTCCCCGTCCTCGAAGGCGTTGTGCAGGTCGTCGAAGAGACTGGGGTCGCAGGGCCTCAGCCGGGTCGTCCGAGCCACTCTCGCGATGCTCTCGGCGATCTTCCGGACGGCGTGTTCGTATGCAGGGCGGCTCCCGGTTGTTCTCATCAGGCCACTCAGACCCTCCTGGACATATCTGCGCCCGAGGGATTCAGTCGTGTACTGGATGCTCCGGGCTACCGGCGGCACCTGTCTGATGTGAACGGGGGACCAGAGCACGGGCACGATGGCCGACACCGGGAAGCCGCTCTCGGAGGGTTCCATCAGCTGACGCCGGTTGAAGGCCTCCCACTCCCTGCCGCACCAATCGCTCGTGAAGTAGCGGGGCGAATAGAGGGGAACGAACACTCGGGCACCGGCCAGTGCCCGCATCAGCGCCGGCTGCCACCGTGAACCCGCCGGCAGTCCCACATCGATGAAGCCCGGGGCCGATTCCCCAAGTTCGGTCATTTCGCCGAGATGCCGGCTCAGGTCGTCGAAGAAGCGATGCTCCGCTCCGCGCTCCGAAGTGAGATCGGGAGGCCTGTGGGAGTAGCTCAGATAGAAGAGCGGCTCCTCGGCGGGCGGGCGGGGCGGTGTGAGCTGCGGCCCCCGATCGCGAACTTCCGCGCGCGACACGCGGCTGCTGAAAAGTTCAGGGGTGACCTTGATGGTCTTGGGATCGCCGTCGGATGCCGAAACGAGGGAGCACAGCCATCCGTCCACGTCGATCACCGCCGCGCCCGGAGCCGCGTGATGAACATCCCGGGAAACGGAACGGACTACCGGTCCACCTGGCCTCGCCTGCCCGGCCCACACGGCAATGGATGCGCTGCTGTCGTCGGAGTGGGCGACGAACGCCGTAGGAGAAATGTCTTCCGAGACCTCCAACAGAGTCAGCCCCGGCACAGCGAGTCGGTGAAGCGCGGTAACCGTGAAGGCATCTCCGCCGGGCCACCGATGGACCTGGAACGGACCGACCTGCCGGTCGATGACGCTGGTCAGCACCGCATCGGATCTCACGACCACCCCGGTGCCGAGAAATTCACCGCCCTGACTGATCCAGACGAGCGTCAGCATGAACCGAGCGACTTCCGGCCTGCCCGCCAGCACGCTCAGGACCTGGTGGGCGACTGTCCGACGCCCCGTCTTGATGTCTGCCACAGCCTTCGCCAGAACCAGCGGGTTTGTTCCGGTTGCCTCGACCAGGTCCGCCAGCTCACGAGTCTCGGTCCACAGCTCTCCACGATCCGGGGTGAGTGCCGACCTGACGTAATCCATGGCTTCGTTCCGGCTGAAGTCGCGTAGCGCCACCGCCTCATACGGCTCGCGGGGAAACGGTGCGCCTTCCGAGAGAGTGATCAGAACGCTTCCGTTGCCCGCCGAGGCCACCATGAGGGAAAGCCGATCCGGGAGGACTTCCGGGGTGGCTCCGTCATAGACCAGCAGCGAGCCGGGATGGGCGACGAAATGGGCATGGAGTCGGCCCAGGACATCGTCCATGCCGATCTCGTCCGCATCTCGGATGAGGCCGAGGTCGGTGGCGAGGGTGGTGAGTGCATCCTCCATGGCCTCGCGACTGTGCGCACTGATCCAGCGGACCAGGGTGAACTCCGCGGCCAGCTCCCGCGCGCATGCGATGGCCAGGGCGGTCTTTCCCACGCCCGGAGGCCCCACGATCACGCAGGTGGTCGGGCTCATTGCCGGATGGCGCGCCGTATTCGCGGAACTGCCCTTTCGCAGCACTCGCAGGACATGGGCGGCTTGCTCCCGACGGACGTAGTGTTCCGGAAGCGGGGGGATCCGGCTCGGCACTCTCCCCTCCGGTTGAACCGGGCCCGCCGCACGGCCGAACCCCGTCTCGAACCCGGCGTTCTCCGCAGGCGCTTCCAGCCCACGCCTGCGCCGTCGCCGGGGAAGGAATCGCGCCCGCCGTCTCGCCCCGGCCTCCTCCGACAGCGCCGGCTTGTCCGAACCACTCCCCAGCCGTGCCGCCAACTCCGCATAATCACCCCCCACCCCGCTGAAGACCGCCAACGCCACCTCCGCGAACGCCCGGCTCTCCTCCGGCAGGTCGATCCCGTCCAGCCCGCTTTCCGCCCCTGTGGCCACCAGCGCCGCGAAGTCCGTGACGCCCCCCAGCGTTTCCGACACCCGCTCGCTGACGCCCTCCATCACCTGCCGCAGCACGCGCAGGGACTCCGTGCGGGTCAGGCGGTCCAGCAGGGCTTCGCGCACGCCGTCCCGGAAGTCGTACAGGACCGTGTCCAGGTCCTCCCCCGGACCGCCGGGGGTGCGGGGGACCAGGAGGCCGGAGAGGAAGATCTCCGCCAAGTGCATGGGGGTCGAGGACGGGAGCATCGTGCGCTGGACGAGCCGCATCACGGGGAGGCTGAGCGGCGCCGCCGCCAGGAGGCGCAGAAGGCGGAAGGCCTCCGGCGAGTAGCCCTCCTCGAAGCGTTCGATCCAGGTGCCCGGGTGGCTCGGCTCGTCGGGCTCCTCCGCCCGGACGGGGCGGGCGACCACCGTGAGGGGTGCGGCCAGCAAGGGAGTCCAGTCCGTCGTGCGGGCCGCGACCAGGCGGGCCCACGGGTGGAGCCACGGGCCGGAGACCTCCAGCACCGGAAGCCAGCGGATCCGGGCCCGGTCGGCCGCACCCGCACGGCCCCGCGCGATGCCCGGCAGCGGGCCGGAGGAGCGGGCCTCGATCGTCGCCCGGGCGGCTTCCGTACCGCGCGCCCGGACCGCGGAGGTGCGCAACGCTGTGCGGTGCCACAGGCGGCTGGGGAGCACCTGAAGCGCGGCCACGGGGCGTTCGCGGGACCAGGCGGCGAGTGTCGCGGGCAGTTCTGTCCCGTACCACGCCGGGCCCACGCCGTCCGTCAGGACCAGGACGGCCCGGCGACCGGTGGGGTCGGTCAGGGCCTGTCGCCAGCGGCGCGTCGGTGACGCGGCCTGCGCGCCTCGCCGGAACACGGCCAGGCGCGGCTCCGGCTCCTGTGTGTGCAGCGCCCAGGCGCGTACGTCGGCGAAGGCGCCGTGTCGGGCGAGGAAACCGCGCAGCTCGTCCGCCAGCCGGTGCCAGACGGTCATCGTCATGCCGGTGTCGATCAACAGGTCGACAGAGAAGCGGAGTTCGCTCGCCGGGCGCAGGACCGGCAGGAGCAGGCCCGTGTCGCCGGAGGCTGCCGCCGTGGCCTCCACGTCGAGGGTGCGGGTGCGGGCGGAGGCGACCGTCTGACGCAGGGGGCGCAGTGCCCGGGCGAGTGGCAGAACGTCGGGCAGCGCGTGCGGCTGGGTCACGCGGATGGCTTGGGCGCCGCCGGGGCGGAGAGGCGCGGTGCCGGTGCCTCCGGGCAGGTGCAGGCGGGCCGACGGGGGCTGCGGGCCGGCGTCGGGGGTGGGG
>NZ_LGDG01000286.1 GCF_001279775.1 Streptomyces sp. MMG1533 | reverse complement strand
CTCGTACGCCGACGCCTCACCCCCCTCCGCCCCCTGGCAGAACTACGACCCTTGGGCCCCGCTCCCCGCCGCCCCCCTCCAGCAGAACGGCGCGGCCGTCACCACCGAGAACCAGCGGCGCGGGCGGGTGAGGAAGGCGCTCGTCGGTGGGGCCGTGCTGCTCGCTCTCGTGTCCGGGGGTGTCGGTGGCGCCGTAGGGACGTATCTGGAGCGCAATGGCGGGGTCGGCGGCGTGCAGCTGCCGCAGGCCGGGGCGGAGCCGGCCGGGCGGGCTCCGGACAGCGTGGCCGGGATCGCCGCGCGGGCGCTGCCCAGCGTGGTGACCCTGCATGTGAGCGGGGCCGAGGAATCCGGTACCGGTACCGGATTCGTGCTCGACGACCGCGGCCACATCCTCACCAACAACCACGTCGTCGAACCCGCCGCCTCCGGCGGTGGGACGGGCGAGATATCCGTGACGTTCCACAGCGGCGACACCGCCAAGGCCACCGTCGTCGGCCGGGACAGCGGCTACGACCTCGCCGTCGTCAAGGTCAGCGGGGTGAGCGGTCTCGAGCCCCTGACCCTGGGCAACTCCGACAACGTCCAGGTCGGCGACCCGGTCGTCGCCATCGGCGCCCCCTTCGACCTGGAGGGCACCGTCACCTCCGGCATCATCAGCGCCAAGGAGCGCCCCATCACAGCCGGCGGCGAGAGCGGCGACGGGAGTGATGTCTCGTATGTCGATGCGCTGCAGACCGACGCGCCCATAAATCCCGGCAACTCCGGCGGACCGCTCCTCGACTCCCGGGCCCGTGTCATCGGCATCAACTCCGCGATCCGATCCGCCGACAGCGGCTCCGACCCGGACGGCGGCCAGGCGGGTTCGATAGGCCTCGGTTTCGCCATACCGATCAACCAGGGCAAGCGCGTCGCCGAGGAGTTGATCAACACCGGCAGGGCGACGCACCCGGTGATCGGCGTCACCCTCGACATGGACTACGCCGGCGACGGGGCCCGCGTGGGAACCAAGAGCGGCGACGGCGGCCCCGCGGTCACCGTCGGCGGCCCCGGCGACCGGGCCGGCATCGAGGCCGGCGACGTCATCACCGCGGTCGACGGCCAGCGCGTCCACTCCGGCGAGGAGCTCATCGTCAAGACCCGCGCCCACCGCCCCGGCGACCGCCTGGAACTCACCGTGGAGCGCGACGGCAAGGAGAGGGCGATCTCGCTGGTCCTCGGATCGTCCGACGGCGGCTGAGAGGCCGTCCACGACACCGGGCGCCCCCCGGGACAGCCGTGGACGAGACTCACAGAAACATCACAGAAGAGGGTCCGGAAACAGCCCGATCAGCGGCTCCACAAGGCAAACAACCCGGAAAACCCCACACGTACCCGCACTCGGAGGGCTCGGGACAGTACCGGTCGTACGGGATCGCCGGGTACCGTGGACCCGGCCCGGACCCACGGAAGACCCGCACAGACCACCGAGGGCCGAGGACCGAGGACATCGCAAGGAGCTTCAGGTGTTCAATGACATAGGACCGCTCGAGCTGATCACGCTCGTTGTCCTCGCCGTGCTCGTCTTCGGTCCGGACAAGCTCCCGAAGGTCATCCAGGACGTCACGCGGACCATCCGCAAGATCCGCGAGTTCTCGGAGAGCGCCAAGCAGGACATCCGGAGCGAACTGGGCCCGGAGTTCAAGGACTTCGAGTTCGAGGACCTCAACCCCAAGACGTTCATCCGCAAGCAGATGGACAACGACGAACTGGGGCTCAAGGAGATTCGCAACGGCTTCGACCTGAAGAAGGAGATGGCCGAGGTCACGGACGTGGTTCACGGCCGCGACAGCGACTCCTCCTCTTCGTCTTCGTCCTCGTCCGGTTCCTCCTCCGGCGGCAGCGTCGACATGACGAAGAAGCCCGAGACGCCCGACGAGCGCCCGCCGTACGACGCGGACGCCACCTGATCCGTGCGCCCGGTGCGCACATCCCGCCGCACGTGACGCGTTTCATACGCCGGAGTGGCCCCGCACGGCCTGAACCCACCCTCTGAGCGACCCACGCGTCGGGCGCTTTCCCGGCTGCTCGGAGCGGGGTGGCTATGCTGCCGAGTTGTTGTGCGGAGCGGACGAGTACGCCCGAAGGGGGGCGGGCCGTTCGATCCGACGAGAACGAGGAGGCGTCCGGTCACATGGAGACGACGAGTCGGGCAGTCGCGCAGGCGCCGGTCACGGAGGGCGGACAACAGGTCCCCTCCGCCCGGCGCACGGTCGACGGCTACCTGCTGGCGCCCTTCCCGTGGTACGGCCTCGACGAGGCCTTCACGGGGCCGCGCTGGCTGATGCAGGTCGGTACGGCGGCCGACGGGGCCGTGGAGCACGGTTCGATCGGACACGGCGACGAGCCCTCCGTGCGGAACGAAGGCACGGAGGACAAGGAGAAGTTCGCGGTGGTGGTCACCGTGGCGGCCAATCCGGTGCGGCGCAGTGCGGACGGCACGGGCCTCCTGGAGGCCACGTCGGTGTCCTCGGCGGCCTGGCTGGCAGGGGTCGGGCTGCTGTCCTTCACCTGGCCCGGCCAGATGGACCACAGCCTGCGTGACGACTGGCTGGACCAGCAGACCGAGACGGCCTGGGCCCTCGCGGACGACCTGGACGGCGACGACTGGTCGACGCTGTCCCTTCCCGTGGACGGCGTGCCGACGCCCTTCCACTACCGCGAGTCCGAGTTCGGCTGGGTGCTGGCCGGGTCGACTCAGGAGGGGGTGCACGTGGGGGCGTACGGGAGAGGCATGAGCGCGTACGGGCTCGGCTTCGCCATGATCAAGGACATCAGCGCCTACGCATAGCCGCTGGTACGACGATGGGGGCGCCGTCTCATGGACGGCGCCCCCATCGTCGTACAAAAGCCTCGTACGAGATCCTCGTGCGCAATCTCTCCTGAGGAGAGCTAGAACTTGTTGCGCGGGGTGATCCCCAGCGACAGTCCCGAAAGACCCCGCTGCCGCCCCCCGAGCTTCCCCGCGATCGCCCGCAGGGCCGAGCCCGCCGGGGAGTCCGGGTCGGTCAGGACGACCGGCTTGCCCTCGTCGCCGCCCTCGCGGAGGCGGACGTCGATGGGGATGCTGCCGAGGACCGGCACCGAAGTGCCCGTCGTGCGGGTCAGGCCGTCGGCCACCGACTGGCCGCCGCCCGTGCCGAAGACGTCGACCATCTCGCCGCAGTGCGGGCACGGAAGGCCGGACATGTTCTCCACCACGCCGACGATCTTCTGATGGGTCTGGACGGCGATGGAGCCCGCGCGCTCGGCCACCTCGGCCGCCGCCTGCTGAGGCGTCGTCACGACCAGGATCTCGGCGTTCGGGACCAGTTGGGCCACGGAGATGGCGATGTCGCCCGTGCCGGGCGGCAGGTCGAGCAGCAGCACGTCCAGGTCGCCCCAGTAAACGTCCGCCAGGAACTGCTGGAGCGCCCGGTGGAGCATCGGGCCGCGCCACACCACCGGGGCGTTGCCCGGGGTGAACATGCCGATGGAGATGACCTTCACGCCGTTCGCGGACGGCGGCATGATCATGTTCTCGACCTGGGTGGGACGGCCGTCGGCGCCCAGCATGCGCGGCACGCTGTGGCCGTAGATGTCGGCGTCCACGACACCGACCTTCAGGCCGTCCGCGGCCATCGCCGCCGCCAGGTTCACCGTGACCGACGACTTTCCGACGCCGCCCTTGCCGGAGGCGACCGCGTACACGCGGGTCAGCGAGCCCGGTTTGGCGAAGGGGACCTCGCGCTCGGTCTGGCCACCGCGCAGCGCGGTCGCCAGTTCCTTGCGCTGCTCGTCGCTCATGACGTCGAGTTCGACGTCGACGCGGGTGACGCCCTCGACCGCCGAGACCGCATCCGTCACGCGCTGCGTGATCGTTTCGCGCATGGGGCAGCCGGAGACCGTCAGGTACACGGCGACCGCGACCGCTCCGTCCGCGCCGATCTCCACGGACTTGACCATCCCCAGTTCGGTGATGGGTCGGTTGATCTCGGGGTCGTTCACCGTCGCCAGTGCTTCACGCACCGCGTCTTCGCTAGCCATAGGACGATGGTACGGCGCCGCGCCAGGGGCCCGGGATGCCCGTCACCGGTCGTCTACGTCACGTACCCGCGACCGTTCTGCCGGGAATACGACATGCCCGTCGTGCCGCTCGTCCAGTTCCTTCACCAGGTCCTGCAGTTCGGAGCGGATCCAGTCGCGGGTCGCCACCTCGCCGAGGCCGATCCTGAGCGAGGCGATCTCGCGGGTCAGGTACTCGGTGTCCGCGATCGACCGCTCGCTCGCCTTGCGGTCCTGTTCGAGGTTGACCCGGTCGCGGTCGTCCTGCCGGTTCTGCGCCAGCAGGATCAGGGGGGCCGCGTAGGAGGCCTGGAGCGACAGCATCAGCGTCAGGAAGATGAACGGGTAGTTGTCGAAGCGCAGGTCACGCGGCGCGAAAATGTTCCACAGGACCCACAGGATGATGACGATCGTCATCCAGACGATGAACCGTCCGGTGCCCAGGAAGCGCGCGATGCGCTCCGACAGCCGCCCGAAGGCCTCCGGGTCCCACTCGGGCAGGAGCCGGCGCCGGGGCGGGCGCGGCTGGTCGAGACGGGGGCGGGTGCGGGTGGTGGCGGTCGCGCCCGCCAGGGTCCGCTCCCGGGCGGCCTCGCGGGTGCTCTCGCGCTCAGGAACCATCGGGGGCCACCTCCTCGCCCTCGTCGAGATGGAACTCGGTCTCCCGCCAGTCGTCGGGCAGCATGTGGTCCAGCACGTCGTCCACGGTCACCGCGCCCAGCAGCGACCCGGCCTCGTCGACGACGGGCGCCGCGACCATGTCGTACGTCGCGAAGAACCCGGCGACGACGGGCAGCGCCGCGTCCGGCGCCAGGGACTGCAGGTCGTCGTCGAGCATCGAGCTGACCAGCGTGTACGGAGGGTCGCGCAGCAGTCGTTGGAAGTGGACCGTGCCGAGGTACTTGCCGGTCGGGGTCTCGTCGGGCGGCCGGCAGACATAGACCTGGGCGGCGAGGGCGGGGGAGAGGTCGGGGTTGCGGACGCGGGCGAGGGCGTCGGCGACCGTCGCGTCGGGCCGCAGCACGATCGGCTCGGTCGTCATCAGACCGCCGGCCGTGTGCTCCTCGTACGCCAGCAGGCGCCGCATGTCGGCCGCGTCGGCGGGCTTCATCAGGCTCAGCAGCCGCTCCTGGTCGTCCTTCGGCAGCTCGGAGAGCAGGTCGGCCGCGTCGTCCGGGTCCATCGCCTCCAGGACGTCGGCGGCCCGTTCCTCCTTCAGCTTGCCGAGGATCTCGATCTGGTCGTCCTCCGGCAGCTCTTCGAGTACGTCGGCCAGGCGGTCGTCGTCGAGGGCGGCGGCGACCTCGGCGCGCCGCTTGGGGGAGAGGTGGTGCAGGACGTTGGCGAGGTCGGCGGGGCGCAGCTGCTCGAAGGTGGCCAGGAGGCTCTCGGCGCCCTGTCCGTGTTCCTCCAGGGAGAAGCCGGTGACGGCGGACCACTCGACGGTGAGGGTCTCGCCCTTGCGCCGGAAGGCGCCGCCCTTGCCGCCCTTGCGGACGAAGACACGGTCGATCTCCCAGTCCCGGCGGGCCGGCAGCTGCTGCACCGACACGTCGAGGACCGTGACCTCCTCGCGGGTCTCGACGAGCGTGACGCGCCGGTCGAGGAGCTCCCCGAAGACGAGCCGCTCGGTGGGCCGCTGTTCGAAGCGGCGGACGTTGAGCACGCCGGTGGTGATGACCTGGCCGGACTGGATGCCGGTGACCCGGGTGATGGGCAGGAAGATGCGGCGCCGCGTGGCGAGTTCGACGACCAGGCCGAGCAGGCGCGGCGGCCGCCGTCCGACGCGCAGCATGACGACCAGGTCGCGCAGGCGGCCGACCTGGTCGCCGGCCGGGTCGAAGACGGCGACGTCGGCGAGGTGCGAGACGAAGATCCGGGGAGCGCCCGCTGCCATGGCTGTGCTTCCTTTTCGTGCGGGGTTCGTGCGGAGTTGCATCCTGGGCCGCTGGGTGGGTCTCTTTTCCGAATTGCCCGCTCGGGTGGGCTTCAGGCTAGCCCGTCCCGATCGGATACGCCCTGGTGAGGGGTCCGGACGGACTGGCTCCGCCCGGGCCCCCGGGCCCCGGTACGCTGCCGTACGCCGCTGAAGCTCCCTCGTCAGAAAGGCAGCCCCACCTGTGACTGTGATTCCCCGGCGCCGTACCCGCAGGGCCGCACTGGTGGGCGCGCTGTCCGCCCTCGTCGTGACGGGGGCGGGCCTGACGGGATGCAGCGAGGATCCGGACGCGGGGACCAACGGGGTCGGCAAGCTGCCGGCCGACCAGATCCAGTCCCGGACCCGTACCGCCGCCAAGTCCGCCACCGCGGTCCGGCTCGCCGGAAACGTGGTCGCCAGCGGACGGACGTACAAGCTCGACATGCGTCTGAAGTCCGACGGCGGCTCCGGCTCGGTCACCTCGGAGGGTGCGGCCTTCCAGCTGCTGCGGATCGGCGAGCAGCTCTTCCTCAAGGCGGACGCGGGCTTCTGGACCGACGCGGACGGCAAGGGCGACGGCTCCGACGCGGACGCGGCGGCGGCCGACAAGCTCGACGGCAAGTACGTGAAGGTGCCGCAGGGCGACCCCTCGTACAAGAAGTTCAGTGGCTTCACCGACATGGACGTCCTCCTCGACGGTCTGCTGACGCTGCACGGCACGCTGGACAAGGACGGCCACCACGAGCAGGCGGGCGTCCGCACCATCCGCATCACCGGCGACGACGGCTCCGGCGGCACGCTCGACGTCTCCCTGGAGGGCAAGCCGTATCCGCTGCGCCTGGTGCGGGCGGGCGGCGCGGGCACCCTGACCTTCTCGGCCTGGGGCAAGACCTTCGCCCTGACCGAGCCGGACAAGGACGAGACGGTGGACTACGGCAAGAAGCTGCCGACGTCGTAGGTGTCAGCGCCTCTTGCGCTTCTTCATGAGCAGGCGCGGCAGGCCGGCCGGCATCGGCTCACGCGTCGTCGCCGACGTCGGCAGCGGCGCCTGGGCCAGGTCGCCGTCGGGCAACGGTGACGTCGACCCGGTCGGCTCCAGGCGCAGTACCCGGCATTCACGGGCCCACCGCGCGGTCATGGCCTCGCCGTCCGGGGCGTTCAGCCGCTTGCCCTTGAGCTCCGCGACCGCCGCCTCCCACGCGGGTGACCCGGCCGTCAGCTCCACGACCTTCGCCGCCCAGGCGACCAGTCGGCCGCCCTTGTCCTTGCTGCGGACCGTGACCTGGGCCGTGGTCCCGTCGGCGAGCCCCGGCAGCGGCTGCTCGCCGGGCCCGTCCCCGACCAGACAGGCCGCGCCCTCGTGCCACACGTGCCACAGCGCGCGGGCCGGGCCGCCGGGACCCTCGACCCAGATGAGGCCGGACTTCTTCGTGGCCTCCTCGACGAGGGCCTGGTCGAGCAGCTCGCTAGTCATGGGCTCAGCCTATCCAGGGGTCTTTCACAGCCAGCCGTTGCGCTTCAGCGTGCGGTGGATGCCCAGACAGATCGCCACCGTGACCGACATGATCACGGGGTAGCCGAACTTCCAGTGCGTCTCGGGCATGTAGTCGAAGTTCATGCCGTAGACGCCACACACCATCGTCGGTACGGCGATGATCGCCGCCCAGGACGTGATCTTCCGCATGTCCTCGTTCTGGGCGACGGACGCCTGCGCGAGGTTGGCCTGGAGGATCGAGTTGAGGAGCTCGTCGAAGCCGAGGACCTGCTCCTGGACGCGGGCGAGGTGGTCGGCGACGTCCCGGAAGTACTTCTGGATGTCCGGGTCGACCAGCCGCATCGGCCGCTCGCTCAGCAGCTGCATGGGGCGCAGCAGCGGAGAGACGGCCCGCTTGAACTCCAGCACCTCGCGCTTGAGTTGGTAGATACCCGCCGAGTCGACACCGCGCGAGACGCCGCCCCGGCGGCCCGGCGAGAAGACCTCGGTCTCCACCTCGTCGATGTCGTCCTGCACCGCGTCCGCGACCGCGATGTAGCCGTCGACGACATGGTCGGCGATCGCGTGCAGCACCGCCGAGGGGCCCTTGGCGAGCAGCTCGGGGTCGTCCTGGAGGCGGTGGCGCAGCGCCCGCAGCGAGCCCTGGCCGCCGTGCCGGACGGTGATGAAGAAGTCCCGGCCGGTGAAGCACATGACCTCGCCGGTCTCGACGACCTCGCTGTTGGCGGTGAGCCGGTCGTGCTCGACGTAGTGGATGGTCTTGAACACGGTGAACAGGGAGTCGTCGTAGCGCTCCAGCTTGGGGCGCTGGTGGGCCTGCACCGCGTCCTCCACGGCCAGCGGGTGCAGCCCGAACTCGCTGGCGATACCCGAGAATTCGGCCTCGGTCGGCTCGTGCAGCCCGATCCACACGAAGCCCCCGTCGCGGCGCACCACGCGCATCGCCTCGTGCGGGGTGAGCGGCTTCGGCGTCTCGATGCGGGCGCCGTCGCGGTAGACGGCGCAGTCGACGACGGCGGACGGCGTCGAGGGGTCGCGGGTGGTGTCGTAGACGCTGCCGCTGTCCTTGCGCAGGGACACGCGGGACGGGCGGACCACGGCACGCAGGTCGCGGATCATCGACATGGCAGGCTCCTTCGTGACTGGCAACGAAAGGCCGCCGACGACGGTTGGAACTGCCCGGAATGGGGACGTCCTGACTGCGGATGTTTGGCACGTCCACAAAGCGGGGAGCACCGCACCGTCGCGGTGGCGAGCTTCGCTACTGATTCAGCTACTGCCTTGACTCGGGCAGTTCGGACAGATCAGGCAAAACGAACGAAGCGCTCTTCCGCGGTGAAGCGAGTGCGAGAGGTGGCAGCCAGCCAGAGCCAGAGCAGCTACATCAGCGGCGGGAAGAGCGGGTGCTACTGCACGGTCGACTTCGGTCCATTGCAGCCCCACCTCCTCCGGCCGGTCCCTCGTAAGGGAGTTCCATCGGCGTCGGGGCTTGATCGCGACGCTTCTGCGTGCTGCCCCGAACCACCGGGCAAGAGTATCAGCCGCCCGAAGTGTCAAGGCGCTGCTTTGCCCGGTACTGACGAGTTCTATGCTCGCGACATGGCTGATGTTCTTCCTCTCGTCGAGGCCCGGTTGCGCAGCGCCCTGGGCGAACCGGACGCGCGCGCGGCGGTCACCTTCCTCGGCACGGACCGCATCGAGGTGCTGCGTTTCCAGGAGGGGGACGTCGTCCGTTACGCCACGCTCGGGATGTCCGCCCAGCCGATGAGCGACCCCACCGCCGTGCTGGCCGACCCGGTCAAGGGCCCGCGCGCCGAGCTGATCCTTTCGGTGCGAAGCGGTCTCGCCGACACCGACAAGGCGCTCCGCCCGCTCGCCGTCCTCGGTGCGTCCCCGCAGGTCGAGGGCGTGGTGGTGGCCCCCGGCGCCTCCCTCGACGTCGGCGAGCCCCTGTGGCCCGGCGCCCCGTTCACCTCGGTGCTGGTCGCCGAGCCGGGCGGCCTGGTCGAGGACCTGGAACTCGACGAGCCCCTCGACCCCGTACGGTTCCTGCCGCTGCTCCCGATGACCCCGAACGAGGCCGCCTGGAAGCGGGTGCACGGCGCCCAGGCCCTCCAGGAGCGCTGGCTGACGAACGGGACGGACCTCAGGGATCCGTCCCGCAAGTCCGTCCCGCTGGAGTGATCGATCTCACCAACCGGTGGCCGGAAAGCGTCAGTTGGCTCGCTCGGCTCACTTGGCTCAGTCCGCTCAGTTGGCTCAGTTGGCGAACACGGTGACGCCGTCCTCGGCCGCGTGCTTCGGCTCCAGTTCCTCCGCGTCGTGCGTGAGTGCGTGGCGCCGTACGACGACCACGAGCGCGCCCAGCACCGCGGTGACCGCCGCGACCACGAACGGGATGTGGATGTTGCTCCACTCCTCGATCTTCGGCGCGAAGTAGGGAGCGGCGGCCGCCGCGAACCAGCGCACGAAGTTGTAGCCCGCGCTCGCCACGGGGCGCGGGGCGTCCGAGACGCCGAGGGCCAGCTCCGTGTAGACGGTGTTGTTCACGCCGATGAAGGCGCCGGACAGGATCGTGCAGACGATGGCGGCGGTGTGGTTGCCGTAGCCGAGGACGAGCACGTCGATCGCGAGCAGCACCAGCGAGCCGCCGAGCACCTTCAGCGAGCCGAACCGCGCCTGCATGCGCGGTGCCACGATCACCGAGAAGACGGCGAGCAGCACGCCCCAGGCGAAGAACACCGCACCCGACTTGTACGGGGTCATGTCCAGCACGAACGGCGTGAAGGCCAGCACGGTGAAGAACGTGTAGTTGTAGAAGAACGCCGAGACGGCGGCGGAGGCGAGCCCGCCGTGGCCGAGCGCCTTGATCGGGTCGAGCAGTGAGGTCTTCGTGGCCGGCTTCGGCTGCTCCTTCAGGAACGCCGTGATGCACAGGAAGCCGATCGCCATCAGGAAAGCGGTGCCGAAGAAGGGGTAGCGCCAGCTGGCGTCCCCGAGGAGTGCGCCCACCAGGGGCCCGCACGCCATGCCGAGGCCGAGGGCGGACTCGTACAGAAGGATCGCGGCCGCGCTTCCTCCGGCCGCCGCGCCGACGATGACCGCGAGGGCCGTCGAGACGAACAGTGCGTTGCCGAAACCCCAGCCGGCCCGGAAGCCGACGAGTTCGCCGACCGAGTTCGAGGTGCCCGACAGCGCCGCGAAGACCACGACCAGGGCGAGGCCGAGCAGCAGGGTCCTGCGGCCGCCGACGCGGCTGGAGACGAAGCCGGTGATCAGCATCGCGATCGCGGTGATCAGGAAGTACGACGTGAAGAGCAGCGAGACCTGGCCGGCGGTGGCGTCCAGGCCCGATGCGATGGACGGCAGGATCGGGTCGACGAGTCCGATGCCCATGAAGGCGACGACGGCCGCGCCGGCGGTCGCCCACACCGCCTTGGGCTGTCGCAGGATGCCCCCGGCTCCCGCGTCGAAGGGGTCCTTGGTGTCTCCCATCGTGTGCTCCCATCCCGACGAAGTTAGTTGGTATATACACACGATAAGTTAGCTCGGCTAATAAATGCAAGCTGCATCTAGTTTTCGCCGGTGAACGGCTTCCGCCCGGACGGGTGATCAGTCCTTGACGTGGGGGAGCAGGGGTAGGACCGTGGGGCCCTATGAGGGGCGAACCCAGTTGCCCGAAGTGTGGTGGCCGGGTCAGGGCTCCCGGACTCTTCGCCGATACCTGGCAGTGCGATGTGCACGGGACCGTGCACCCGGTGCAGCCCGTGATACCACCCAGCGTCGAGGCCCTCGGTGTCGTGGTGCACCGCACGCAGGTGCCGGTGTGGATGCCGTGGCCGCTGCCGGTCGGATGGCTGTTCACGGGCGTGGCCTGCGCGGGCGACGACCGCAGCGGCGGCCGTGCCACGGCCGTGGCGTGTTCCGGCCCCGGACCGCTCGGCGGCATGGGCGAGCTGATCCTGGTCGCCGAGGAGCTCGGCGTCGGCCTCGGTGCGCGGTACGCGGGCATCGACGGCCCTGACCCGGGGGCGTACATGAGCGTCGAGAAGCCGCCCCAGGCCAAGGTCCTCGCCGCCGGCCGCCCGACTCCGCTCTGGCATGTGGCCGGTGCGCCGGACGATCGGGCGGTGTTCGCGGGTGAGGCGCTCGGGTTGTGGCTGTGGGCGGTCGTGTGGCCCGAGCAGTCGGGGCTGCTGATGTATGACGAGCTGGTGCTGACGGATCTGCGGGATGCGGGCGCTGAGCTGGACTTGGTTCCTTGTGGGGCGCTGTCCCCGCGCTTGCTGGAACCCTAGGGATTCGCCAGGGCCGACCTGAGCGTTTATGTAGGGGGTGCTGTGTGGTTGCGGGTGTGACAGGGGAGCTCGTAAATCCGGTTATCCTTGAGCGTTCCCTTCCGTCCCGCCACCGCTTGGAGTCCGCGTCGTGCGCATCGACCTGCACACCCACTCCACCGCCTCCGACGGTACGGACGCCCCGGCCGAGCTGGTGCGCAATGCCGCCGCTGCCGGTCTGGACGTCGTCGCGCTGACCGATCACGACACCACCCGCGGGTATGCCGAGGCGATCGCCGCGCTGCCGGAGGGGCTCACTCTGGTCACCGGCGCCGAGCTGTCCTGCCGTATCGACGGCGTCTCCATGCACATGCTGGCCTACCTGTTCGACCCCGAGGAGCCGGCGCTGCTCGCCGAGCGTGAGCTGGTGCGGGACGACCGCGTGCCGCGGGCGCGGGCCATGGTGGCCAGGCTTCAGGAGCAGGGCGTCCCGGTCACCTGGGAGCAGGTCGCGCGGATCGCGGGTGACGGTTCGGTCGGACGCCCGCATGTGGCGACCGCGCTCGTCGAACTGGGTGTCGTACCGACGGTGAATGACGCCTTCACCCCGGACTGGCTGGCCGACGGCGGCCGGGCCTTCGTGGAGAAGCACGAGACCGACCCCTTCGAGGCGCTCCGGCTGATCAAGGGTGCGGGGGGCGTCGCCGTGTTCGCCCACCCGGGCGCGAGCAAGCGGGGGCGTACGGTCCCTGAGTCCGCGATCGCCGAGATGGCCGCGGCCGGGCTCGACGGCATCGAGGTCGACCACATGGACCACGACCCGGACACACGGGCGCGGCTGCGCGGCCTGGCCAAGGAGCTGGGGCTGCTGACCACCGGGTCCAGCGACTACCACGGCAGCCGGAAGACCTGCGTGCTCGGCGAGTACGTGACGGATCCCGAGGTGTACGGAGAGATCACGCGGCGGGCGACGGGTGCCTTCCCGGTGCCGGGGGCCGGCGGGGCCTGAGGGCCACGTCCCTCGTCGTTCACGACCTTCACGTCCCGCACGTCCCTCACGTCCCTGTCCGTTCGTCGCTCAGCAAGGCCCTCATGTTCGACCTCGCCGTCTTCGGCTCCCTGTTCCTGACCCTTTTCGTCATCATGGATCCCCCCGGGATCACCCCGATCTTCCTCGCGCTGACCTCCGGGCGCCCCGGCAAGGTGCAGAAGCGGATGGCGTTCCAGGCCGTCTGCGTGGCCGGCGGTGTCATCACCGTCTTCGGGCTGCTCGGGCACCAGATCCTCGACTATCTGCATGTGTCGGTGCCCGCGCTGATGATCGCGGGCGGGCTGCTGCTCCTGCTGATCGCGCTGGACCTGCTCACCGGCAAGACCGACGAGCCGAAGCAGACCAAGGACGTCAACGTCGCGCTCGTGCCGCTGGGCATGCCGCTGCTGGCAGGGCCGGGCGCCATCGTCTCGGTCATCCTCGCCGTGCAGAAGGCCGACAGCGTCGCCACGCAGGTGTCGGTGTGGGCGGCGATCCTCGCCATCCACGTCGTGCTGTGGCTGGTGATGCGGTACTCGCTGCTGATCATCCGGGTCATCAAGGACGGCGGCGTGGTCCTAGTGACGCGGCTCGCGGGCATGATGCTCTCCGCGATCGCCGTGCAGCAGATCATCAACGGGGTCACGCAGGTGATCCAGGGGAGCTGAGCTCGCCCCCGCCGGACATACGCAGAGCCCCCGTACGGCGTCGGTGCCGTACGGGGGCTCTGAAGTCTGTCGCGGGGATTCGCGGCTATGAGGCCGAGGTCTCGGCCGGGCGAATCCAGAGGCGCTGTCCTATGGCGGCGGCCTGCTGCACGATTCGGTTGACGGAGGCGGCGTCCACGACGGTGCTGTCCACGGGCGTGCCGTCGACATCGTCGAGTCGCATGATTTCGAAGCGCATTGGCTTCTCCCTTCGTCTGGTCATCCTCCTGAGGAGAACTACTTGCGTGGCGCCATGTGGTGCGGCGCCTTCCGTAGGTAGTCAACGGGATGCGTGTTACAAACATTCCCTACGCTAAAGAAAATTTTCGAACAGCTAATTACTGACCGGTAAGAGGTTCGGAACGGGTGTGAACGGGACTGACCGGGACCGGTTGTGTTCGTAGCGTGACCGCCGGGACAATGGTGGCGATGAACGACGACCTCGCGGCCCTCAGCGCCCGCATCGACCGCACCAACGAGCTGCTCCAGCGCATGCTCGCCGAGGTGGCGAAGACGCCCTCGACCCATGCGATCTTCGTCGACGCGGGATACCTGTACGCGGCCGCGGGGCGCCTGGTCGCAGGGACCGAGGACCGTCGCGCGTTCGACCTGGACGCCGAGGGGCTGATCGAGGCGCTCATCGACAGGGCGCGCACGATCTTCGCGGACAGCCGGCTGCTGCGGGTCTACTGGTACGACGGCGCGAGACGCCGCATCCACACCGCCGAGCAGCAGTCCGTCGCCGAACTCCCGGACGTCAAGGTCCGGCTGGGCAACCTGAACGCGAGCAACCAGCAGAAGGGCGTCGACTCCCTCATCCGCTCCGACCTGGAGTCCCTCGCCCGCCACCGCGCCATCAGCGACGCGGCACTCCTCGGCGGCGACGAGGACCTGGTCTCGGCGGTCGAGGCGGCCCAGGGGTACGGCGCGCGCGTCCACCTCTGGGGCATCGAGGCACCGGAGGGCCGCAACCAGGCCGAGCCCCTGCTCTGGGAGGTCGACAGCCAGCGCACCTTCGACCTCGACTTCTTCAAGCCGTACGTGTCCCGCCGCGCGGCCCTCGCCTACGAGTCGACGGCGTCCCGCCCCACCCGCGAGGACGTCCGCTTCGTCGGCGCGCAGATCGCGGCGAAGTGGCTGGCGGCAAGGGGCCGAGAGTCACTGGTGGAACTGCTGCCCGGCCACCCGTACCTCCCCGGTTCGGTGGACCAGGATCTCCTCGTCGAGGCGGAGGGCCTGCTGCAGTACTCGCTCCGCGGCCACGCCGACCTGAGGCGCGCGCTGCGGGACGGCTTCTGGGAGCACCTGCAGACGCAGTACTAGTCCTTACCGGTTCTTGGTGGCCATTGCCGATCTCGCCGGTCTTACTGTCCTTCGCCGGGATGGATGCCGTCCCAGAAGTCCGCGAGGGCCCGGGCGGTCGGGAGCGGCTGGTCGGTGTTGGGGGAATGCTCGGCGCCCGGGATGACCGTCCGCCGTGCCCTCAGCCGTATGGCCATGCCGTCCAGCAGCGTCACCGGCCAGGTGTCGTCGTGGGCGCCCGACAGGACGTGCAACGGGAGCGAAACGGCGGCGAGTTCGGCGACCCGGTTCGGTTCCGTGCACAACTGGTGGCCCGTGGCACGGAGTTGGGCGGGCTTGTTGCCCAGCCAGCGGCGGCGCAGCTGCGCCATGCCGCCGATGCCGCGGGCGGGACCGCCGACCTCCTCCGGCGGCCCCATCGCCAGGATGGCCTCCCACACCTCGGCCATTCCCATCACGTCGAGCGCGTCCCGCAACAGCTTCACGCGCTGCTGCTGGGAGTCGGAGATCTGGGCGGGCCCGGAGGCGACCAGGGTCAGTGAGCGGAAGGGGGAGCGGTCGAGCAGTACGGCGGCACGGGCGATCTGGCCGCCGAGAGAGTGCCCGAGCAGATGCACGGGTGTGCCGACGCTTTCGGCCTGGGCGAGCACGTCCCGCGCCAACTCCGCCTGAGCGTAGGCGGACTCATCCTCCTCGGGGCCGTCCGACTCGAACTGCCCCCGCCCGTCCACGGCCACGACACGGTACCCACGCCCCGCGAGCGGCTCGTGCAGCAGCGTGAAGTCCTCCTTGCTCCCCGTGAACCCGGGCAGCATCAACACGGTGCCCTTCGGCTCGACGCCGGGGGCCACGGGCGAATCGACGACGGCGAAGTCTCCGCGAGAGGTGTGGAGAAGGCGGGCGCGGGCGTTGGGGGGCGGGGTGAAGACGGCTTGGCTGGTCACGGGGGGAGGGTATCGGGTGGGCTCCGGGAATGCCGACGGCCCGGTTCACACGGGGTGAACCGGGCCGTCGGGCAGGAGATCAGCTCTCCGTGGGCTCCGTGGCTGCCGCGGCCTTACGGGTCCGGCGACGGGGTGCGGCCACCTTTTCCTCGGCCACGGCCTGGGCCGGGATCGCGGCGACAGCCACGTCGGGCTCCGCGGCCTTGCGGGTGCGACGACGAGGCTTGGCCTCTGCGGCCGCCTCGACCACGTCACCCTCAACTGCCTTGGCGGCGGCGGTCTTCCGTGTACGGCGCGGCTTGGCCTCCACGGCCTCGGCGGTGTCGACGGCGGCCTCGGCCGGAGCTGCGGCGGCGGTCTTCCGTGTACGGCGCGGCTTGGCCTCCACGGCCTCGGCGGTGTCGAGAGCGGCCTCGGCCGGAGCCGCGGCTGCCGTCTTCCGCGTACGGCGCGGCTTGGTCGCCGTACCTTCCGCGGTGTCGACGGCGGCTTCAGCAGCCGCCGCCGTGGCCTTGCGGGTGCGACGGGGCTTGGCCTCCACGGCCTCGGCCGTGTCGACGGCCGTCGCGGCGGTGGCGGCAGCCTTGCGCGTACGGCGCGGCTTGACCTCGGCCGCCTCCGGGGCCGTCTGCGCCGGGATCTCGGCGACGGGCTCCGTGGCCACGGCCTTGCGCGTACGGCGACGCGGCTTGGCCTCCACGGCCTCGGCGGTGTCGAGAGCGGCCTCGGCCGGAGCCTCGGCCGGAGCCGCGGCAGTCGTCTTCCGCGTACGACGGCGAGGCTTGACCTCTGCAGCCTCGGCTTCCGAAGTCCCGGTCCCCTCGGCTGTGTCGACGGCGACCTCGGCCGCAGGGGCGGCCGCGGCCTTGCGCGTACGACGGCGCGGGGCGGCGACGGGAGCCTCGGGCTCCGGCGCAGCCGGGGTCTGAGACACGGTCTCCGTCGTCGTGGACTCGGCCGTGTCGACCGCCGTCTCCGCTGACTTGCGGGTGCGGCGGCGGCGCGGCTTCGCCGCGGTCTCGGCGGCGTCGACGGCAACCGTGCCCTCGGCCGTCGCGACGGCGGCCTCCGCCGCCTCCGTGACCGGCGCCACCTCGGACACCGTCGGCTCGACCGTCACCGCTGCCGTGGCCGGCATCGTCTCCGACGCCGCGCCGCGGGTGCGGCGACGGCGGCGCGGGGTGCGGGTCGCGGTGGCGTCCTCCGCCGCGGTGGTCTCCTGCGGGGCGGCGACGCCCTCGGTGGGAGCCGTCCCGGCGGGGGCGGTCGTGTCCAGCGGGGCCCCGTTACGGGTGCGGCGACGGCGACGCGGCGTGCGGGCGGAACGCTCGTCCTCGGCCGAACGGGACTCCTCCCGACCGCCTCGGCTGTCCCGGTCACCTCGACCGCCTCGGTCACCACGGCTGTCCCGGTCACCACGACCGCCTCGGTCACCACGGCTGTCCCGGTCACCACGGCCGCCTCGGTCACCGCGACCGCGTGCACCGCGGCCGCCCGTCTCGCCCAGGTCCTCCAGCTCCTCCGCTCCGAGCCCGGCGCGCGTGCGCTCCGAGCGCGGCAGGACACCCTTGGTGCCCGCGGGGATGCTCAGCTCCTCGAAGAGGTGCGGGGAGGTGGAGTACGTCTCCGGCGGGTCGTTGAACCCGAGGTCCAGCGCCTTGTTGATGAGCTGCCAGCGCGGGATGTCGTCCCAGTCGACGAGGGTGATCGCGATGCCCTTGGCACCCGCGCGGCCCGTACGGCCGATGCGGTGCAGGTACGTCTTCTCGTCCTCGGGGGACTGGTAGTTGATGACGTGGGTGACACCCTCGACGTCGATGCCGCGGGCGGCGACGTCGGTGCAGACGAGGACGTCCACCTTGCCGTTGCGGAAGGCGCGCAGCGCCTGCTCGCGGGCGCCCTGGCCGAGGTCGCCGTGGACCGCGCCGGAGGCGAAACCGCGCTGCTGGAGCTGGTCGGCCAGATCGGCCGCCGTCCGCTTCGTACGGCAGAAGACCATCACGAGACCGCGGCCCTCGGCCTGCAGTATCCGCGCGACCAGCTCGGGCTTGTCCATGTTGTGCGCGCGGTAGATGTGCTGCTTGGTGTTCGCGACCGTCTTGCCCGCGTCGTCCGGCGCCGTGGCGCTGATGTGCGTGGGCTGCGACATGTAGCGGCGCGCGAGGCCGATGACCGCGCCCGGCATGGTCGCCGAGAACAGCATCGTCTGGCGGCGGGCCGGCAGCATGTTGATGATCTTCTCGACGTCGGGCAGGAAGCCCAGGTCGAGCATCTCGTCGGCCTCGTCGAGGACGAGCGCCTTGATGTGCTTGAGGTTGAGCTTCTTCTGGCCCGCGAGGTCCAGCAGACGGCCCGGGGTGCCGACGATCACGTCGACGCCCTTCTTGAGGGCCTCGACCTGAGGCTCGTACGCCCGGCCGCCGTAGATGGCGAGAACGCGTACGTTGCGGACCTTGCCCGCGGTCAGCAGGTCGTTGGTGACCTGCGTGCACAGCTCGCGGGTGGGGACGACGACGAGCGCCTGCGGGGCGTCGGTGAGGTCTTCGGGCTTGGCGCGGCCGGCCTCGACGTCGGCGGGGACGGTGACGCGCTCGAGGAGCGGGAGGCCGAAGCCCAGCGTCTTGCCGGTGCCGGTCTTGGCCTGGCCGATGACGTCCGTGCCGGTGAGGGCGACGGGGAGCGTCATCTCCTGGATGGGGAAGGGGGTGATGATGCCGACGGCCTCAAGTGCTTCGGCCGTCTCGGGAAGGATTCCGAGCTCTCGGAAAGTCGTAGTCAGGGTGCTGCCTCTTCTGTGTGCGCGGCACGAGGGCGAGCGCGGGGGTCGTCTAGGACCGTGCTGGGGACGTCGACTACTGCCTTACGGGCGAGCCGTATGACACGGGACCGCTGCCGACGCTCTAGCGCTCGAACCGCTGAGGGTCCCCCTCCGAACTTCGTACGCACTGCGTCGTACGGGCGAGGAGGGCTGTCGGGTCGGAGCCGATCGGGCCACCGACCGGGCATCCTCATTCATGCAGCCCGTCGAATAGTCGGCGGGCGCATTACCACTGTACCCCGGAAACGCGCACACGCGATGGCCGATTTGGTCACGTAGTCGGCGTCACACTGATTGACCAGGGACTTCCGTCGCGCGGCGAGCGAGCTATTGTGCGCTTCATGACGACCTCTGACAAGCCTGACAACGCCTCCGCAGCACCTGTCGAACCCACCGGAGTCGCCGCCCAGGACTGGACGCGGGCCTCCGCCGAACCGCAGTACCGCGCCGCGGTCGTCGACCTGCTGGGCGCGCTCGCGTACGGCGAACTGGCGGCGTTCGAGCGGCTCGCGGAGGACGCGAAGCTGGCGCCGACGCTGGCGGACAAGGCGGAGCTGGCGAAGATGGCGTCGGCCGAGTTCCACCACTACGAGAAGCTGCGCGACCGGCTGACGGAGATCGGCGAGGAGCCGACCGCGGCCATGGAGCCGTTCGTCGCCGCGCTGGACGGCTTCCACAAGCAGACGGCGCCCTCGGACTGGCTGGAGGGGCTCGTCAAGGCGTACGTCGGCGACTCGATCGCCAGTGACTTCTACCGGGAGGTCGCCGCCCGGCTCGACTCGGACACCCGCGAGCTCGTCCTGGCCGTCCTCGACGACACCGGGCACGCCGGCTTCGCCGTCGAGAAGGTGCGCGCGGCCATCGACGCGGACCCGCGTGTGGGCGGGCGGCTCGCGCTGTGGGCACGACGGCTGATGGGCGAGGCCCTGTCGCAGTCCCAGCGCGTGGTCGCCGACCGGGACGCGCTGTCGACGATGCTCGTGGGCGGCGTCGCGGACGGCTTCGACCTCGCCGAGGTCGGCCGGATGTTCTCCCGGATCACCGAGGCGCACACCAAGCGGATGGCGGCGCTGGGACTGGCGGCCTGACGGCCCTTCGCGGTGGCCTGACGGCCCTCGCGGGGGTCTTACGGAAGGTGCCGCGATCGGCGCTGGATCAGGCGGTTGCCGATCGGCGGCGAAGTCTTCCCGCGGGGCGCAGGAGGAGCGAGAGCGAGGCCGCCGAGACGATCGTCGCGCCGACGAGGATCACCAGGACACCGCCCGCGTCCAGCGCGCTGTGCGTGACGAAGGCGCCGAAGAGGGCGCCGGCCACGCCGGTCGCGAGGACCATGGATCGGGCGGGCAGACGGTGGGAAAGACGGTGGATCGCCAACCCCGCCAGCACGAGACCGAGCAGAGCGGAGCCGAGCGCTTCCAACAACATCATGGGGTCCCTCCCACACGGCCACACTGCGCGTCACGGTCGTAGCCCGTCATACCCGTGACCTGCGGAATGCAATCCTCCTCTGTGCCTGACTTGTGCGCCACATGTGGAGAAAAAAACCGAGAGGGGCCCGGCGACTCATCGTCGCCGGGCCCCTCTCGTCGCGTATGACTACAGCGCGCCGAAGCCCACCTTGCGCGGGGCCGGCTCGCCGAGCTCGACGTAGGCGAGGCGGTCGGCAGGGACGAGGACCTTGCGGCCGTGCTCGTCCACGAGGCTCAGCAGCTGCGACTTGCCGGCCAGCGCCTCGGACACCGCCCGCTCGACCTCCTCGGCACTCTGACCGCTCTCCAGAACGATCTCGCGAGGCGCGTGCTGCACGCCGATCTTGACCTCCACGGCTATGTCCCTCCGACGGTCAGTGAAGTGCGCGACCTTCCGCGCCGTACTCCGCACACATTAGCCCGGTGAGGGGACGTCCACGCTCCGCGCAAGAACGCCAACAGCGAACAGCGGGCGGGAACAAACCCTCACGGCGGGCGCGGTCAGTGGTGGTCGGTGCCGTGCAGCGGGAAACCGGCGATGCCCCGCCAGGCGAGCGAGGTCAGCAGTTGGACCGCCTGGTCGCGCGGGACACTGCGGTCGCTGTGCAGCCAGGAACGGGCCACCACCTGGGCCAGACCGCCGAGGCCGGAGGCCAGCAGCATCGACTCCGCACGGGAGAGGCCGGTGTCCTCGGCGATGACCTCGCAGATCGCCTCGGCGCACTCGGTCGTGACCTTGTCGACGCGCTCGCGCACCGCGGGCTCGTTCGTCAGGTCCGACTCGAAGACCAGGCGGAACGCGCCGCCGTCGTCCTCGACGTACGCGAAGTAGGCGTCCATGGTCGCCCGTACGCGCTGCTTGTTGTCGGTCGTTGACGCGAGCGCGGTGCGTACGGACTGGATCAGCGACTCGCAGTGCTGGTCCAGCAGCGCGAGGTAGAGGTCGAGCTTGCCGGGGAAGTGCTGGTAGAGCACCGGCTTGCTGACGCCGGCGCGCTCGGCGATGTCGTCCATCGCGGCCGCGTGGTAGCCCTGCGCCACGAAAACTTCCTGCGCGGCGCCCAGCAGCTGGTTCCGTCGGGCACGGCGCGGCAGGCGCGTGCCTCGCGGGCGTGCCGCCTCTGTCTGCTCGATGGCTGTCACGCCGCCTCCCAAAGTCGTCCTCGTGCGGTGTGCGCCGCGCCGCCATCGTACTTTTCGGTAACCGTGGTGTGCGCAGTGTGAGCCCAGAATTTCACGGACCGGACGCTGACACATACTGCGCATGGCGTCTCGAAACGGGATGGAACGGGCGCTGTCACCGATAGTCGTCCTCGTCGATGGAGACCACGCGCGCCTGTTCGATGAGGTCGGCCTCGTTGGCGCGGTCCGGGTCCATGCCGGTCAGGGGTTCGTCGCGATCCGGCTTGACGTCCGTCAGCTGCTCGGCGGCGTCGCCCTCCGGTGCTTCGACATCGATCTCGGTTGCTTCCTCGGCGTCCTCGTCCACGAACGTCTCGGGATCGGTGGGGTCGACGGCCATGATGGGCTCCCTTCCTAGAACATCCCTGAATGGAACAGGGGGCCACATGCGGGTGCCCTGCGTACGAGCCTAGGAGACACCCGATCCGGACGCCATGCGATCCGGGTACCTTCTGTGACGGCGAACACACGAACCACTGCGTGATCGTCTCGTAACATTGCCGCATGTCTTCGACCGAGCTGCCGTTCGTGCCGCCCGCCAACGTGCTTCCCAAGGTGGCGCCCGTCAGGGTCGCCGAGGGCGAGCGGCTCAGGTCGGTGGGGCTGCCCGGGATCACGCTGACGGTACGGTCGAGGCCGCCCGCGCGCGAGGGGCTGCCCCCCGCGCTCTACGTCCATGGCCTCGGCGGTTCCTCACAGAACTGGTCGGCGCTGATGCTGCAGCTGGAGGACGCCGTCGACGGCGAGGCCGTCGACCTGCCGGGCTTCGGTGACTCCCCGCCACCGGACGACGGCGACTACTCGATCACCGGGCACGCGCGCGCGGTGATGCGTTATCTCGATGCCTGCGGGCGCGGTCCTGTGCATCTCTTCGGGAACTCGCTCGGTGGCGCGGTCGCCACGCGCGTCGCCGCGGTGCGGCCCGATCTCGTCCGCACGGTCACCCTTGTCTCGCCCGCGCTGCCGGAGATCCGCGTCCAGCGCACGGCCGTGCCGACGGGGCTGCTGGCGGTGCCCGGCGTGGCCGGGCTCTTCACCCGGTTCACCAAGGAGTGGACGGCGGAGCAGCGGGTCCGCGGGGTGATGGCCCTTTGTTACGGCGATCCCGGGCGGGTGAGCCCGGAAGGGTTCCGCAACGCCGTGGAGGAGATGGAGCGGCGGGTGCAACTGCCGTACTTCTGGGACGCGATGACGCGTTCCGCGCGCGGGCTGGTGAACGCGTACACCCTGGGCGGCCAGCACGCGCTGTGGCGCCAGGCCGAACGTGTCCTCGCGCCGACCCTCCTCGTCTACGGCGGCCGCGATCAGCTCGTGGGGTTCCGCATGGCGCAGAAGGCGGCCCGCACCTTCCGCGACTCGCGCCTCCTCACCCTGCCGGAGGCGGGGCACGTGGCGATGATGGAATATCCGGAGACGGTGGCCGGGGCGTTTCGCGACCTGATCGCCGACAGCAGCAGAGACACTGAAGGGGCCTCCGGCGGTGGAGCCGGGATGTCGGGCAGTACGAACTCGGGGAGCTGAGGGGCGACGTGGGACGCCACAGTCGACGTGGATCTGTTCCCAAGAATGACCCCAAGGGGGATGGCGCCGATCCGGCGGGCCGGGGTGGGACACCGGGGCCACCGCCCGCGCGGCGGGCACGGCCCGCGCCTCAGGCGGGCTACGGGACGCAGGCCCAGGAGGATCCGGGATCCGCGGACCCCGCGCGCGGGGTGCAGCGTCTCCCCGACGGCACTCCGGCCCATGGTTTTCCTCAGGTGCGTGGGGGGCATCCCGAGCAGCGTGAACCAGGTGGCGGCTGGGGGAAGTTGAGCGGACGCGGCGGCGTCGGGAACGGCAGGCCGACCGGGCCGGGCGCCGGTGTTCCGCGGCAGCGGCAGTCGCCGCCGGTGGGGGCGAGGGGGCCCCGGCAGGACTACCTCGACGCCTTCGAGCGGGACGACGACGTCTTCGCGCCCCGTGATCCCGTCACCTCGGCGCACCGCGCCCCGGCCGTCGCACTTGCCTCCGACCCGTACGGCTCCGTCACCGCCTGGCCCCCCGAGACCGGCAGCCACGGCCTCGATGACGACGACGCGCCGCCCACGGGCGAACCGGCGCCCGCCAGGGGCGGCAAGGGACGGACGTTCACCGGGATCGCGGCCGCCGCCGTCACCACCGTGCTGGCCGTCGTCGTGGCCGGTCAGGTCGCGGACGGGCGGGACGACAACGCCGTACAGTCGCAGTCCGCCACCGACCAGGCCCGAGACGCCCGCGACTCCGCCACGCGCGGGGACGGCCGGCCGGCGCCCTCCGGTTCGCCGAGCGTGTCGACGCTGACGTACGAGCAGAAGATGGACAAGACGTACGCGCTCGGCGCCGCGTTCAAGGGGTCGGGCAAGTTCGACGCGATCCAGGGGGTCGACAAGGCGCCCGGCAAGGGGCAGAAGTACACCTACCGCGTCGACGTCGAACAGGGGCTCGGCCTCGACGGCGAACTCTTCGCCGAGGCCGTGCAGAAGACGCTCAACGACGACCGGAGTTGGGCCCACAACGGGGCCCGCACCTTCGAGCGAGTCTACTCCGGCAAGCCCGACTTCGTGATCACGCTGGCAAGCCCCGGCACCACCGCCGTCTGGTGCGCCAAGTCCGGTCTGGACACCACCGAGGACAACGTGTCGTGCGACTCGGCCGCCACCGAGCGCGTGATGATCAACGCATATCGATGGGCGCAGGGGTCGCAGACATACGGTGATCAGATCCATGCATACCGGCAAATGCTGATCAACCACGAAGTCGGCCACCGGCTCGGCTACAGCCACGTCACCTGCGACAAGAACGGCGAACTCGCCCCGGTCATGCAGCAGCAGACCAAGTTCCTCGACCATGACGGGATTCACTGCCGGGCCAACCCCTGGCCCTACCCGGGGAGTTGACGGGCCGACCCTCGCGTCACGCCGGTGTCGCGTTGACATGCGCAGAAAAGTCGTACATATTGCTGCGCATGTCGCCCGGTCACACCTCCGCCTGCAGCGCCTTCGAGTTGGCGCTCATCGGTGTGACCCCGCTCTGCGTGGCCGACATTCTCTGTCGCTGACGCCCGCCCTTCGGCGTGCGCGTCGCGAACTCTCATCCTTTGCGTGACTCGGTCACGTGTTTTCCGACGACCTGACGCCGGGGCAGACGTCTGCTCACACCTGTCTCACTATTCGGCAATCTGTCTCATCTTTTGAGAGGTCGTCTCCGATGCGTCAACCGTCCCTCACAGCGCGCCGCGTGGCAGCGGCATCCGTAGGCCTTGTTCTGGCAGCGGGCGTCGCCGCCTGCGGGCCCGAGGACAACGATGCCAAGGCCTCCGGCGGCGACTCCATGCCTCACAAGGGCGGCACCCTCTCGGTCCTGAACTCCAACCCGCAGCAGGACTTCGACCCGGCCCGGCTGTACACCTCCGGTGGCGGCAAGATCCCGTCGCTGGTCTTCCGTACGCTCACCACCCGCAACCGCGAGAACGGCGAGGCCGGCGCCGAGGTCGTCCCGGACCTCGCCACCGACACCGGGCGGCCCAACAAGGACGCGACCGTCTGGACGTACACCCTGAAGAAGGGCCTCAAGTACGAGGACGGCACCGCGATCACCTCGGCCGACATCAAGTACGGCATCGAGCGTTCCTTCGCCGCCGAGCTCTCCGGCGGTGCCCCCTACCTGCGGGACTGGCTGATCGGCGGCGCCGGCTACGAGGGCCCGTACAAGGACAAGGGCGGGCTCGACTCGATCGAGACGCCGGACTCCCGCACGATCGTCTTCCATCTCGACAAGCCCGAGGGCGAGTTCCCCTACCTGGCCACGCAGACGCAGTTCGCGCCCGTCCCCAAGGCCAAGGACACGGGCACGAAGTACGAGGAGCACCCGGTCTCGTCCGGCCCGTACAAGGTCGTCAGTAACGAGAACGACGGCGAGCGGCTCGTCCTGGAGCGCAACCCGTACTGGTCCGCCTCGACGGACGCCGAGCGCAAGGCGTACCCGGACAAGATCGACGTGCGGTCCGGGCTCGACTCGTCCGTGATCAACCAGCGGCTGTCCGCGTCTCAGGGAACGGACGCCACCGCCATCACCACGGACACCAACCTGGGCCCGGCCGAGCTGGCCAAGGTGAGTGGCGACAAGGAGCTTGCCGCTCGCGTCGGCACCGGCCGCTTCGGCTACACCAACTACATCGCGTTCAACCCGAACGTGAAGCCGTTCGACAACATCAAGGTGCGGCAGGCGATCTCGTACGCCATCGACCGCTCGTCCGTGGTCAACGCGGCCGGTGGATCGTCACTGGCGGAGGCCGCCACCACCTTCCTGCCGAACCAGAAGTCCTTCGGCTACACGCCGTACGACCTGTTCCCGGCGGGCGCGTCCGGCAACGCTGCGAAGGCCGAGGAGCTGCTGAAGGAGGCCGGTTACGGGAACGGGCTCACCATCACGCTGACCCACTCCAACAGCAAGGACTTCGAGACCGGCCCGGAGATCGCGACCGCGATCCAGGATGCGCTCAAAAAGGCCGGCATCACCGTCAAGCTGCAGGGTCTCGAGGAGAACGACTACTCCGACAAGATCCACAACGTGAAGACCGAGCCGGGCTTCTTCCTCGCCCACTGGGGTGCCGACTGGCCCTCCGGCGGCCCCTTCCTCGCCCCGATCTTCGACGGCCGGCAGATCGTCGAGGACGGTGCGAACTTCAACACGGGCTTCCTCGATGACAAGTCGGTCAATGCCGAGATTGACGCGATCAACAAGTTGACGGATCTTGACGCGGCTGCCAAGAGGTGGGGTGCACTGGACAAGAAGATCGGCGAACAGGCCCTGACCGTCCCGCTGTTCCACCCCGTCTACAAGCGGCTGTACGGCAAGGACATCCGCAACATCGTGATCAGCGACTGGGACGGCGTCCTGGACCCCTCGCAGGTCGCGGTCAAGTAGCGCCATGAGCGAGGCACTTGTCGCCTCACAGGCGGGAGCGGCGGATCCGTCCGTCGCCCCCGCCTCGGGGGCTCGTCAGTTCTGGCGGCGGCTGCGGACGCAGCGCGCCGCCCTCGCCGCGGCGGTCGTCGTCGCGCTGCTCGTCCTGGTCGCGCTCGCCGCACCGCTGCTCACCGCGATCGAGGGCCAGGACCCGACCACGTACCACCCCTCTTTGGTGGATTCGGCGCGGGGCGGTGTGCCCGTCGGGTCCTTCGGGGGCATCAGCGGTGACCACTGGCTCGGCATCGAACCGCAGACCGGACGTGACCTGTTCGCGCGGCTGGTGTACGGCGCGCGGGTGTCGCTCGGCGTCGCGCTGGCCGCGACCGTCGTACAGGTCCTCATCGGTGTCGTGGTGGGCGTTGCCGCCGCGCTCGGGAGCCAATGGGTTGATCAACTGTTGAGCCGGCTCACGGACATCATCGTCGCCCTGCCACTGATGATCATGGCGTTGGCGCTGCTCGCGATCGTGCCGTCGAGTTTCCCGCGCCCCGTCCTGGTCGCCCTCGTCATCGGCCTCGTCGCCTGGGGCAACATCGCGAAGATCACGCGCGCGCAGACCCTCACGCTCAAGGGGCTCGACTACGTCTCCGCCGCCCGGCTCAGCGGCTGGGGCACCTGGCGGATCGCCCGCCGTGAGCTGCTGCCCGGCCTTGCCGCGCCCGTCATCACCTACGCCGCGCTCCTGGTCCCGATCAACATCACCATCGAGGCCTCGCTGTCCTTCCTCGGTGTGGGCGTCAAGCCCCCGACACCGTCATGGGGGCAGATGCTCACCGCCGCCGACGTCTGGTACCAGGCGGCCCCGCAGTACCTGCTGCTGCCGGCGAGCGCGCTCTTCGTGACCGTGCTGGCGTTGACCGTCCTCGGCGACGGGGTACGTACCGCCCTCGACCCGCGCGCGGCCTCCCGCCTGCGTGTCGGCACGGGTCGCAAGCAGGAGGCCAAGGCGGACCGGGGAGGCGCCTCGTGACCGGCTTCGGAGGCTTCGTCCTGCGCCGCGTCGCAGGAGCCGTCATCACCCTGTTCGCGATCTCGGTGATCGTCTACGTCGTCTTCTACGTCACCCCCGGCAACGTCGCCCAGATCACCTGCGGCCCGCGCTGCTCGCCCGCCCAGGTCCAGCAGGTCGCCGGGCAACTCCACCTCGACGACCCGCTGTACGTGCGCTACTGGGATTTCCTGCAGGGTCTCGTCGCCGGCCGGGACTACTCGACGGGCACCTCGGTGGAGCACTGCTCGGCGCCCTGCCTCGGGCTGTCGTACCAGAGCGACCAGCAGGTCACCGAGCTGATCCTGGCGAAGCTGCCGGTCAGTCTGTCGCTCGTGTTCGGCGCGATGGTGCTGTGGCTGATCCTCGGTGTCGGCACCGGTGTCCTGTCGGCATGGCGGCGCGGCAGGCTCACCGAGCGGGCACTGACCGGTGTCACGCTGGTGGGCGTCGCCACGCCCGTCTTCGTCATCGGCCTGGTTCTGATGATCGTCGTCTGCGGCGAACTGGAACTGCTGCCCTTCCCGCAGTACGTGAACCTCACCGACGACCCCGAACAGTGGGCGTGGAACCTGCTGCTGCCCTGGCTCTCGCTCGCCCTCGTCGAGGCCGCCGCGTTCGCCCGGCTGACCAGGGCGTCGATGCTGGAGACGCTCGCCGAGGACCACATCCGGACCTTCAGGGCGTACGGCGTCGGCGAGCGGTCGGTCATCGGGCGGCACGCGTTGCGCGGAGCGCTCGCGCCGGTCATCGCGCTGAACGCCAACAACTTCGGCGGCGCGGTCGGCGGTGCGGTGCTCACCGAGACGCTCTTCGGCCTGCCCGGCATCGGTCAGGAACTGGTCCATGCCGTCAATGTCGTCGACCTGCCGGTGGTCGTCGGCATGGTCCTCGTCATCGGCTTCTTCGTAGTGATCGCCAACGCCGTCGCGGACGTGCTGTACGCGGTGGCCGACCGACGGGTGGTGCTGACGTGAGCGACGCCGAGAAGGCTTCTTCCCGGAGCCTCGTCGAAGTCACCGACCTGACCGTCGACTTCGGTGAACTGCGTGCCGTGGACGGACTGTCCTTCCGTCTGGAGCAGGGCGCTGCCCTCGCCCTGGTCGGCGAGTCGGGCTCCGGCAAGTCCACGGTCGCCTCGGCCCTGCTGGGCCTGCACCGCGGCACGGGCGCGCGGGTCGGCGGCTCGGTCGAGGTCGCCGGAACCGATGTACGACAGGCATCGGACGACGAACTACGGAGACTGCGCGGCGGGAAGGCCGCGATGGTCTTCCAGGACCCGCTGTCGTCCCTCGACCCGTACTACGCGATCGGGGACCAGATCGCCGAGGTGTACCGCGTCCACGCGCGCGGGTCGCGGCGGGCGGCACGCGCGCGTGCGGTGGACGTACTGGACCGGGTGGGTATTCCGGACGCGCACCGCCGGTCCCGTTCGCGCCCCCACGAGTTCAGCGGCGGCATGCGGCAACGCGCCCTCATCGCCATGGCGCTGGCCTGCGAGCCCGACCTGCTGATCGCCGACGAGCCGACGACCGCGCTCGACGTCACCGTCCAGGCCCAGATCCTCGATCTGCTGCACACGCTGCGCGAGGAGACCGGCATGGGCCTGCTGCTGGTCACGCACGACGTCGGCGTCGCCGCCGAGAGCGTCGACGAGGTGCTGGTCATGCGGCACGGGCAGACGGTCGAGCAGGGGTCGGTCGATGCCGTACTGGGGGCGCCCGCGCAGCCGTACACCCGGGAACTGCTCGGCGCTGTCCCGCGCGTGGACGCGCCGCGCGCTCCCTCGCGGGCGGCCGGGGAGGTCGTCCTCGAAGCGAGGGGTCTCAGGCGCGAGTTCGGACGCGGCAAGCGGGCGTTCCTGGCCGTGGACGACGTCTCGCTGACGATCCGGCGCGGCGAGACCCTCGGCGTCGTGGGCGAGAGCGGCAGCGGGAAGACGACCCTGGGGCGCATGCTCGTGGGGCTCCTGGAGCCGACGGCCGGCGAGATCAGGCCCGGCGGGGGAGTACGCCCAGACGTGCAGATGGTCTTTCAGGACCCCGTCTCCTCCCTCAACCCCCGCCGCAGTGTCGGTGAGTCGATCGCCGACCCGCTGCGGGCGCGCGATATGGGCGTCCCCACGCTCGAGCGAAGCCGAGAGTGGGGGAGGGACGAGGGGCGCATCCGAGGGCGCGTACGAGAACTGCTGGAGCGTGTGGGGCTCGAAGCGGCGCACTACGACCGTTATCCGCACGAGTTCAGCGGCGGACAGCGCCAGCGCGTGGGCATCGCGCGGGCGCTCGCGGCCGACCCGCGCGTCATCGTCTGCGACGAGCCGGTCTCCGCGCTCGACGTCACCACCCAGGCCCAGGTGGTCGCCCTGCTGGGCGAGCTCCAGCGCGAACTCGGGCTCGCGCTCGTCTTCGTCGCGCACGACCTCGCCGTCGTACGCCAGGTCAGCGACCGCGTGGCGGTCATGCGCCGCGGCCGGATCGTCGAGTCGGGTCCTGCGGACGAGGTGTACGACAACCCGCAGGACCCGTACACCAAGCAGTTGTTGGCCGCCGTACCGGCGCTGGACCCGCGGATCGCGGCCCGGCGCAGAGCCGCCCGACGCGAGCCGGCCGTGACCTGAGCATTCGCACCACCCGCGAGTGACGATCCGTGCACGCATGATCTCTTAGCGCGACGGAACGCGACCTGCACGGGAAAGTTACGGCCGTTCACCCCTTTTGGTGGCGCGATGGACAACCGTCCGTCGCGCCACCGCCTTGTCCGCATACGTTCGTCCCGCTGCGAGCCGCCGGGTCAACGGCGGCTCCCCATACGGGAGATCGGGGGTGCGCGGGTGCGCATCGGACTGCTTACGGAGGGTGGCTATCCGTATGTGAGCGGTGACGCCGGACTCTGGTGCGACCGGCTCGTGCGCGGGCTTGAGCAGCACGAGTTCGACATCTACGCGCTCAGCCGCAGCGAGCGCCAGGAGGACGAGGGCTGGGTTCCGCTGCCGCCGCAGGTCAACAGGGTGCGCACGGCACCGCTGTGGACGGCCGAGGAGGATGCGGTCGGGTACGGGCGGCGCGCGCGCCGGCGGTTCGCCGAGTGCTACGGCGAGTTGGCGGCCGCCCTGTGTGAGGGGAGCGTCGTCGAGGCGCCGTCGGCCCCTGAGACGGACCGTTTCGCCGGCGCGCTGTACGGGCTCGCCGAACTTGCCCGCGACGAGGGCGGGCTGGTGGGAGCGCTCCGCTCCGAGGCCGCCGTACGCGCCCTGGAGCGCGCCTGTCGCGCGCCCGGCGCCCTGCGTACAGCCCGCGAGGCGCGCGTACCGGATCTGCTCACCGTCGCCGCGCACCTGGAACGCGCCCTGCGCCCTCTCTCGCTCGACTGGTACGAGGACGACGGCCTCGGAGCGGTCGACCTGTGCCATGCGGCATCCGGCGGCGCGGCGGCCCTGCCCGGGCTGCTCGCGCGGCACTTCTGCGACGTACCCCTGCTGGTCACCGAGTACGGCGTGCGGCTGCGCACCCACTACCTGACCGACACGGAGTCCTCGCCCGCGGTACGCGCCCTGCTCACCGCCTTCCACGGCCGACTCGCCGCCGAGACCTACGGCCGGGCCGCGATCGTCACGCCCGGCAACGCACACGCGCGTCGCTGGCAGGAACGCTGCGGTGCCGACCGCGACAAGCTCCGCACGGTCTACCCGGGCATGGACGCGTCCCGCTTCGCGGACATCGGCGAGTCGCCGGAGTGTGCGGACCCGCACGCCCTGGTCTGGGTCGGCCGGGTGGAACCGGCCAAGGACCTGGTCTCCCTGCTGCACGCCTTCGCGGAGATCCGCAAGGAGGAGCCCAAGACACGGCTGCGGATCGTCGGCACGCCCTCCGGCGCCGAGGGCACGGCCTACCTCGGTCACTGCAAGGTGCTGGCCGCGCAACTCTTCCCCGACGAGGCGGACGGCCCGCACGCCGTCGGCGACAACCCCGTGTCCTTCGAGGAGATCGGCGGCCCGGAGCTGCCGACCCTGGCCGACGCGTACGCCGCGGGTGCGGTGGCCGTCCTGTCCAGCGTCGTCGAGGGCTTCCCGATCGGCCTGGTCGAGGCCATGTTCTGCGGGCGCGCGACGGTGTCCACGGACGTCGGCGCCGTCGTGGAGGCCATCGGCGGCACGGGCCTCGTCGTACCCCCGCGTAATCCGCGGGCGCTGGCCGAAGCGTGCGTGACACTGCTGCGCGATACCGAGCGCCGCGAGCGCCTGGGCGCCGCCGCCCGCGCCCGCGCACTCGAACTGTTCACCGTCGAGCAGAACATCACGGCATTTCACGGCATTTACCTGGAAATCGTCTCGCGCACACCGGTACACCGTGTCCTCCTCGACGACACCGGCGAACCCCTGCCGTTCGCCGCACCCGCCGAGGCCCACGTACCCGGCCGCTGGACCGAGCAGGGCGTGCACGTCGTGGCCCGTGGCGGCCCCGGCTGGGCAGTGCGGCCGCCGCTACGCCCCACGGCGCCGACGGCCGTCACGGAGGGAGCGTCATGAGTGAGCTGGGCGAACTGGACCGCGCCGGGACCCCGGACACCCCCGGAGCCTGGGACGTGCGGTCGGAGGAGTGGCTGGTCACGGAGGCGTTCGCAGAGGCCGGGCGCGAAGCGGGCGAGGCGGACGCCGCCGGGCCCGGTGCCGACCACGACCCGGGCGGTGGGACTGTTCGGGGTGCCGGGGCGACGGGAGCCGGTCGCCCCGCCGCCCCCCGCCGCACCGGCGCGGACCCGGTGAAGGCCCTGATGCACCGTCACCGGGACCTCTGCGAACGAGCCGTGGACCCCCTGGAGATCGCGGCGGGCCTGGAGGCTCACGGAGTCACCGACCGCACGGCGGCCCGCTTCCGCCACCGGGACGTCTTCTCCCTGGCCGAGGAGATGTACGCGCGGATCCCCCGCGACGGCGAAACGCCGACGCCCCCCGCCCCCGAGGCTGCCTCCCGCCCACGCGCCGACTGGGCGCTGCTCACCCTCCTCCCCGGCGCCCTGTGCACGTCGACCGTGATCGGCCTGCACCTCACCCACGGCCAGGCCCGCGCGACGGTCGCCGCCGCAGGCGTCCTCGCCGTGGCCCTGGCCCTGCGCGCGGCCCTCGCCCGAGGCCCGCTCAGCCCCGGTTCCGGCACCGCCGCGACCGGCACCAGCTCCTGGACGTACTGGCTCATCGCCTACGCCCTCCTCGGCGACGGCCTGCTCCGAACCGCCCTGGCCGGCGGCCCCGACGGCCTGCCCGACGGCACCACGAACGCCCCCTGGCCCCTCGCCGCCGCTCCCCTCCTGGCCGTCACCTGGGCCTGTGCCCCGGCGGCCTGGACCACCCACCTCCTGACCGCGCGAGTGCGCCGCAAACTGACGGCCAGCCGCGGCCTGGAGGACTTCGCCGCCTCCGTACGCCCCCTACTGCTCGGCACGTTCGCCCTGTTCCTGTGCACCCTCACCGCCCTCCTCACCCTGACCGCCGAAGCCCTGGACGAACCCGCCCCCTACGCACAGACCACCGCCCTGGGCGCCCTGCTCCTCCTGTCCCGCCTCCTCACCATCCATCGCTTCACCCACGCCCCCGTCGTCGTGCTCATGGCCACCGCCACAGCCCAGGCAACAGCCCTGGCCACGGTCTTCGCGGCCCGCCTCCCCGGCTGCGACGTCCTGGCCGTCCCGGTCCAGACCCTCACCGACACCTGGGGCCCGGGCAGCGTTCAAACCCTCACCTGCGGCACCGGGGCGCTGATCCTCCTGCTCCACGCAACCCGCACCCTCACCCGGGCCTCGGCCCACGCGCCGACGGAGAAACAGTGGTGACGCGCCGGCCGCCAGCCCCGCGCACCCGCACCCGCGTACGGCGGGAAGGGGACGTGTCGGGGGGTGTCCGCCCGCAGCGGTTGGCGCGTCAACACGTTCGCCCCGGTAGGAGACCGATTCCGCGCCGTTCCGAGGACGGACACCCCCCGACACGTCCCCGCACC
>NZ_LGDG01000285.1 GCF_001279775.1 Streptomyces sp. MMG1533 | reverse complement strand
GGTCTTGCGTTTCCGACTCTATCAGACCTTTTCCGATCCGATTTCCTCGGTGCTTTCCAGGTTCCCGCTCTCGCGTTTCCCTTTCCGGCGCTTCCGACTTTATCAGAGGTTCTGAGTCGGAATTCCCGCCCCCACCGGGGACTGGTTCCGGTGCACGAAGCATCCGGGTTCCCGTCTGGGCGGAGCCGTAAACGTACTGGAGCGGGGCGCCTCGATGCAAATCGAGGCGCCCCCCTCCAGGTTCGCGCGTACGAAGGCCGACGGACCGTCAGACCTCCACCACCACCGGGAGGATCATCGGCCTGCGCCGGTAGTTGTCCGAGACCCACTTGCCCAGGGTTCGGCGGATGAGTTGCTGCAGCTGGTGCGGCTCCACGACGCCGTCCTGAGCCGACCGCTCCAGCACCTCGGTGATCCTCGGGATGACATCGCCGAAGACCGAGTCCTCGATACCGGAGCCACGGGCCTGGACGTGCGGTCCGCCCGTGATCTTGCCGGTCGAGGAGTCGATGACCAAGAAGACCGAGATGATGCCCTCGTCTCCGAGGATCTTGCGGTCCTTCAGCGCCGGCTCGCCCACATCGCCGACCGAGAGGCCGTCGACGTACACGTAACCCGCCTGGACCTTGCCCGAGATCTTGGCCTTGCCCTCGACCAGGTCGACGACCACGCCGTCCTCTGCGATGACGATCCGGTCGTGCGGGACGCCGGTCAGGGCGCCCAGCTCGGCGTTGGCGCGCAGGTGGCGCCATTCGCCGTGGACCGGCATCAGGTTCTTCGGGCGGCAGATGTTGTAGAAGTACAGCAGCTCGCCCGCGGACGCGTGCCCGGAGACGTGCACCTTGGCGTTGCCCTTGTGGACGACGTTGGCGCCCCAGCGGGTCAGGCCGTTGATGACGCGGTAGACCGCGTTCTCATTGCCGGGGATCAGCGACGACGCCAGGATGACCGTGTCGCCGGGGACGATGCGGATCTGGTGGTCGCGGTTGGCCATGCGGGACAGCGCCGCCATCGGTTCGCCCTGGGAACCCGTGCAGACCAGGACCACCTCGTGGTCCGGCAGGTCGTCGAGCGTCTTGACGTCCACGACCAGGCCCGGCGGGACCTTCAGGTAGCCCAGGTCCCTGGCGATGCCCATGTTGCGGACCATCGAGCGGCCGACGAAGGCGACCCTGCGGCCGTACTCGTGGGCCGCGTCCAGGATCTGCTGGATGCGGTGGACGTGGCTGGCGAAACTCGCCACGATGATCCGCTTTTGGGCGTTCGCGAAGACCGTGCGCAGGACGTTGGAGATGTCGCGCTCGGGCGGAACGAAGCCCGGGACCTCCGCGTTCGTCGAGTCGGCGAGGAGGAGGTCGATCCCCTCCTCGCTCAGCCGTGCGAACGCGTGTAGATCCGTGAGGCGGTTGTCCAGCGGGAGCTGGTCCATCTTGAAGTCGCCCGTGTGGACCGCCATGCCGGCGGGCGTACGGATGGCCACGGCCAGGGCGTCCGGGATGGAGTGGTTGACCGCGACGAACTCGCAGTCGAAGGGGCCGATGCGCTCACGGTTCCCCTCCGCCACCTCCAGGGTGTACGGGCGGATGCGGTGCTCCTGGAGCTTGGCCTCGATCAGGGCGAGGGTCAGCTTGGAGCCGATCAACGGGATGTCCGGCTTCTCGCGGAGGAGATAGGGGACGCCGCCGATGTGGTCCTCGTGGCCGTGCGTGAGGACGATGCCCTCGATGTCGTCGAGACGGTCCCGGACGGACGAGAAGTCCGGCAGGATCAGGTCGATTCCGGGCTGCTCCTCCTCGGGGAAGAGCACGCCGCAGTCGACGATCAGCAGACGGCCGCCGTACTCGAAGACCGTCATGTTCCGGCCGATTTCGCCCAGGCCGCCGAGCGGGGTGACGCGTAGGCCGCCCTCGGCGAGCGGCGGGGGCGGACCGAGTTCAGGATGCGGATGACTCAAAAGACTCTCCTCACCACACGCGCCACGTACCGGTGGGCACGTGGCGCGCATGACGTTCGTGCAGAAGCAGTTGTCGTTGTGGACACAGGCACCGGTGGCCTGTTTATTCAGTTGTGAAGTCTGATCGCGCGAACGGGTTCGCGAAGTCTGGTGCTAGAGCTGTACCCCGCCCGCGGCAAGATCGATCTTGAGCTGCTCGACCTCCTCGGGCGCGAGCTCGACCATGGGGGCACGCAGCGGTCCGGCGGGCAGGCCCTGGAGGGCGAGCGCGGCCTTGGTGGTCATGACGCCCTGGGTGCGGAACATGCCGGTGTAGACCGGGAGCAGCTTCTGGTGGATCTCGGTCGCCTTCTGGACGTCACCGGAGACGAACGCCTCCACGAGGGCCCTCAGGTCGGGCGTGACCACGTGGCCTACGACCGAGACGAAGCCGACCGCACCCACGGAGAGCAGCGGCAGGTTCAGCATGTCGTCGCCGGAGTACCAGGCGAGGCCGGAACGGGCGATGGCCCAGCTGGCGCGGCCGAGGTCGCCCTTGGCGTCCTTGTTGGCGACGATCCGCGGGTGCTCGGCGAGGCGGACGAGCGTCTCGGTGTTGATCGGGACGCCGCTCCGGCCGGGGATGTCGTACAGCATGACCGGCAGCTCGGAGGCATCGGCGATAACCGTGAAGTGCCGATACAGGCCCTCCTGCGGGGGCTTGTTGTAGTACGGCGTGACGACGAGGAGGCCGTGTGCGCCCGCCTTCTCGGCCGCACGGGCGAGCTCGATGCTGTGATGGGTGTCGTTCGTGCCGACGCCGGCGACGACGTGGGCGCGGTCGCCGACGGCCTCCAGGACGGCTCGTACGAGATCCGATTTCTCCGCGTCGCTGGTGGTGGGGGACTCACCGGTGGTCCCGTTGATGATCAGGCCGTCGTTGCCTGCGTCCACCAGGTGGGTGGCGAGCCGCTGTGCGCCGTCGAGGTCGAGTGCGCCGTCCGCCGTGAAGGGCGTGACCATGGCGGTGAGGACCCGCCCGAAGGGGGTCTGCGGAGTGGAGGTCGGAGCCATGGGTAACACGCTACTCGTTGCTCAGGGCGGGGTCTGCCCTAGGGGGGCTGGGAAAAGTCATGACAAACATGGAACCCGGCACTGCCTGCTCGGGGGTTCAAGCAGTGCCGGGTCCGTTTGATCAGGCTAGATGAACTTCACCAAATGCCGCAATACGGACACTTCGCGCGACTGACCCGTACATCTGTGCCCGGCACGGGAACGAGGGTGCGCTACGGCGCCACACGGCCGTTCGCATTGAAGGCGGCGTACGTGAGCGGCATGAGCTTGGCCCACTCGGCCTCCATCTTCTCGCCGACCATCTCGATCTCCCGCTGCGGGAAGGACGGGACCTTCGCCAGCTCGTGCTGGGTGCGCAGGCCGAGGAAGTGCATCAGCGAACGGGCGTTGCAGGTGGCGTACATCGAGGAGAAGAGGCCGACGGGGAGGACCGCGCGAGCGACCTCGCGAGCGACGCCGGCGGCGAGCATCTCCTGGTAGGCCTCGTACGCCTGGCGGTAGGAGTCCTCCATGGTGCGGGCGACCAGCTCCTGCTGGGCCTGGGTGCCCTCGACGAAGACGTACTTGCCGGGGCGGCCCTCCTGGACGAGCTTGCGGGACTCCCCGGGGACGTAGAAGACCGGCTCGAGCTCCCGGTAGCGGCCGCTCTCCTCGTTGTACGACCAGCCCACGCGGTGCCGCATGAACTCGCGGAACACGAAGATCGGGGCGCTGATGAAGAAGGTCATCGAGTTGTGCTCGAAGGGACTGCCGTGCCGGTCCCGCATGAGGTAGTTGATCAGGCCCTTGGAGCGCTCCGGGTCCTTGCCCAGCTCGTCCAGGGACTGCTCACCGACGGTCGAGACGCGGGCGGCGAAGAGCACGTCGGAGTCGGACGCGGTGTGCTTGACCAGCTCGACGGTGACGTCGCTGCGGAAGCTGGGCTTGAGGTCGTCGGCGGGGGTGTCGGTCACGGCTCGGAGGGTCCTTCCATCACTTCTCTCGGGCGGCGCCCACTCTACGGCCCGGCACTGACATCGGGGCGTTCGGTGCCGGGACGCGACAACTTCGGTGAACTTCTGCGAATTCGGGGAAACCTGGCACCTTTTGGGGCACCCGCTCGTCTGTGTCAGTGAGAGTCACTCGTTCTACCCCGAAGGGAGAAGTACCCCCGATGTTCCGTCGGCGCGAACCCGTACCGTTCGCCTTCCTCGCCGAAGCCGACAAGTTCCGCAGCAATGTCACTCCCCCGCCCCGCGAGCGGGCGTCCGTCAGTCAAATGGCCGGGCACTGGCTTCTGGGGTTCACCATCGTCGCCGCACTCGTGGGTTCGCTGGTCGTCGGGATGCCGGCGCTCAGTCCGGATCAGTCTGCGCAGACACAGCAGTCCCAGGCGTCCCAGGGGCACTGACCTCATCCGGACCCCCAAGGGTGGTGAGCAGGGACACAGGTAGATAACCTCACCGGGCACAGCCCATGGATGGATTGAGTGAGGACCCAGCCGTGCCCCTGCCCTTCCTGACGGCCGACCGCGCATTCGAAGCGACGGACGACGTCGCGTTGCCGTTCGACGACCGCGACCGCTGGCGGCGCCCCTACCGCCCCGGCCCGTGGCGCGTGGGTGTTGCCGCGATCCTGCTGCTGCTCGCCTCGTACGTCCTGTTCGCGGGCGTCATCATCGCCTTGACCGACTCGGTGACCGAGGCGGGAGTGGTCCTCGGTATCGCGCTGCTCGTCATCGTCGGAGCCCTGCGGCTGCTGCGCGTGGGCGTGTGGGTGAGCGCACAGGGGCTGCGCCGGGTGGACTTCTTCCTCACCCGCACGGTTCCCTGGGACCGGGTGACGTCCGTGCGGACCGTGCAGCAGCCGGTGCGCTGGCTCGGGCTGCCGCGCACCGTTCAGGGCCAGGCGCTGCTCCTCGTACGGCATGACCGTGCCACGAATGATGTGCCGGTTCTGCTGACCACGCACAACGCGGACTTCCTCGCGCGTGCCGAGGCCTTCGACAGGGCGTCGGACACGATCGAGGCGTGGGGTGAGGAGTACCGGCGAGGCTGACCTCGGTCAGCGACGCGAAGGGGCCGACCCGCATGTGGTGCGGGTCGGCCCCTTCGGCGTAACGAGGGGGCGGTCAGGCCGCCTGGACCGGCTTGCCGTCGTGCAGGGCTATCGCCCGCTGCATCGCTTTGCGGGCGCGCGGGGTGTCGCGGGCGTCGTGGTAGGCGACGGCGAGGCGGAACCAGCTGCGCCAGTCGTCGGGGGCGGCTTCCGTCTCGGCCTTGCGCTTGGCGAAGACCTCGTCGGCGGAGTCGCGGTCGATGCGGCCGCCGGGGGTGCGCTTCAGCTCGTCGACGGGCAGGCCGCCCTGGGCGTCGAGTTCCGCGGCGAGCTGGTTGGCCTTGCGGACGAACTCGGTGTTCTTCCACAGGAACCACACGCCGATGACCGGCAGGATCAGCACCGCCACGCCGAAGGTGACGGTGAGGAGCGTGCCGGACTGGATGAGCATGACGCCGCGACTGCCGACCAGGACGAAGTAGAAGACCAGGACGGCGGCCGTTGTGGCGTAGGAGAGCTTGGCTCGCATGGCGGGTGTCAGCCCAGGTCCAGGAAGTTTTCCAGGCCGAAGGTCAGGCCAGGGGTGGTCACCACGCGGCGGGCGCCGAGCAGGATGCCCGGCATGAAGCTGCTGTGGTGCAGGGAGTCGTGGCGGACGGTCAGCGTCTCTCCCTCGCCGCCCAGCAGGACCTCCTGGTGGGCGAGCAGGCCGCGCAGGCGGATGGCGTGCACGGGGATGCCGTCCACGCTGGCGCCCCGTGCGCCGTCCAGGGCCGTCACCGTGGCGTCCGGCGCCGGAGCCGAGCCGGCCGCGCGGCGGGCCTCGGCGATGAGCTGGGCGGTGCGCGTGGCGGTGCCGGACGGGGCATCCACCTTGTTCGGGTGGTGGAGCTCGACGACCTCGACGGACTCGAAGTAGGGCGCGGCGATCTGCGCGAACTTCATCGTCAGTACGGCCCCGATGGAGAAGTTCGGCGCGATGAGAACGCCGGTCTCCGGGGACTCGGCGAGCCAGCCCTTGAGCTGCGCGAGGCGCTCGTCGGTCCAGCCCGTCGTGCCGACGACGGCGTGGATGCCGTGCCGCACGCAGAAGTCGAGGTTGTCCATCACCGAGGCGGGCGTGGTCAGTTCGACGGCGACCTGGGCGCCGGTCTCGGCGAGCGTCTCCAGCTTGTCGCCCCGGCCGAGGGCGGCCACCAGCTCCATGTCCTCGGCGGCCTCGACCGCCCGTACCGCCTCGGAGCCGATCCGGCCCTTGGCACCGAGGACCGCCACGCGCAGCTTGCTCATCTTCTTGCTTCCTTACCGGGGTTCCGGAGTCTCGGAGTTTCGGAGTCGCGGAGTTTCGGACTTGATCAGGCGACGGCCTCGTGCAGACGGGACGCCTGCTTGTCCTTCAGCGGACCGATGACCGACAGTGAGGGTCGTCGGCCCAGGATCTCGCGGGCGACCGAGCGGACGGCGTCCGGGGTGACCGAGGCTATCCGGGCCAGCATGTCGTCGACGGACATCTGCTCGCCCCAGCACAGCTCGCTCTTGCCGATACGGTTCATCAGCGCGCCGGTGTCCTCCAGGCCCAGGACGGTGGAGCCCTGCAGCTGGCCGATGGCGCGGCCGATCTCGTCGTCCGACAGGCCGTGCTCGGCGACGTGGTCGAGTTCGTCGCGGCAGATCTTCAGGACGTCGTGCACCTGGCTCGGACGGCAGCCCGCGTACACGCCGAAGAGGCCGCAGTCGGCGAAGCCGGAGGTGTACGAGTACACGCTGTAGGCCAGGCCGCGCTTCTCGCGGACCTCCTGGAAGAGGCGGGAGGACATACCGCCGCCGAGAGCCGTGTTGAGCACCCCGAGCGCCCAGCGGCGCTCGTCCGTCCGGGCCAGGCCCGGCATGCCGAGCACGACGTGGGCCTGTTCGGTCTTGCGGCCGATCAGCTCGACGCGGCCCGCGGTGCGCAGGGTGCGGCGGCCGTCGCGGGGCGCGATGGGCGCGGCGTCCAGGTTCTTGAGGGTGCCCGCCCTCTCGAAGGCGGCGCGGACCTGTCGTACGACCTTGTTGTGGTCGATGTTGCCGGCCGCGGCGACGACGAGGTGGGTCGGGTCGTAGTGCTTCTTGTAGAAGCGGCGGATGCGGTCGGCGGTGAGGGCGTTGACCGTGTCGACCGTGCCGAGCACCGGGCGGCCGAGGGGGTTGTCGCCGAACATGGTGTGCGCGAACAGGTCGTGCACGCAGTCGCCCGGGTCGTCCTCGGTCATGGCGATCTCTTCGAGGATCGCGCCGCGCTCGACGTTGACGTCCTCTTCGAGGATGAGGGAGCCCGTGAGCATGTCGCAGACGACGTCGATGGCCAGGGGCAGGTCGGTGTCGAGCACGCGCGCGTAGTAGCACGTGTACTCCTTCGCCGTGAACGCGTTCATCTCGCCGCCGACCGCGTCGATGGCGGAGGAGATGTCCAGGGCGGAGCGGCGCTGCGTGCCCTTGAAGAGGAGGTGCTCCAGGTAGTGCGTGGCGCCGTTCAGGGACGGCGTCTCGTCGCGGGAGCCGACGTGGGCCCAGATGCCGAAGGTCGCCGAGCGCACCGAGGGCAGCGTCTCGGTGACGATGCGCAGGCCGCCGGGGAGGGTGGTCTTGCGAACGACACCGATGCCGTTCATGCCCTTGATCAGCGTTTGGGTACGGGCGACGGCCCGCGCCTCCGTGGAGGTGCGGGCCGTCGCCGTGGAGCTGCTCGACGTCACTTGTCGGTGTCGTCCTTCTTCTCGTCGTCGCCTTCGCCCTCGATCACGGGGATGAGGGAGAGCTTGCCGCGGGAGTCGATCTCGGCGATCTCGACCTGGACCTTGGCGCCCACGCCGAGCACGTCCTCGACGTTCTCCACGCGCTTGCCGCCGGCGAGCTTGCGGATCTGCGAGATGTGCAGCAGACCGTCCTTGCCCGGGAGCAGCGAGACGAACGCACCGAAGGTGGTCGTCTTCACGACCGTACCCAGGTAGCGCTCGCCGACCTCCGGCATGGTCGGGTTGGCGATCGAGTTGATCGTGGCGCGGGCGGCCTCGGCCTGCGAGCCGACCTGGGCACCGATGTAGATGGTGCCGTCGTCCTCGATCGTGATCTCGGCGCCGGTGTCCTCCTGGATCTGGTTGATCATCTTGCCCTTGGGGCCGATGACCTCGCCGATCTTGTCCACGGGGATCTTGACGGTGATGATCCGCGGGGCGTTCGGGGACATCTCGTCCGGCGTGTCGATCGCTTCCATCATCACGTCGAGGATGTGGAGGCGGGCGTCACGGGCCTGCTTGAGGGCCGCGGCCAGGACGGAGGCCGGGATGCCGTCCAGCTTGGTGTCCAGCTGAAGGGCGGTCACGAACTCCTTGGTGCCGGCGACCTTGAAGTCCATGTCGCCGAAGGCGTCCTCCGCACCGAGGATGTCGGTGAGGGCGACGTAGTGCGTCTCGCCGTTGATCTCCTGGGAGATCAGGCCCATGGCGATACCGGCGACCGGGGCCTTCAGGGGCACACCGGCGTTCAGCAGCGACATGGTGGAGGCGCAGACCGAGCCCATGGACGTCGAGCCGTTGGAGCCGAGGGCCTCGGACACCTGACGGATCGCGTACGGGAACTCCTCGCGCGTCGGCAGGACCGGCACGATGGCGCGCTCGGCGAGGGCGCCGTGGCCGATCTCGCGGCGCTTCGGGGAGCCGACGCGGCCGGTCTCGCCGACGGAGTACGGCGGGAAGTTGTAGTTGTGCATGTAGCGCTTGCGGGTCACCGGGGAAAGGGTGTCCAGCTGCTGCTCCATCCGGAGCATGTTCAGGGTGGTGACGCCCAGGATCTGGGTCTCGCCACGCTCGAACAGCGCCGAACCGTGCACGCGCGGGATGGCCTCGACTTCGGCGGCGAGCGTACGGATGTCCGTCAGCCCGCGGCCGTCGATGCGCTTCTTCTCCTTGATGACGCGCTCACGGACCAGGGACTTGGTCAGCGAGCGGTACGCGGCGGAGATCTCCTTCTCGCGGCCCTCGAACTCCGGCAGGAGCTTCTCGGCGGCGAGCGCCTTGACGCGGTCCAGCTCGGCCTCGCGCTCCTGCTTGCCCGCGATGGTCAGCGCGGAGGTGAGCTCCGGGCGGACGGCGGCGGACAGGGCCTCCAGGACGTCGTCCTGGTGGTCGAGGAAGACCGGGAACTCGCCGGTCGGCTTGGCGGCCTTGGCGGCGAGGTCGGCCTGGGCCTTGCAGAGCACCTTGATGAAGGGCTTCGCGGCGTCCAGACCGGAGGCGACGACCTCCTCGGTCGGCGCCTCGGCGCCGCCCGCGACGAGCTGGATGGTCTTCTCGGTGGCCTCGGCCTCGACCATCATGATCGCGACGTCGCCGTCCTCCAGGACGCGACCGGCGACGACCATGTCGAAGACGGCGTCCTCGAGCTCGGTGTGCGTCGGGAACGCGACCCACTGGCCGTTGATGAGCGCGACGCGGACGCCGCCGATCGGGCCGGAGAAGGGCAGGCCGGCCAGCTGCGTGGACGCGGAGGCGGCGTTGATCGCCACGACGTCGTACAGGTGGTCGGGGTTGAGCGCCATGATGGTGGCGACGACCTGGATCTCGTTGCGCAGGCCCTTCTTGAAGGACGGGCGCAGCGGGCGGTCGATGAGCCGGCAGGTGAGGATGGCGTCCTCGGAGGGACGGCCCTCACGGCGGAAGAAGCTGCCGGGGATCTTGCCGGCGGCGTACATCCGCTCCTCGACGTCCACCGTGAGGGGGAAGAAGTCGAGCTGGTCCTTGGGGTTCTTGGAGGCGGTGGTGGCCGACAGCACCATGGTGTCGTCGTCCAGGTACGCCACGGCGGAGCCGGCGGCCTGCTTGGCCAGGCGGCCCGTCTCGAAGCGGATGGTGCGGGTGCCGAAGGAACCGTTGTCAATGACGGCCTCGGCGTAGTGGGTCTCGTTCTCCACTAGCGTTTTCTCCGTAACTTGTCGTCTTTTGTCCCTCACTGCCCGTGTGGCAGGGGGACGGTTGCGGAGAAGCGCTCCGTCTGGTGCGGGCCGGTCTTCGATCGAAGCCCTCGGGGCTCACTTCCCCCGGGGGCCACTACCGAGGACCGGCGGCGGCGAGGTGCGCTTCTCCTCGTTCGTTGTCGCATGACGCCATACCCTCAGCGGGTACGCGTCATCACTCTGCGTCGTACGTATTGCGTTGTGCTACCACACTACAAAGCGTCAGTGACACTCCGCACGTTTCCATACGTACAGCAAAGGGAGCGGTCCCCCACCCTCGGGAACCGCTCCCCTCACGGCGTCTTACTTGGCGCCCGCCGCACCGCGGCGGATGCCCAGGCGGTCGACCAGCGTACGGAAGCGCTGGATGTCCTTCTTGGCCAGGTACTGCAGCAGGCGGCGACGCTGACCGACCAGGATCAGCAGACCACGGCGGGAGTGGTGGTCGTGCTTGTGCGTCTTGAGGTGCTCGGTCAGGTCCGAGATACGGCGCGAGAGCATCGCGACCTGGACCTCGGGGGAGCCGGTGTCGCCCTCCTTGGTACCGAACTCGCTGATGATCTGCTTCTTCGTAGCGGCGTCGAGCGACACGCGTACTCCTCGTAGTCTGTGAAGGCCACCGAGTGCCCCTGGTCTAAATCTCAGGGGGGCTTCCGTTACTCGGGAGGCGGGGATCCGCTGGGCGCGGCCTCCAGGGCGTGGGCTCCGGGGGCGCGTACACAAACGGCCACAGCACAGACTACCAGCCTGCGAGGATGCCCCCGACCGGGGTCGCCTCCGGTGTCAGCCGCCGGTCTCGAACCCGTCGGCGAGCCAGAGGCTCTCCCCTTCGTCGTCCTTGCTCACCGGTCCGGTGAGGCTCGTGGCGGCGAAGAAGATGCGGCCGTGCTCGTAGCGGACGTCGAGGCTGTCGAAGGGCGGCAGGCCGACCGTGCCGAAGAGCAGGAGGAGGGTCTCCTTCCCCGACGTGGGATCGATGCTCACGGCGGCGCTGGGCGTGGCTGCGGCGAAGGACTGCCGAGCGGCGATGAGCTTGTCACCACTCATGCGGACGGGGTACATGGGGCGGCCGATCTTGGCGTCGTACTTCCGGACGCTCTTGCCGGTGGCCAGGTCGAAGGCGACTATCTCGTTGGGCACCTGTCCGTGGGCACTCACGGTGCTGACGTCGCGTGCCTGAGTGGAGATGTACAGCTGCCGCTCGCCGACCACCACCGCATCACAGGTCTCGACCGGGCCCGTGACGTCGATGCCGTCGCCGCACTTGGTGACGTAATTCCGGTTGGGCACCGAGATGGAGGCGCGGAACCTGCCCTGGTCGCTGAGGGAGATCAGGTCGGTGATCGAGAGGTCGCCCGCCGCGACGGCGATGACCACGGGGGACGAGGAGATCAGACGAACGTCCTGGATCCCGGGGGCCACCTCGTAGGTCCACAGCGGCTTTCCGGTCTTGGGATCCGTCCCCTCCACCCGAAAGCGTCTGTTGGCCGCGTCGCCGCACTTGACGAGGCGCACCAGGGCCCTGCCTCCGGCGTATCCGCTGTCCCCGCAGACCGATCCTGCCGTGTGCGACCAGAGCAGTTTCCCGTCGGTCATGGCGTAGGCCGCCGAACCGTCTTCCCAGGCGGCGACGACTCTTCCACGCGTCATCGTGATCCTGGCGGGCACGAGTCGCTTCTCGGGCAACTTGACGTGCCACAGCCGCTTGCCGGTGTCGATGTCGAACATCGCGATCCCGTCGCACGGGCCGCTCATGGCCACGCCGTTCGGGTCGTTCCTGGTGGGCTCGACCGAGAAGGCCACGGCGGTACGGCCGTCCACGGTGACGTGCGGGGTTGCGGCGCAGACGCTGCCGGGGAAGCCCAGTTTCCACGCTTCGCGGTCGGTCGAGATCTTGTACCCCGTGATGGCGTTGCCCAGAGTCTTCGCAAAGGTCTTGGCGGTCGCCCAGGTGCCCGTCGTCTCGATGTTCTGGCCGGCCTTGATGCCCTCGGCGCGACGCGCGACCGCGCTCACCCCTTCCGGAGTCGTCGGTCGGCGCTCGATCGTCTCCCGGATGTCGTCCGGGCCTTGGCTCGCCGCGGCCGGGCTCTGGCCGGAGGCGGTGTCGGTGCCGTCGTACGACAGGACCCATATACCCGCGAACAGCATCGCGAGCGCGGTCGTCGTGGCACCGAGGGCGAACAGCCGGCGGCGCTTTTTGCGGCTCTCGGCCGCCAGGGTGGACTCGGTGTAGACGGAAGGCGGTGGGCCGAAACTCACGGACGGGACCTTTCTGCCGAGGGCGCGGATGTGTGAGGGAGCTGTCGCCCTTCGTGACGGTCGCTCATGAGCAAACGTCTGACCAGGGGGAACGGCGGCAAGTAGGGTGGCTGGACAGCTCGTTGCAGAGGGAAGGATCAGTAATCGCCATGGCCGACACCAAGGACGAGGAACTCAAGGCACGCAAGGAGCGCGAGAGGGACGAGCTGTACGCCCTCGACATCTCCGGCGTCGAGTGGCTCAGCGCGCCGGGCACCGAGGAACACGAGGAGCGGGTCGAGATCGCCTACCTCCCCGAAGGAGCCGTGGCCATGCGGTCGTCGCTCGACCCCGACACCGTGCTGCGGTACACGGAGGCGGAGTGGCGGGCGTTCGTGCTGGGGGCGCGGGACGGGGAGTTCGATCTGGAGGCGGCGCCGCACAACGGTGGGCTCTCTACAGAGTGAGCGCAGCCCAGGGGGGCGGCGCGGGCTCGCGCCGCCCCCCCCTGGGCGTTCCATCAGTGCTTCAGTCCGGCGCTCCCGATGCCGATGACCGACAGCGCCGAGTCAATGGACGCGTCGTCGCGGGCCAGTTCCCGCTTCGCAAAAAAGACTCGCCCCTTTTCAACAATGATGTCCGACTGTTCCGGATCGCCCAGTTCACCCTCGTTGTCCTCCGGGAGCTGGAAGAGGAGGAAGGGGGTCTCCTTGTCCGTCCGCGGATTCCAGCTCACCACAGCCGCCGGTTCGACGGCGCTTCCAACCTCCCGGTAGATCAGCAGCTCGTCGCCGCTCATCCGCAACGGATAGACCATCTGTAGTGAACGCCCGTCGAACTTGCCCCCCGTCTTGCCCGTCTTGAGGTCGAACTCGACGATCCAGTCCATCGCCTGGTCGACGGCGATGTTCTCCTTGCTCATGACGTAGGCCTGGGTCCGTCCCACGACCAATCCGTCGCAGTTCTCGAACTCACCGAAGAACGACCGCCCGAAGTACCTCTCGCCGCACTTGGCGTCGTAGCCGCTCAACGAGATCGTGGTGAGTCGCTTGCCCTCGTTGTCGAGCGAGATCAAGTCGGTCACCACGATGTCTCCCGCCGCCACGGCGAGCACCGGCGGGTCCGACGAGGGCAGATAGACGGTCTGGACCCCACCGGCGACCTTGTACGTCCACTGCGCTTTGCCGGTGCGCGGGTCGAGCTTCTGTACCTGGTATCGGGTGTCGGGCAGCTCTCCGCATCTGAGCAGGGCCAGCAGTGCACGTCCGCCGGCGAAGGCCTGGTCCTCGCACTTGGAGCTGGTCGTACTGTTCCAGAGCTGCTTGCCGGTCTTCATGTCGTACGCCACCGAGCCGCGCCCCCAGGCCACGGCGACGACGCCCTTCGTCAGGGTGAGATTGGTGTTCGTGACGTAGGCGGTGTTCGCCGCGGGCATCTTCTTCTGCCACAGCTTCTTGCCGGTGTTCAGGTCGAAGAACACGATCTGATCGCAGACACCGTCCTTCTCCGATCCCTTGGGCTGCGGGGGCTGGATGACGACCGCGGTACGTCCGTCTGCGGTGACGTGCCTGCTGGTGGCGCAGATGTGGCCGTCGAGCTTGAGGGTCCAGGCCACCTCGTCGGCGTCGAGGGCGATGTTGTAGCCCTCGATACGACTGGCGACGCCCTTGGCGAGAATCTTGTCAGTGGCCCAGGTGCCGGGCGCGTAGCGGGGATTGTTGTCGGAGTCCTTGGGGAGGTTCTCCTCGTCGTGCTGGATCATCAGCTGCCCCTCGGGGGAGCTGGGGATCTTTTCGGTCGTCTCCCTGATGTCGTCGGCGGCCTGCCGAGTCACCGACGGCTTGTCGTCCGGCGACCGGTCGTCGGACCCGGACCACACGAGCGCACCGCCCGCGCACAGGACGACGACGGCCATCACGGCCACCACGCCGAAGACCCGCCTGCGGCGCTTTGCCCGGGCTTGGTCTGCAGCCAGCGTCGACTGGGTGAATATCGATGGAGGTGGGCCGAAGCTCACGCTCGAAGGTCCCTTCACTCATTGCCGGTTCGGCCGGATCAGCTCGTCATCGACCGGGCGGTGGTGTACACGTCGAAGACGGCCAGCGCCAGCGGCACCAGGGTCAGCAGCACGAAACCCTCGGCGATCTCCAGGAAGCGTCCCCAGAACGGGGTGAGGCCGCCGCGCGAGACGATCAGGCCGATCGCCGTGATGAGCGCGGCCGTCGCAGCGATCGCCGCGACGAGCCAGATGGTCCGGATGTCGAGGTCGGTGCGGTCGCCCATGAGGGCGTCGCGGACGATCGAGTGCGGCGGGTTGAGCGCCAGTCCGAGGCCGAGGAGTACGAGGGAGGCGAGGCCGGCGCCCAGGACGGGGGCGACCTGACCGGTGTACCGGAAGAGGTGGGCCCGCATCAGCAGAGCCATACCGGTCGCGAGGGCGAGCAGTTGGGCCCAGACGTTCGAGGAGAAGCCGAGAACGGCCGAGGCACCGACGGCGAGCAGCGCGCAGCCTCCCACCAGGCCGACCAGGAGTTCGTGTCCGCGCCGGGCCTTGGCGGCGACCCGCTCGGCGTCGACCGGCTCCTGGGGGGCGGGGTCGGTGTCGTACGCACTGCGCGGCGCGGTGTCCGGAGCGTCGAAGCCGATCGGCAGCCGGGCGAAGCGCATCGACAGGCCCGGCAGGAAGGCCAGGCCTCCGACGGCGATCGGGGCGCACAGGGCGGCGATCTCGGAGGGCCTCCAGTCGGCGAGGGTCGCCGCGAACACGGCGAGCAGGCCGATGGCGGAGGCGAAGACGAAGGCGACGAACGGGCCGTCCCCGCTCGGCGAGCACAGGGTGAGCAGGAACGAGGCCAGCAGCACTGCCGCACAGGCCAGGAGGAACTGGAGTTTGCCGATGCCCTGTCCGTCGGTGAGCGGCAGCAGACCCGAGCCGGCCACGCCGACGTTGGGGAGCGCGCCGAGGCCCAGGGCGACGGCCGAGGCCCGGTCGTCGTAGACCCGGGCACGTACGCACGCGAGGACGACCAGGAGGACACCGGCGACGCCGGCGAGGATGCCGGGGAGGCTGTTCATGTCGTGGAGCGGGTCGCCGGTCCAGGCCACGAAGGCGAGCAGGACCGGCAGCAGGCCTCCTCCGACGAGGCCTGCTGCACGCGTCAAGTCCCCGCTCCACAGGGTGCGTTCACTCGTCACGGCGGAGGCGACCGCTTCGGAGACGTCGTCGAAGACGGCCGGCGGCAGCGACTCGGAGAACGGGCGCAGCGTGAGGAGTTCGCCGTCGAGAATGCGCTGGGCGGCGAAGGAACGGGAGCTGTCGAGGACCGTGCCGTCGCGGCGTACCAGGTGGTAGCCGACGGGTGCGCCCTCGGCGGGGCTTTGCTGGGAGAGCCTGAGGATCTCCGGATAGATGTCGGCGACGGGGATGTCGTCGGGCAGTGCCACGTCGATCCGGCTGTCGGGGGCGACGATCGTGACCCGGCAGAAGCCGAGCCCTGTGCCCGCACCGGAAGTCCCCGTACCGGTCCCTCCTCCGGTGGCTGCCGCGGAGGCCGTCATGCTCACCTGCTGATCCCCCTCAGTGATGGTTCTGCGTCTGCGGTGTGAAAGTCCTGCGCCGCTTTCCCCGCCCGTCGAGACCGACGCTGCGGCGAGGCGGCGGCTACGGTGCCGCGGGGCTGTCGCCGGGGTTCCGTACCTCGCCAGATCGCACGGAATGCCCCGATCCTCCAGCCCAACTCGCGTGTGCTCACGCGAACATCCGGCACCCTACCGTCCCCTCGTCTCTTATGAAGTCAGTAGGATCACGCGGCGGCCTGCGTCCGCCTGACACGGGGCGGCGGACGGACTCTCGGGCCGGCCAAGGGAATGGGTGACAGTGAGCCACATCGTCGTGAAGCGCCCGCCTCGGGCACTGCCGTCCGAAGTGTCCACGCAGGAGATCGTCCTGCAGCCTCCGCCCGAACTGCCGCGGGGGCACCAGGAAAGCGTGCTGATGCAACTCCTGCCGACACTCGGCATGGGTGGCTCGGTGGTCTTCTTCTTCACGAACGGGCAGCCGTTCATGAAGATCATGGGCATGATCATGATCGCGTCGACGGTCGCCATGTCCATCGCGATGGTGGTCCGCTTCCGCCGGGGCTCCCAGGGGCAGTTGGCGGACATGCGCCGCGACTACCTGAGCTACCTGGCGCAGACCCGGCGCACGGCCATCGACACGGCGAAGGCGCAACGGGACGCGCAGTACTTCCTCCACCCCTCCCCCGAGCAGCTGTGGGCCCTGGTCGCCGAGGGCAGCCGGGTGTGGGAACGCCGCCCCGGCGACGAGGACTTCGCACAGGTCCGCATCGGCCTCGGCTCGCAGGCGCTCGCCACCACCCTGGTCACCCCCGAGACCGCCCCCGTCGAGCAGCTGGAGCCGCTGACCGCGGGCGCGATGCAGCGCTTCCTCTCCGTCCACAGCACCCTGGACGACCTGCCGATGGCGGTCTCGCTGCGTGCCTTCTACCACGTCACGATCAGCGGCGAACCGCAGTCCGTACGGTCCTCCGCGCGGGCCATGGCCGGCTCGCTGGCCGCGCTGCACTCCCCCGAGGACCTGCTCATCGTGGTCGCGGCCGGCCGCGAGGCCCTGCCCCACTGGGAGTGGGCCAAGTGGCTGCCGCACGTCCAGGCTCCCGGTGCCGTGGACGGCGCGGGCAGCCGCAGGCTGATCGACAGCGATTCCCGCGAACTGGAGAACCTGCTCGCCACCCGGCTGACCGGCCGCCCGCGCTTCCACCCCAACGCGGCGCCCCTGCCGGAGGAACCGCACATCGTCGTCGTACTCGACGGCCTCTCCCTGCCGCCGGACTCCGTCCTGGCCAACCCCGAGGGCCTGCAGGGCGTGACGGTCCTCGAGGTCGTGCCCGGCGAGCTGACCGGAGCCGGCGGCGAGCTCTCCATCGTCGTACAACCCGAGGCACTGCACCTGGAGTCGGGGCACGGAGTCGTCTACGAGGGGAGCCCCGACACCCTCTCCTACGAGTCCGCCGAGGCCCTCGCCCGGCAACTCGCCCCGCTGCGGATGGTCTCCGGCGGGGACGACGACGAACCGCTGCTCGCCAACCTGGAGTTCACCGACCTGCTGAACCTCGGTGACGCGGCGTCCGTCGACACCAAGCGCACCTGGCGGCCGCGGTCGCTGGCCGAGCGGCTGCGGGTGCCGATCGGACTCGGCGAGGACGGCCGGCCCGTGATGCTGGACCTCAAGGAGGCCGCGCAGGAGGGCATGGGCCCGCACGGCCTGTGCGTGGGCGCCACCGGCTCCGGCAAGTCGGAGCTGCTGCGCACCCTGGTGCTGGGCCTGGCGGTGACGCACTCCTCGGAGACGCTGAACTTCGTCCTCGCCGACTTCAAGGGCGGCGCGACCTTCGCGGGCATGGCACAGATGCCGCACGTGGCGGCCGTCATCACCAACCTCGCGGACGACCTGACCCTGGTCGACCGCATGGGCGACTCCATCCGCGGCGAGCTCAACCGCCGCCAGGAGATGCTGCGCGACGCGGGCAACTACGCCAACATCCACGACTACGAGAAGGCGCGCGCGGCCGGTGCGCCGCTGCAGCCGATTCCCTCCCTGGTCCTGGTGATCGACGAGTTCAGCGAACTGCTCACCGCCAAGCCGGACTTCATCGAGATGTTCGTCCAGATCGGCCGCATCGGCCGGTCGCTCGGCGTACACCTGCTGCTTGCGTCACAGCGCCTGGAGGAGGGCCGCCTGCGCGGCCTGGAGACGTACCTGTCCTACCGGATCGGTCTGCGCACCTTCTCCGCCGCGGAGTCGCGGGCGGCGATCGGCGTACCGGACGCCTACGAGCTGCCCAACGTCCCGGGCTCCGGCATCCTGAAGTTCGGCACGGGCGAGATGGTGCGCTTCAAGGCGGCCTACGTCTCCGGCGTGTACCGCTCGGGCACCCAGCGGTCGGCGCTCGGCGGCGGCACCCTGCCGATGGACCGGCGGCCGGTGCTGTTCACGGCGGCCGAGGTGCCGGTGCAGTACGTGGCGGTGCCGCAGCAGCGCCCTTCGGCTTCGGACGCTTCTGAAGTCGACGACGCCCTCGCGGACACCGTGCTCGACGTGGTCGTGCGTCGACTGGAGGCGCAGGGACCGGCGGCCCACCAGGTGTGGCTGCCGCCGCTGGACAGCCCGCCCTCCCTGGACGGACTCCTGCCCGGACTCACGGCGGTGCAGGGACGCGGGCTCACCCAGCCGGGCTACGACGGCGCAGGCCGCCTGATCGTACCGGCGGGCCTGGTCGACAAGCCGTACGAACAGCGCCGCGACCCCCTCTGGCTCGACTTCTCCGGCGCGGCCGGCCACATGCAGATCGTCGGTGGTCCGCAGTCCGGCAAGTCGACACTGCTGCGATCGCTGATCTGTTCCTTCGCCCTCACGCACACGCCGCACGAAGTCCAGTTCTACGGCCTGGACTTCGGCGGCGGCGGCATGGCGGCGGTCGCCGGACTGCCACACGTGGGTGGCGTGGCCTCGCGACTGGATCCGGAGCGGGTGCGGCGCACGGTGGCCGAGGTGTACGGCGTGCTGAACCATCGCGAGGAGTACTTCCGCTCCGCCGGCATCGCGTCCATCGCGGACTTCCGGGCGCGACGCGCCCGAGGCGAGATCTCGGTCACGGACCAGCCGTGGGGGGATGTCTTCCTCGTCATCGACGGGTGGGGCAACTTCCGCGCGGACTACGAGGCGATGGACCAGGTGATCCACGACATCGCGGCGCGTGGCCTCGGCTACGGCATCCACCTGATCCTGACGGCCTCGCGTTCGATGGAGGTCAGGGCCGCTCTCAAGGACCAGCTGATGAACCGCCTGGAGCTGCGGCTCGGCGACACCATGGACTCCGAGCTGGACCGCAAGGTGGCCGCGAACGTTCCGGCGGGCGTGCCCGGCCGCGGACAGGCGCCTCAGAAGCTGCACTTCATGGCGGCGGTGCCGCGCATCGACGGTCTGACCTCCGACACGGACCTGGCGGAGGCCACGGCGGCGCTGGCGACCGAGGTCTCACGGCACTGGCAGGCGCCCGGTGCGCCCGAAGTCCGCCTGCTGCCACGCGAGTTCCCGGCCGAGCAGTTGCCTCCCGGCAACCGTTTCCCGCAGCGCGGCGTCGCCTTCGCGCTCGACGAGGACAACCTCGAACCGGTCTTCGTCGACTTCGAGCAGGACCCGTTCTTCCTCGTCTTCGGTGAGAGCGAGTCGGGCAAGTCGAACCTGCTGCGGCTGTTGATCAAGCAGCTGACGGAGCGGTACGAGGGCCACGAGGCCAAGCTGTTCGTCATCGACAACCGGCGCTCACTGCTGGACGTGACGCCGGCGTCACACCTCGCCGAGTACATCCCCATGTCCAACTCCATGGACCACCACATGGCCGCCCTGGCCGACCTTATGCAGCGCCGCACACCGACCGCCGACGTGACGGCACAGCAGCTGCGGGACCGGAGTTGGTGGCAGGGGCCGACGGTGTACGTCGTCATCGACGACTACGACCTCGTGTCCACGTCGAGCGGGAATCCGCTGGCGGGACTGACGGAGCTGCTTCCGTTCGCCCGCGACGTGGGCGTGCGTTTCATCATCGCGCGGTCGACGGCGGGTGCGGGACGGGCGTCGTACGAGGCGTTCATGCAGCGCATCAAGGAACTGGGCGCACAGGGTGTCGTCCTGGCCGGCGACCCCGGCGAGGGCGACCTGCTCGGAGGGGTTCGGCCGCGGCCGATGCCTGCGGGGCGGGGGGTCTTTGTGTCTCGGCGGCGGGGGAAGCCGTTGGTGCAGGTGGGGTTGGTGGCGGAGAGGGTGTACTGAGGTGCGCGGACGGCGTGCTGAGTTGCTGTACCGGGCGTCGGGAGGGATGCCCTCATGGTCACTGTGGGGCTTCTCGTGATCCTGTTGGCTCTGGATGCTCGTGGGGCTGGGCGCGGACGACGTGGTGGTGGCGGGGGAGCGAAGCAGGGCTTTCAGAGACGCGGGTACGAACGGCAAGTGCGCGGTATCGCATCTCACAGCCGAAGCCTGACACCACGTGAAAGGAACCCTTCATGTTCCGCCCCCGACTCCATCACCCCGCACGACTCGTCCAAGCCTCTGTCGCCATGGCGCTGGCCGGAACACTGACTCTTTCCGCGTGCTCAAGCGGAGGCGGAGAAGCGAGAAAGTACACGATCCCCAGCAATTTCTGCGGAGTTGCGCTGAACCCCGAATTGCTAGATGCCTTCCTGGCAGGAGGTGATTCCATCTCCGTGAAGCCCTCGTCTCCCAGCGGAGGAACGAATCGGTGTGATGTGATAGTCGATGGCGACGTCTCAGTTCGGCAGGTCCAGACATGGTGGAACAATCGTGAGACAGCTTCTACTGTCGCCGCCGCATACGACAAGATGGACGACGGTCAGGTGACCGACGACGATCGCTATCTCTACTCAGGCGCTGGTGCCGTAGGGAGGACCACGACATTGTGCAAGTCCTCGGACCATCCCGATCAGACCTTGTACGCCGTAGTTCAGGTGTTCACCTCCGACCGATCCGACTCCGACGCCATGAGGAAACTGATCATGGCCTACACCAAGGCACTTGAGGGCTCAAGCGCATGCCATTGATCAACACGCCCTCCAACTCACCGCAATCCACTATTGAGGCTTGAATTCGCTGTCGGGGTTTCGATGACAAAGGTGCACCAGACCTGCGGCTCATCAAAGTCCACGCGATGCCAGCCCCATCGCCATACCAGGGGCTCCACCAGGCGCAGCCCTCGGCCCTGTTCGCTCAACAGATCATTGCCGCCCGGCAGTTCCGGTGCCAGGTCTGGAGCGTCGCTGAGCCGTGCACAACGAAGCGTCAGCATCAATAGTGGGTGCACCGCTGAGCGGCAACTTGGATTCGCCGCAGAACAGGCCATTGCCAGCTCACCCAGTGGCGGATTCCGTCGCGCCCACTGCAACCCCAACTGATTGACGAGAGCCGTCGTCGCCGTCCTCACTCTCACTGTGCACGCCTGATCAGGCTCGTTCCGGTCTACAGCTCAGGCGGCATCTTGAAGTCGGCCGGAAGCCCGGCGTGGGACTTGCACTTGAGCAGGTCGGAGAAGGCGCGGCTTGATTCGTAGATGATGCGCAGGTTGTCCTCCTGCGCCGCTTCCTCGGTCTCTGTCACTTCATCATTGGTACGGGACTCCCCCCGCACCAACACGGTCGCTCCGGCACCCAAGGAGAACCTTTTGCTGGAGCACTCGAAATAGAGCACACCTAGCTTGGTGCTGGCGCGAGCCAGCTTCCCCATGCGATAGTCCTTACCAATCGTTCCCTCGGCCCTTTCAGACACCTCCTGGACCAGCGAGAACTCCACCTGCACGGAAGGAGTAACCTCCGCAGACTCCCTGTAAAACCTACAGAAGTCGAGACTATCAGCCTCATCCGGTGTTCCGGAATCGTAGTTCGCAACCAATTCTTCGGCAGCGTCCTTCGGGTGTCCGTAACGGTGAATCTTTACGGATTCAGGTATGTCAGCAACCCGCCTCACGGCCTCTTCCACCTGAGCACTCAGGACCTTGCCGCAGGACCATTTATCAGAACTCGGGCTCGCTGAATTCCCATCCTTCGACTCCCCGCTCTGACAACCAGCCATCGCGAAGATTACGCCCGCCACTACGGGTAGGATCTTCATCCTAAGCCGTGGGAAGTACACCGAGCTGGTCTTCTCCATTGGTCCCCTTCAAATATCCGCCGTTCTGAGCATCTTCCAAGTCCTGCCCGAAGCCGCCATCATCGTGCCGGATCCCGTGGTCTGCCATAAATGCTTCCATGGGAGATGCTGCAGCTACACGACCTGCACGAAAGATCTCGCGCCGCTGATCCTGGATCGTGTTGGCGCTGTCTTGCTGCCTGGTTTCCGCACTGTCGCCGATCACAGTGCCGATCTGTTGCGTAAGGGCGCCCTGTCCGGCATCCATGAAGACAGGGATCAGCGTGCCCGCCACACCCACGGCGGCCACCGGAGGAAGAAACGCTGCTCCCGCAGCGATCCCCACACCCGCGCCGAACTTAATCCACTCGGTCTTCTCCGCCAGGCTCTTGTTGTAAGCCGCGTCTTTCGCCAGACCCTCGGCCTGGACCTGATCCGCTCTGGACTCGTCGAGGATTCCCTGAATCTCCGCGCCTGTTCGCACGATCTCCCGCGCGTGCGGCTCATTGATACGGTCTCCGTCGACCTGCGCCTCCAGCGCGCTTGTCCCGTAGATCTGCTGCGCCACAGAGATTTCCGAGTACGCGTCCGGGTGTTGTCCGATCGAGCTCAGGAACTTGATCGCGTTGTTCGATCCGAATTGCGCGTGCCCCTCCGGATCGGTCGGAGTGAACAGGCTGTCCGTCCTGTTCTCGTTCAGCCCCCAGTTCAGGTCGTCGATGTAGCCGGCCCCCATGCGGCCGAGGCTGTCGGAGATGGGGTCCTTGACGTTCTCCGGATCGCCGTAGGTCTGCACGACCTTTTCCATGATCGCGGCCGAGGTCGCATCCCGGGACGGCGTGGGCGTCGGGTCGTCGTACGCGTACCCCAACGTCGCCGCTTCCAGGGCATGCCCGAGAGCGTCCGGGCCGCCGTCACGGGCGTGCGCGGCCTCGTCACTGCCGGGGTGAACGAGACTGTCTCCCAGCCACTCGAAGTCCTTCTTCGTCAGCTCGTCATAGTAGTCGTAGTCGAGCGTGGCACCCTTCTTAACAGTGCCGTCCTCGTTGTACACCGTCGGTGTCATGTCGTCCGAAAAGAACTTCTTTGCCGCGTCAGGACTGTGTCCAAGCCCCTCCAGAACGCTGGTGAGCGGGTCGTATCCAGCGCCTGCCTTACCCGATGGGTTGTATCCCCAGTCTAGGTCGACTCCCCCAGTCACCGGCTTGTTGTTCATAAAGAATTCGGGCTCTTTGTGGTGCAGTTGAACGATATGTTCCGCGATAGGATTGATGAACTCTGAATCATAGCTTCCGTACCGCAACAGCCCGCCTAGGATCTGGTATCCATAGGGCGAGTTCGGGGCTCCCGGGTCGATTTCAATCGACTGAGTTCCGAGCTTTCTGAATTCTTCTCCCCAACTCGCTGAAAGATGCGGCTTGTTGTCCGGGTCGGTCGCTGTGGCAAGAGCGTTGCCCATGTTGCGCTGAAGCTGCCTGGTCAGGGCCAGCCGTTCCTTGTCATCGCCCTGTGTACCTTCGAGAGCCATACGACCGTAGAAGTCGAGGGTCTCCTCGGGTCCCCCCAGGGACTTGTAGAAGCCGGTGCTGAAGTCGGCGTCCTTCGCGTTCCACTTCATGATGGAGTTCAGCTCGGTGAACTGCTTGTCGGTCATCTTCGGCCCGAGCTTCGCCAGCTCCGCCGCGCGCTCGACCTGGGCCTCGTCGAGGGATTTGTACGAGCTGTGCCCGGCATTGTGCGGATCGCTGCCGTGACTCTTGCGCAGCGCACGGGTCACCGATGCATCGATCTCCGAGGCATGGGAAAGGATCCGACCGATCCGAGCCTGCAGTTCGTCCCTGGCCTCATTCTCTTCCGGGGTGTGCACATCGGTGTCGCCCCTGATGTGCGGGTAGACGCAGTGGACGGTACCGTCACCGTAATCGTCTACGCGGATCCCCCTCTTCTGGACCTCACCGTGTGCGACCTGGATCTGTTTCTGGAGCGAAACCAGCTCCGTGTGGGCATCGTCGAGGACCCGGTAGATGCTGTCCGCCTCCGTGTGGAGGTCGGCGACCTCCTTCGTTGTCTTGCTGACGAAGCCGCGCGTCACTGAGGCGTTGGCGCCGGCCCACCGGGCCTTGTCCGACTTCGCCTGCATGCCCTTGCGGGCGTTGTCCGCCGCAATCTTGAGCTTGTCGGCGGCGCTCTTCCAGTCGGAGACAGCCGTGCCCAGCTTGTCGAGGTCCACCTCGATGAGATCCATGTACTTAACTGCCACCGGGCTACTCCTACTTGAAGTACTTGCTCAGCTCTGACACGGACTCCGCCGAACCGTCCCGGCTGGCCAACACGGCCGCGATCTTGGCATCATCCTCGGCGTGCAGTTTTTTGCTGTAATCAAGATGGTTGGAAATGTGCGCGCATGCCTGGAGAACCGTCTTGGCCTGTGACGTCCAGACCTCGACCGTCAGCTCCAGTGCGCTGCCCATCGCGAAACCGTGCGACTTCAGGGAGGCGGCGGCCTGCATCGTCGATCCGGCGCCGTCCTTGTTCATGCCCGCGCCTGCAATATCCGTCGCGGTTTGGAGAGCCTCGTAGAGGGCGAACGCGTCATGGCCGACGGCGCCGAGGTCGTCCTGGTTGACCACAAGATCACCGGCAGCCCCACCCCCGCCTCCTCCGCCGCCATCCGCAGCGAGCTGGTTGAGTTGCATGCCTGTCGAGCCACTCTGGGCAGCGTCGGCCTTGAGCTGCTCCCACTCGTCCCAAGCCATACCCCCGCGCCCTCCCGTAGATCCCCGTGCCGCGTCGGTCCCGATCTTGACTGATCGCGGAGCTTTCTTACCCGCGCCTTAACCTACCAACGGCCGTGACAGACTGATCAGTCGAACGTCAACTCGCATCATCACTTCACACTTACCCCACCCGCACGGCGCTGCGCTCGAGCGAAAGTGAGCCTTTCAACGGGCCACCCCGCTCGGGTGGTTCCGTTGGATTGCACGAACCGCGTGGCGAACTGGCAGCACTTCGCAGCCAGATTGTCCTCAGGCATCCCCGCCACACATGTTTGCTCTACGCGATAGCCGCATGACCGCATTCGATACAACACCCAGCCGCTCACCGAGCACAGAGCTGCCTGTCGCCGGGTGACAATGGCCCGTAACGACGCGCAGGGTGGGCACCTCCCGTGCGTGCCCACCCTGGTTCTGCAAACTGCGCGTTCTACTGGAAGTAGCTGGCGCCCTTCAGGTCGCCGCCGCGGTAGTCGCCGCCGGCGGTGTGGACCCGCTGCGAGATGGTGACCAGCGCCTGGTGGATGGCCCGGGCGTGGCCGTCCCACACCTTGCTCTTCTTGGCAAACTCGTCGTGAGCCGTACCACCCCAGCCCTCGGACACGTCGAGCACGGCCTTCTTCAGGCCCTCGAGGTCCTCCTCGAGCTTCTTGGCCTTGTCGATGAGCTCGGTGGCGAGCGCGTCCATGGTGCCGTACGTGACGGCAAGATCGTCGTTGTGGACTCCGGACATGTTTCCCTCGTTTCTGTGACGATTTCAGCCGGACTTCGCAGCCCGAACAGCGGTGCGACTCAGCGCCGCGAATGGTTCGTCAGTAGCTGTTGAGCGCCGAAGTCTTTCCACCAAGATCCTCCACCGAGATCTTGGCAATGTCGGCGTCGATCTGGTCCTCGAGGTTGCGCTTGTCGGTCTTGGTCATCTGGATGCCCTCAAGGAAGTCCTCGAGCATCCGACCGATTCCGGCCATGTGGGTGTTGATTTCCGACTGCTTCTTGTTGAACGCGTTGGCGCCCTGGCCCGTCCACGCCTTCTCGATCATGTCGATCGTTCCCTGTAGCTGGGCAAGCGTCTGCCTGATCGAGTCGTATCGATCGATGACATTCGTCTGGAGCTTCTGTACCTGACCATCGTCAAGCTTGCGGCCGTCAGCCATTTCGGCACTCCCTTTCATGAGAGCTGTGGTTCATTTCTGCGCGCTTCACCGAATGGTGACGCGCTGGTCGTCGCGCTACCGCGCAGGTGTGGCCGGCCTGCGTCGGAACTGTCGTGTGCGACTGGTCAATCGCGCGTGATTGATTCGTCATGCGCTACGCCGTGAACGCACCACGGCGAAGGCACCGCCTCCGATCACCACCACAGCTCCCGCGGCCCCAAGGGCTACCCACAACATGGTGTTGTCGGCTCCCTCGGAGTTGGATGTTGCTGCTGAGGTCTGACCGCCAGAAGAGTTCTTCGGGGCTTGTGACTGCGCTGAGGCGGAAGCTGATGGTGAGGCCGTGACACCCGTAACGCCGGTTCCGTTCTCGAAGCTGAGCGGGTCGGCGCTGGCCGAGCCCGGGTCGATGCTGCTGTTCTCCAGCACCATGCGGGGGCGGACGGCGCCGTAGCCGAGGTAGTTGCTCCGCTCGCCCTTCTTCCAAGTGCGGCCAGCAGTGTCGATCATGGTGCGGAGGACCTGGTTGGCCGTCCAGTTGGGGTGGGCGGACCAGATGAGGGCGGCGGAAGCAGAGGTGAGCGCAGTGGCAGCACTGGTGCCGCCACTCTCAGCACAGTAGGTCCGGAAGGTAGCGTCACACCACAATGGAACGTTGACCCCTGGAGCGGCTAGATCGACATAATTGCCGTGCTCTGAATAACTGGCAACCTTGCCCGACTTATCGGCAGCTGCCACTCCGACCACATATGGAAAGGCAGCCGGATAGCCAACGAAATTCTTCGTTTCGGCGTCATTGCCTGTGGCGGCGAACATCAGCTTGCCCTTGGATTGGGCATACTTGACCGCTTTCTCCACGCCAACGTCAATGATGTCGCTACCGAAGGACATGCTGATGATCTGAGCGTCACTGTCAGCGGCAGCCATGATCGCATCCGCAACCTCAGGCGTCTTCCCCTTGTCGACCTTGTTCGTCAAACCTTCGGTGACCACCCGATAAGGGACGATCTTGGCTCCTGGGGCCAACCCCTGTAGGCCACCTCCGGCGCCAGTACCGGAAATCAGCTCCGCCATGCTGGTGCCGTGGCCGTCATAGTCCTTGGTGGCGTTGTACGAAACCGCCTGTGGCACCTCATCCCCGAGCACTTGGCCCTTCAGGGATGAGGTGTCAGGGTTGACGCCGCTGTCCAGAACTGCGACCTTGACGCCTTCGCCGCTACTGACCTTCCACATCGCCTTGACGTCCATCGCATCCAGATACCACTGCTTCGACTGGACATCGGCGGCAATCGCATTCGGAGCCAGTCCCGAAGACACGATGGCGAATGCGCCGAATGCGGCGCACACCGTCGACACCCGTCTTCCGGTCCGTCCTGCGACATACGCAGTCAATCGGCCACGTGGGCTGGTTCCTGTCATGCCTCTGTAGATCCTCGCTCGTGTTCAGTCAGTCTCTGGCCGCGCGTTGCGCCGCTGGGTCTCGGGCTGACGTTCGCCCTCGTGCGCGTCGCGGTCCTTGCCACGCGGACTCGCTGTCGAACCTTGTGCGGTTCCAGGAGCGCCTCCGGAGAGTCCCCCACTTCTCCCTGCCGGCGCTCGGCCCTTGGGCGTACCGACAACTCCATCGGAATTACCCGCTGCGGGGCGGGCAGTCTGCCCCGGATGAGCGCCCGGGGTGGCATTCTGCGCCCCGATAACCCCACGTTGCCCCACCTTGCCGACCGAGGGCCGAGAGCCCGTGTTGTTGCTTTCGGCGCCGACGACAGTACCGCGGGGAAGCCTGGGACCAGTCATTCCTTGAGTACCAGTGGTGGGCCGCCCTCCAACCACACCATTGCTGCGTGCCGCCCCTGTGGGGCCCATGCCGCCGGCGCGACCGTTCGCCTGTCCCCCGACGGCGCGAGCTGTTCCGCCGGAGATGCCTCGGCCCATGGGAGACCTGTCTGCCGCGCCGGGGCCGCCTCGGATTCCCGACTGCCCCGTAGTATTGGCGCGCCCCATCGGGCCTGTGGCGCTGCGCCCGCTGGCGGTGCCGCTGGGAGTGGCCGTTCGGCCCTGGGCCTGGACTGGGGACTTGTTGCCGGTCACTCCGCCAAGTCCCGGATTGCGGCCGGTCGGTTTGCCAACTGCAGGAGGAACTGGCCCTGAGGTGAGGGGAGGAACAGGCCCTCCGTTGGGTCCGCTTGGAGCTATCACCGGCGACACATTCGTCGTCGGCCTCGTGGTCTCCTGAGGTGGCAAAGTGCCGACGCTGTCGATCTTCGTTCCGACGTTCCTCTCCGGAGAGTCACTCGGGTCATCGACCTGTCTTAGCGGCGGTGTGGTGTCAGCCACGCGCGAGTGTCCGGTCACACTCGAAGAGTCGCGGTCGGTCGACGCCGACTCACGAGCGGCCCCAAGCGCCCCGCTGCCCTGCGGGGTGTCAGGGGCGTCCAGTTTCCAAGACGGGTCCGGCTTGGGCACCCCCACGTCCGGCATAGGCTCAAACGTCGGCGGCTCCTGCGCCGCCAACACCTCCTCCGACACCGTGTAGAAGGACGCCAGACGATTCATCTGGTTGATCGCCTCTTGCCGGTCCTTCTCGACCTTGACCGCTGCCGCGTACTCCTTGTTGCCCTCGACCTGCATGGGCGTGGGGATCTGGTCGACGGTCTTGGGGACGAGTCGGCTGTCGCGGGGCGGCATGGCGGTGCGAACGGAAGCGAGGCCCGTAGCCGCAGCCGTGATCTGCGTGCCTGTGACTCCGGCGAAGGTGGCAAGGCCAAGAGCGTGCTTGACCAGTTTGTCGCCCCACTCGTGGAAGGCCGTGGCGGACTCGCCCTCCCACAGGACCCTGCCGATATGGCCCTTGAGTTCGTTGGCGGCCTTTTCGATGGCGTCCTGGGCATCCCAAAGAGCCTTGCCTGCGGCCTCCAGGTCCCCCGGATTCGCGGACTCGACCAGGTCGATCATGTCGTTCAGGTCGTGACCCTCGAAGTTCGTCCTGCCGAGGGCAACGAGGGCGGCACCGCCGAAGGGGGTCGCCTCCACCACGCGGCTGACCGTGTCGATGATGCCGACCTGCTTGGAGACCTGCTTCTTCTCGGCCTGGTGCGGATCCTGGTGCTGCTGCTTGTTGTCGCTCACTAGTAGGTCACCGTCCGCTCGTTGTTGCTCTTCGGCGCGGACTTGCCCTGCTTCTCGGCCTCTGCGGCGTCCTTCTCGCGCTTCGCTTCCCGCCAGTCGCGGTCGATGCCGGTCTGGATCTCCCAGAACCGTCGCCGCTGCTCTTCTTCGATGTCGTTGAAGTTGCCGTGCGCGCCCATGACGGCGATCTGGAGCGCCTCGATCTGTAGGCCAAGGCTCTCGGAGAGCGCGGTCAGCCGCTCATGGACGCGCTCGTACTGCGCGTGGAGCGCCTTGGCCTCGTCGAAACGACCCACACCTTTGAACGACGCCTCGGACAGCCGGTGCGCCCCCACCTTCTGCGCGCTGCCCTGCGAGTCCTCGAAGTTGGAGAGCGCGACGTCCACACGCTTCTTGAACTCTCCGAGCGACTCCAGCGTGACCTTGAGAGCCTGGCGTTCCGCAGCAGGCACGATGCCTTCCCTCCCCGTTCCCCGTTTGTGAAGCTGTCGAGCGGTGCACAGGCGGTGGCCTGATCAACACACTCGATGACCACTGTAGTCATTGTGTAAATCGCGGCCAACTGAACTTTGTGTTAGGTGAGTTACGAAGTTGTCGAGACACCGTCAGGAGACCCGCTCCGAACCTCCGTGAAGCGCCTGAAACCTGGGCAAGCTACTCGCGTTCCGCCACACCCGCCCCCTGCGAAGTACCGTCGTACCGTCCCGATCGGTCAACTGCCGTGCGTGGCTCATTCTTTGCGATGTCAAAACGTGCCTGACTCTCGCTTGAGGCGGAGGGCAGGTTCCAGGACGCCTGCGGGAGTTCAGGCAGGGACCGGTCACCCTTGTAGCGCCCGTCGTGCGCCGACTTCGCTCGGGTACTCGCGGACGGTGAACGCGGCGGCGACCCAGCCGACGCACCACGCGGCACACATCGGCATGACGGGCGCCGCAATCGCCGCAATCAGTACGAGAACGCGGCCTGCGAGGGTCAGCCCGACGGAGCGGCGGGTCCCGCTTCGCTTGTCCCGGCGTGTCTGCTCGGGGGTCGGCGGATCCTGGAGCTTCCGGTGATGGTCCCGGCGCTGTACCTGCCACCCCCAGACCAGAGCGGCACAGGAGGCCACCGCCTGCGCCCGGTCCCACACGGTGCGTACGGTCGGCGGCAGGTCGTCGCGGAAGCTCCCGTAGAGGACGAGCGCGATGTAACAGAAGAAGGCCAGTACGGCGAACCAGAGAACTGCGCCGAGGGCGCGACGCAGCCAGTAGCGCGCACCGCGCTCGTACCAGGTCGTGCCCAGGCCGGACAGGGCCGGGACCGGGCGGACGGCTCCGGCAGGCGGGCGTCCAGGAGATGCCGTTGTCGTCATGGTCAGGACGAGTTCTCCTGCAGCCAGCGTCGGGCGCCGACCTCACTCGGGTATTCCCGGACGGTCAGCCAGGCGGCCAGCCAACCGACGAGGTACGCGACGAACGCCGGCATGACGGGCGCCGCCAGCGCCAGGAGAACGCGCCCTCCGGCAACTCCCCTGCCGGCCGCCCTGCCGGCGCGCCTGTTGTGGTCACGCTTGGCCACCCAGGTCTCCTCGGGGGTGGGCGGATCCAGGAGGGCCTCCCGGTGGCTCCGGCGCTGCTTGACCCACCCCCAGGCCAGGGTCACGCAGGACGCGACCGCCTGCGCCCCGTCGCTCACGGTGCGCACCATGGGCGGCATTTCGCTGCGGAATCCCTGGTAGAGGCTCAGCGACACGAAAGAGAACATGGCCATCACCAGGAGCAGGAACACGGTCGTACGGGCACGGCACAGCCAGTAGAGTCCGCCCCGCTTGTACCAGGTGGTGCCCAGCTTGGGCAGAGCCGGGATGCGCGCGGGGAACCCGAGGGCGGGGACCTCAGAAGATGCTCGTGACGCCATGCCAGATGTCCTTCACCATTCGTACGTCGTCGTCCCCGGTTTCCGTCAGGACATGGCCCGCGCCGGTCAGCACTCCGCCGACCACGCCGTGGTCGTGGATGTCCTCGCTCCAGTGCTCGTGCAAGGAGTGATCGAGGACCTCGGTCGCGGTGACCGCCGCCAGGACCCCGACCCCGGCCACCGCGACCGCGCCTTCGACGGGCAGGGCGGCCGTGACCGCCGCGCCGACGGCCACACCGCCGAGGGCTACGCCGCCGTCCACGGCGACGGAGTGCTGCCAGGACCAGCCCTTGTCGTGGTCGTCCTTCGCCTCCACCAGCCCGCAGGCGGCGGCCGCCGCGACGTCCAGGACCGGTATCTCCTTGAGGAATTCCGGCAGTTCGGCCACGCCCTTGCCGAGGCGCAACGCATCCGCCGCGTCGGCCAGCTTCACGTTCAGGGCCCGGTCGTACGGCAGTGCCGTGCTGCCGTGGTCGGCGCGGGCGATGGCATCCTCCAGCGAGTCGACCTTGGTGGCCGCGTCCGCGTAGGCGCCCTTGGCCGGAAGGTCCTTGGGCAGCGCGCGGCCCGCCTTCTGGAATGCCTTGCGCTCCGCGCGGAGTTCCTTCTTGGCGGCCCGCTCCTCGGCCTTGGCCCCGTCGATCAGCTTCCGCGCCTCCTTGCCGCCGGCCCGGGCGTCTTCGGCGTCGTAGGCGTACAGGCCACGCAGTGCGTCGGCGATGGTCACCTTGTCTCCGGTCGACACCGGCGCCGTGACCTGCGCGTACAACCCTCGCAACTGGTCCGCAGCCACCAGCCGCGCATGCTGGGCGGTGTGCAGGATCTCCTCGCGTACCTTGCCGTACTCGCCCATCGCCGAGATCGTCTTCTGATCCTCCGCACTGGGCGGATTCGCGGTGGCGATCGTCTGCGGGATGCCTCTGTCCGCCATCGACACGCCCTTGCGCGTGGCGACGTGCTCGGCGTTCTGCAGGGCCGTCTCGCAGGCCGACAGTGCGTCGACGAGCGTGGCGAGAATGTCGCCCGCGCTGTGCACGAGGCTCGCGAAGGCGCCTGCCGCCAGCGCGTCCTCGCTCCAGGTGGCGCGGAAGGTCTCGGCCGCCTCGCCCTTCCAACTCGCGTCGTCCACCAGCCGGTCGACGGCTTTGGCGAGCGGCTGGACGACGTCGTCCAGCTTCTGCTTGGCGTTCTTGTACGTCTCGGCCATCGTGCGCAGTCCGCCGATGTCGCCGCCGACCCAGCTGTCGGCCATCAGCCGTCACCCACCATCAGGTCCTCGAACAGGCCGTGTACGTCGATGTCGTGCCGTTGGAAGGAGTCGTGGGCGTACGTCACCTTGTCGCCGTGATCGTCCAGGCGGTCGGCGAAGCCGATGTGCAGGGCGACGATGAGGTCGGCGACCTCCTTGATGGCGTGGTCGAGCCCCGCGTCGCCGCCGCCGGCCACGGGCGGGGCCACGTCGGAGTGCAGCTTGCGGTAGTTGACGGCCTCGTCGTGGAAGGTCTTCGACATCGAGCTGAGGTCGCTCAGTATCGCCTTGAAGTCGGCTGCCATCAGCGCACCGCCCGGGCGTAGGCGGCCAGGCCGGCCGGCTGCCAGTTGGGGGGTCCGGGCGCGAGGCGCGGGTCGAGGCGGACGGTGACGCCACGTTCGCTCACGCCCTCGGCCAGCGGGCCGATGGAGGTGGCGACCCACGGTTGGGCCTCGCCGAGCGCGGCCACGAGACGGTCGAGGGTGGTGAAGGCGAGGGCCACGGTGCCGTCGGTGGGGTGCTCGAAGAGTTCGTACGCGATGAAGGGCACTCGGGTGGAGGTGCCGGACGGGTCCGTGGTGTCAACGTAGCGGGGGTGGGCCGGCACGAACACGGGTGTCTGGTAGGCGGGGACGCCGGGTTTCGGGCCTGGCGAATCCTCTGCGGACGGACCCACCTCCACGTGCTCTACGTGCTCTACGTGTTCGCCGTAGTCGACGTAATCGAGAAGACGTGATCTGCGGGGTTCCGGGGCCGATGAACCTGTTGGGGCCGGACCTGCGGGCGGCTTCGACTCGACATAGTCGAGAAGGCGCGAACGTATCGGTGCACCCGGTGTACCCACCGTCGGCTCCTGTTCCCCGTGGACGATGTGGCGGGCACCACCGTAGCCAGCGGGCAATCCGGCAATTCCGCCCACATCAGGCTGATAGGGGTGGGGCATGCGGAACCCATACAGCTGTTTAGCCGCAGGCTGGTCAACGCTTGACTGTGGGATGACCGGAGTACAGGAGGGGGCTGCCTGCGGACAGTCTCAGCTGTCGCCCCTGTCGCCCCTGTCGCCCCTGTCGCCCCTGTCGCCCC
>NZ_LGDG01000284.1 GCF_001279775.1 Streptomyces sp. MMG1533 | reverse complement strand
TCGCCGTACCGGGATGGCCGTTGCCGACCCTCTGTACGGCATCGGCGGCCAGGACGCGGGCGGTGTCGACGGCCCGCTGGTCCAACTCGGTCCACTCGAGGTCTGTGGTGGTCGGCTTGGTGCTCACCCTGGGTCAGGGCTCCTCTCCACATGTCACACATGTCGAATTTGCCGGTGCACTGGGCGCCCCGGCCGCTGTCGAGCCTACCCCCGTAAGAACGTGCCTTTTTTCGAGTCATTCCAGACTGCCGGGACTCGTCGGGATCCGCCTCCCGACCGGGCCGTTCTGCGTTCGGCAAGTGAATACGGAGCCGCTCGTCCGAGTGCTCAATCGAGTGCTGACCGGCTCCTTCGACGGCACTGCCCAACACGACCCGACCCCCGCGAATGTCCGGGTCTGGGCAACGTCTACAGTGGCGTGGTACGCGCGAGCCTTTACCCGGACTTCACACGGGGAGGCTTGCTGGGATGTCTCTGTCAGGGGTGTGCGTGACGGCCGTTGAATCCCGTCCAGCGGGGATTATCGGGACGAGCCAGAGCCCGAGCCACCGGCCGTTCGGGGCCCGTGTCAAGGCGTTCGTGGCGCTGACCAAGCCACGGATCATCGAGCTGCTGCTGATCACCACGGTTCCGGTGATGTTCCTTGCGCAGCAGGGTGTCCCCGACCTGAAGCTCGTCCTGCTGACCTGCATCGGCGGCTACCTCTCCGCGGGTGGCGCCAACGCGCTCAACATGTACATCGACCGCGACATCGACGCGTTGATGGACCGCACCTCGCAGCGTCCGCTGGTCACCGGGATGGTCAGCCCGCGCGAGTGCCTCGCCTTCGGTATCGCCCTCGCCGTCGTCTCCACGCTGCTGTTCGGCCTCGCCGTCAACTGGCTCTCGGCCTGGCTGTCGCTCGGAGCGCTCCTCTTCTACGTCGTCGTCTACACGATGATCCTCAAGCGCCGTACGTCGCAGAACATCGTGTGGGGCGGCATCGCCGGCTGCCTCCCCGTGCTCATCGGCTGGTCGTCCGTCACGAACTCCATGTCGTGGGCGCCGATCGTCCTCTTCCTCGTCATGTTCTTCTGGACGCCGCCGCACTACTGGCCGCTGTCCATGAAGGTCAGGGAGGACTACGCGCGCGTCGGCGTGCCGATGCTGCCGGTCGTCGCCTCCAACAAGGTGGTCGCCAGGCAGATCGTGTTCTACAGCTGGGTGATGGTCGCGGTGTCGCTGCTGCTCACCCCGCTCGGCTACACGGGCTGGTTCTACACGGCGGTCGCGCTGCTGGCCGGCGGCTTCTGGCTGTGGGAGGCGCACGGCCTGCAGAACCGGGCCAAGGCCGAGGTGACCGGCGCCAAGCTCAAGGAGATGCGGCTGTTCCACTGGTCGATCACCTATGTGTCGATCCTGTTCGTGGCGGTCGCGGTGGACCCCTTCCTGCGCTGACCGACCGACGGGTGGGGTGCGTGGTCAAGGCCACGCACCCCACCCGTCGCCGTTTGATCTACCCGTCGGTAGCATCCTGGCCATGGCAGACACGCAGCAGGTGGACCCCAAGGACGAGCGCAAAGTGACCCGGCTCGCCAAGCAGATCAGCGGCTTCTCCAAGGAGCACGGCGGGGCCGAGGGGCAGGTCGCGTACATCGGCGAGCGCGGCGCCCGCATCGTCCTCGTGGGCGAGGACGGCGCCTGGGGCGACCTCGTCGCCCCCTCGTACGCCCTCGCCGAGAAGGCGGTCGAGAAGTCCGGCATCACCGTTCACGAGGACTTCGACGGCGAGTTCGCGGCGAAGGTCAGGACGGGCCCGTACGAGTGGAGCCGCATGGCGGGAATCCAGGTCGGCGGCCCGAGCAACGACTGAGACGCGGCGGCCGTTCGCACGGGGTGTGTGACTGCAACACCTCGTGCCCGGTTCACCCGTTAGGACCTGAGAAGGACAGAGTCCGAGCGCGGGGAGTCCGGGATGATCGAAACGCCGTCCCTCGTGGACCAGTACTGTCACGGCGTCCTGAGAACGGAGCTGGGCCTCGGTACCTTCGAGGCCCAGCTGGCCCGGACCGAGGGACCGCCGGCGCCGGGCACGACGCTCTTCGACACGCAGACGGGGTTCGCCGTACGCCGTTGGTGCCCCCCGCTGCTCGGTCTGGAGCCGCACTGCCCGCCCGCCCGTTATCTCGCCCGGCGCCGTGAACTAGGCGTACTGGAATCGGGCCGCAGACTGCTGCGGGGCAGCGGAATCACGACGTATCTCGTCGACACCGGGTTGCCCGGAGACCTGACCGGCCCCGTCGAGATGGCCTCCGCGGCGGACGCCCGGGCCCGGGAGATCGTGCGCCTCGAACTCCTCGCCGAACAGGTCGCCGACACCTCCGGCACCGTCGAGTCCTTCCTCGCCAACCTCGCCGAGTCGGTGCACGGCGCCGCCTCGGGCGCCGTGGCCTTCACCTCCGTGGCGGGCGTACGGCACGGACTCGCGCTGGCGCCCGAGCCGCCGGGACCGGGCGAGGTGCGCGGCGCCGCCGGCCGCTGGCTCGCCGAACGCCGGGTGGGCGGGGAGCTGAGCGATCCGGTGCTGCTACGGCATCTGCTGTGGATCGCGGTCGCCTCCGGACTGCCGCTCCAACTGCACGCCGGGCTCGGCGAACCGGGGCTGCGCATCGACCGTACGGATCCCGTGCTGCTCACGGACTTCGTCCGGGCCACAGCGGGCCTCGGCACGGAGCTCGTGCTGCTGCACGGCTACCCCTACCACCGGCACGCCGCCCACCTCGCCGGGGTCTTCCCGCACGTGTACGCCGACTCGGGCGCCGCTCTCGTACGGACCGGGGCCCGCGCCGCCACCGTCCTCGCGGAGATCCTGGAGCTGGCCCCCTTCGGCAAGATCCTCTTCTCCAGCGGGGCCCAGGGCCTGCCCGAGCTGCACGTGGTGGGGGCGCGGCTGTTCCGGGAGGCGCTGAGCCGGGTGCTGGGCACCTGGGTCGCCGAGGGGGCGTGGTCGCTGGCGGACGCGCAGCGGGTGGCGGGGATGATCGCGGCGGGGAATGCGCGGCGGGTGTACGGGTTGGAGTGAGCTACCGGCTGTGAGCTACGGCTGTGAGCCACGGCTGTGAGCTCACTCCTCCAAGCCCGGGGCAGCGTCTAAGCCCGGGTCAGCGTCGGCTCGCTCGAAGGCCCCGGCACATCGGCCGACGCCTGCGGCCGCTCCCGCAGGGCCAGCAGCACGCGCAGTACCGCGATCCACACCAGGGCCGAGCCGAGCATGTGCAGGCCGACGAGGATCTCGGGAAGGTCGGTGAAGTACTGGACGTAGCCGATGACGCCCTGCGCGAGCAGGATCAGGAAGAGGTCGCGGGTGCGGCCCAGCGGGCCCTTCGGGGCGTCGACCGCCTTGAGGACGAACCACAGGGCGAACGTCAGCGACACCACGATCCAGGCCAGCACCGCGTGCACCTTGCTGACGGTCTCCCAGTCGAGCGGCATCCGCTCGACCTCGCTGGAGTCGCCCGCGTGCGGTCCCGCGCCGGTCACGACCGTGCCGACCAGGATCAGCAGGACGGAGGCGGCGACCAGGAACCACACCAGTTGCTGCACGGACTTGCCGACCAGCGGGCGCGGCGTTCCGTCACCCTCCCGGGTGCGCTGCCACATCACCGTGGCGATCGCGATCAGGGCGGACGTCGCCACGAAGTGCGCCGCGACCGTGTACGGGTTGAGGCCGACGAGGACCACGATGCCGCCGAGGACCGCGTTGCTCATCACGACCCAGAACTGTGCCCAGCCCAGCCGGGTCAGGCCGCGTCGGGACGGCTTCTCGGCGCGCGCGGCGATGATCGCCCAGCCGACCGCCGCGCACAGCACGTACGTCAGCATGCGGTTGCCGAACTCGATGGCGCCGTGGAAGCCCATCGCGCTGGTGGCGGTGAGCGAGTCGGCGGTGCACTTGGGCCAGGTCGGACAGCCGAGCCCGGATCCGGTGAGCCGTACCGCCCCGCCGGTGACCACGATCACCACCGACATGACGAGCGCGGCGAGCGCCGCCCGCTGGACCGTCCGGGGGGTCGGGGTCCAGCGTTCGGCGATGAAGGCGAGCGGGTTGCGGACGGCCGCTACGGCGTCGGCGCGGGTCACGTTTGGCACGCGCCCATCGTAGGGGGACCGCTTGTGCACGCTTTCACGAGGGTCCCTCGCGGGCTTACTCCCAACGGAAGAAGCGCCCCGCGGCGGCCAGCCCCACGACCGCCCACACTGCGAGGATCCCCAGGTCGGCCCACGGCATCCCGGCGCCGTGCTGAAGCACGTCCCGAAGCCCGTCCGACAGGGCCGAGATCGGCAGCAGCCCGAGCACGTCCTGGGCGCCGGCGGGGAACTTGTCCAGCGGCACGATCACCCCGCCGCCCACCAGGAGCAGCAGGAAGACCAGGTTGGCGGCGCCCAGCGTGGCCTCCGCCTTCAGCGTGCCCGCCATCAGCAGGCCGAGCCCCGAGAAGGCGGCCGTGCCGAGGACCAGCAGAAGCAGCACGGCGAAGGGGTTGCCATGCGGCGACCAGCCCAGGGCGAAGGCGATCACCGTCAGCAGGACGACCTGGAGGACCTCCGTGACCAGCACGGCCAGCGTCTTCGCGGCCATCAGGCCCCAGCGGGGCAGCGGGGAGGAGGCCAGGCGCTTCAGGACGCCGTACCGGCGCTCGAAGCCCGTGGCGATGGCCTGCCCGGTGAACGCCGTCGACATCACGGCGAGCGCGAGGACGCCGGGGGTCAGGAAGTCGACGGCCTCGCCCGCGCCCGTGTCGACGATGTCCACCGAACTGAACAGCACCAGCAGCAGCGTGGGGATGACCACGGTGAGCAGCAGTTGCTCGCCGTTGCGCAGCAGCATCTTCGTCTCGAGCGCGGCCTGGGCGGCGATCATGCGGGGGAGGGGCGCGGCCCCCGGCTTCGGGGCGTACGCGCCCGTGGCGGCGGTGGTCATGAACGCAGCTCCTTGCCCGTGAGCTCCAAGCCGTGCCTTCCCGGGGGACGACCCCCGGGCCCCCGGCAGGTCCGTGTGTGAGCCGGAATCATGAGCGCAGCTCCTTGCCCGTGAGCTCCAAGCTGTGCCTTCCCGGGGGACGACCCCCGGACCCCCGGCAGATCCGTGTGTGAGCCGGAATCATGAGCGCAGCTCCTTGCCCGTGAGCTCCAAGCCGTGCCTTCCCGGGGGACGACCCCCGGACCCCCGGCAGATCCGTGTGTCAGCCGGAATCATGAACGCAACTCCTTGCCCGTGAGCTCCAAGAAAACGTCTTCCAGGGTGTGCCGTTCGACCGAGATCTTCTCCGGCATGACTCCGTGCTGCGCACACCACGAGGTGACCGTGGCGAGCAGTTGCGGGTCGACCTTGCCGCCGACCCGGTACGAGCCCGGCGTCAGTTCCGCGGCCGTGCAGTCGGCGGGGAGGGCCTTGAGCAGGGAGCCGACGTCGAGCCCCGGCCGGCCGGAGAAGCGCAGGGTGTTCTCGGCACCGCCGCGGCACAGCTCCTCCGGGGAGCCCTGGGCGATGACCCGGCCCGCGTCGATGATCGCGACGTCGTCGGCGAGCTGCTCGGCCTCGTCCATGTAGTGGGTCGTGAGGATCACGGAGACGCCGTCCGCGCGCAGGTCCCGCACCAGGTCCCAGGTGGCGTGGCGGGCCTGCGGGTCGAGGCCGGCGGTGGGCTCGTCCAGGAACACCAGTTCCGGGCGGCCGACGACCGCCATGGCGAGCGCGAGCCGCTGCTGCTGGCCCCCCGAAAGGCGCCGGTACGTGGTCCGGCCGCAACTGCCCAGCCCCAGACGCTCGATCAGCGCGTCCACGTCCAGCGGGTGGGCGTGCAGCTTGGCCACGTGCCGCAGCATCTCGTCGGCCCGGGCGCCCGAGTAGACGCCCCCGGACTGCAGCATCACGCCGATCCGGGGGTTCAGCTGACGCGACTGTCTCACCGGGTCGAGGCCCAGGACGCGCACCGTGCCGGAGTCCGGCTTCCGGTACCCCTCGCAGGTCTCGACCGTCGTCGTCTTGCCCGCGCCGTTGGGGCCGAGTACGGCGGTCACGCCCGCCTTGGCCACCAGGTCGAGGCCGTCCACCGCGGTCTTCGTGCCGTACCGCTTCACCAGGGCCTGGACCTGGACCACGGGCTCACTTCGCATGGGTCCAGAGTCTAGGTTCGCGATCGGCGGCCCAGACCGGCGGGTGCGAGATCTCCACCTCCGCCCCGGGCGGGGCCTCAGACCTCGTCCTCACGCGACCGGTGCACCGCCAGCCACCGCTCCGCGTAGGCCACCGCGTCCGCCAAGGGGAACAGCCGTACGTCGGCCGCGCCCACCTTTCCGCGTACGACGGGACGGTCGCGCTCGAAGTCGTACCCCAGCTCGTCGAACCGGTCCGAGTCGATCGACACCTCGGTCACCACCTCCCAGCCCGTCGGTCCGGGGCGGCCCACCTTCACGCGCGGGGCCGGTATGCGGTACTCGGCCAGGTGGAAGCCGGTGCAGGCGTCGTAGCCGGCGCCCAGCAGGAGCACCCGGGCGTCGAGTGACTCCAGGCGGGCCAGGGGGCTGTGCTCGCCGAGCCGGCAGTCGGTGCCGTGTCCCTCGGTCACCTCCGCCGCGCGCGGGCCGAGCGCCGCGAACGAGGTCTGGGGGTGCGCGCTGCGCAGGGCGCCCGGCCAGGTCCGTACGGTCTCCGGGATCACGCCGACTCCGCGGCTGGGGGTGACGTGGGGGTCGTACCCGGGCATGGTGGCCCGGATCGTCTCCCACCAGGCCTCGGGCACCGGCGGGTTCGCCCAGTGTGCCGGGTCCGAGAGGTCGCCGGACTGCGTGGGGACCACCAGGGTGCCGTCCGGACCGAGCGCGTCGAGCACTCCTTGGACGACTGCCACGGCTCCTCCGCAGACCCAGCCGAGCGAGCTGAGAGAGGAGTGGACGAGGAGGGTTTCGCCTGGTTCGACACCCAGTTGGCGCAGCTGGGCCGCGATGGTGTCGCGGGTGACAAGAGGGCCGGTGGGAGGGGGTGTGGGCATGGTTCCGGAGTGTCCCGGACCGAGGTCTCCGGCGCCACCGATTTGATCGATCAAAGATCGTTTGCGCAGGTCAGCTTAGGTAAACCTAAGTGACGCAGGGCACCGCCCGGTGGTTCGGGCACGGCTTGCCTGCCTCAGAGGAATTACGCAACAATGGCGTTGTGAAAAACGTCGGCGAGGCTCGGGAGACCCCCACGGGGGCCCCGCAGGAGGAGCTAGCGACCGGTGAGCGCTCGACGCGCAACCGGGTCGCGCGGTCCATCCTGGACCACGGGCCGTCGACCGTGACCGAGCTGGCTGGACGCCTGGGGCTCACCCCGGCGGCCGTACGCCGGCATCTGGACGCCCTGGTCGCCGACGACGTCGTGGAAGCGCGCGAGCAGCGGGTGTACGGAGCGCGGACGCGCGGCCGGCCCGCCAAGGTCTTCGCGCTCACGGACTGCGGCCGTGACGCCTTCGACCAGTCCTACGACAAGCTCGCCACGGACGCCCTGCGCTGGATCCAGGATCGGTTCGGCGGGGACGAGGCGGTCGTCGCCTTCGCCCGCGCCAGGATCGCCGAGCAGGCCACCGCCTACCGCAAGGCCATCGAGGCCGCCGCGCCCGAAGAACGGACCGAAGCGCTGGCCAAGGCCCTGAGCGCGGACGGGTACGCTGCTACGGCGCGAAGCGCACCGGTCGGCGAGCAGCTCTGCCAGCACCACTGCCCGGTGGCCCACGTCGCGGAAAAGTTCCCGCAGCTCTGCGAAGCGGAGACCGAGATCTTCTCCCAGCTGCTCGGCACGCACGTCCAGCGACTGGCGACCATCGCGCACGGCGACGGCGTCTGCACGACGTTCATCCCCAAGATTTCCCACACCACTGATATCGCATCTGCAAGCACGGCCGGGAGGAACCCCGCATGACTCTCCCCACGGAGACTGCCCACCCCGAACTCGAGGGCCTGGGTAAGTACGAATACGGCTGGGCCGACTCCGACACGGCCGGCGCCTCTGCCAAGCGCGGCATCAACGAGGACGTCGTCCGCGACATCTCGGCGAAGAAGTCCGAGCCGGAGTGGATGACCAAGCTCCGCCTCAAGGGCCTGCGCCTGTTCGGCAAGAAGCCCATGCCGAACTGGGGCTCGGACCTGTCGGGCATCGACTTCGACAACATCAAGTACTTCGTACGCTCCACGGAGAAGCAGGCGGAGTCCTGGGAGGACCTGCCCGAGGACATCAAGAACACGTACGACAAGCTCGGCATCCCCGAGGCGGAGAAGCAGCGCCTCGTCGCCGGTGTCGCGGCCCAGTACGAGTCCGAGGTCGTCTACCACCAGATCCGCGAGGACCTGGAGGAGCAGGGCGTCATCTTCCTCGACACCGACACGGCCCTGAAGGAGCACCCGGAGCTCTTCAAGGAGTACTTCGGGACCGTCATCCCGGTCGGTGACAACAAGTTCGCCTCCCTGAACACCGCCGTGTGGTCGGGTGGCTCCTTCATCTACGTGCCGCCGGGCGTGCATGTCGAGATCCCGCTCCAGGCCTACTTCCGCATCAACACGGAGAACATGGGCCAGTTCGAGCGGACCCTGATCATCGTCGACGAGGGTGCCTACGTGCACTACGTCGAGGGTTGTACGGCCCCGATCTACAAGTCGGACTCGCTGCACAGCGCCGTGGTCGAGATCATCGTCAAGAAGAACGCCCGCTGCCGTTACACGACCATCCAGAACTGGTCGAACAACGTCTACAACCTGGTCACCAAGCGCGCCGTGGCGTACGAGGGCGCGACCATGGAGTGGATCGACGGCAACATCGGCTCCAAGGTGACGATGAAGTACCCGGCCGTCTACCTGATGGGCGAGCACGCCAAGGGCGAGACCCTCTCCATCGCCTTCGCGGGCGAGGGGCAGCACCAGGACGCCGGCTCCAAGATGGTCCACATGGCGCCGAACACCTCCTCCAACATCGTCTCCAAGTCGGTGGCGCGCGGTGGCGGTCGTACGTCCTACCGTGGTCTCGTCGAGATCGGCGAGGGTGCCCACGGCTCCAAGTCGAACGTGCTGTGCGACGCGCTGCTCGTGGACACCATCTCCCGCTCCGACACGTACCCGTACGTGGACGTCCGCGAGGACGACGTGTCCATGGGGCACGAGGCGACCGTCTCCAAGGTCTCCGAGGACCAGCTCTTCTACCTGATGAGCCGTGGTCTGACCGAGTTCGAGGCGATGGCCATGATCGTGCGTGGCTTCGTCGAGCCGATCGCGAAGGAGCTGCCCATGGAGTACGCCCTGGAGCTCAACCGGCTGATCGAGCTGCAGATGGAAGGCGCGGTCGGTTAAGACCCGCCGCACCACAGGCAGCAGCGAATTTCTGACGTAGGAAGAGAGCAGACCGACAGCCATGGCTGAGGCTCAGAACATCCCGGTGGGGTCCACCACCGCCGGCCAGATCGCGGTGGCCGCCGAGTCCACCGTCGCCACGCGCATGAGCGCGCCCCCCTCCTTCGACGTGCAGGACTTCCCGGTCCCGCACGGCCGCGAGGAGGAGTGGCGGTTCACCCCGCTGGAGCGGCTGCGCGGGCTGCACGACGGCACCGCGGTCGCCACCGGCGACGGCCTGAAGATCGCCGTCGACGCCCCCGAGGGCGTCGTCGTCGAGCTCGTCGGCCGTGACGACGCCCGGCTCGGCAGGGCCGGCACCCCGGTGGACCGCGTCGCCGCCCAGGCGTACTCGGCGTTCGAGAAGGCGGGTGTCGTCACCGTCCCCAAGGAGACGGTGCTCACCGAGCCGATCCGCATCGCCGTGCACGGTGAGGGCGGGGTCGCCTACGGCCACCAGGTCGTCGAACTGGGAGCCTTCGCCGAGGCCGTCGTCGTCATCGACCACACCGGTGACGCGGTACTCGCCGCCAACGTCGACTACATCCTGGGCGACGGTGCCAAGCTGACCGTCGTCTCCGTCCAGGACTGGGACGACAAGGCCGTGCACGTGGCCCAGCACAACGCGCTGATCGGCCGGGACGCCACGTTCAAGTCGTTCGTGGTCACCTTCGGCGGCGACCTCGTGCGCCTGCACCCGCGCGTCGCCTACGCCGGCACCGGTGGCGAGGCCGAGCTCTTCGGCCTGTACTTCACGGACGCCGGCCAGCACCAGGAGCACCGCCTCCTGGTCGACCACAACACCCCGCACTGCAAGTCGAACGTGGCCTACAAGGGCGCGCTCCAGGGTGAGGGCGCCCACGCGGTGTGGATCGGCGACGTGCTCATCGAGGCCAAGGCCGAGGGCACGGACACGTACGAGATGAACCGCAACCTGGTTCTGACCGACGGCGCCCGTGTCGACTCCGTGCCGAATCTCGAAATCGAGACCGGCGAGATCGTCGGCGCGGGACATGCCAGCGCCACCGGCCGCTTCGACGACGAGCAGCTCTTCTACCTGATGGCCCGCGGTATCCCGGCCGACGAGGCCCGTCGCCTGGTGGTCCGCGGCTTCTTCGCCGAACTCGTCCAGCAGATCGGTGTCGACGACATCGAAGAGCGCCTTCTCGTGAAGATCGACGAGGAGCTGGAGGCGTCGGTCTGATGACTGCCTCTTCGACGTTCGTACGCGTCTGTGGGCTGAGCGAGCTGGAGGAGGACACCCCGAAGCGGGTGGAACTCGACGGCACGCCGGTCTCGGTCGTGCAGACCGAGGGGGAGGTGTTCGCGATCCACGACATCTGCTCGCACGCGAACGTCTCGCTCTCCGAGGGCGAGGTGGAGGACTGCCAGATCGAGTGCTGGCTGCACGGCTCCAGCTTCGACCTCCGCACCGGCAAGCCGTCCGGCCTACCCGCGACGCGCCCCGTCCCCGTATACCCCGTAAAGATCGAAGGGGACGACGTGCTCGTCTCCCTCACCCAGGAGTCCTGAGGCACCCATGGCAACGCTTGAAATCCGAGACCTGCACGTCACCGTCGAGGTCGAGAACGGCACGAAGGAAATCCTCAAGGGTGTCGACCTCACCGTGAAGCAGGGCGAGACGCACGCCATCATGGGCCCGAACGGCTCCGGCAAGTCGACGCTCGCCTACTCGCTCGCGGGTCACCCGAAGTACACGATCACCGGCGGCACCGTCACCCTCGACGGCGAGGACGTCCTGGAGATGGCGGTCGACGAGCGCGCTCGTGCCGGCCTCTTCCTGGCGATGCAGTACCCGGTCGAGGTCCCCGGCGTCTCGGTCTCCAACTTCCTCCGTACGTCCGCCACCGCCATCCGCGGCGAGGCCCCCAAGCTGCGGACGTGGGTGAAGGAGGTCAAGGAGACCATGGAGCGTCTCAACATGGACCCGGCCTTCGCCGAGCGCAACGTCAACGAGGGCTTCTCCGGCGGTGAGAAGAAGCGCCACGAGATCCTCCAGCTGGAGCTGCTCAAGCCGAAGGTCGCGATCCTCGACGAGACGGACTCCGGTCTGGACGTCGACGCGCTCCGTGTCGTCTCCGAGGGCGTCAACCGCGTTCGTGAGACCGGCGAGGTCGGCACCCTGCTGATCACGCACTACACGCGCATCCTGCGCTACATCAAGCCCGACTACGTCCACGTCTTCTCCGGCGGTCGCATCGTCGAGTCCGGCGGCGCCGAACTCGCCGACAAGCTGGAGAACGAGGGCTACGAGGCTTACACGAAGGGCGGACCCGTGCGCGGAGCGAACTCAGAGGAGGATGTCGCGTGACACAGCTGCCGGGCCTCCTCGACACAGAGGCGATCCGCAAGGACTTCCCCATCCTGGACCGCCAGGTCCACGACGGCCGGAAGCTCGTGTACCTGGACAACGCGGCGACCTCGCAGAAGCCGCGCCAGGTGCTCGACGCCCTGAACGAGTACTACGAGCGCTACAACGCCAACGTCCACCGCGGTGTGCATGTGCTCGCCGAGGAGGCCACGGCGCTGTACGAGGGCGCGCGCGACAAGGTCGCCGCGTTCATCAACGCGCCGAGCCGCGACGAGGTGATCTTCACCAAGAACGCCTCCGAGTCGCTCAACCTCGTGGCGAACATGCTGGGCTGGGCCGACGAGCCCTACCGCGTGGACCACGAGACCGAGATCGTCATCACGGAGATGGAGCACCACTCCAACATCGTGCCGTGGCAGCTGCTCGCGCAGCGCACGGGCGCGAAGCTGAGGTGGTTCGGCCTGACCGACGACGGCCGGCTCGACCTCTCCAACATCGACGAGATCATCACGGAGAAGACGAAGATCGTCTCCTTCGTGCTGGTGTCCAACATCCTCGGGACGGTCAACCCGGTCGAGGCGATAGTGCGCCGCGCGCAGGAGGTCGGCGCGCTGGTGTGCATCGACGCCTCGCAGGCCGCGCCGCACATGCCGCTGGACGTGCAGGCCCTCCAGGCCGACTTCGTGGCCTTCACCGGCCACAAGATGTGCGGCCCGACGGGTATCGGCGTGCTGTGGGGCCGCCAGGAACTCCTGGAGGACCTGCCCCCGTTCCTCGGCGGCGGCGAGATGATCGAGACGGTGTCGATGCACTCGTCGACGTACGCTCCCGCCCCGCACAAGTTCGAGGCGGGCACCCCGCCGATCGCGCAGGCGGTCGGCCTGGGCGCGGCGATCGACTACCTGAACTCGATCGGCATGGACAAGATCCTCGCCCATGAGCACGCGCTCACCGAGTACGCGGTGAAGAAGCTCGGCGAGGTTCCGGACCTGCGGATCATCGGCCCGACCACGGCCGAGGACCGGGGCGCGGCGATCTCCTTCACGCTCGGCGACATCCACCCGCACGACGTGGGCCAGGTCCTGGACGAGCAGGGCATCGCGGTCCGGGTCGGTCACCACTGCGCGCGGCCGGTCTGCCTGCGGTACGGAATTCCTGCGACCACGCGAGCGTCGTTCTATCTGTACTCCACGCCGACCGAGATCGACGCTCTGGTCGACGGCCTGGAGCACGTACGGAACTTCTTCGGCTGAGGAGCTGGCTGAGTCGTGAAGCTTGATTCGATGTACCAGGAAGTCATCCTGGACCACTACAAGCACCCGCACGGGCGCGGTCTTCGGGATGGCGACGCCGAGGTGCACCACGTCAACCCGACGTGCGGCGACGAGATCACGCTGCGCGTGAAGTACGACGGCGACAAGATCGAGGACGTCTCGTACGAGGGCCAGGGCTGCTCGATCAGCCAGGCCTCGGCCTCCGTGCTGAACGAGCTGCTCGTCGGCAAGCAGCTCGCCGAGGCCCAGAAGATCCAGGAGACCTTCCTGGAGCTGATGCAGTCCAAGGGCCGGATCGAGCCGGACGACGCGATGGAGGAGATCCTGGAGGACGCGGTCGCGTTCGCCGGTGTCTCCAAGTACCCCGCCCGTGTGAAGTGCGCCCTGCTGAGCTGGATGGCGTGGAAGGACGCGACGGCCCAGGCCCTGGGCGAGGCCGACGCCGAAAGGAAAACGGCATGAGCGAGACCGTTGAGATGAAGCCGGCCTCGGAGGAAGAACTCCGCGAGGCCCTGTACGACGTCGTCGACCCCGAACTGGGCATCGACGTCGTCAACCTCGGCCTGATCTACGGCATCCACGTCGACGACGCGAACATCGCGACCATCGACATGACCCTGACCTCGGCGGCCTGCCCGCTGACCGACGTCATCGAGGACCAGGCCAAGTCCGCCACGGACGGCCTCGTCAACGAGCTCCGCATCAACTGGGTCTGGATGCCCCCGTGGGGTCCCGACAAGATCACGGACGACGGGCGGGAGCAGCTGCGGGCGCTCGGCTTCAACGTCTGAGCTCCACCTGCAACCGGAGTGAACGGCGACGCCTCATGGGCGTCGCCGTTTCTCGTTCTCAGGCCAGCCCGCCCACCAGCCGGAACGCCGAGTCCGCCTGGTACTGGCCGCTGTACTGGTACGGGTCCAGGCGGAGCTTGAAGTCCTGGTGGCGCAGGAAACGGCCCGGGTAGTTCACCGACTCCAGCATGATCGCGCCGGACACCGAAGAGGTCTTGGGGCAGAACGTGGCGTCCTGCTCGAAGAGCGACGAGCCGTCGTCGCGTTCCGAGCGGAGGACGAATTCGCGGTGGCGGAGGTAGGTGCCGTCGGTCGTGGCGAAGGAGTAGCAGGAGGCGTCGGCGAGGCCCTTGACCAGTTTGAAGGTGGCGTCCTCACGGGCCGAGGCGGAGTTGATCGGGTCGAGCCTGACGTAGCTGCCGCTGACGTGCCAGTAGCGGTCGGGATAGTTCACCGAGCTGACCGAACGCCATGTCGTGGCGGGCTTCGGGCTGGACGAACCGGGTTGCGGCGTAGGCGACTTGGGCGGGTCGGCGGGCGGGGATGCGGACGCCGAGCCCTGTGGTTCGGGGGCGCTTGTGCTCGTCCGGGCGGACGGGGAGCTCTTCTGGGCGGGTGTCGAGGCGCCCGTCGTGGAGGGCGTGGCGTAGGAGATCAGGCCGGGGCCGCTCGGGTCCGCGGCGGCCGCCGGGTCCGGGGCGGGTGACGGGCTGTCGGACTGGTGCTCCGTCATGACGATCGCCGTCACACAGGCGGCGACCGTGGCTATCGCCAGCGCGCCGGCCAGCCACAGGCGTCGCGTTCCCGGCACCCGGGAGGCGTCCGGAGTCCAGCCGCTCTCCCATGGCTGGTTCTGAGCGGGCCGGGACTTGCTTCTTGGCATGCGCGGTTCCTCCGGCGGGCACCCGGGGCGGCGGCTGCGGCCGTGACGGGGAGGTAGGTGAACGGTGAAACACTAGTGGAGCCTGGGAGTTCCCGGCAGCCGTTTGCGGCGAGCGGTTTCCGCCCTCTCCGGTTTCACATCCCTCCCGGTGTTCACATCCTTTTCTCAGCGCCGTCCCAGGCTCCCGACATTCGGCCACGACAGCGTGTGAGCGTGGCTACCTCTGCACCTGCCTCCGTACGCCCTGTCTTCGTGCTCGGCTGTCCGCGTTCCGGGACCACCTTGCTGCAGCTGATGCTGCACGCGCACCCGAGGATCGCGCTGCCCCCGGAGACCCTCCCCCATAGCCTTAAGGGCATGGGGGACCCCCATCGTGCTGCCCGCCTACGAACGGCGGCTGCACTTCGGGGACTTGCGGGATCCGGGCAACCGGGCCGGGCTCGCCGCCTGGATCACCGGGCGGAAGGAGACCCGGTTCCACGAGCTGGGGCTCGACGCCGACACCGTGGCCGAGCGGGTCGAGGGCGGGCCGCCGACGCTGCGCTCCGCGCTCGGGATCACGCTCAAGGCGTACGCGGAACGGCACGGCAAGGTCCGCTGGGGCGACAAGCGGCCCGCGTACGCCCTGCACGTGGAGGAGATCCTGCGGCTCTTCCCGGACGCGCAGTTCGTGCACCTCGTACGGGACGGCCGCGACTGCGTCGCCTCGCTGCTGGGGATGCCCTGGTGGCACCGCGGCTTCCACGAGGCCGTCGCGACCTGGGCGCAGGTGATGGATGTGACCCGGCGCTACACGCGCCGGCTCGGGCCGGACAGCTGGCACGAGCTGCGCTTCGAGGATCTGGTGTCCGATCCCGAGCCTCGACTGCGGGAGCTGTGCGGCTACTTGGGCGAGGAGTACGCCCCTGAGATGGCCGAGCCGCACCGGCTGGCTCGAACGGCCGTGCCCGCCCGCAAGACCTGGCACCGGCGCACCCACGGCACCCTGGACAGCTCACGGGCGGGCAGCCGGCAACAGCGGCTGACGCCCGATCAGATACGGCTGTGCGAAGCGGTGTTGGGCGAGCGGCTGGAGCGCAACGGCTACGAGCTGAGTGGAGCGGTCCGGCCCGACCCGGCCGAACTCCTCCACTACCGCAAGGTGTCCACCCTGCGACGCGCCGCCCACGCCAGACGGCGGATCGCCGACCGCCTGGCGCGGGTGCGGGAACCGGGCCCGGTGGAGGCGCGGTGGGTCGGCACCTCCGAGTTCCGGGCGAGGCCGGGGCGGGACCGGTTCGGGGCGTGACGCGCACGGTGGCGTAGTCGTACGACGTGATCACCGGTCCGGGCTCCGTGCGAGCGCCGTTATGTACACTCGTACATATGGGATACCTGTTGCTCGCCGGCGCCATCGCCGCCGAGGTGGCCGCCACGACCTCCATGAAGTACAGCGACGGCTTCAGCAGGCTGTGGCCCTCGCTGTTGACGGCCCTGGGGTACGTCGTCGCCTTCGCGCTGCTCGCGCAGACGCTGAAGACGGTCTCGGTCGGCACGGCGTACGCGATCTGGGCCGGTGTCGGTACCGCGGTCATCGCGGTCATCGGGATGGCGTTCCTGGGGGAGGGCATGAGCTTGGCGAAGGCCGCCGGCGTCGCGCTGATCATCGTCGGCGTGGTGGTGCTGAACCTGGGCGGGGCGCACTGATGCCCCGTCGCTACGACCCCGAGCGGCGGCAGCGGATCATCGACGCGGCGATCCGGGTCGCCGGGGAGAAGGGCCTCGCCGGGCTGAGTCACCGCTCCGTCGCGGCCGCGGCCGATGTGCCGCTCGGCTCCACGACGTACCACTTCAAGACCCTCGACGAACTGATGGTCGCGGCGCTCCGCCAGGCCAACGAGGGCTTCGCCAAGGTGATCGCCTCCCGCGGCGGCCTCGCCGACCCGCGCACCGACCTGGCCGCCGAACTCGCCGGCCTGCTGGGCGAGTGGCTGGCGGGCGAGCGCACCGGCGTCGAGCTGGAGTACGAGCTCTACCTCGCCGCCCTGCGCCGCCCCGCCCTGCGCCCGGTCGCCGCCGAGTGGGCCGACGACCTCGCCGCCCGGCTCGCCGCCCGCACCGACCCGGTCACCGCGCGGGCGCTGGTCGCGCTGACGGACGGGATCTGTCTGCAGGTGCTGCTGACGGGAACGTCCTACGACGAGGAGTACGCGCGGGAGATGCTGGCGAGGGTCATCGACGCGGGCACGTGAGCGCCGGGCGGTCGCGTGAGTCCGGGAGGGGCCGTGCACCCTGGGGGGTAGCCGTGTGCCCGGGCAGGTTGGTGGGCTTGGTCGGATCGGCCGTGAGTCCGAGCCCGGTCGTGTGAGTCTGAGCCCGGTCGCGTGAGTCCGGGCCGACCCCGTGTCCGGGCCGACCCCGCGTCCGGGTGGGCCCCGCGTCCGGGTGGGCCGCGTGCGCCCCGGTTCTCGTCGGTCCCCGGACCCCGGTCTTCCGTCGACCGTGAACCGCTTTGCCGACGTCGGGGAACAGCGGGTGACATCCTCGCCCCGACCACACCCACGGAGGCCGCTACGTGACCGGACCACCGGACCCGTCCTCGCCCGAGGACGCCCAGGTCGTCGCCCAGTCTCTGGAGGAACCGGAGCTGTTCGCCCGCCTCTACGACCGGTACGCCCCCGACATCCACCGCTACGTGGAACGCCGGCTGGGCGTGGGCGCCGCCGACGACATCACGGCGGAGACCTTCCTGATCGCCTTCCGCATCCGGGCGCGCTACGACACCACCCGTCCCAGCGCCCGCCCCTGGCTCTACGGCATCGCGGGCAACCTCGTCGGCAAGCAGCGCCGCGCCGAGGTGCGGGCGCTTCGGGCGCTGGCCCGCACCGGGCACGACCCGGTCGCCGAGACCTGGTCCGAGCGCGCCGACGCCCGCGTCACCGCGCAGGCCGTGCAGGCCCCGCTCGCCGGGGCGCTGGCCGCGCTGTCCGTGGGCGACCGGCATGTGCTGTTGCTCGTGGCCTGGGCGGACCTGACGTACACCGAGGTCTCGGAGGCGCTCGGCATCCCGGTCGGCACCGTGCGCTCCCGGCTCAACCGCGCCCGCCGCAAGGTCCGTTCGGCATTGGGCGCCGACCCCGCATTCACGCTCGACGCCACGGAGGTGGTCTGACATGGACGAGATGACGGCGGTCCGCGAACTGCGGGCCGAGGCCCCGGCGGCCGAGCGCGCACCCTTTCTCGCCGGGCGTGACCGGCTGCTGCGGGAGGCGACGGGCCGCACCCGCGTCCGCCGGCTGCGGGGCGACTGGCGGCTGATGGCCGCGGCGACGGCGGCCCTGATCACGGCGGTGGCCCTGATCGGGACACAGGTGGTGGACCGCGGCCCGGACGGAGTGCAGCCCGGCGCCCGGCCCGGGTACACCCTCGAACTCGGCAGCGCCAAGGACCTCCTGAACGACGCCGCCGACGCGATCGCCGCCGGTCCCGCGGTCACCGCGCGCGACGGTCAGTGGATCTACGTCAAGACCGTCGAGACCAACGAGACGGACGACGAGCCCGGGCCGCAGACGAGCGAGGACTGGTGGCCGTACGCCGATCCGAAGATGGAGAACGGCAAGGCCGGTGACGACCACTCGCCGCGGGAGGAGTACGCGTTCCTCAGGAGCCTGCCGGACGACCCGGCGAAGGTGCGGGCGAAGGCCCGGGCCTTCTTCTACGCCACCGACAAGTCCGAGACCCGTCCCCTGCACGAGTACCGTGCCCTCGTCGCCGTCCTCAGCCGCGCCTACGCCTACGACCCCGCCGGCCTCGCCAAGGTCTACCGGGCGCTCGCCACGATCCCCGGCGTACAGGCCGCGGAGGTCGAGGACGCGGCGGGGCGCAGCGCCTACGCGCTGTACCTGAGGGACCCCCTCAGCACCTACCGGGACGAGGTGCTCCTCGACCCGGCCACCTACCTGTACTCGGGGTACCGGTCGGTGGCGGAGGGCGGCAACGGGGAGTGGGGCAAGGGAGACGTCGAGCTCGGCGGGGCACGGCTCGCGACGGCGGTGGTGGACGAGAAGGGGGAGCGGCCCTGATCCGGGCCTTCGGCAACGCCTGAGCCCGGTCGGACACGGGCCGGATGCCGGACGGTGCGCCCGGCACATGAGACGCCGTGCGCACCGGTTCGCCCTCACCCCGCCCGGCCGGTTAGGTTGCCCTCATGACCGACACGACTGCTCCTCGCACCACCGGCGCCGTTGCCGCCGGCCTCGCCACGATCGCCGCCGACGGCACCGTCCTCGACACCTGGTTCCCCGCGCCCGAGCTCACCGCAGAGCCCGGCCCGTCCGGCACCGAGCGGCTGGCCGCCGAGCGTGCCGCGGAGCTGCTCGGCCCGGGCGCGACCGCGGCGATCGGCCCGGACGCCCGCCGGGGCGTCGAGGTGGTCGCGGTCCGCACGGTCATCGGCTCCCTCGACGACAAGCCCATCGACGCGCACGACGTCTACCTGCGCCTGCACCTGCTCTCGCACCGCCTGGTCAAGCCCCACGGCCAGAGCCTGGACGGCATGTTCGCCCACCTCGCCAACGTCGCCTGGACCTCGCTCGGCCCGGTCGCCGTGGACGACGTCGAGAAGGTGCGGCTGAACGCCCGCGCCGAGGGCCTGCACCTCCAGGTCACCTCGATCGACAAGTTCCCGCGAATGACGGACTACGTGGCCCCGAAGGGCGTCCGCATCGCCGACGCCGACCGGGTCCGCCTGGGCGCACACCTCGCCGAGGGCACCACCGTCATGCACGAGGGCTTCGTGAACTTCAACGCCGGCACGCTCGGCACGTCGATGGTCGAGGGCCGTATCTCGGCCGGTGTCGTGATCGGCGACGGCTCGGACATCGGCGGCGGCGCCTCCACCATGGGCACGCTGTCCGGCGGCGGCAACGTCCGCATCACCATCGGCGAGCGCTGCCTCATCGGCGCCGAGGCGGGCGTCGGCATCGCCCTCGGCGACGAGTGCGTGGTCGAGGCGGGGCTGTACGTCACCGCGGGCACCCGCGTCACCATGCCCGACGGGCAGATCGTCAAGGCGCGCGAGCTGTCCGGCGCCTCCAACATCCTCTTCCGCCGCAACTCGGTCACGGGCACGGTCGAGGCCCGCCCGAACAACGCGGTCTGGGGCGGTCTGAACGAGATCCTGCACAGCCACAACTGAGCCCTTCGAGATCACGTATGGGTTGCTCGGCGTGACCTTCCCGTGGTTTCGGCAGATGAGACCGAAGCCCCGGCACCCTCACCACGAGGGCGCCGGGGCTTCGGTCGCCTCGCACAACGGCCCGGCTGATCGCGCCCGCAGTGGACCGGGGCCCGTACCGCACACCCGTGCGGTACGGGCCCCGTTCTGTCCGCCGAAAAAAACTTCGGAGGGGTGGCATAGCGGGGGGCGGTCGTACGCGTCACAAGGGGCACAGGGGCGGAGCGCAGGGGCCGCCGGGGAAGAGAAGGTGACGATGAATGCCGAAGGGCTGGAGAGCTTCCGGGAGTTCGTGGACAACCGGTCGTCGGCGCTGCTGAAGACGGCCGTGCTGCTCTGCGGGGGAGACCAGCACGCCGGTGAGGACCTGCTGCAGAGCGCCCTGGTCAAGGCGGCGGACAAATGGCAGCGGATCGACGAGCCCGAGGCCTACGTACGCCGGATCCTCTACCGCCAGCAGGTCAGCCGCTGGCGGCTGAAGTGGCGCAGACGGGAGGTCAGCGTCGCCGAGCCGCCGGAGGCGGGCGCGGGAGGCACCGACGCGGCGGCCGCGGCCGAACTGCGCGTCGTGATGCGCGAGGCGTTGTCCCGGCTCACCGCACGCCAGCGGACCGTGCTCGTGCTGCGCTACTTCGAGGACCTGCCGGAGGCCGACGTGGCCCGGCTCCTCGGCTGCACCGTCGGCACCGTGCGGTCCACCACCCACCGTTCCCTCGCCCGGCTGCGTTCGCTGGCGCCCGAACTGGCCGCCCTGGGCCCGGCCGGCGCCGAGTGGCAGCCGTCCCGTGACTACTCATCCGTGGAGGTGCGTCCGTGAACGTCGAAGAACTCGTGCGGGACGCACTGCGGGAGCAGGCCGCCGAACAGTCCCCGGCGCGGCCGGGGTTCGCCGACCGGGTGCTCGCGGCCCGCCGGCGCCGCCGCACACGCAGGATCGCGGCCGTCGCCGTCGCCACGGCCGCCGTGGTCGCCGTCGCGGTGGGCGTGCCGATGCTGGACTCGGGCCGGGGCACCGACGTACGCCCCGCGGACGTCGTACCGAAGACCGAGGTCAACGCCCGTCCGGACCAGTCGCCGCCGCGCGAGCTGATCTCCGCCGGGAACACCGGACTCGCCGCGTACTTCGTCCCGAAGACCGTCAAGAAGACGGCCGACAGCGCCGTCTACGAGCGCACCTACTGGCTGCTCGACCAGAAGACCGGCAGGTACGAGAAGACCACGAGGTGGTCCTGGGTGGCCGTCGCCCCCGGTATGAAGACCGCCGCCGTCCTGGAACAGGACCTGCCCGCCTCGCGGATCGGCCTGCTCGACCTGACCACCGGCAAGGTCGCCCGGTGGATCCGGGTCGACCACCCGGTCGGCGGACTCGCGTTCTCGCGCGACGGCCGGAAGCTGGTCGCGACGACCTACGACGAAAACCCCGACCTACGGGTGAAGACCGAGGGCTCCGACGGCTGGGACCAGAAGGAGCCGTCGAGCCGCACCGGGTTCCAGGTCCTCGACGTGGCCTCCGGCAAGGGCTCCTGGACCGAGGTCAAGCTCGGCGGCGACCCCGAGGACCCCATGGGAGGCTTCCTCAACTCCCGCCAGGACTTCGCCCTCACCGCCGACGGCAGGCACGTCTGGTCCGGCAACCCCATGGGAGACATCGGCAAGCAGTTCTACGACCTCTCGGGTGCCGAGGTCTCCGCGCCGGCGAACGACAAGTACCTGGAGTGGTACGTCGACGCGGGGAAGTCGCCCGACGGCAGGCTCGTCGCGGGTGACTTCGCGGGCGAGAAGTGGAAGACCTCCTCCTGGGTCGTCGACGCCGCGACCGGCAAGAAGACCGAGGTGCACGGGCAGCAGCTGCTCGCCTGGGTCGGCAACATGTCCCTCATCGCCTGGGACATCGCCAAGGGCGGCAAGAACGAGTTCCACCAGCGGCTTGTGCTGGTCACCATCGGCAGCGACAAGGTCGTACCGCTCAGCGGCTTCCGCAAGGGCAACGACGGGGACGCCGGGCGCTGGGAGCCCGTCTTCGCCGAGCGCTGATCAGGCGGCCATGAGCTGTTCGTACGCCGCCAGCAGCCCGTCGACCGTCTCGCGGTCGGCGGGTCGCAGCGGTGCACGGACGGGGCCCGCCGGCAGGCCGAGTGCGTTGAGGAGGGCCTTGGCGGTAACCGCGCCGGGAAGGCCCGCCGACATCATCGACTCGATCAGCGGCGTGGCCCGTTGTTGGAGGCGGGCGGACACGGGGGTGTCGCCCGCCTCGAACGCGTCCAGGACCGCACGGAGCCGGGCCGGAACGACGTTGGCGACCGTGCTGACGTATCCGGCGGCGCCCACCGCGTAGAGGGCGAGGTTGTGCTCGTCGCAGCCCGCGTAGTACGCCAACTCCGTGCGGTCCAGGACCTTCTGGGCGCCGAGGAAGTCGTAGGAACAGTCCTTGACCGCGACGATCCGGGGATGCTCGGCGAGGCGGATCATGGTGTCCGGCTCGATCCGGGTGCCGGTGCGGCCCGGGATGTCGTAGAGCACGAGGGGCAGCCCGGACGCGTCCGCGACCTCCCGGAAGTGCGCCTCCAGGGCGTCCTGCGGGGGCCTGCTGTAGTACGGGCTGACCACCAACAGGCCGTCCGCGCCCGCCTTTTCGGCCGCCAGGGCCAGCTCGACGGTGTGCCGGGTGTCGAAGGTGCCCACACCCGCGACGATCGACGCCCGCCCGCCCACCGCCTCTCGTACGGCCGTGACGAGCGCGGCCTTCTCCGCGTCCGTCGTGGTCGGCGACTCACCCGTCGTACCCGACAGGACGAGCCCGTCGCACCCCTCCGCGACCAGTCGGTCGGCCAGCCGCTGCGCGCCGTCGAGGTCGAGCGCGCCGGCGTCGGTGAAGGGCGTGATCATGGCGCAGAGGGTGCGGCCGAAGGGGCGAGGTGTCGTCATGGGGGTAGTCTCGGCGCGCCGACAGTGAAGCTCCACTTAATTCTTCTACGAGGTATCGCTAAGTGATGCTGAGAGGTTTTCAGGTCTGCGTCGATCGCAGGCCCTATGTGCAAGTCGGTCCCTCATGGGTCACCATGGCCAGGACGGTCATCGGTCCCTGGTCATGGGAGGCGTCATGAAGCTCGGCAAGGCACTCGCCACCGGAGTCGCGGAAGAGCGGCCGCAGGTCCACGAGGAGGAACTCGAGCTCCGCGCGGAGATCGAGGAGCTCAAGGAACTGAAGGCGCCCGAAGAGGTCCCGGCCGCCCGATGAGACTGCGGCTCCCCGAGGAACGCCCGACGGAGCCGCCGACCGGATACAAGATCGCCCACCCGGTGCTGTCCCAGGACGGCGCCCGGGCCGGGTTCACCGGTGTGTCGCTGGGCGGCGCGCTGCCGTACGGAGTCCTGGCCGACGCGTCCTGCGTCTACGGCCTGCGCCACCGGGCACCGCACCGCCGCTGCGACTGCGGCTTCCACTGCGTGCACGACCGCACGACGGCCGAGGCGCTGCTGTGCACGGCCGAGCACCGTACGGCCGTCCTGCTCGAGGTCTCCGTGCTCGGCCGGTACATCCGCTTCGAGCGCGGCTTCCGGTACGCCCGTCAGCGCGTCCGCACGGCGACCGTCGGCCCGTGCGCCTGCGGCGCGGTCGCGGCGGCGCTGGCCGACGCCGGCTGGGGCAGACCGGGGTGGTGCGCGCTGGCCCCCTCCTGCGCGGGGTGCCTGCGCGGCCGTACGTCCGTCTCGCCGGCAGGGTTCGCCCGGCTGGCCGGAGAGGGGCTGCGGGTGGTGGCGGGGGACGGCCTACGGCCGGCGGGGGGCGGGCTGCCGCCGGTCGTCGGTCCAGGGGCGACCGAGGGGCTCGGGGTGCCCGAACTGGTCGCGGAGGCCGCCCTGTTGCAGGCGCGGCTCGACTGGTTCCAGAGCCAGCTGGCCCGGCTCGGCGAGCACGGTCCGGGAGGCGGGCCGCAGGGGTAGCGGGGGCAGGTCAGGGTACTCGGGGGGTCCGATACCGAGAGGAGGCGGAACCGTGACCGGGACCATGGCCCCCAGGCCGGTACATGACGAACATCATTCGGTGGGCGACCTCGTCGGACAGGCCACCGAACAGCTCTCCCGGCTCGTACGACAGGAAGTGGCCCTCGCCAAGGTGGAGCTCGCGCAGAAGGGCCGTCGCGCAGGACGCGGCGGCGGGCTCATCGGCGCCGCGGGCGCCGTCGCCTACGCCGGCTTCCTCGCCCTGGCCGCCACGGCCGCCGCCGCGCTCTCGCTGACGCTTCCCGTCTGGGCGGCGGCGCTCATCGTGACGGCCGTCCTGTTCGCACTCGCGGGCCTGCTCGCGGCGACCGGCCGCGCCCAGCTGCGGCGCGCCGCACCGCCCACGCCGGAGGAAGCGCTCGGCAGCGTCAGGGCCGACGTCGAGGAGATCAGGGAAAGGGCGCACCGATGACCGACAAGGCAGCGCAGGGACACGAGTCGGGCGGCGAGGCCGCGCAGGATGTCGGCGCCAAGGGGCCCGACGAGCTGCGCCGGCAGATTGAACGCACCCGCAGCGAACTCGGCGACACGGTTGAGGAGTTGGCCCAAATGGTGGATGTGAAGGGTCGTGTCCAGGCGAGGGCCGCCGACCTCCGCGACAAGGCGGGCGCGATGACGGTGCAGCTGCGCAGCAGTGCGGCGCAGGCCGGGCACACGGTCCAGGACCGGGCGAGCCATGCGGGGCAGGCCGTTGAGCACACCCTGCCCGGGCCGGTCCGCACCGCCGTGCATGTCGGGGCACGTCATCCGCGACCGGTGCTGGTCGTGGGGGCGGCGGCGGTGGGTGCGGTGGTCGCGGTGGGGGTGGTAAGGCGGCGTCACGGACGGTGACGGTTGGGGTCGGGAGCCGGGGTTGCCCTTGGGTGGGGGACTCCGGCTCCCGGCGTTGGTGCCGACGTCACCTGGGGCTTTGCCTCCGGTGACGTCGGCCTGTACTCACCCGCCACCCGGCTCGGTCGGCCGAGGGGTGACGTCGTCACCCCTCCCCGTCACTCTTCCCGTCACTTTCCCCGCGCCGCCCGCAACCTCGCGGGCCACTTCCTCGTGTCCCTCGGCTCCACGTACGGCTCCTCCGTCGCCGGACGGCCGTCCGTGATCGCCCGCTCGCGGGCCAGTTCGGCGTCGAACTCCAGGCCCAGGAGGATCGCGATGTTGGTCAACCAGAGCCAGACCAGGAACACGATGGCGCCCGCCAACGTGCCGTATGTCTTGTTGTACGAGCCGAAGTTGGCCGCGTAGAGGGCGAAACCGGCGGACGCGCCCAGCCAGATCAGGGTGGCGAGGACGCTGCCGGGGGAGATCCAACGGAAGCCGCGGCCACGGACGTTGGGGGCGGCCCAGTACAGCAAAGCGATCATCAGGATCACCAGCAGAAGCAGTACCGGCCACTTCGCGACGTCCCACACCGCGATCACCTCGTCACCGATCCCGATCGTGGTGCCGGCCCGCTCGGCCAGCGGCCCCGTGAACACCACGATGAGCGCGCTCGCGGCCAGCATCAGCATCAGCACCACGGTCAGCGCGAGCCTGAGCGGCGTCAGCTTCCACACCGGGCGGCCCTCCGGCAGGTCGTACACCGCGTTGGACGCACGGATGAACGCGGCGACATACCCGGACGCCGACCACAGGGCGAAGAGCAGGCCGAGGACGGCCAACACGCTGCCGGTGCCGCCGCTGTCGCCGAGCTGGACCACCGCGTCCCGCAGGATGTCCCGGGCGGGGCCCGGGGCGAGGTCCCCGATGTTGTCGAGGATCTTGTCCGTCGCGCGCTGTCCCAGCACGCCCAGCAGAGAGACCATCACCAGCAGCGCCGGGAAGAGCGACAGGACGCCGTAGTACGTCAACGCGGCCGCACGGTCGGCCAGTTCGTCGTCCAGCAACTCCTTCAGCGTGCGCCACACCACCGCCCGCCACGACCGCGCGGGCAACTCGGAAGGGCTGTCCTTCTCGGACTTCTCGGACTTCTCCGCCTTCTCCGGCTGCTCCGACTTCTCGTCCCGCTCGTCTTTCTCGTCCCGCTCGTCTTTCTCGATCCGCTCGTCCCTCTCGGCCCATTCGGCCTTCTCGTCCATGACCAGCCGGGTCTCCCGAATTCCCGCCCCGAATCGCGGACTTGACCTGAATCTTGGTTGAGGTTGAAGGGTGGTCGGTGCACGCATCCCGTACCGACCGACGGAGGCCCGCCGTGACCCGCCGTACCGACGCCCACCCCGATCTCACCCGCCCCGACGTCGGCGCCCCCTTCTTCAGCACCTGGCGCGTGGCCACTCCCGAGCGGCAGAAGGCGGCCGTCGAGGCGATCGCGCACACCTGGGAGCACAGGCCCTGGCCCGCCGCCGATCTGCTTGGCTACCACGTCTACACCGGCCACGACGGTGAAACGCTGATGCACCATTCGCAGTGGGCGAGCGAGCAGGCCTACGAAGCCTTCGTGCAGGCTCACCGCCAGGAACGCAACGACGAGATCGACACCGCCGTACCGGGCATCGAGCGCGTCGAACTGAACCGGTACCGGTACTACCGCAGCGAGGAGCGCGCCGCCTGCGACCATCGTGTGCCCGGCCTGATCGTGGCCGTGCGGATCGACTTCGAGCCCGGCACGGCCGAGCGGCGCCGCGACTGGATCGACCTCCTGCTGCGGACCGACCCCGGCCCGGTCGCCCACCGCGGCCTGATCGCCGCCCACTTCCATCTCGCCGGCGACGGCACCCACGTCCTCAACTACGCGGAGTGGGAGACCGCAGAGGCGTACGACAAGGCCATCGCCGTGCCGGTAGACGAGGAGTGGGAACGGGTGCGGTCGTACCCGGGCGTGAAGGGCTTCACGGGCAGGCGCTACGACCACGCCCTCGGCCTCGTGCCCGAGTGAACCCGGAGGGTCGACCGAACACTGGAATCGTCTGGACAAAAAAAGTGTTCGGTGAGACGCTGGATCCATGCTGGACGTGACCGTGATCGAGGACCCCGAGGCCGCAGCCGTCTCCCTGGACCCCATAAGGGCCCGGCTGCTCGCCGAGCTGGCCGCAGGCCCCGCGTCGGCGGCCATGCTGGCCGGCAAGGTCGAACTGCCCCGGCAGAAGGTGAACTACCACCTGAAGGCGCTGGAGCGGCACGGCCTGGTCGAGCTGGCCGGCGAGCGCCGCAAGGGCAATGTCACCGAGCGGCTGATGCGGGCGACCGCCGCGTCGTACGTCATCTCGCCGCTCGCCCTCGCCGCCGTGCAGCCGGACCCGGACCGCTTCCGGGACCAGCTCTCCGCGCGCTGGCTGCTCGCGCTCGGCGCCCGGCTCGTCCGTGACGTCGGCTCGCTGATCACCGGCGCGGCGAAGGCCCGGCAGCGGCTGGCGACGTACGCGCTCGACGGCGAGGTCCGCTTCGCCTCGGCCGCCGACCGGGCCGCGTTCATCCAGGAGCTGACGGCCGGGGTGAGCGCGCTGATCCGCAAATACGACGCCCCGGATACGGAGGAGGGCCGCGATCACCGGATCGTCGTCGCCGTCCATCCCACGCTCAAGCCCACGGGCGACGCCGCCCGACCTGCATCGGAACCGCACGAGTAGTTCTCAGGAGCCCGCCATGTCCAAGGAATTCGAGATCGCCCGCGAGTTTGAGGTCGACGCCTCACCGCAGCAGGTGTGGGAGGCCATCACCGCCGGGACCGACGGCTGGCTGTGGCCGATGGAGGCCCCCGAACCGCGCGAGGGCGGCAAGGGCCCCTTCGGTTCCACGGTCACCGCCTGGGACCCGCCGCACCGCTACACCAACCGGGTCGAGGACGTAGAGGGCATCTCCGAACAGACCCTCAACCAGCTCGACTACACGATCGAACCGCGTGACGACGGCCGGCGCGCCTGGGTGCGCTACGTGCACAGCGGCATCTTCGTCGACGACTGGGACAACCAGTACGACGGCGCGAGCAAGCACACGGACTTCTACATGGCGACCCTGCGCCAGTACCTGCTCCACTTCGCGCCCCGCACAGCCGCCTTCACCACCTTCGACGGCCCCGACGCGTCCAAGACGCCGGACGCCTTCGCCGTCGTCGGCCGGGCGCTCGGCCTCTCGGACGACACCGCCGAAGGGGCGCCCGTCCAGGTCCGTGGCCCTGAGGGCCGAGTGCTGGACGCCGTCCTGGACTTCCGCAACCCGTACTTCATCGGGCTGCGTACCGACGACGCCCTGATCCGCTTCTTCGGGCGCAACCACTGGAGCTACCCGGTCGGGATCAGCGTCCACGACTTCGCGCCCGGCGCCGACGCGGCGGCGGACGAGGCAGCCTGGAAGGGCTGGCTGAACGGCGTGTTCAGCCAGCCCTGAGCACTGCGAACCGGTCGGCGGCTACGGCTCGAACCGCAGTACCTGCGGGTCGTGGTCGCTGATCTGGTCGTTGAACTCCGCGTTGATGTGCACGCTGTCGTACTCGAAGTCGCAGGACCGCCGGATCGACGGGCTGACCAGGATCTGGTCGAGGACCTGGGCGTTGCCCTGGTAGACGTACGAGTAACGCTCGCTCTTCGGCAGCGACTTGATCGCCGACCAGAGCGCTCCGTCGCTCTCCAGGATTTCGGCGGTGCCGGAGAACTCGAAGTCGTTGATGTCGCCGAGGGTGATGACGTCCGCGCTCTTCTGGGTCGCCAGGATGTCCTTCACGAACGCGTTCACCGCGGTCGCCTGGAGGGCGCGCTGGGTCTCCGAGCTGCGCACCGGCGGCTGGTACTGCGAGGTCAGCCCCTGGTCGCCGCCCTTGGAGTTGAAGTGGTTGGCGATCACGAAGACCGTCTTCCCACGGAAGACGAACTCGCCGGCCAGCGGCTTGCGGCTGCTGTTCCAGGCGGTGTTCGTCGGGTCGATGCGGCCCGGGGAGACCGTCAGCGCGGCCTTGCCCTTCTCCTTGGTGACGCCGACGGCGGTCGTGGCGTCGCCGCCCGCGCGGTCGGTGAAGGAGACCCGCTCCGGGTTGAACAGGAACACCTGGCGGATGTTGCCGCCCGGCTCGCCGCCGTCGGTGTTGTTCGCCGGGTCGATCGAGCGCCAGTCGTACTCCGGGCCGCCGGCCGCGACGATCGCGTCGATCAGCTTGGTCACCGTCTGGTCGGCGGCGACCGTGCCGTCGTTCGTCGCGCCGTTGTTGTCCTGGATCTCCTCCAGGGACACGATGTCGGGCGACCGGAGATTGTGCACGATCGCGGAGGCGTGCTCCTCGAAGGTGGCGTCGCTCGGGTCGAGGTTCTCGACGTTGTACGTCGCGACCGCGAGCTCGCCCTTCTTCTGCTTCTCGGTGGTCTCGCGCGCCAGGCCGGCGCTCTTCAGCGTGCCGATCCGGTTGGCGACCAGGGTGTAGCCGCCGAACTGGTTGTAGTCCAGCGGGCCCGCCGTGGTGCCGGTGAGGACGTCACCGACGTTCGCGGTCGGGAAGTCGGCGGTCGCGCCCAGGGACTGGATCTGGAGCCGGCCGGTGTTCTGCGACTCGTAGGAGCCGTAGAGCGTGGCGCCGCGGCGGTTGTTGTTCTCGCGCGGCTTCACCGTGACCCACAGCTCGGTGTACGGGTCGGTGGCGCCCACCACACGGGTGTCGGCGACCTGGACGTTCATGCCCTCAAGGGACTCGTAGTAGTCCAGGGCGTACTTCTTCGGCTGCAGCGTCAGAGCGTTGACCGAGCCGCTCGCGGCACCGTCGCCGGCCGGGGTGTAGGCGCTCGGCACCGACCTGGCGTCGACGACGGTGGCGGCCGGGACCGCGTTGCCGCTGGAGACGACGGTGACCGTCGGCTTGGTGATCTCGGTCAGCGCCTGGTTGCCGGAGGAGGAACCGCCCGGGACGTACTCCGAGACGGTGCCGGAGACGGTCACGGCGTCGCCGACCGCGACCTTCGGGGCGGAGCTGGTGAAGACGAAGACGCCCTCGCTGGTGGCGGGGTCGGCGTCCGGGTTCGGGTCCTGGATCCAGAAGCCCCTGGAGGAACCGTAGGTGCGGACGCCGGTGACGATTCCGGCCACGTCCGTGACCGCCTTGCCGGCGTACGGGGATATCCGGGTCGTGCCCTGGATGTCATGGATGCTCACGGAGTCCGCGTGCGCGGGCGAGGTGAGCACGACGGTGGACGCCGCGGAACAGACGGCGGCGACGGTGAGCGCGGCGAGACGCGCGGAAGACTTGCTCGGCAACGGGATCCCTCCGGGGACGTGCATGGGCGCCGGGACGAGGGTGAAGCGGGAGGCGCGTATGACGCGCGTAGAAAGAGAGTGAACACTTGTCCCCCCGACTTCTACGCGCGTCAATCTCGTGCCTGGTCAGGCCACTTGTCAAGGTTTCAGCCATGTACGGGCCCTGACCGGGAGATGAACCGGGCGGCATGGGTGGAAAGCGGTCTAGGCTGAGCGGTTGAGTGGTACGACGCGCCCCATAGGAGAACCAGCCGATGTCAGACAGCTCCCCCCTGCCACCGGTGCGGCTGCACCCCGAAGCGGAGCTGGCGCGGGACGCCCTGTCCACGCCCCTGCTGTCACGGGCCGCGCGGCTCGCCCGCTGGGCCGGACCCGAGACGCGGATCGACGCCGGGGGCGGACTCGTCGAGGAGCAACTGCCCGCCGCGGCTCAGGTGCTCGGGCTGAGCGGGGACGACGCGGCGGCGTACGCGAGCGAGGCCTGGCGGGTCGCCGTCGACACCGGGCTCGTCGAGGTCGTGGACGAGGAAGCCGGCACCGTCGCCGCGGGCGAGGATCTGGCCCTGCTCACCGGCGGCGCCCCGCACGACGTGCTCGGCGTGTGGCTGGCGGCGCTGGAGACCGTGCTCGCCGACGCGAGCGTGCCGGACCTGGACGACCTGGTCGGCGCGGTGAACCCCGAAGAAGGCGTCGGCGAGATCGACTTGTCGTCCCTGGACTGGGACCCGGAGGCCGAGGCCGAGTTCCTGGACGGTGTACTCGGCAACCTCTACCTCCTCACCGCCGGCGAGGACGGGCCCGGCCAGGCACCGGTCCCGCTGCCCGCGCTGGCCGCCTCGGTGATCGTCCCCAGCGACATGGGCGAGCCCACCAACGACGTGCTGGAGCAGGTCTCCGACGCGATGATGCGGCTCGACGACCAGTTCCGGCTGCTGGAGCCGGTCGGACTCGTGGTGTACCAGCCCGTCGACGAGGCGCTGATGGCCGACACCGACGAGGAGCCCGCGTCCACCGTCGACGACACCGACGTCTCCCGCTACGGCATGGTGCGGCTGACCCCGCTCGGCCTGTACGGGCTGCGGGCGCGGCTCCTCGAAGCCGGGTTCGAGGCACCCGCGGTCGGCGACCTCGTGGACAAGGGCGCCGACGCACTGCTCGACGGCACCGCCACCTTCCCGCCGACGGCCGCCCAGGCCGAGACCGAGCAGTGGCTGGCCCGCCGCGAGTCCCTCGCCGCGGCACGGGAGTTGCTGGCGGCGGCACGGGGTCTGGATGCCGGTGCACCGCTGCGGCGACTGCGCTGCCAGCAGGCGCTGTCCCTGGTGGGCGACGAGGCCGAGCCCGCCCTGCGCGAGGTCCTCGACGACCCCGAGCTCGGCGGACTGGCGAGGGTCTGGCTTGCCGAGCGGGGCGCCTTCGACGTGCCCGCACCCTCCGAGGAGCTGGTGTTCTGGCTGACCGTCGACACGCTCGCCGCGCAGCTCGCTGCCGAGGGCAACTCCGACGAGCTCAGGGGCCTCGTGGAGGGACTCGCCCAGCAGCACAGCGGGTTCTTCGCGGCGGCCTGGCGGGTCGACCACCCTGCGACGCCGGACGTGCTGGAGGCGATGGGGCGGCTGCATCCGGACAAGAAGATCGCGAAGGAAGCGCGGAAGGCGGCGTTCAAGGCGCGGTCGCAGCAAGGGGGTTGAGCCGGATGAGCCGGACAGTCGCAGCCCTCGGGGCCTGTCCGGCGGATCAGGCCGGAGGCGGGCACGGGCGGGTGTGAAGTCCCGTTGGGGATCTCCTGGGGCGGTGCGTACGGGTTCATGGAACAGGGCCCGGTGAAGTCGCCCGGTGTTCAACCGGCGTTCAGGCATGGGCGGGACGGTGGCGCGGACCGAGGTCCGCCACCCTCCACGGCACACCCACCGTCACAGGAGACACCATGTCGCTCACCCGCAGGGACTTCGCCAGAAAATCCGCGATCACCGGTGCCGGTGTCGCGCTGGCGGGCAGCGTCGGCGCCCTCGCCACCGCTCCGAACGCCCTCGCGTCCACGGAAACCGAGAGCACGCAGGAGTCGGGGGACATCCACGGCGGTGTCGGTTACGGCCCGCTGATCCCCGACCCGAAGGGCATCCTCGCGCTGCCCGCCGGGTTCACCTACCGCATCCTCACCTACAGCGGGAAGACCAGACTGGAGTCGGGCGAGTTCACCCCGTCCAACCACGACGGCACGGCCACCTTCGACGGCCCGCGCGGCGCCACCCTCCTCGTCAACAACCACGAGCTGAAGGGCCCGCGCGCCAACTGGCCGCACCCCGTGCCGCTCACCGAGGGCCTCGTCTACGACCCCGCGGCCTCCGGCGGCTGCACGGTCGTCGAGGTGCGCCCCGACGGACACGTCGCCGAATGGGTCGGCATCGCCGGCACCTCCACCAACTGCGCGGGCGGCCGCACCCCTTGGGGCACCTGGCTCACCTGCGAGGAGAACTCCGACCGGGCCGGCACCAACGGCATGACCCAGGACCACGGCTACGTCTTCGAGGTCGACCCGATCGACCGGCGCGCCAACAAGAGCCCCAAGCCCCTGAAGTTCTTCGGCCGTTACGACCACGAGGCCGTCGTCATCGACCCCAAGCGCGGCCACGCCTACCTCACCGAGGACGCCGCGAGCCCCAACGGCCTCCTCTTCCGCTGGACCCCGCCCGAGGGCTTCGAGCACGGCCGCGGCAAGCTCCGCACCCTCGCCGACGACGCGGGCGTCCTCCGGGCCCCCAGGTGCTACGACTCCGGCGGCAAGTTCGTCGACGACCTCTCCCGCGCCACGAAGATCGGCACGGTGTACGGCGTGGACTGGGTCGACGTGCCCGACCGCGACGGCAAGACCGTCGCCGTGCGCAAGCAGTTCGCCGCCGGCGAGATCACCCGCGCCCGCAAGCTGGAGGGCATGTGGTGGGCCGACGGCGGCGCCTACATCGTCTCCTCCTACGCCCGGGCGGAAAGCCCCGTCCAGCACGACGGCCAGGTCTGGTTCTACGACCCCAAGCGCCGCACCCTCACCCTGAAGGTCCTCCTCGGCGTCAACCCCGACCCGTCCGTGGACGGCGCCTTCGACGGCCCCGACAACATCACCGTCTCCCCGTACGGCGGCCTCGTCATCGCCGAGGACGGCGAGGGCATCCAGCACCTGTTCGGCGCGACCGACAGCGGTCGTACGTACCCGATCGCCCGCAACGAACTCAACGTCGGCACCGAAGAGGAGCCGGAATACAGCGAGTTCACGGGCGTGACCTTCTCGCCCGACGGCCGGACCCTGTTCGCCAACATCCAGACGCCGGGCATCATGCTGGCCATCACCGGGCCCTGGAAGCGCCAGAAGCGCGGGTAATTAATTCGGTCGCCCATCCAGAGTTGCGCCTCCTACAGTGAGATCACAACGTCACGCACCTCCCGGTGCGATGGCAGCGGCTACTTCTCTTCCAAAGAATCCAATGCCGCGGCCGACTTGATCTCGGGAGGCGCAGCTCATGGTGGGTGCCCGGTGCGCAGGCAGCGGTTACTTCGGGCCACGGTATGTTGCGGGTTCGAATCCCGTCATCGACCTCGGGTCGGTGTGGCGGAAATGGAAGACGCGCCGTGTTGTGTACCGTCGCCGACTCTGATCTCGGGCATCCACCTTTTGCTGTGCCTTCCTCCGAAACACCGATGAATTCGGGGGGAATTCACCATGGCACGCTTCAACACCAAGGCTGCCAAGGCGCAGCCGACCTCACGCGTCACCTCGACCGGCCGGGTGCTCCGTACCTTCGAGGGCGGCCGAGGCCGCGAGCGCGACGCGCGTTCGGAACTCTTCCTGCTCGCGGTCTCCAACTTCGTGTCGCAGCAGACCTTCTACGAGACCGGCGCCGCCCGGGACGACCGTTTCGCTCGCCTCGTCGGCGAGCTCGCCGTCACCGACCCGGTGTGGACCGCGGGCCTGCTCGGCTGGCTGCGCGGCGAGGGCAACCTCCGTACGGCCGCGGTCGTGGGCGCCGCCGAGTATGTGAAGGCACGGCTCGACGCGGGCCTCACCGACGGCCCGTCGAACCGGCAGGTCGTCGACTCGGTGCTCCAGCGGCCCGACGAGCCCGGTGAGCTGCTCGCGTACTGGACCGCCACGTACGGCCGCAACGTGCCCAAGCCCGTCAAGCGCGGCATCGCCGACGCCGTACGTCGGCTCTACGGCGGCAAGTCGCTGCTGAAGTACGACACCGCGTCGAAGGGCTACCGCTTCGGCGACATCCTCAACCTCGTGCACGCGGCGCCGGCCCCGGACAAGCCGTGGCAGGGCGAGCTGTTCCAGTACGCGCTCGACCGCCGGCACAACCCGGACACGGCGGTGCCGCCCGTGTCCGACCGTGTCCTGACCGCGCACCGCGAGCTGATGGCGCTGCCGGTCGAGGAGCGGCGTGCGGTCGTCACGTCGGACGGCGGTGCCGAGCGGCTCGCGGCGGCCGGGATGACATGGGAGGCGCTGGCGGGCTGGCTGCAGGGGCCGATGGACAAGGCGGCCTGGGAGGCCGTGATCCCTTCGATGGGCTCGATGGCGCTGGTCCGCAACCTGCGGAACTTCGACGAGGCCGGAGTTTCGGACGAGGTGGCCGCCCGGGTCGCGGCGAAGATCAGCGACCCGGCCGAGGTCGCGCGTTCGCGGCAGTTCCCGTTCCGGTACCTCGCCGCGTACCAGCACGCGCCGTCGCTGCGCTGGTCGTACCCGCTGGAGCAGGCGCTCGGCCACTCGCTGGCCAATGTGCCCGCGCTGCCCGGCCGCACGCTGGTGCTCGTCGACCGTTCGGGCTCGATGTTCTACTCGCGGCTGTCCGACCGCTCGGAACTCACCCGGGCCGACGCGGCGGCGATCTTCGGTACGGCGCTCGCGCTGCGGGCGGCGGACGCGGATCTCGTCGAGTTCGGCACGAGCAGCAACGAAGTGCCGTTCCGCACGGGCGAGTCGGTGCTGAAGATCCTCGGCCGCTTCGGCGACCTGGGCGGCACCGACACCACGGGCGCGGTGCGCCGGCACTACCGGAAGCACGACCGGGTGCTGATCGTCACCGACGAGCAGTACGCCTACAGCCACTACGGCGACCCGACCGAGCAGGTCCCGGCCGACGTGCCGGTCTACACCTGGAACCTGGCCGGGTACCGGGCCGGCCACGGCCCGTCGGGCAAGGCGAACCGGCACACGTTCGGGGGGCTCTCGGACGCGGCCTTCCGGATGGTGCCCCTGCTCGAAGCGGCTCGGGACGCCGACTGGCCGTGGGCTGCCTGAGCCCGAAAGCGGGGCCCGCACTTCACGGGGGGTGCGGGCCCGCCCTTGTCTCGGCCCGGATTGACATCTAACATTTCAATCCATGGAATCCGTGCCGCGCATCCTGCTCAGGGACCGCGCCTACGAAGCCATCAGGGACGCCATCGTCACCGGGGAGATCGAACCCGGCGCCGTGGTGCGCGACGCCGATCTCGCCGAGCGGCTCGGGCTGTCCCGGGCGCCGGTCCGCGAGGCCTTCGCGCGGCTGGCCGAGGAAGGGCTGCTGGAGAGCAAGCCGCAGAGCTACACACGGGTGACCCCGGTGGTGGCCTCGGACGTACGGGATGCCGCCGCCGTGGTCGGCGCCATGCACGAGCTGGTCACGCGGGTCGCCGTGCCACGGCTGTTCGCCGCGGACGTCGAGGCGATGCGCGCGGCCAACGAGCGGTTCGCGGCCGCCGTCCGCGCCGGTGACGTGGACACCGCTCTGCGTGCCGACGACGACCTGCACGACGTCCTCGTCCGCGTCAGCGGCAATCGCGCGGCCGCCGCCACCGCGGCCCGCTACACCCCCCTCATCCGCCGCCTGGAGCGACGACGCTTCGGCGAGGGCGGCAACTGCCGTTCGGCCGGCCTGCACGACCGGCTGATCGAGTCCTGCGCGGCCCAAGACGTGGACGAAGCGGTCCGTGTCACCGCGGAGATCTGGCGAGGCCTGGCCGAACTCGCCGACAGCGACTGATCCCCATCCCGGGAGGACCCATGTCCCTTTCCCCGTCTCTCTCCTCCTCTCTTTCCTCGTACGACCGCTACCCCCTCCTCTTCGGCCCGTCCCCCGTGCACCCCCTGGAGCGGCTCACCGCACACCTCGGCGGCGCCTCCCTGTGGGCCAAGCGCGAGGACTGCAACTCCGGTGTCGCGTACGGCGGCAACAAGACGCGCAAGCTGGAGTACCTGGTCGCCGACGCGCTCGCCAAGGGGTGCGACACGCTCGTCTCCATCGGCGGGGTGCAGTCGAACCACACCCGTCAGGTCGCCGCCTGCGCCGCCCGTGCCGGGCTCAAGTGCGTCCTGGTGCAGGAGAGTTGGGTGGAATGGCCCGACTCCGTGTACGACAGGGTCGGCAACATCCTGATCAGCCGCCTTGCCGGAGCCGACGTGCGACTGGTCAAGGCCGGGTTCGGGATCGGGTTCAAGGAGAGCTGGGAGCAGGCGCTCAGGGAGGTCGAGGAGGCGGGCGGCAAGCCGTACGCCATTCCCGCCGGCGCCTCCGACCACCCGTACGGCGGCCTGGGCTTTGCCGGCTGGGCGTATGAAGTAGCCGAGCAGGAACAGGAGTTGGGCGTCTTCTTCGACACCGTCGTGGTGTGCTCGGTGACCGGGTCCACCCAGGCCGGCATGGTCGCCGGGTTCCGGGCGCTGGAGGAGGCGGGCGGGCGGCCGCGGCGCGTGATCGGCATCGACGCGTCGGCGGCGCCCGTCCGCACCCGGGACCAGATCGCCCGGATCGCCCACAACACCGGACAACTCATCGGCGTACAGAAGGAGTTGACGGAAGCGGACGTCGAGCTGGACGACCGCTACCACGCGGGCACCTACGGGATCCCCGACGACACCACGCTGGACGCGATGCGGCTCGCGGCCCGCACCGAGGGGATGGTCACCGACCCCGTGTACGAGGGGAAGTCCATGGCCGGGATGGTGGACCTGGTGGCGCGTGGGGAGATCGGGCGGGACTCGACCGTGCTCTACGCCCACCTGGGCGGACAGCCCGCGCTGAACGCGTACAGCGCGCTGTTCTAGCTCCCTTCCGGCGCACTGTCCTGCTCCTGGCCTGCAACACCGACTGTGCCGTCGTGATGGCCGGGGCCCTGACGGGCGTCGTCCCGCTGATCATCGTGTTCCTGCTCGGGGCCCGGCACTTCCTGCGGGACCTCGCCGCCGGGGCGACGAAGATGTGATCACCCCGGCGCACACGAGGAGGGCGGTCAGCGCGATCAGCGCGCCCACGCCGAACGCGCGGGCCGAGCCCTCGGTGAGGATCTCCGACGGTGACCCGGTGGCATGCCGGGTCGCCGTGCCGTAGACCGTGACCAGGATCGACAGTCCGAGGGTGCCGCCGAGCCACTGGAGGGTCTGGAGCAGTCCGGAGGCGGCGCCCGCCTCGCGGGGCTGGACGCGGGCGAGGATCGTCGCGTTGAGCGGCATGAAGCTCAGGCCGGTGCCCACGCCCATCAGCAGCAGCGGGCCGAGCAGGCCGACGGCGTAGCCGTCACCGGGTTCGAGCCGCCACAGCCAGGCGCTCGCCGCCGCGAGCAGGGTCATGCCGGTGAGCAGGACCGGCTTGGCGCCGAGGCGGGCGATGAGGCGCGGCACGAAGCGGACGGTGGTGAACATCGCCAGCGTCAGCGGGAGGAAGGCGAAGCCCGCACGCAACGGGCTGTAGTCCAGGACCTGTTGGCCGATCAGGGTGAGGAAGTAGAAGGCGCCGAACATGCCGGCGGGCAGCAGCAGGATGCCCGCGTAGCCGCCGGCGCGGTCGCGGTCGGCGAAGAGCCGCAGGGGCAGGATCGGCTGGGTCGCGCGGGCCTCGACGAGGGCGAAGCCCACCAGCAGCGCGGCCGCGGTGGTGAAGCCGAGCAGCGCCTGGGTGTCGCTCCAGCCCTTCTCCGAGACCCGGATGAACGCGTACACCAGCGAGGTCGTCCCGGCCGTCCCGGTGAGCGCGCCGGCCGCGTCGAACCGGCCCGCGTGGCGAGGGGCCTCGGCGACGAAGCGGGGCAGCGCGAGCGCCACCGCCAGCCCGATCGGTACGTTGATCAGGAGGGCCCAGCGCCAGGATGCCCAGGTGGTGAGCGCGCCGCCGAGGACCAGTCCGAGGGAGGCGCCGATGCCGCCCATGGAGGAGTAGACGCCGAGGGCGTGGTGGCGGCGGGGGCCGTCGGGGAAGTTGGTGGTGATCAGGGCGAGGGTGCTGGGGGCGATGAGGGCGGCGCCGACCCCTTGCAGGGCGCGGGCCCCGAGCAGCCAGACGCCGTCGCCGGAGAGTCCGCCGAGGAGGGAGGACGCGGCGAACAGGAGCACGCCGGCGGTGAGCGTGCGGCGGCGGCCGATGATGTCGCCGACCCGGCCGCCGAGCAGCAGCAGGCCGCCGAAGGCGAGGGTGTAGGCGTTGAGGACCCAGGACAGTGCGGTGGGGCTGAAGTCGAGGTCCCGCTGGATGTCCGGCAGGGCTACGTTGACGACGGTGGAGTCGACGCCGACCATCAGGTAGGCGGTGACGACGACGAACAGGACGGTGCCGAGCCTGGCGGTCTGTTCCGGTGGAGCGGAGAGTGTGTCGGAGGTCGTGGACGGTGTGGACGGGACGGACATGGAGTTCTCCCGGTCTGGCGTCCCCGGCTGAGGCGCGGGCGGGCAGGGCGAACTGCCCGCGGAGAGTGAACCTGGTAAGCGGGGACTGTCTCCGTTTAATGTCGGACAAGATACGGAGAGGGTCCCCGGTTTTGCAAGGAGATTCTGGATGACGCAGGTCAGACCCATGCGCGCGGATGCCCGTCGCAACTACGAGCGGTTGCTGAAGGTGGCCGCCGAGGCCTTCGCCGAGCACGGGGAGGGCGCGTCGCTCGACGACATCGCCAAGCGGGCGGGGGTCGGATCCGGCACGCTCTACCGGCACTTCCCGACGCGGCAGGCGCTGCTGGAGGCGGCGTACGTGGACCGCATCGAGGCGATCGCGGCGCGCGCGGACGAGCTCGCCGGGCACCTGCCGCCGGGCGAGGCGCTGGTGGAGTGGCTGAACGAACTCAGCGCCGGGATGATCCAGGTCCGCGGACTGAAGGCGCTGCTCGGCTCGGCCGTCACGGACGGGAGCTCGGCCGCGGTCACGCTGTGCGCCGGCACGATGAAGTCGGCGGCGACGCGGCTGGTGGAGGCGGCACAGCGGGAAGGCACCCTGCGGCCGGACGTGGAGCCGATCGAGATGCTCCGCCTCGCGCACGGGGTGGCCACGGCGTCGGAGCTGGCGGACGGGGAGGGGAAGGCGATCCGGCGATATCTGTCGCTGCTGATCGAGGGGCTTCGGCCGGGGACATGAGGGCGGCGGGCGCCCCGACGAGGGGGCGCCCCGGAGCCGTACCGGCCGCTACAGCGACTGCGCCGCCGGCTTCACCATGTTCCGTACCGTGCGGGCCTTCACGAAGTCGCCCATCGCCGTCATCTCCCACTCGCCGGAGAACTGCTTGATCAGCTTGGCCATCATCACGCCGGTCTGCGGTTCGGCGCTGGTGAGGTCGAAGCGGACGAGCTCCTCGTCGGTCGCGGCGTCCAGGAGGCGGCAGTAGGCCTTGGCGACCTCGGTGAACTTCTGGCCGGAGAACGAGTTGACCGTGAAGACCAGGCCGGTGACCTCCTGCGGGAGGCGGCCGAGGTCGACGACGATCACCTCGTCGTCACCGCCGCCCTCGCCGGTGAGGTTGTCGCCGGAGTGCCTGATCGCGCCGCCCACGATGGACAGCTTGCCGAAGTAGCAGCTGTCGATGTGGTTGCGCTGCGGGCCGTACGCAATGACCGAGGCGTCCAGGTCGATGTCCTTGCCGCGGTACGCCGGCTCCCAGCCGAGGCCCATCTTGACCTGGGACAGCAGGGGCGCCCCGCCCTTGACCAGGGAGACGGTCTGGTTCTTCTGGAGGCTGACCCGGCCCTTGTCGAGGTTGATCTTCCCGGTGCCGGGTGCGGCGGCGGGCGGGGCCGGGGGAGCGGCCGGGGCCGGGGGCGCGGTCACGCGCGGGTCCAGCGGCGGGGCCGGAGGCGCCACCGGGGTCTGCATGGCCGGCGCCGGCGGGGCGACCGGCTGGGCCGGCGCTGCGGGCTCCTCGACCGAGACGCCGAAGTCGGTGGCGATACCGGCCAGGCCGTTGGCGTAGCCCTGGCCGACCGCGCGGGCCTTCCAGGCGCCGTTGCGCAGATAGACCTCGACGATGACCAGGGCGGTCTCGGTGCCGAGCTGCGGGGGCGTGAACGTGGCCAGGACGCTGTTGTCGTCCGCGTTGCGGATGGTGGCCGTCGGCTCGATGCCCTGGAAGGTCTGGCCGGCCGCGTCAGGGCTGGCGGTGACGACGATCTTCTCGATGCCCGGGGGGACGGCGCTGGTGTCGACGATGATCGCGTCGGGGGCCGTACCGCCGCCGGAGCGGTAGGTCACGCCGGGGCCCGTGGGCTGGTTGTAGAAGATGAAGTCGTCGTCGGAGCGCACCTTGCCGTCGGCGGTGAGCAGCAGGCCCGATACGTCGAGCCGCACCGGGGCGGCGACGTCCACCGTCACGCGGGCGGCGGACAGAGGGATGTTCGAGCCGGGGGTCATAGCTGTCATGCCCCCTTGAACGAGCGAGGGCGTTTTACCGTTCCCTTACCCGAGGCCAATCGGGTCGGTGTCCGTCACCCGGGGGGCCGAGCCCGACGAAAAGGCCCTCCCCCCCCGGGTGACGGTTCAGGCGCCTACTTGAGGTACACGATGCCGTCCGTGGTGACCGTCGGGCGTCCCGAGGTGCCGACGACCACGATCTTGACGGTGTGCTTGGCGCTACCGGACCAACTCTTGGTCCAGATCGCGTCGCGGTACTTCGTGGTCGACGACTTCAGGTCGACGGTCGTCACCTTCGTGCCGTCGACGTAGACGTACGCCTGGCCGGAGGTGGCCGCCCGGGACACCACCCAGGCGACCGAACGGCCGGTGAAGGTCCAGGTCAGCGAGGCGTTCTTCGATGAACTGGAGTACGACTTGCCGCCGAGGTAGTTGGTGGAGGACTTGCTCGTCCACGTGCCCGACCTGACGGCCGAGGTCTCCTGGACGATGAGCGGCGTGCCGGACACGGACGCGGTGGCGCTGTTGCCCGCCTGGTCGGAGGCGGTCATGGACCAGGCGGTCGCCGCGCCGGACTTGGCCGTGTGGTTCGCGGTGGTCACCGTCGGGCCGTAGGTCGCGGCGACCGGGGCGGTCAGCGAGACCTGCTTCAGAGCGGCGCTGTCGGCCGCCTTCCAGCTCAGCTTCAGCGGAACGGCCGTGGTGTTCACCGTGCCGGTGCGCAGGGCGAGGTTCGGCTTGGTGGTGAACGACGGGGCGGTCGTCTCCGCGACGACCGTGGCGGCCGTGGACGTGACGGTCTTGCCCGACTGGTGCGTGGCGCGCACCTGCACCTTGTGGGAACCCACCGCGAGCGTGGCCTTCGCCGAGGTGGCGCTGCCCGCGGCCGTGGCCGCGGTCTTGCCGTCGACGAGCAGTTCGTACTTCGAGATCAGCGACGACGGGGTGGTGGCCGCCCAGCCCACGGTGACGCCGGCCTTGGTGTAGTACGTCGTGCCCGAGACGCCGCCGCTGACGGACTTGATCGTCAGGCCGGTGACAGGGCCCGCGGCCCAGCCGCGGATGGTGGGCAGCTTGGCGTAGAGCGAGTCGCCGGGGCACTGGGTGTTGTAGCCGTCACGGTGACCGTGGACGGTCGGGAAGCTCAACTGCGCTCCCTGCGCCCAGGACTTGTAGAAGTAGTTGGTGCCTGCCGCGCCCGCCGTGAGGGTGGTGGTGCCGTTCGGGTCGACACCGTACTGGCCGAGCTTCCAGGCGGCGATCTTGGCGACCGAGACCAGGGCGGCCTGACTCGGCGTCACGTCCGTGTAGGTGCCGAGGACCGAGATGCCGGTGGTCTCGGTGTTGAAGCCGTAGGCGTGGGCGCCCATCACGGGCAGGTCGACGCCGCCCTTGCGGCCCTCGTAGACGGTGCCGCACTTGTCGACGAGGAAGTTGTAGCCGATGTCCTTCCAGCCCTCGTGCTTGACGTGGTACGTGTAGATGCCGCGTACGACGGCCGGGGCCTCGGCGCAGGTGTAGTCGTTGCTCTCGGCGGTGTGGTGGACCACCACCGCCTTGATCTTCCCGCCCGGCAGATAGCCGGGTTCCTCGGGGCTGATCGACTCGTCCGCGCCCCATCCGGCACGCGAGGTGATCGCGGGGCGGGGTGCGGTGGACGGCGGGGCCGTGGGCGCCGCGGCGCTCGGGCTCGCGGACGTCGGTGTCGTCGCGGGAGCCGTCGGGGTGGCGCTTGCCGGAGCCGACGTCGTGGGAGCCGAAGTCGTGGGAGCCGACGTCGTCGGGGCCGACGAATCGCCGGGCTCGGTGGTCGCGGTCTCGCTCGCCGTGGTGTCCGAAGGAGCGGGCTCGCTCGGGTCGGCCGTCGCCGTCGGGGCCTCGCTCGTGTCGGCCGCGAAGGCCGCCGGTTCCATCCCTTCCCCGCTGCTCTCGCCCGGGTCGATCATGTCCAGCCGCAGCCCGGCGGGAAGCCGGTCGGAGGTACGGCCGTCCGCGGTGACCCGCACCTCCACGCCGTCGGACGGCCCCACCCACGCCGGTTCGGTCCCGCCGCGCCGGGCCGTGCTCTCGCCCTGCCCGCTGTCGCCTTCCAGCCGCAGCCAGTCGGACCACTGTCCGCTCTCGGTGGCCCGGGTGCGCGCCTCGATCGTGCCCGTGACCCGGACCGACGGGTCGGCCCAGGTGATGCCGAGCATGCTGAACGGCTTGGTGTCCTGCTGCTTCAGAGCCGCGCGGGTGCCGCGTTCGGCCGTCGGCAGCGCGACCGTACGGGACTGAGTCGTGACCGGGCCCGGCTTGTCGTCGCCCTCCGCGCTGTCGGCGGACTCGCCGGGGGCGCCCTGGAGGACTAGTACTGCGGAGAGCCCGGCGACGGCCGCGGCGGCCGCACCCCAGACGTATCGAGGTCTACCCATGGTGGTTTTGTGCCGTCCTTCGTGAAGGCGTGAGGGGAACCAGGTCGGTGGGGCAGGCCGCGCTCAGAGAGAAGGGGCGGCCCGGGGGGAGACTCCCGAGACCCGTGGAAGGTTGTGCGGTTGATGTGAAGTCCGGAGAGCGGACTGTGGGCGCGGCCGCTGTCCAGCGGACACGCCGAGAGCGAGATGGATCACTGACGTGAAGCCGGATGGCAAAGCTCCCGTTGAGCGCAACTGTCCCTATTTACCACCCTTTTACTCAAGGTGCCTTCACGGGTGCATCACATATGTGGTGAATCTATGAACACAAAGACCGGAGGATCAAACGTGATTCACAAGCCTGCGTCGCCCGGACGCAGACATCTCCGGCCGCACGGGGGAACCTCTCGCTACTTGGAGGGAACTCTCTCGCCGGCCTGGCCGTGACGCTGCTCGACGGCGCGTATGCCGTGGCAGCCACCCGTGAACAGAGCATCGAAGCCCCCAAGAAGACGGCCGTCACAGAGGCCGCGGACCTCGCCTCCGCGCGGGTCGCCGCCCGACTGTCGGATGCAGATCACCCTCCAGTGGAAGGGCGGCCTGCCGAAGCCGCAACTCGACGGCACGCGGGCCGAGTACACCAACGCCGTTCCGGGCGCGGACGTGGTCGTCGAGGCCACCCGTACCGGCTTCGAGCAGTTCGTCGAGATCAAGCAGCAGCCTGCCGAGGGCGGCTACACCTACACGCTGCCGCTGAAGGCCAAGGGCCTGATAGCCAAGCAACTCGCCGACGGCAGCGTGCAGTTCACCGACAAGAACAACAAGAAGCAGGCCGTGATGCCTGCCCCGGTGATGTGGGACGCCACCGTCGACGAGCGGTCCGGTGAGCACACGCACCACGCCAAGGTCGGCCTGAAGGTCGTGCAGAAGGGCTCGTCCGTCGACCTGGTGGTCACCCCGGACGCCGGCTTCGTCACCGTCGACCCTTCCACGTCTTCGCTGTCGAACGTCTTCGATCCCAGTCCCCTCCTGGTCGTCCCCGCGGTGTTGTGGACCGTGGTCGCCGCAGCCGCGGTGATCGCCTCGGTCACGCTCTCCGGCCGGGCCAGGCGCCGGGAGCCGGAGTCCGCCGTCTGGAACCCGTTCGGCCCGGACCTCCCGTACGTCGCCCTCGCGGCGGTCGCCGGGTACGCGGTCGCCGCCGTCGTCCGCGGCGAATTCTCCCTGTCGGCCGCCGCGTTCGGCATCCTGTGGCCGGCGATGGCGGCAACGGCCCTCGCCTACGCGGCAGGACGGCGCGGCCGAACCCTGCCGCGCTGGGCCGGCCCGGCCTTCGCCGCGGTGGGCGCCGTCCTGTACGGGGCACTGGCGATATGACCTCCTGCGCCCGACGGCCGCGCCGTCGGGGGCAGGACCGGCTACGGCACCACCACGATCTTCCGTCCCACCCCTGCCGCGAACTGCTCCAGCGCCTCGGGATACCGCTCCAGCGGGATGCGGTCGCTGATGAACACGTCGGGGTCGAGCACCTCCTTCGCGAACAGTTCGGCCGCCCGCTCGAAGCTGTGCAGTACCCGCCATCGACCCGGTGATGGTGATCTCCTGGTTGTAGATGCGGTACGGGTCGATCCTCACGCGGGTCGCGTAGTCGGCGACGCCGAACTGCAGGAAGGTGCCGGCCTTCGCGACCCGGTCGAGGCCGTCCTGGATCGCCGCCGCATTGCCCGTCGCGTCGACCACGACGTCCCAGCCCTGCGGCCGTTCCAGCTCGTCCGCGTTCGCCGCCGACCCGGAGACTCCGAGCCGCTGTGCCGTCTCCAGCCGCGCCGGATTCAGGTCCACCACGTCCACGCTGGCCGCCCCGGTGCGCTTGGCGAGCTCCAGCATCATCAGGCCCATCGTTCCGGAGCCGTAGATCAGCACGTGGGCGCCGAGCCGTGACCGGAGCACGTCGTAACCGCGCACCGCGCAGGACAACGGCTCCACCAGCGCCGCGTCCTGTGTGCGGACGTGTTCGGGCAGCTTCACGCAGTTCGCCACCGGTGCCACCGCGTACTGCGCCGCGCCGCCCGCCGTGGTGACACCTATCGCGGCCCACCGTTCACAGAGGTTGTTGTGGCCCGTACGGCAGTACCGGCACTCGTAGCAGTACAGCGAGGGGTCCACCGCGACCCGGTCGCCCACCGACACCTCCGTGACCCGGGTGCCGACCCCGACCACCGCGCCCGCGAACTCGTGCCCGGGAACGATCGGCAGCTCGGGCGCGAACTCGCCCTGGAGGATGTGCAGATCGGTCCCGCACAGCCCGCAGGCCGCGACCTCGACGACGACCTGGCGCGGCCCGGGAGTCGGGTCCGGGACCTCGGTGACGACGGCGCGGCCCACGGACTCGATGACGGCGGCCTTCATTTGACGGCTCCCAACGACAGGCCCTGGACCAGCTTGTCCTGGGCGGCGAACCCCGCGGCCAGCACCGGCAGGGAGATCACGAGCGACGCGGCGCACACCTTCGCCAGGAACAGGCCCTGGCTGGTGATGAAGCCGGTCAGGAACACGGGGGCGGTCTCGGCGACCACGCCGGTGAGCACTCGGGCGAACAGCAGCTCGTTCCAGCTGAAGATGAAGCAGATCAGGGCCGTCGCCGCGATGCCGGGGAGTGCGATCGGGGCCACCACGCGCGCCAGGATCGTCGGCAGCCGCGCCCCGTCCACCCGGGCCGCCTCGATGATCGCCACCGGGACCTCGGCCAGGAAGGACTGCATCATCCAGACCGCGATCGGCAGGTTCATGGAGGTGTAGAGGATGACCAGGAGCCAGATGTTGTCGAGCATCCCCGTGTTCTTGGCGAACAGGTAGATCGGCAGCAGGCCCGCCACCACCGGCAGCATCTTCGTCGACAGGAAGAAGAACAGGACGTCCGTCCACTTCTTCACCGGGCGGATCGACAGCGCGTACGCCGCCGGGAGTGCCAGCAGCAGGACGAACAGCGTCGATGCCACCGACGCCACCACCGAGTTGATCAGCGCCGGCCAGGGGCTCGCGCCGCCGCCCGTGCCGAAGAACTCGCGGTAGCCGTCCAGGGTCAGGGCGGCGGTGAAGGACGGCGGGTTGGTGGCCGCGTCCGCCTCCGAGTGGAAGGAGGTCAGGGCCATCCACGCGATGGGCAGGAAGAACACGATCCCGGCCAGCCAGGCCACCAGGCCGAGTCCCGCACCCTTGCGACGGCCACGAAGTACGGCGATGTTGCTCATGCCCGACCCACCTCCTCTCGGAACAGGGACGACACCACGCGCAGCGCGAAGGTCGCGATGATGATCGAGCCGATGACCACCAGGACGCCCGCGGCCGAGGCGAGGCCGTTCTCGTGGGCCTGGTAGAAGCTCTGGTAGACGGTGTAGGGGAGGTTCGCCGTGCCCAGACCGCCCGAGGTGATGGTGAACACCGCGTCGAAGTTCTGGACGATGTAGATCGAGCCCAGCAGGGCGCCGAGTTCGAGGTAGCGGCGCAGGTGCGGGAGGGTGAGGTAGCGGAAGATCTGCCAGTCGCTCGCGCCGTCCACCCGTGCCGCTTCCATCTGCTGCTGGTCGCGGCTCTGCAGGCCCGCCAGCAGGATGAGCATCATGAACGGCGTCCACTGCCACACCAGGGAGGCCTCGACCGCGAGCAGCGGGGTGTTGGAGATCCAGTCGGGCTGTGGGCCGCCCACATAGTGCAACAGCCCATTGAGCAGGCCGTATTCGGGGTTGTAGAGCACATGTTTCCAGAGCAGTGCCGCTGCCACCGGTACCACCAGGAAGGGGGCGATCAGCAGCGTGCGGACCACGCCCCGGCCCCGGAACTTCCGGTCCAGGAGCAGTGCCAGGGCCAGGCCCAGCACCAGGCTGCCCAGCACCACCGTCACCGTCAGCAGGACCGTCGTCCACACCGACTGCCGCAGGTCGGCGTCGCTCAGCACCTGCTGGTAGTTGTCGAAGCCGGTGAACCGGCGGGCCTTGGGATAGAGGGAGTTCCAGTCGAAGAAGGAGATCACCACCGTGGCCACGAACGGGAGCTGGGTCACGGCGATCATGAAGATGAGGGCCGGGAGCAGCGGTCCCCGGGTGGCCCAGGCGCGCAGGCGGTCGGAGGGCGGCCGCGCGGTGTGTGCGGGAGTGGTGGCTGCCGGAGCCGTGGTCGTCGCGGTCATCGTCCCTCGTACTCCTCGGAGATCCGCTCGGCGAGCTGCTGGGACTTGTTCAGGGCCGCGTCGACGGACTGGCGTCCGGCGATGGCCGCGCTGATCTCCTGGGAGACCTTGGTGCCGAGGTCGGTGAACTCGGGGATGCCGACGAACTGGATGCCGGGCGCGGGGCGCGGCTGCACGCCGGGGTCGCCCGGCCGGGCGCCCTCGATGGCCTCCTTGGTCATCTCCTGGAAGGCGGCGGCCTCCTTGACGTAGGCGGGGTTCGTGTACGTCGACGCGCGCTTGCCGGCGGGCACGTTGGACCAGCCGATCTCGTCGCCGACCAGCTGCTCGTACTGCTTGCCGGACGCCCAGGAGACGAACTTCCAGGCCTTGTCGGGGTTGCGGGACGCGTCCTGGATGCCCCAGGCCCAGGTGTAGAGCCAGCCGGAGGAATGCGTCTTCTCGACCGGGGCGGGGGCGTAGCCGAGCTTGCCCTTGACGGGGGAGTTCGACGCCTCCAGGGAACCGGCTGCGGAGGTGGCGTCGTACCACATGGCGACCTTGCCCTGGGTCATGTTGTTGAGGCACTCGGCGAAGCCGGACTGGGCGGCGCCGGACTCTCCGTGCTCGCGCACCAGGTCGACATAGAACTTCACCGCCTTTTCGAACGCGGGGGAGTTCAGCCGTGCCTTCCAGCCCTTGTCGAACCAGGTGCCGCCGAAGGTGTTCACGACGGTCGTCAGGGGCGCCATCACCTCGCCCCAGCCCGGCAGGCCGCGCAGACAGATGCCGTTCATGCCCGGCTCGGCCCCGTCCACCTTCGCGGCCAGGTCCGCGACCTGGGTCCAGGTGGGGTGCGCGGGCATCGTCAGGCCCTCCTTCTCGAACACGTCCTTGCGGTACATCAGGAAGGACGACTCGCCGTAGAAGGGCTGGCCGTAGAGCTTGCCGTCGTCGCCGGTCAGGGACTGGCGCATCGGCTTGAGGACGTCCTGCTCGTCGTACGCCGGGTCCTTGGCGACGTAGGAGTTCATCTCGCGCAGCCAGCCGTTGCGGGCGTAGATCGGGATCTCGTAGTTGGAGAGCGTCGCCACGTCGTACTGGCCCGCCTGGTTGGCGAAGTCCTGGCTGATCTTGTCGCGGACGTCGTTCTCGGGGAGGACCGTGAAGTTGACCTTGATGCCGGTCTCTTCGGTGAAGCGGGGGGCGAGCTTTTGCAGCTCTGTCATCTGGGGGTTGTTGACCATCAGGACATTGATGGAGTTGCCGCCGGAACCGGACCCGCCTGCTCCGACCCAACAGCCGGAGAGCAGCGGGGCGAGCAGCGTCCCTGCGGCGGCCATGGCGAGCGTGGCTCGCGGTGGCCGCCGTCGGCTCTGGGTTCGCATGGATCGCTCCTGGACGTATGGGTGGATAAGGGGCGCCGCCGGGTGCGGAAGTGCCCTGCAAGGGGAGTAAGCCGGTTTTTCAGACGCGGATGACCTGTGGGCCCAGCAGTGAGTAGCGGTGGGCCTCGGCCGTCGGAAGGAGGGTGCTCGTCACGATCGCCTCCAGTGTGCCGATCTCGGCGAACCGGCAGAAACTGACCGCGCCGAACTTGGTGTGCACGCCCGCGAACACCGTACGGCGCGCGGCTCGGATCGCCTGCGCCTTGACCTCGCTGACCGCGGGGTCGGGCGTGGTCAGGCCGTGTTCGCGAGAGATGCCGTTGGCGCCGATGTAAGCGAGGTCGACGACGAAGCCGGCCAGCATCTTCGTCGTCCAGTGGTCGACGGTGGCGAGGGTGCCGGAGCGGACCCGACCGCCCAGCAGCAGCACGGAGATCCCGTCGGCCTCGGCCTCGGCCAGCGCACCCGCGACCGGCAGGGACGCGGTGACCACGGTCAGCGGCCGGTCTCTGGGCAGTGCCTCGGCGATGAGCTGCGGGGTGAAGCCCTCGTCGACGAAGACCGTCTCGGCGTCCCCCAGCAGCTCGGCCGCGGAGGCCGCGATCCGGCGCTTCTCGGGAACGTGGCTGGTGGCGCGGAACGCGAGCGTCGTCTCGAACCCGGCGCTCTCCACGGGATAGGCGCCGCCGTGGGTGCGGCGGACCAGGCCGTGGTCCTCCAGGGCGCGCAGATCCCGCCGTACGGTCTCCTTGGCCACGCCCAGCTCGGCGGCGAGCGCGGTGACATCGACCGAGCCGGTGGCACGCGCGGCCCGCACGATCTCCCGCTGGCGCTCCTCTGCCGTCCTGATGCTCATGGCCGACACCCTGCCTCCGTACCGCCGCCTTGCCCGTTCGGGCCCTGTGCGGCCCATGGGGGAAGTTCTACAGCGGCTGTGCGGCACTGACCAGGTCTGTTGCGGGCCCGATACTGCCCGGGTGTGCCCGTTTGCGGCGACGCAGGCCCGCCGTGGACCTGCGTGCCTGCGCGGCGGCGCGTGGGATCGGGCAGCGCGGGTGCCCGAACAGGGCGGCGGGCGGGCCCGTTCGGTGCCCGCCCGCCGCCCTGCTGTTGCCGAGTGCCAGTCGTGTGCTGCTTACAAGTACTAGTACGGCCAGATCGGCGGGTCGCTCACGAAGTGACCTCCGAGGCAGGCGTGCGCCACGTTCTCCGGGTCCAGCTCGCCCTGCTCGGCGATCAGCTTCTCGGCATACGGCTCGGAGTCGTCCTGCGGGTCGTAGCCGAGCGCCCGCGCGGTGGTCAGGTCCCACCACAGCCGGGTGTTGGCGGAGGAGCCGTAGACGACGGTGTGCCCCACGCCCTCGGCGGTCAGCGCCGCGTGGAAGAGACGGGCGCCGTCGGCGGGGCTCATCCACACCGAGAGCATGCGCACGCTGGTCGGCTCGGGGAAGCAGGAGCCGATGCGGACGGAGACCGTCTCGATGCCGTGCTTGTCCCAGTAGAACTGCGCGAGGTCCTCGCCGAAGGACTTGGACAGGCCGTAGAAGGTGTCCGGGCGGTGCGGGGTGTCGATCGGGATCAAGGGGTCGTCGCCCTGGGGGCGCGGGGTGAAGCCGACCGCGTGGTTGGAGGAGGCGAAGACGATCCGCTCGATGCCCTCCTCGCGGGCGGCCTCGTACAGGTTGTACGTGCCCACGATGTTCGCGCCGAGGATCTTCTCGAAGGGGGCTTCCAGGGAGATGCCCGCGAGATGGATGATCGCGTCGACGCCCCGCACGGCCTCGCGCACCGCGTCCTTGTCGGCGAGGTCCGCGACGATCGCGTTCGGCTCGCCGTGGATGGGGCGCAGGTCGAGCAGGCGCAGTTCGTAGCCGAAGGCCGGGAGCAGGTTCTGCATCAGGGAGCCGAGTCCGCCGGCTGCGCCGGTGAGCAGAACGGTGCGGGGAGCGGGCATCCTCGGGTCTCCTTGGGGTCCGCCGCCTGTGGCAGGTGGGTGCATGTGTGGACGGCATTCACATTCGTGGACACGCTAAGGATCGTCGACGTATCCCGTCAAGTATGGCGCGGACCTGGGAAATTCGCTTCTGTGACGCGGGTTTGTGTGCTTGACCGGCCCTGGAGGGGCTCTTTAGGGTGGAGGCGTTCATAAATATGGATGCAAATCATAAGCGTGAGCGCTGTTCTAGGGAGAGCCCGTGACGTCAGCCCCCCTCGCCGCTCGACTCGGCATCCCCGGCGGGCCTCTGTTCTTCCCCGTCACCGCCTATGGCCCCGACGGCTCCGTCGACCTCGACGTCTACCGCGCGCATGTGCGCCGCGGGGTGGAGGCCGGAGCCGCCGCCGTCTTCGCGTGCTGCGGCACCGGGGAGTTCCACGCGCTGGTGCCCGAGGAGTTCGAGGCGTGTGTGCGGGCCGCCGTGGAGGAGACCGCGGGCCGGGTGCCGGTCGTCGCGGGCGTCGGCTACGGCACCGCGCTCGCCGTGCGGTACGCGCGGCTCGCCGAGGCGGCCGGGGCGGACGGGCTGCTCGCCATGCCGCCGTACCTCGTGATTGCCGGGCAGGAGGGGCTGCTGCGGCACTACCGGGAGGTGGCCGCGGCGACCCCGCTGCCGGTGATCGTCTATCAGCGCGACAACGCCGTGTTCACCCCGGAGACCGTCGTCGAACTGGCCCGTACCGACGGGATCATCGGCTTCAAGGACGGGCTCGGCGACCTGGACCTGATGCAGCGGATCGTGAGCGCCGTCCGCACCGAGGTCCACGGCGACTTCCTCTACTTCAACGGACTGCCGACCGCCGAGCAGACCCAGCTCGCCTACCGCGGCCTCGGTGTCACCCTCTACTCCTCCGCCGTCTTCTGCTTCGCGCCCGAGATCGCCCTCGCCTTCTACGAGGCCCACAGAACCGGCGACGACACCACCGCCCACCGGCTCCTCGACGGCTTCTACCGGCCCTTCGTCGAACTGCGCGCCCAGGGCCGCGGCTACGCCGTCGCCCTCGTCAAGGCCGGCGTACGGCTGCGCGGACTCGACGTGGGGGAGGTGCGGCCCCCGCTGCACGAGCCGAGCGAGGATCATGTCAAGCAGCTCGCTCAGGTGATCGAGCGCGGGTATGCGCTGCTGGACGAGGGCAAGTGAACGCGGAGAGCGAGCACCCGAAGGCCGAGGACAAGCACGTGAAGGCGCAGGACAAGCATGTGAAGGCGCAGGACAGGCACGTGAAGGCGGAGGACAAGTGAAGACGTCTACGTTCGTCTACCCCTGGGACGTCAACGGGGACCCGGACGCCGCGGGCCGCATCGCCGCGCTCGGCGTGCAACAGGCGACCCTTGCCGCCGCCTACCACTCCACCCGCGCCCTGACCCCCCGCCACCCGCGCCACCGCATCGTCACCGCGGAGCACGCGGCCGTGCTGTACCCCACGGACGACCGCTGGCAGGGGCGGGAACTGCGCCCGTACGCCGCCGGCGACTGGGCCCCCGGGGACGCCTTCGGCGAGGCGGCCACCGCGCTTGCGGACGCCGGCCTGGAGGTGCACACCTGGGTCGTCCTCGCGCACAACTCCCGCCTGGGCGCCGACCACCCGGACACCTCGGTCGTCAACGCCTACGGCGACCGCTACCCGTGGGCCCCCTGCATCGCGCAGCCCGCCACGCGCGCGTACCTCGTCGACCTGGCCGCCGAGGCGGCCGTACGGCCGGGGGCCCGCGGCACCGAGCTGGAGTCCCTCGGCTGGTACGGCCTCCAGCACCTGCACGCCCACGACAAGACCGGCGGGGTCGGTCTCGGGGACGCCGGACAGTACCTGATGGCACTCTGCTTCTGCCCGGCCTGCCGGGACGGATACGGCCGACAGGGCCTGGACGCCGACGCGTTGGCGTCCGCCGTGCGGGACGCGCTGGAACCGGTGTGGCAGGGGGCGCCCGACGAGGGAGGCTGGGCGGGAGTCGAGAAGCTCCTCGGGGAGGAGACGGCCGCCGCCACGCGCGCGTGGCGCGACGACACCGCCCGCACGCTCCAGGAGACGGCCGTCGCCGCGGTCCGCGCCGCCGCTCCCGAGGGCTTCCAGGTGCTGCTGCACGCGGACCCCGTGACCTACCACGTCGGGGCCAACCCGGGAGTGGATCCCGGGCACATCCTGTCCGTCGCGGACGGCGTGGTCGTGCCCTGCGCGGGCGGCCCCGGTCTGCTGACGCCCTTCGCACAGCAGCGGCGGGAGGACGCCGTCGTCGCCGCCAACTTCGGTGTGGTCTCGGGCATGGGCGGCAGCCCGGGCACGGTCGGGGCGGACGCCGCGCGGGCCCGGGAGCTCGGTGCAACGGAACTTCGGCTGTATCACGCGGGGCTGGCGTCGGACGACGACCTGGCGGCCGTACGCAAGGGGCTCGGCGAGCTCTGACCTCGACCGCCGTCGTCCTGAGCCCGTTGAAGCCGCCGAGCGGCGCCGGGCCGACTGCGGCGGCCGGCGCCGACTTGGCCGCGTCATGGGCGACGGGGGCTGCGCCGTACACCGAACAGGACGCAGAAGAGGAGCCACGGACGGCCCGGGGAGTCGCCGGCGAACAGCGTGAGGAGCAGGGCGGCCGGCAACAGCTCGATCGTGATCAGCAGGGGCTTGCGGCGGGTGCGGTCGGCGAGCGTGCCGAGCAGGGGACCGGCCGGGTGGGGGCTCATATGGCGAGCCGGCAACGCGGTCGTTCCCTTCGCCCATGGCTCCTCCCCTCCTCCCCGGGTTGCGCGATCTGCGACCCGGTGATCGCCTTGTGCTGTCCGGGCTGTCCGGGCTGTCCGGGCTGTCCGGGCTGTCCGGGCTGTCCGGGCTGTCCGGGTTGGGGCGGACGCCGGCCGAGCTCGTCCGCGCGGCACGGGTCGAGGCCGGCGTGCGATGAGTTTTCGGGGTGCGGGCGGTCCACCCCATGAGAAGAGTCCGCACCCCGGAGGAGCAGCACATGACCCCGACAACCCTCGACCTCGGACCGCAGACACGGATCGTCGCCCGCCTCGCGGAGGGCGTGTTCGACGCGCAGCTCGGGGACGCGACACCGTGCCCGGAGATGGCCGTGCGCAACCTGCTGGGACACCTGGCCGGCCTGGCCGTCGCCTTCCGTGACGCCGGCCGCAAGGACCTGGGCGTCACGACCGACACCAGCCCGGAGGCCGCCGTGCCCGACATCGCCCCCGGCTGGCGCGAGGAGCTGCCCAAGGTCCTCGACGAACTGGCCGAGGCCTGGCGTGACCCGGCCGCCTGGACCGGCATGACCCGCGCGGGCGGCGTGGACCTGCCGGGCGCGGTCGCCGCCGCGGTCGCGGTGGACGAGCTGGTCATCCATGGCTGGGACCTGGCCCGCGCGACCGGGCAGCCGTACGCCCCGGACCCCGCCGCGCTGCAGGCGTCGTACGACTTCCTCCTCATGGCCGCCGAGGACCCGGACCGCGGAGGCGGCATCTTCGGCCCCGTCGTCCCGGTGCCCGTGGAGGCCTCGCTGCTCGACCGGGCGGTGGGGTTGAGCGGGCGGGATCCGGGGTGGACGCCGAAGCCGTGATCGATCGGCGTGCGGCCCGGGGCGAACTACGCTCCCCGCATGCCCCTCACCCTCACCGTCCTCGGCACCGCCTCCCCGCACCCGCTGCCGGACCGGCCCTGCTCCGGCCATCTGGTGCGCGGTGGCGGTGCCGAGGTGTGGGTGGACGCCGGGCCGGGGACCTTCGCTCAGTTGCAGCGGCACACCGATCCGGCACGGCTCGGCGCGATCTGGATCTCGCATCTGCACGCCGACCACAACGCCGATCTGCTCTCCGCCGTGTACGGCCTGGCCTACGGCGGGCTCACCCCGGCCGCCCCCATCCCCGTCTACGCCCCGGCCGGCTGCGCGCAGCGCCTCGCCGGGTTCTTCGGGCGGCCGGACGCGGGGTTCCTGAGCGGCATCTTCGACTTCCGGACCCTGTACGACGGCCATAGCGCCAGGCACGGCGAACTGCTCCTCACCGCGCACAAAACCAAGCACGATGTCGAGGCCTACGGCCTGCGTGCCGAAACCGGCCAACGCACCCTCGCCTACTCCGGCGACACCGGTCCCTGTGCCGCGCTGACCGAACTCGCCCTCGACGCCGACCTGTTCCTCTGCGAGGCCGACATCGACGCGCATCGCGAAGGCGAACAGGTTCATCTGACCCCTGAGGACGCCGGCGAGGTGGCCCGCGCGGCCGGCGTACGCCGGCTGCTCGTCACGCATGTGGGGCCCACGCTCACCCCGGCGGAGGCGACCGCCCGTGCCGCCTCCGTCTTCGGCGGGCCGACCGCCTTCGCCCGCGTCGGGGAGACCCGGACCGTCTGACCGGCGGTCTTTGCCGCAACGTCAACTTCCTTTGTCAGAAGCATTGACGAAACACATGCCCCCTCCTACCTTCAACCCGTCGTACTTCGTACGTCATATATGAGACGCGATACGTGAGATCCGATACGCGAGATCCGAGAGGCGCGCATGACCTCTGTGCCCACCCCGATCCCCTCCCGCACGCAGTACGTGCTGGAAGGGATCAAACACCGCATCCTCACCGGGCAGTTGACGCCCGGGCAGGCTCTGGTCGAGACCGAGATCGCCGCACAGTTCGGGGTGTCCAAGACCCCGGTGCGCGAGGCGCTCAAGACCCTGGCCGGCACCGGCCTGGTCGTGATGAGCCAGTACAAGGGCGTCACGGTGCGCATGGTGGACGCGGACATGGCGCGCGAGGTCTACGACGTCCGGCTGCTCCTGGAGCCCGAGGCGTTGAGGCGTGCCGTGCAGCGGGGGGCGTCCCTGGACGCCGCCCGGTCCGCGCTGACCAGGGCCGACGAGGCCACCGACACCGCCGAACGCTCCCTGGCCAACCGTGAGTTCCACCGCGCCCTCTACCTGCCGTGCGGCAACCCGCTGCTCGGCCGGATGCTCGACGAGGTCCGCGACCAGGCGGCCCTTGTCTCCGCCGTCGCCTGGGCGGCCTCGCCGTCCTGGGAGCGGGAGGCCGGCGAGCACCGGGAGATCCTGCGGCTCGCCCTCGCCGGTGACGCCGACGGAGCGGCACGCGCCCTTCACGCACACATCGGGTCGTTCGTGCAACGGGCCTTTCCGCAAGAGGAGTCCGGGGCCCAGGGAGAGGACGGTCAGGCATGACAGCGACGTTCGAGACCCAGCGGACGGCCCTGGCCGACGTGGTGGCGATCCCGGTGACACCGTTCGCCGAGGACGGCACGATCGACCAGGACACCCACCGGGCCCTGCTGCGTCGTCTCCTCGACGGAGGGGTCAGGACCCTCACCCCCAACGGCAACACCGGGGAGTTCTACGCCCTCACCCCCCAGGAGCGGCAGCTCGTCACCGAGTGGACCATCGACGAGACCGGCGACCGCGGCGTGATCCTCGTCGGGGTCGGGCACGACGTGCCGACCGCCATCGCCTCCGCACGGCACGCCCGTGAGCTCGGCGCCCAGATGGTGATGGTCCACCAGCCGGTCCACCCGTACGTCTCGCAGAGCGGCTGGGTCGACTACCACCGCGCGATCGCCGAGGCCGTGCCCGAGCTCGGCGTCGTCCCGTACATCCGCAACGCCCAGCTGCACGGCGTACGCCTCGCCCAACTCGCCGACGACTGCCCGAACGTGATCGGCGTGAAGTACGCCGTCCCGGACGCGGCCAGGTTCGCGGCGTTCGCCCGCGACGCAGGCCTGGACCGCTTCGTCTGGGTGGCCGGTCTCGCCGAGCCGTACGCCCCCTCGTACTTCTCCGCGGGCGCCACCGGCTTCACCTCGGGGCTCGTGAACGTCGCCCCGTCCGTTTCGCTGAACATGATCGAAGCGCTTCGATCCGGCGACTTCCCGGCCGCCATGAAGGTCTGGGAGCAGATCCGCCGCTTCGAGGAACTCCGAGCGGCCAACGGCTCCGCCAACAACGTCACCGTCGTCAAGGAGGCCCTCGCCTCCCTCGGCCTGTGCCGTCGCGAGGTGCGACCGCCCAGCAGGCACCTGCCCGAGGACGAACGGGCGGAAGTCGCCGCCATAGCCGCCGGGTGGTCCATGTGAACGGGCCGACCGGAAAGCGCCCCGAGGACCTCAGAAGCCACCAGTGGTACGGCAGCGGCGTCTCGTCGGGGCTGCGTTCCTTCAGCCACCGCGCCCGCACCCGCCAGCTCGGCTACCTGCCCGAGGAGCACCTCGGCAAGCCGGTCATCGCGATCCTCAACACCTGGTCCGACATCAACCCCTGCCATGTGCACCTGAGGGACCGTGCGCAGGCCGTGAAGCGGGGGGTGTGGCAGGCCGGGGGTTTCCCGCTCGAATTCCCGGTCTCCACCCTCTCCGAGACCTTCCAGAAGCCGACCCCGATGCTCTACCGCAACATGCTCGCGATGGAGACCGAGGAGCTGCTGCGGTCGTATCCGGTCGACGGCGCCGTGCTGATGGGCGGCTGCGACAAGTCGACGCCCGCCCTGCTCATGGGGGCCGCGACCGTCGACCTGCCCGCCGTCTTCGTGCCCGCCGGGCCCATGCTGCCGGGGCACTGGCGCAACGAGGTCCTCGGTTCCGGCACCGACATGTGGAAGTACTGGGACGACAAGCGGGCCGGCCTCATCGGCGACTGCGAGATGACCGAACTGGAGTCCGGCCTCGCCCGCTCGCCCGGCCACTGCATGACGATGGGTACGGCGTCCACCCTGACCGCCGCCGCCGAGGCCCTCGGCGTCACGGTGCCGGGCGCCTCCAGCATCCCGGCCGTCGACTCCGGGCACGACCGGATGGCCGCCGCCGCGGGCCTCAGGATCGTCGAACTGGTCCACAAAGACCGGAAGCTGAGCCAGATCCTCACCCGTGACGCCTTCGAGGACGCGGTCACCACCGTCCTCGGCCTCGGCGGCTCCACCAACGCCGTGATCCACCTGATCGCCATGGCGGGCCGGGCGGGCGTCAAGCTCACCCTCGACGACTTCGACCGCATCGCCCGCACGGTCCCGGTGCTCGCCAACGTACGGCCCGGCGGACAGACGTACCTCATGGAGGACTTCCACTTCGCCGGAGGTCTGCCCGGGTTCCTCTCCCGGATCCCGGACCTGCTCCACCTGGAGCGGCCGACCGTCTCGTACGACACCATGCGCGAGCAGATCACCGGCGCGCAGGTGCACAACGACGACGTCATCCGACCCCGGGACAACCCGGTCGCCGACGAGGGCGGGGTCGCCGTCCTGCGCGGCAACCTCTGCCCGGACGGTGCGGTCATCAAGCACATCTCCGCCGAGCCGCACCTGCTCAAGCACACCGGTCCGGCGGTCGTCTTCGACGACTACCGGACCATGCAGCGGACCATCAACGACCCGTCGCTGAACATCACCGCCGACAGCGTGCTGGTGCTGCGCAACGCCGGGCCCAAGGGCGGTCCGGGCATGCCCGAGTACGGCATGCTGCCCATCCCCGACCACCTGCTCAGGCAGGGCGTGCGGGACATGGTCCGGATCTCCGACGCCCGGATGAGCGGCACGAGTTACGGCGCGTGCGTGCTGCACGTGGCGCCCGAGTCGTACATCGGCGGACCGCTGGCCCTCGTACGGACCGGCGACAGCATCACCCTCGACGTCGAGGCCCGTGCCCTTCAACTCAACGTGGACGACGAGGAGTTGGAGCGCAGGCGGGCCGAGTGGACGCCGCCGCCGGTGCGTTACGAGCGCGGCTACGGCGCGCTCTACAACGAACAGATCACCCAGGCCGACACGGGCTGCGACTTCGAGTTCCTGGCCCGCCCGGGCAAGGTGCAGGACCCGTACGCGGGCTGAACCGCCGTACCGCCATTCAAGGCCAAGAACGAACCGCGCCACGAGAGAAAGCGCTTCACCCGAACGAGAAACACCCGCACCAGAACGCACGTCGTACCCAGAAACGGAGAACAGTCATGGCCCAAGCCGCAGCCGTGGCGAAACCGCCCGCGCCACCCCGGCGACGCCGTGCCTCCGCCACGCCGCGCAGGCTCCCGTACCTGCTGATCGCGCCGGCGGCCCTGCTCATGCTGGGCTTCATCGCCTACCCGGTCATCAGCGTCTTCTACTACAGCCTGCAGAACTACAACCCCACCAAACCGTGGCGCAACGGCTACGCGGGCTTCGACAACTTCGTCCACGCCTTCACCGACGACCCCGTCTTCTGGGACACGCTGACCTTCAGCGCCAAGTGGGTCTTCGTCGAGGTCGGGCTCCAGCTGATGTTCGGTCTGGCGCTGGCCCTCATCGTCAACCAGACCTTCGTGGGCCGCTCGCTCGGACGCGCCCTGGTCTTCTCCCCGTGGGCCGTCTCCGGCGTGCTCACCTCCGCGATCTGGGTGCTGCTCTACAACTCCCAGACCGGCATCACCCGTTACCTCGCGGACATGGGCATGGGCTCCTACGGCACCAGCTGGCTGTCGGACACCTCCACCGTGTTCCCGGCGGCGGTCGTCGCCGACCTGTGGCGCGGTGTCCCCTTCTTCGCGATCCTCATCCTCGCCGACCTGCAGTCCGTCTCGAAGGACCTGTACGAGGCGGCCGAGGTCGACGGGGCCAGCCGGATCAAGCAGTTCTGGCACATCACGCTGCCGCACCTGAAGGACGCCATCATCCTGTCCACGCTGCTGCGCGCGGTGTGGGAGTTCAACAACGTCGACCTCCTCTACACCCTCACGGGCGGCGGACCCGCCGGCGAGACGACGACACTCCCGCTCTACATCGCCAACACCAGCGTCGACGCGCACAACTTCGGCTACGCCTCCGCCCTGACCACGGTGGCGTTCGTGATCCTGCTCTTCTGCTCGATGGTCTATCTGCGCCTGAGCAAGTTCGGAGGTGGGGACAAGTGAGCACCAAGGAGGCCACCGCGGTGGCACCGGCCCCCCGGCGCACGGTTCCCGAACCGCAGCGCCCGGTCAAGAAGCGCCCCGCCTGGGACGAGGCACCCCGCTGGCAGATCTATCTGCCGCTGTCGATCTACCTCGTCTTCACGCTGATCCCCTTCTACTGGATCCTGCTCTTCGCGCTGCGCCCGGCCGGCTCGACCTCGCTCGTGCCCTGGCCGATCACCTTCGACCACTTCGAGAAGGTGTGGACCGAGCGCAGCTTCGCCACCTACTTCCAGAACAGCCTGCTCGTCGGTCTCGCCACCCTGGTGATGACGACCCTCGTCGCGCTGGCCGGCGGTTACGCGCTCGCCCGGTTCAACTTCAAGATCAAGCAGGCCTTCATGCTGGCCCTGCTGTGCTCCCAGTTCGTGCCGGGCGCGCTGCTCCTGGTCCCGCTGTTCGAGATCTTCGCCGAACTGAAGATGATCAACTCGCTGGGCAGCGTCATCATCGCGGAGACCGTCTTCCAGCTGCCGCTGTCGATGATCCTGATCAGCAACTTCATCAAGAACGTGCCGTACTCGCTGGAGGAGGCGGCCTGGGTCGACGGCTGCAACCGGTTCACCGCGTTCCGGATCGTCGTCCTGCCGCTGCTGCGGCCCGGTCTGATCGCCGTCGGCTCCTTCGCCTTCGTGCACTCCTGGAACCACTTCCTGTTCGCCCTGATGTTCCTGAACAACCAGAGCAAGCAGACCATCCCGGTCGGCCTCAACACCCTGATGAGCGCGGACAGCGTCGACCTCGGCGCGCTCGCCGCGGGCGGCATCATCGCGGCCGTACCCGTCGTGATCGTGTTCGCCTTCATCCAGAAGTGGCTGATCACGGGCTTCAGCGCAGGGGCGGTGAAGGGATGAGGAAGCGTCACCTCGTAGTGGCCCTGGGCCTGTTGGGGATGCTCTGCATCCCCGCCCACGCCGAGGCCCGCGACATCAGCCGCGACACCCTCCCCGCGAACGACGGCTGGGCGGCCGCCGACGGCGGCACCACCGGCGGCGCGGCGGCCGACGACGCCCATGTGTACACGGTCACCGACCGCGCCGGACTCGTCCGCGCCCTCGACGGCGGCAGCGCCACCCCGAAGATCATCAAGATCGCCGGGACGATCGACGCCAACACCGACGACACCGGCGACCACCTGGACTGCGCCGACTACGCCACCGACGGCTACGGCACGAAGAAGTACCTGGCCGCCTACGACCCCCGCACCTGGGGAGCGGCCAAGCCGAGCGGCCCGCAGGAGGAGGCCCGCCAGGCGTCGGCGGCGAAGCAGGCCGAGCGGATCGTCCTGCCGGTCGGCTCCAACACCACGATCGTCGGGCTCGAAGGCGCCGTGCTGAAGGGCGCCAGTCTCCAGGTGAAGAACGCCGACAACGTCATCGTCCGCAACCTCGAACTGCGCGACGCGTACGACTGCTTCCCCGTCTGGCAGCCCAACACCGGCGGCCTCGGCGACTGGAAGACGGCGTACGACAACCTGTGGCTGACCGGAGCCACCCACGTCTGGGTCGACCACGTCACGGCCTCCGACAAGGGTCACCCGGACGAGAAGGAACCCACCTACTTCGCCCGCAACTACCTGCGGCACGACGGCCTGCTGGACATCACCAACGGCTCCGACCTGGTCACCGTCTCCTGGAGCCGGTTCGCCGACCACGACAAGGCGATGCTCATCGGCAACGGCGACACGGCCACCGGCGACCGCGGCAAGCTCCGGGTGACCCTTCACCACAACGAGTTCGAGTCGGTCGTCCAGCGCGCCCCGCGCGTCCGCTTCGGGCAGGTGCACCTCTACAACAACCGGTACGTGGTCGACGAGGGGGACTACCGCTACTCCGTCGGTGTCTCCACCGAGTCCGGGATCCACGCCGAGAACAACGCCTTCACCACCCCCGGCCACGTGGAGGTCGCCGACCTGGTCAAGAGCTGGAACGGCACCGCCCTGCACCAGACGGGCACCCTCTTCAACGGCTATCCGGTGGATCTGCTCGCCATCTACAACGCCTACAACTCGGGCAGCGAGCGTGACCTCACGGCCGACGTCGGCTGGACACCTACCCTGCACACAAAGATCGACAGCGCCGAGGTGGCCGACCGAGAGGTGGCACGCGGCGCGGGCGCAGGGAGGATCCCATGACCGTAGACATCGTCCTGGCGGGCGCGCGGGGCCACGGCCGCTGGCACCTGGACAACATCCGCAGGCTCCAGGACAAGGGGATCGTCCGGATCGCCGGCATCTGCGAGCTGACTCCGCTGACCGCGGACGAGCTTCCCGAGGGCCTCGGCACGCCCGAGCAGTCCGCGGACTTCGGCGGCCTCCTCGACTCGACCGGCGCCCGGATCGCGGTGATCTGCACACCGATCCCGACCCACACGGACCTGGCCCTGACGGCCGCGCGAAGGGGCGTGCACCTCCTGCTGGAGAAGCCGCCCGCCCCTTCGTACGCCGAGTTCCGCCGCATGGCGGACGGGGTCGCCGAAGCCGGGGTCCGCTGCCAGATCGGCTTCCAGTCGCTGGGCTCGCACGCCGTGCCCGCGATCCGCGAGCTGATCGCCGAGGGCGCGATCGGCGACGTGGCCGGCGTCGGCGGGGCCGGCGCCTGGGCGCGCCCCGAGGCGTACTACCGGCGGGCACCCTGGGCGGGCAAGCGGCGGCTGAACGGCGTCGACGTGATCGACGGGGCGCTGACCAACCCGCTCGCGCACGCCGTCGCCACCGCCCTCGCGCTGGCCGACGCGTCGCACGCGGAGGACGTCGCCGGGATCGAGACCGAGCTGCTGCGTGCCAACGACATCGAGTCCGACGACACCTCCTGCGTCCGCGTCACCACCACGCGGGGCCTCCCGGTCACCGTCGCCGCGACCCTGTGCGCCGAGGACCCCGACGAGCCGTACGTCGTCGTGCACGGCGGCAGCGGCCGGATCACCTTCTGGTACAAGCAGGACCGCGTGCTGCTCCAGCGGGCCGACCACGGCCCCGAGGAGTACGAGTACGGCCGCACCGACCTGCTGGAGAACCTCGTCGACCATCTCACCGACGGCGCCGACCTGCTGGTCACCCCGGACACGACCGGCGCCTTCATGAAGGTCGTCGAGGCGATCCGCCGGGCCCCCGACCCGGCCCCGCTGCCGGAGAGCGCCTGGCACCTGCTCCCGGACGAGCAGCGCAGGGTCGTCCCCGGCATCGACGGACTCGTCGCGGCCGCCGCCGACAACCTCGCCCTCTACTCAGAGCTGGGCGCCTCGTGGGCGCCACGAAAAGAGGTGAGCACCTGATGACGACCAACGACTCGCCGGTGCTGCGCGTCGCGGGCCGACCGGTCGGCCGCTACGTCACCCGGCCCGAGCTGCCGCCCCGGCTCTCCCCGCGCCCGTACCTGCACCCCGTCACCACCCTGGCCGGCACGGCTGTCACGGAGCTCAGCCCCGCCGACCACATCCACCACCTCGGCGTCGGTGTCGCCGTTCCCGACGTCGAGGGGCACAACTTCTGGGGCGGCCGCACCTACGTCCGCGACCGGGGCCCGACCGAGCTCGACAACCACGGCGCCCAGCGCCACACCACGTTCCAGCTGCGCGATCCCGACGGTTTCGTCGAGGAGCTGCGCTGGGTGGCCGCGGGCGGTGAGCTGCTGCGCGAGCGCCGTACCGTCGCCGCCACCGAACTCACCGACGCCGCCTGGGCGTTGGACTTCACCTTCTCCCTCACCAACGTCACCCCGGACTCGCTGTCCATCGGCAGCCCGGCGACGAACGGGCGCCCCGGGGCGGCCTACGGCGGCTTCTTCTGGCGGGCCCGCAAGGAGCCCGACGCCCCGCGGGTCTTCACCGCCGGCACCGAGGGCGAGGCCGAGATCCACGGCACCCGCGCCGACTGGCTCGCCCTGGCCGGTTCCACCTGGACCCTGGTCTTCGCCGGGGTCACCGAACAGACCCGCCGGGACCCGTGGTTCGTCCGCACCGCCGAGTACCCGGGCGTCGGCTCGTCCCTGGCCCACGACGAGCGGCTGCCGATCGCGCCGGGCGACACCGTCGTACGCCGGATCGTCACCGTCGTCGCCGACGGCCGCCTCGACCGGGACGGTGCCGCGGCCCTCATACGCAAGGCGGTGAGCCTGTGACCGCCGAGACCCATACGGATCCCGCTCCGACCGCCGAGACGTACACGGATCGCGCTCCGACCGCCGAGACGTACACGAACCCCGTTCTCAACGCCGACTGGTCCGACCCGGACGTCGTCCGCGTCGGCGACGACTTCTACCTCACCGCGTCCAGCTTCGGCCGGGCCCCCGGCCTGCCGCTGCTGCACTCCCGTGACCTGGTCAACTGGACGCTGGTCGGCCACGCCCTCGAACGCCTCGAACCGGCAGGCGAGTTCAGGTCTCCGCGGCACGACTGCGGGGTCTGGGCGCCCTCGTTGCGCCACCACGACGACCGCTTCTGGATCTTCTGGGGCGACCCCGACCAGGGCATCTTCCAGATCAACGCCCCGGAGATACGCGGTCCTTGGACCCGTCCGCAGTTGTTGAAGGAGGGCAAGGGGCTCATCGACGCCTGCCCCCTGTGGGACGAGGAGACCGGCGAGGCCTACCTGGTGCACGGCTGGGCCAAGTCCCGCTCGGGCATCAAGAACCGCCTCACCGGCCACCGCATGCACCCTGACGGCACGTCACTTCTCGACGAGGGCAAGGTGATCGTCGACGGGGACCGCATCCCCGGCTGGTTCACCCTCGAAGGCCCCAAGCTCTACAGGCACGACGGCTGGTTCTGGATCTTCGCCCCCGCCGGGAGCGTGGAGACCGGCTGGCAGGGCGCCTTCCGCTCGCGCGGCTTCTTCGGGCCGTACGAGGAGAAGATCGTCCTGGAGCAGAAGGACACCGACGTCAACGGCCCCCACCAGGGCGGCTGGGTACGCACCCCGTCCGGCGAGGACTGGTTCCTGCACTTCCAGCAGCGCGGCGCCTACGGCCGGGTCGTCCACCTCCAGCCGATGCGCTGGGGCACGGACGGCTGGCCGGTGCTCGGCGACGACGGCGCCCCCGTGGCCGTACACAGGAAGCCCGACCTGCCACCGCAGCAGGCCGCCGCGCCCGCCACCGACGACGACTTCCCCGGGGGACGCTTCGGCCGTCAGTGGCAGTGGACGGCCAACCCGCAGGACGGCTGGGCCACCCAGCACTCGGGGGACGGCCTCAGGCTGGCCTGCGTCCGCTCGGCCGACGCGCACGACCTGCGCAGACTGCCGAACGTCCTCACCCAGCGGCTGCCGGGCGTCCCGTCCGCCGTCGAGGTCGAACTGGCCCTGCACGGCGAGGAACCGGGAGCTCGGGCCGGGCTCGCGGTCCTCGGGGACGCCTTCAGCTGGATCGGCCTGCAGCGGGGGACCGACGGGACGGTCCACCTGGTCCACCGGTTCGCCGAGGCCGTCGCGGAGAAGGAACGCGACGCCGACCACCCGCGGCTCGCGCCCGAGGGGCGGGCCAGGCTGCGGATCGAGATCGGCGCGGGAGCACGCTGCCGCTTCTTCTACGACGTCGGGGACGGCCTGCGTCCTTCCGGCCAGGTCTTCGCCGCCACCCCCTGGCGCTGGGTCGGCGCTCTGCTCGGCCTGTTCGCCCTCGCGCCCGTCGGCCCGGGGCATGCGGGCGCGGCGAGTTTCACACAGTTCAGGATCAGCCCGCTGTAACGCACCCCTGCTGTAACGCACCGCACGCGTACGCCTGTTGAACGCATTTGTTGAACGCCTGTTGGGAGCCGCAATGACGCACCTCCATAGCAAGCGCTTGCCGAGACCTGGTTCGGGGCACGGCAAGGTCGTCGCCGCCGTACTCGGCCTCGTGGCCGCGTTGTGTCTCGGCACGGTCGGGGAGGCGAAGGCCGCGGCCACGCCTGCCGCGGCCCCCTCGGCAGCGGCCGACCGCTGGACCGACCGGGCCCACGGTTTCGCCTCCCTCGCGGGTGGCACCACCGGCGGCGCGGGCGGCCAGGTCGTGACCGTCACCGACCAGGCCTCGCTGGCCAGGTACGCGGCGGCCGAAGAGCCGTACGTCATACGGGTGTCGGGCGCGATAGCAGTCGAACCGTTCGGCTCGGACATCGTCGTGACCTCGAACAAGACGATCATCGGCGTCGGCGACACCGGCGAGATCGTCCACGGGGAACTCCATCTGAACCCCGGCACGAGCAACGTCGTCATCCGCAACCTGACGATCCGCGACTCCTACGTCGAGGGCGACTGGGACGGTAAGACGACCGACTTCGACGCGATCCAGATGGACACCGTCGACCACGTGTGGATCGACCACAACCGCTTCACGCACATGGGGGACGGACTGCTCGACATCCGCAAGGACAGCCAGTACATCACCGTCTCCTACAACCAGTTCAGCAACCACAACAAGGCGTTCGGGATCGGCTGGACCACCAACGTCCAGACCCAGATCACCATCGACCACAACTGGTTCACGGGCACCAAGCAGCGCAATCCCTCCGCGGACAACTGCGCCTACGCCCACCTCTACAACAACTACCTGTCGGCGCAGGTGGCCGACGGCGACCCGGTGTGGACGTACGGGAACTGGTCGCGCGGCCAGACCAGGATGGTCATCGAGAACAGCTACTTCGACGGTGTGCAGCATCCCTATCAGGCCGACGCCACCGCCGAGTTGGTGGAGCGCGGGTCGATCCTGCGGAACACGACCGGGCGCACCGACGAGTGGGGTGCCGCCTTCGATCCTCGGGAGTTCTACGACTATCGCCTGGATCCGGCTTCCGCCGTGCCGGCGCTGGTCCAGCGGTTCTCCGGGCCGCAGCAGCGCATCGATACCACGCTGCACGTCCCTGCCGACTACCCGACCGTGCAGGCCGCCGTGGACGCCGTGCCCGACGGCAACGCCGTGCCGGTGACGATCGCGGTCGCGCCGGGCACGTACCGGGCGAAGGTCCTCGTCCCCGCGACGAAGCCGAACATCGTGCTGCAGGGGACTGGACAGGATCGGTCCGACACCGTCATCGTCTACGACACGCCCGCCGCGTACGGCGGCTCCACGGGGAGCGCGACCGTACGGATCGCCGCGAACGACGTCACGGCCCGCAACCTCACCTTCAGCAACGACTTCGACGAGGCCGCGCACGAGCTCAGCGGCGAGCAGGCGCTGGCGATGAAGACGACCGGCGACCGGATCGTCTTCGAGGACACCGCCTTCCTGGGCAACCAGGACACCCTGATGACCGACAGCCCCAAGCTGGACGTGATCAGCCGGGTCTACATCCGCGACTCGTACATCGAGGGCGATGTCGACTTCGTCTACGGACGCGCGACCACCGTCATCGAGCGGTCCGTCATCAAGGCGCTCAGCCGGGGCTCCACCACCAACAACGGCTACATCACGGCGGCTTCGACGTGGACGGGGAACCCGTACGGATTCCTGATCACGAAGTCGAAGGTCGTGAGCGACGCGCCCGCCGGCAGCTTCCACCTCGGCCGGCCGTGGCATCCGGGCGGCGAGCCGAACGCCGTCGCCCAGGTGCTGTTCCGTGAGACCGAGTTGCCTGCCGCGGTCAAGTCCTCGCCGTGGACCGACATGAGCGGCTTCTCGTGGAAGGACGCGCGGTTCGCCGAGTACCGGACGTATGGGCCGGGAGCGGATGTCACCGCGGACCGGCCGCAGATGAGCGACGCCGACGCGAGGACGCACACCGTCGCCAACTACCTCAAGGGTGCGGACAACTGGGCTCCGTACGCCCGTCACTGACCCCCACAACTTCACATCTGTGCTGGATCCAGAAGAAGAGAGCCGACCAATGAAGATCAGCATCCGTAGAAGCAGGCGCGCCGCCATGGCAGTCGCCCTGGGCTCCGTGCTCGCGCTCACCGCCACCGCGTGCGGTGACGACGGCAGCGGCTCCGGCGGTGACAAGGGCGCCGAGGGCAGCGGCAAGGGCAAGATCGTCTTCTGGGACAACAACGGCGGTGTCCGCACCGACATCTGGAAGGAGATCATCGCCGACTTCGAGAAGGCGAACCCGGACATCGACGTCGAGTACGTCGGGATCGCCTCCACCGAGTACCAGTCCAAGGTCGACACCGCCATCCAGGGCGGCGGCCTGCCGGACGTCGGCGGTGTCGGCGCGGCGATGATCGCGGCGATCTCCGCGCAGAACGCGCTGGACCCGCTGGACGACCGGCTCTCCAAGTCCTCCCTCAACGGCAAGCTCAACGAGGACATGGTCAAGTCGCTGAAGGCGGCCGGCGGCGGTGACGACACGCTGTACTCGATCCCGACCTCCGCCAACAACGGTGTCCTCTACTACCGCACCGACCTGTTCGAGCAGGCGGGCCTGGACGAGCCGACCACGTGGGACAAGTTCTACGAGGCCGCGGACAAGCTCACCGACAGCGCCAAGAACGAGTTCGGCTACACCATCCGCGGTGGTGCCGGCTCCATCGCCCAGGCGCTGGACGCGATGTACGGGCAGTCCGGCATCACGTCCTTCTGGGACGCGAGCGGTGAGAAGACCACGGTCAACGACCCGAAGAACGTGGCGGCGCTCGAGAAGTACACGGCCCTCTTCAAGAAGGACACTCCGGCCGCCGACCTCAACAACGACTTCACCAAGATGGTCGCCCAGTGGGACTCCGGCACGATCGGAATGCTGAACCACAACCTGGGCTCCTACCAGGACCATGTGAAGGCGTTCGGGACGGACAAGTTCCGGGGCATCCCGCAGCCGATCGGTTCCTCCGGCAAGCGTGTTCAGGTCTCCAACCCCGTTGACGGACTCGGGCTTTTCAAGGGTTCCAAGAACAAGGAAGCCGCCTGGAAGTTCATCGAGTTCGCCACCTCGCACGAGCAGAACTCGAAGTTCAACGAGTCGGCGGGGCAGGTTCCGGCGAACAACGACGCCGCCAAGGATGCGTGGATTTCGAAGGCCGAGCCCACGAAGCTGGCGGCCGAGGCGCTGACCGACGGTTCCACGACCATTGTCCAGCTTCCGTACTACCTGCCTGACTGGGGCACGATCTCGAAGTCGGACAACGAGCCGAACTTCCAGAAGGTGCTGCTCGGGAAGATGAGTGAGAAGGACTTCCTGGACACGCTGGCGGAGCAGCTGAACACGGCTCAGGCCGAGTGGAACGAGCAGAACGGCTGAGAGTTCGCTGGTCCGGCTTTACGGCCGGCTGCGGATTCGTCGTGGCCGGCCGCGCCCACGCGGCGGAGCCGCATGTCGGGTACGGCCCCGCGCCCCTTCGGGGGCGCGGGGGTTACCTCCGCTTGAAAGGCACCTTCATCTCGTAAAACCGTCGAGAAAGGCACATCGTCGTGTCCCTCACCCGCAGACAGGTCACCACCGCGGCGCTCGCCGCCGTTCCTCTTGCTTTCGCGGCCGCCCCGGCGCAGGCCGCCTCCTCTTCAAAGAGGACCCGCACTCTCTTCATCGCCGGTGACTCCACCGCCGCCCAGAAATACGCCGACGCCGCTCCCGAGACCGGGTGGGGCATGGCGCTTCCGTTCTTCCTGCAGAAGGATCTGCCCGTCGCCAATCACGCGGTGAACGGGCGCAGTTCGAAGAGTTTCGTCGACGAGGGACGGCTCGACGTCATCCTCTCCGCGATCCGGCCGGGGGACCTTCTGCTCGTCCAGTTCGCGCACAACGACGAGAAGTCCACGGACCCCACTCGTTACACCGAGCCCTGGACGACGTACCAGGACTATCTGCGCCTGTACATCGACGGTGCCCGGGCCCGCGGTGCCCGGCCAGTGCTCGCCACGCCCGTCGAGCGGCGGAGGTTCGACTCGAGCGGCAACGCCGTGCCGAGTCACGGCGACTATCCGGCGGCGATGCGTGCGCTCGCCGCGGAGGAGCGCGTGCCGCTGCTCGATCTCCAGGCCCTCTCGCTCGCGCTGTGGCAGAAGCTCGGCGTCGAGGAGACGAAGAAGTACTTCAACTGGACTGCCACCGAGCAGGACAACACGCACTTCAACCCGCCGGGCGCGATCGCCGTGGCCCGGCTGGTCGCCGCCGAGCTGCTGCACCACCGGGTGCTGGCACCCCAGGACGTGCGTCGGCTCGACGCGGAGATCCCGGAGTCCTGGATCACCTGGCCGACGGCCACCGCGTAACCACCTTTCATCGAGAGAGAGCCGCACAATGAATGCACAGAGATGGCATGGGCATGCCACAGGCGTGGCCGTGGTCGGCTGCACCGCCCTCGCCCTGACGCTCACCGGCACCACCGCCCAGGCCCACACCTCCCGTGACCTGGCACGACAGACCCTCGCCGCCAACGACGGCTGGGCGTCGTACGGGACCGGGACCACCGGCGGTGCCGCCGCCGACGCCGAGCACGTCTACACCGTCAGCACCTGGGCGGAGTTCAAGGCCGCCCTCGCCGCCGGGGGCAGCGCGCCGAAGATCATCAAGGTGAAGGGGACGATCGACGCCGTCTCCGAGGGGTGTGAGGCCTTCGCCGCGCCCGGCTACGACTTCGACGCCTACCTCGCCAAGTACTCGCCGGAGGCCTGGGGGCTCGACACCGACCTGAGCGCCGAGCCCGCCGACAGCCCCGAGGGGCTGCGCAGAACCTCGGCCGCCAACCAGGACACGGCCATCAAGGCGAAGATCCCGGCCAACACCACGATCATCGGGGTCGGCAGGAACGCCGGCATCAAGGGCGCCAGCCTCCAGATCAAGGCCGTGGACAACGTCATCGTCCGCAACCTCACCTTCGAGAGCCCCGTCGACTGCTTCCCGCAGTGGGACCCCACCGACGGCTCCAAGGGCAACTGGAACTCCGAGTACGACACGGCCGTCGTCTACGGCTCCACCCATGTGTGGATGGACCACAACACGTTCACCGACGGGGAGCACCCCGACAGCGCGGCGCCCACCCACTTCGGGATGCTCTACCAGCAGCACGACGGCGAGCTGGACATCGTCCGCGGCTCCGACTACGTCACCGCCTCCTGGAACGTCTTCACCGAGCACGACAAGACGATCCTGATCGGCAACAGCGACAGCGAGTCCACGGCGGCGGGCGACCGGGGCCACCTGAAGGTCACCTTCCACCACAACCTGTTCTCGAAGCTGGTCGAGCGCGCGCCCCGGGTCCGCTTCGGGCAGGTCGACTCGTACAACAACCACTTCGTGGCGGACGACTCCTACTCCTACAGCTACGGCGTCGGCAAGGAGTCCCAACTGGTCGCCGAGAAGAACGCGTTCACGCTGCCCGACGGGGTCAGTGCCGCGAAGGTCCTCAAGAAGTGGAACGAGGCACCGGTCACCGCCGCCGGGAACTACGTCAACGGCACGGCCGTCGACCTGATCGCCGTGCACAACGCGGAGATCCCCGCCGAGACCCTGCAGTCGGGCGCGGGCTGGACGCCGACCCTGCGCACCAAGGTCGACCCGGCGAAGGCGGTCCCGGTGATCGTCGACCACAAGGCGGGCGCCGGCCGGCTGCGCTGACACCCCGTGAACCGGCCGGGGCGGGACCGCACCGCACCCCGATCAGGGGTGCGCCCGCCCCGGCCCACACCGCCCACACCCCCCACGCGAGGAAGCACCGAACCACTCTGCCGAGCCGCACATCCAAGGAGCACCCGCATGTCCTCGCCCCACCTCCAACTCCCCCTGTCCAGAAGGGGATTCCTGATGGCGAGCGCCGGAGCGGGCGCCGCGCTCGGGCTGGCCTCGCTGCCCGCCGAGGCCGCCGCCGGGCCCCGCCCGTTCGGCCGGTACGGGTCACCGGCCGCGCGCCTCACCCCGAAGACGCTCTACGTCGACCAGCGGGGCACCGGCGACTTCACCACCGTCCAGGCCGCCGTGAGCGCAGCCACCACCGCCGGGTACACCCTGGTCATCGCGCCCGGCGTGTACCGCGAGACCGTGTCCGCCGGCGCTGTCGACCCGGCCACCGGGCAGCGCACCGAGGCCGCCGCCGAGATGACCTGGATCGGCGCGAGCGAGGACCCGCGGGACGTCGTCATCGTCTACGACAACGCGGCCGGCACCCCGAAGCCCGACGGCTCCGGCACCTACGGCACCACCGGCTCCGCCACCACCCTGATCCGCACCGACGGTTTCACCGCCCGCCGGATCACCTTCGCCAACGACTGGCTGCGCGCCGACCACCCCGGGATCTCCGGCACCCAGGCCGTCGCCATCAAGGTCCTCGGCGACCGCTCGGCCTTCCACCACTGCCGATTCCTCGGCCACCAGGACACCCTGTACGCCGACTCCTTCGCGCTGACCGTCTTCGCCCGGCAGTACTACTCGCACTGCTATGTCGAGGGCGACGTCGACTTCGTCTTCGGCCGGGGCACGGCGGTCTACGAGAACTGCCACTTCCGCACCCTGAACCGCACCGACCTGGCGGCCGCCCCGTACGGCTTCGTCTTCGCGCCCTCCACGGCCGGCGCCAACCCGCTCGGCTACCTGGTGCTCCGCAGCCGGATCAGCAGCGAAGCGCCGGACGCCCACTACAAGCTGGCCCGCCCCTGGGTACCCAGCTCCGACACCACCGCCCGCCCGATGCTCACCGTGCGGAACACCTGGCTCGGCCCGGGCATCGACGCGGTCGCGCCCTACACGAACATGTCGGACGCCTTCCCGTGGCAGAGCCAGCGGTTCGCCGAGTACCGCAACTCGGGACCGGGCGCGGAGATCACCGTTCCTGCCAACCGTCCCCAACTCACCGACGAACAGGCCCAGTCGGCGACGCGGTCGGCCTACCTCGGTGACTGGACGCCGTGGAAGGGGGAGCGCTGATGCGCAGGCGCACCCTCCTCACGGGAATCGCCGGCGGGCTGGTCGCGGCCGGCGCCGGTCCCGCACGGGCGGTGGGCCGCCGCGTCCTGCACGTCCGCCCCGGCGACTCCGTGCAGGCGGCCGTCGACGCGGTGACCGGCCCGGCCTGGACCATCGTCGTGCACCCCGGGACGTATCGCGAGGTCGTCGACATCCCCGCCGACAAGGCGGAGTTGACCCTGCGCGGTGCCACTCGCGACCCGCGTGACGTCGTCATCGTCTACGACAACGCCAACGGCACCCAGAAGCCCGACGGCTCGGGAACGTACGGCACCGCCGGCTCCGCCACCTTCACCTCGGCGGCCCCCGGTCTCACCGTCCGCGACCTCACCCTCGCCAACGACTGGCTGCGCGCCGACCACCCCGAGATCACCGGGACGCAGGCGGTCGCGGCGTACACGTACGGCGACCGCACCCACTTCGAGAACGTCCGTCTGCTGGCCCACCAGGACACCCTCTTCGTCGAGACGACCGCGCTGGACGCCTTCGACCGGCAGTACTTCCACCGCTGCTACATCGAGGGAGACGTCGACTTCGTCTTCGGCCGGGCGACCGCGGTGTTCGAGGACTGCCACTTCCGCACACTGCAACGGGACGTGGCCTTCACGCCCAAGGGCATGGTCTTCGCCCCGTCCACCGCCCGTGCCAACCCGCACGGCATCCTCGCCCTCCGCTCCCGGATCACCTCTGCCGCCGAGGACGGGGCGTACAAGCTGGCGCGCCCCTGGGTGCCGACGTACGAGACGACCGCCTGGCCGTCCCTCGTCGTGCGGGACACCCGGATCGGGTCCGGGATCGACGCGGTGGCGCCGTACACCAACATGCGGGAGGCGTATCCCTGGCAGACCATGCGGTTCAGGGAGTACCGCAACTCGGGTCCGGGCGCGGAGGTCACGGTGCCGGAGAACCGGCCTCAACTCACCGACGCGGAGGCCGCGTTGCACACCAGGTCGGCCTACCTCGGCGACTGGCGGCCCCGTGCGTAGGGCGGTGACCGCGCTCCTGGCCTGCCTGTTCCTGCTGGTGCCGACCGAAGCCTCCGCCTCGTCCACCCGCGCCCCCGTCGGCTGGGCCTCGACCGGCACCGGCACCACCGGCGGCGCGGGCGGCACCACCTGGACGGTGCACACCCGCGCCGAGCTCAAGGAGGCCCTCGCGAACGGCGGCGACCCCACCGCACCCAAGGTGATCCGGGTCGTCGGCGACATCAACGGCCATGAGGCGGACGACGGTTCGCTGCTCGGCGAGCAGGACTACGCGCCCGGATACGACCTCGCCCGGTACATGTCCTGCTTCGGCGAGGACGGCGCCGTCTGGTCCGACACCCGCTACGACTACTGCAAGCAGCAGCGTCAGCTCCGCCAGTCGGGATCGAACCAGGAGAAGGCGCAGATCCAGCTGACCGTGCCGAGCAACACCACCCTCGTCGGCGTGGGCGGCGACGCGCGGCTCCTCGGTGTCTTCCTGACCGTCAACACCGGCACGAACATCATCGTCCGGAACCTGCACCTCGAAGCACCCGTCGACCACTTCACCACCTGGTCCCCGGGCGACGGTACGCAGGGCAACTGGAACGCCCGCTTCGACGCGATGACCGTGATCACCGGGAAGAACATCTGGGTCGACCACTGCGTCTTCACCGACGGTCGTTTCCCCGACCGCGAGGCGCCGTCCGGCTTCCACGGCGAGCACGTCCAGCGGCACGACGGTCTCCTCGACATCGAGGACGGCTCCGACTTCATCACGGTCTCCGACAGCCGTTTCACCGACCACGACAAGGCGATCCTCATCGGATCGGGGGACGGCCGCGGCGACCGGGACCGCGGGCATCTCAAGGTCACCTTCGTCCGCAACCTCTTCACCGACATCGTGCAGCGCGGCCCCCGCGTCCGCTTCGGGCAGGTGCACGTCGTCAACAACGTCTACCGGGGCCGGGCCGCCGACACCCTGTACGCGCTCGGCGCCGGGCTGGAGTCCGCGATCTTCTCCGAGCGCAACGTCTTCGTGTACCCGCGCGGCAACCCGGCCCTGGCGGTGGCGAACTACGGCGGCGAGCACTTCCGGGACGCCGGCTCCTGGTTCAACGGCCGTCCGGCCCGCCTGAACGCTGTGGCGAGCGGTCTCGGCCTGACGAGCGAGGTCGGCTGGGACCCCGCCGACGTCTACGACTACCGGCCCCTCACGTCCCCGTCGGCCGTCGAGCACCACGTCCTGCGCCACGCCGGCACCGGGAGGCAGTATGAGTGAGCCGTTCGGCCGCCGGACCTTCGTGGCGGGAGCCGCCGCGGCGGCGTTCCTCGCAGGTGCGCCCGGCCCGGCGGCACAAGGCGCCGAGCTGGTCGGCGGCAACCTCCCCGACTTCCACCCCGCGCTGAAGGACCAGCTGCGCTTCCCGCTCGCCTGGGGCACCTCCCCGGTCCGCGACTTCAAGTCCTGGCGCCGCACCGCCCGTTCCAAGGTCGAGGAACACCTCCTCGTCGACCGGCAGGACGGGACGCCGTACGCACCGGAGTTCACCGCCGGCCCCCAGGGCGAGGGATTCACACGCGAGTCGGTGACTCTCTCCCTCACCTCGTACGAGCGCGTCCGTGGCACTGTGCTCACCCCGCACGGCACCGGCCCCTTCCCCGCCGTGCTCCTCCTCCACGACCACGGAGCCAAGTTCGACATCGGGAAGGAGAAACTCGTCCGTCCCTGGTACGACGACACACGCCTCGCCTCCGCGCAGGCATGGGCGGACAAGTACTTCAGCGGCCGCTTCGTCGGCGACGAACTGGCCAGGCGCGGCTACGTCGTCCTGTGCCTGGACGCGCTCGGCTGGGGCGACCGCGGCCCGCTCACCTACGACCAACAGCAGGCCCTCGCCTCCAACTTCTACAACCTCGGCTCCTCCCTCGCCGGGCTCATGGCCCGCGAGGACGCCCGCGCCGCCGGGTTCCTGGCCGGTCTCGACCGCGTGGACGCACGCCGGGTCGCGGCCGTCGGGTTCTCCATGGGCGCCTACCGCGCCTGGCAGACGGCCGCGCTCAGCGACGACATCGCCGCGGCGGCGAGCGTGTGCTGGATGACGGGCCTCAAGGAAATGATGGTGCCCGGCAACAACACGCTGCGCGGGCAGTCGTCGTACTACATGCTCCACCCGGGGCTGCCCCGGTTCCTCGACTTCCCCGACGTGGCGGGCATCGCCGCACCCAGGCCGATGCTCTTCTTCAGCGGTGCGCTGGACACCCTCTTCCCCGCCGACGGCGCACGGGTGGCCCACGACAAGCTGCGCGCCGTCTGGCGTTCGCGTCACGCCGAGGAGCGGTTGCACCTCAAGACCTGGCCCGACCTCGGCCATGTCTTCGTCGACCGTATGCAGGACGAGGTCTTCACCTGGCTGGACCGCGTCCTGTGACCCCCTCCCCAACCGCACGACGAAAGGACCCGCACTCCATGTCTCGTCGTACCGCTCTCACAGCCGTCGCGGCGCTCTCCCTGGGCGCCGGCCTCGCCGTCCTCCCCACCCAGGCGCAGGCCGCGACCGTGGTCGTCAGCAACTCGACCGACCTGTCCAACGCCCTCAAGAACGCCACCGCCGGCACCGTCATCCAGGTCCGCGGCGGCACCTACTACCCGACGGCCACCCTCCAGTCCACGGCCAACGGCACCTCCTCCGCGCCGGTCACGCTCACCGCGTACGGCTCGGAGACGGTGAAGATCGACGGCTCGTCGCTGCCCGACGGCGACTGGATCTTCAAGCTCACGGCGGACTACTGGAACGTCTCCAACATCACCTTCCAGAACTCCCCGGACAGCGCGGTCGTCTGCCAGTCCTGCACCGGCACCTACTGGAACAACATCAAGACCATCAACGGCGGCGACTCCGGCTTCACGCTCACCGGCGACGGCACGGTCAACAACACCGTGAAGAACATCGACAGTTACGGCCACTACGACGCCGCCACCCACGGCGAGAACGCCGACGGCATCGCCGTGAAGTTCGGCTCCGGCACCGGCAACCTGATCACCGGTGCCCGCCTCTACAACAACTCCGACGACGGCCTGGACTTCTGGTCCTTCTCCTCGCCCGTCACCGTCGAACACACCTGGGCCATGGGCAACGGCAAGAACCGCTGGTCCGACTCCGCGTTCGCGGGCGACGGCAACGGCTACAAGCTGGGCGGCGACGGCGAGGTCGTCGCACACGTCATCAACAACTCGGCCGCCTGGGACAACGCCGGCAACGGCTTCACCGAGAACTCCAACAAGGGCGCGATCGTCATCAACCGCACCACCGCCTACGCCAACGCCAAGTGGGGCTACTACTTCGCCACCGGCGCCGCCCGCCTCGGCAAGAACCTCGCCGTCAGCAACGGCAGCGGCTCGGTCAGCAAGAGCTCCTCGGTCGTCTCCTCCGGCAACAACTGGGACAGCGGCATCAGCACTCCCGCCTTCCGGTCGACGGACGCGAGCAGCACGTACAACGCCCGCAGCTCGAGCGGCACCCTGCCGGCGACCACGTTCCTGACGACGGGCAGCACGACCATCGGCGCGACGATGGACTGAGCCGTCCGGGGCGCTTGACCCGATTTTTGCCTGTGGAAGTGGTCTCGATCGGGCAACGGGTCTCGCGCTCGCGGGGGTGACGCGCGTAGAAAACTGTGTCATGCATAAGCCACTGCGTATCGCTGCCGTCACCGCCGCCTGTGCCGTCACCGGTGCCGCCCTGTACGGCGCCGGTGCGGCCACCGCCGGTCAGTCCACGGCCAACTCCACGCACGAGCCCTACAACATCGGGCTTCTGGTCAAGGACATCGACACCTACTACGGCACCGCGCTCGACGCGAACGGTGTCTACCAGGCGTCCGCGGACAGCCCGTACGCCAAGGACCTCGCGCGCATCGACGCCGCCGCGAGGAAGTACATCGACCAGGCGGCCCGCAAGGCCCACCACAGGGGCGAGGAGCCCGCGGTCGTCTTCGACATCGACGACACGCTGCTGCTCAGCCTCGACTACGAGAAGCGCAACAACTACACCTACAGCTCGGCCAGTTGGGCGGCCTACGTCAACAAGGCCGACCGCCCGGCCGTCTTCGGCAGCCCCGAACTCGTGCAGTACGCCGAGAAGAAGGGCGTCGAGGTCTTCTACAACTCGGGCCTCAGCGAGGCGCAGCGCTCGGCCGCCGTCGAGAACCTGAAGAAGATCGGCGCCGACGTCAACCTCGACGCGGACCACGTGTTCCTCAAGAACACGGCCAACCCGCCGTCCTACCTGAGCGGTTGCGCCACGCCGGGCACCTGGACCTGCACCACCGTGCAGTACAAGTCCGGTACCCGGCAGCACATCGAGAAGGACCTCGGGTACGACATCATCGCCAACTTCGGCGACCAGTACTCGGACCTCGACGGCGGTTACGCCGACCGGACGTACAAGCTGCCGAACCCGACGTACTACGTCAGCTGACGCCCCGTATCGACTCCAGCGTCGGCACCACCGGCTTGATCGTCCCGTCGGCCGCGAACTCCATGCGGTCGATGGTGGTTTCGCGGTGCATGCCGTCGCCGCCCGGCCTCCCGGGGCCGTTCAGGGCGAACCGGTGGTAGACGACGTACCAGTCGTCGGTGCCGGGAACGTTCACCACGGAGTGGTGGCCGGTGCCGAGGATGCCGTACTCGGGACGCTTGGACAGGATCGTCCCCCGCTTGGTCCACGGGCCGAGCGGGGACGGTCCCGTCGCGTAGGCGACGTGGTAGTTCTCGCTGCGGGTGTCGTCCTCGGACCACATGAAGTAGTACGTGCCGTTGCGCTTGATCACGAAGGATCCCTCGCGGAAGTTGTCCGGGGTGATGTCCTTCACCTGCGAGGCGTCGAAGGACACCATGTCGTCGTTGAGCGGCACGACGTATCCGTGCCCGTTGCCCCAGTAGAGGTACGACGTCCCGTCGTCGTCCGTGAAGACCGCCGGGTCGATCATCTGGCCGCTCAGTGAACCGCCCTTCGCCACCAGGGGTTTGCCCAGCGCGTCCTTGAAGGGACCGGCGGGGGAGTCCGCCACCGCCACGCCGATCTGCTGCTCGGCGCAGAAGTAGAAGTAGTACTTGCCGTCGCGCTCGGCGATCGCCGGTGCCCACGCGTACTTGTCCGCCCACGTCACGTCGGGCCCGAGGTCCAGGATGACCCCGTGGTCCTTCCAGTGGACCAGGTCCTTCGACGAGTACGCCTTGAACTGCGTACCGCCCCAGCCCTGGAAGCCGTCCGTCGTCGGGTAGATCCAGTACTCGCCGTTCAGATAGTGCACGTCGGGGTCGGCGTTGAGGCCGGGGAGGGTGGGGCTGCCGGTGCGGACCGCCTCGACCGTCCAGGTGCGGGTGGTGCCGTCGGCGGCTCGCACGGTGTACGTCTGCGGCTTGCGGAAGTCCCGCAGGGTGCCCGACCTCGGGCTCACCGTCGCGCCCGCACCCACCCAGAGCTTCGGAGCGAGGCCGCGCAGAGCTGCTTCATCGATGCCGGGCTCCATCGGCAGCACGACCTTCGACGCGGCCTCGGTGACGACCGCGTACCCCTTCTGGCCCTTCGCCGTCGCGTCCACGACCGATGTCGGCGTCGACGGGTACGCGGCCAGCAGCCGGTCGTACTCCGCCTGCGTCACCGGCAGCACCGTGCCGTGCCGCGGGCTGGCGGGCAGCTGGTAGTTCGTGGACATCGTCCACTTCCCCGAGTCGAGATCGGTGGTCTCGAAGGGGACGTAGCCGCGGCCGCCGTACTCGTCGATGAACAGGTACCACTTCTTCTCGGTGTTGGACTTGAAGACCGTCGGACCCTCGCCGCGGTCGAGCGAGCCGCTGCCGATGCAGTCGGAGACGAAGTCGTACGACGTGTCCGTCAGGCTCGTCGACTTCTCCCCGGTGATGAACTTGGAGCAGGGCGAGCTGGAGGACGGGTCGCGCTCGTCCTTGGTGTAGCGGTAGTAGCTCTCCTTGTATTTCACGACCGTCGAGTCGATGACCGAGTAGCCGGGGTCGTCCCAGACCTTCGGCTCGCTGAAGGTACGGAAGTCCTTCGTGGTCGCGTAGAGCATCTTGTTGTACGTCGATCCCGTGTGGTCGGGATCGTCGTCGGCGTACAGCTTCGACGCCCAGAAGACGACGAACTCGCCGAGCGAGTCGTCCCAATAGGCCTCCGGCGCCCAGGTGTTGCCCGCGTTGTCCGGGGCGACCTTCACCAGGCGCTGGTCGGTCCAGTGGACCAGGTCGGTGGACTCCCAGATCATGATCGACTTACTGCCGTGCCGCTGGACGTAGTCCCAGCTGCCACTGCTGTTCCGGTACATCTTCAGGTCGGTGGCGATCATGTAGAACTTGTCGCCCTCGGGGGAGCGGATCACGAACGGGTCCCGCAGCCCCTGCTCTCCGGTCGTGGACGTCAGAACCGGCTTGCCCGCGTTCAACTCCCGCCAGTGCAGGGGGTCGTTGCCGCGACTGAGGGCGTAGCGGATCTGCTCGCCGTCGGCGGTGCCCTCGCCGGTGAAGTAGGCGAAGAGATAGCCGGCGTACTTGGGCTGCTGCACGGGTGGTGCTCCTGACTGGGCAGTGCTGGGGGGTACGGCGAGGAGGGAGAGGAGAAAGGCCAGCAAGGGGGCCAGGAGCGTGTGAGCGGTACGACGTCTGGGGGGTCGCATGACACATCCTGTGTGGGTGTGGGGGTTTCTGTTGGGTCGGTTCGCCTTCGGAGTGTCATGGGAGGGGGACAGCTGGTCAATCGGTGCGGATGGGGTCGGCGGGAGCGAAAGTTTCGATCGCTTTCGTGGGACGGCGGCAACCTTTCCGGCCGGGGCGGCGACCGGATGTCAGAAGCGGGCCGGGGCGGCCCCTCCGGCCCGCTTCGCCCCCATCCCCTAGGAAAGGAACGCCCCGTGCGTCTCAGCACCGGACGTCACCGCAGGACGCGGACCCTCTCGATCGCCGCGGCGGTGGCCGTCGCCGCGTGCGCGGGCGGCGTGTACCTCGGTCTCTCCAACGGAGGAGCCCAGGCCGCCACGACGACGGTCACCGTCTCCTCCACCGCCCAGCTGGAGTCGGCCGTCAAGAACGCGTCCGCCGGCACCGTCATCCAGGTCCGCGCCGGCACGTACGCCCCGACGGCCACCCTCAAGTCCACCGCCAACGGCACGAGTTCGGCGCGGATCACGCTGCAGGCGTACGGCAGCGAGAAGGTGAAGATCGACGGCTCCAAGCTGGCCGACGGCTCCTGGCTCGCCGGGATCTACGGTGACTACTGGACCGTCCAGAACCTCACCTTCCAGAACTCCCCGGCCCAGGGCTTCGTCGTCACCTCCTCGGTCGGCGGCGTCTTCAAGAACCTCGTCACCGCGAACAACGGCGACTCCGGCTTCACCCTGCGCGGCGACGGCACGACGAACAACCTCGTGCAGAACCTGGACAGTTACGGCAACTACGACCCGGCCGGGCACGGGCAGAACGCCGACGGCATCGCCGTGAAGTTCGGTTCCGGCACCGGCAACAGGATCACGGGCGCGCGGCTGTACAACAACTCCGACGACGGCCTCGACCTGTGGCAGTTCTCCTCGCCGGTCACCATCGAGCACACGTGGGCCTTCGGCAACGGCAAGAACCGGTGGGGCGACTCGGCGTTCGAGGGCAACGGCAACGGGTTCAAGCTCGGCGGCGGAGGTGTCACGGTCGCCCATGTCGTCAACAACAACGCGGCCTGGGACAACACGCTGAACGGATTCACGGAGAACTCCAACCCCGGCGCGATCGTGTTGAACCGGAACACCGCGTACGCCAATGCGCAGACGGGGTTCTACTTCGCCACGGGCAAGGCGAGGCTGGCCCGCAACCTGGCGGTGAGCAACAAGGGGGGCCTGTCCAAGCTGGGTTCGTCCACGGTCTCCGCGGCGAACAACTGGGAGAGCGGGGTGAGCACGCCGGCGTTCAAGTCGACGGACGCCACCACGGCGTACGGCGCCCGCAAGGCGGACGGCTCGCTGCCCGCGACGACGTTCCTGACCACGGGGTCCACGACCATCGGCACGACGATGAACTGACCCCACGCGCACAGAAGATCGCCCCCGCCGGTCGTCACCGGCGGGGGCGATCCTGTCGCCGGCCGAGGGGGGCTCGAACCGGCCTGCTGCCGGCCGAGGGGGGCTCAGGCCAGCAGGTCAACACAGTCGAACGACGTGCCCGGGCTGAGGTGGGCCGAGCCGGTCGAACCACTGACGATGCTGAGCTTCAGGACGTTGTACTGCGAGGTGTCCGTCTGCCACGCACCAGTAGGGACGCTGAAGGTGAACGTGTGGTTGTTCCCCCGGTAAGAACCTGTGGTGAGGGAGCGCGTGGAGGGCTGGGTGGGTGCCGAGGGGATGGCCGAAACCCAGTCGTTCACGCTCACGCGCGGACGGCCGTTGAGGAACGCGTCCGTCACCCCGACGCGCAGGGTGTGCGCGGCGGCGGCCTGCGCCTTGGTCAGCTTGAAGTAGACCAGGATCCCGTCGTTGACGTCCTTCCACATGTACGCCGGGAAGGACGCGGCCTCGCCGCCGCTGCCGATCGTGACGTTCCCCGTCCACTTCGCCGCGCGGCCGTCGGACGGGTGCGCGTACGTCATCAGCTCGGCGTTCTTGAACCCACCGGGCGTGCCGTCCCAGTCGCCGAGCCGCCAGACGGTCCGGGCGGCGGAGGGGTCGCCGGTGACGGTGATGCTGTGCAGCGACGTCGCACCCCCGGCCGTCACCTTCACCGTGCCGGTGTGCACGGCCAACTCGCCCTTGTACACGGTCATCGTGTACGTCCCCGGCAGCATCCCCTTGCAGGAGAAGGCACCCGTGCCGGCCGCGGCCTTCGCCCAGTACTGGGCGTCGGCGTTCGCGAAGCCCACGGTGTACGCGTACTCGGCGTCCATGCCCTTGAGGCCGACGCCCGCCACCCTGCCGCGGCCGGCCTTGCCGACCCAGCCGGTGATGCCGAGGCCGTCCACCCACGAGGTGTCGAGGTTCGCCTGGGAGAGGGACGACGAGGGGGCGCCGCCGTCGGTGAAGGCCAGCACGTACGGGCCTTGGAGGCCGAAGCGCTCCGGCTCCGTCTGGGCCTGGTTGTAGTGCAGGATCTCGTAGAGCCCGGCCCCGAGGTCGTTCGAATGGCGCAGCAGGGAGCGGTAGAACGGGCCGCCCGAGGCCTTCTCGTGGTTGGAGCGGACCAGCCACAGACCGACCGAGCCGGTGGTGAAGCCGACGTGGTCGTAGTCGATCGTCCGCTTGCCCGAGTAGTGCTTGGAGTGCGTGGTGCCGTCCGCGCGCCGCCACACGTCACCGGCCTCGATGACCTTGTCCGAAGCCTCGATCCAGGAGTCCGGGCCCGTGTTGGGGAACATCCCGGGCTTGATGCGCACGATGTACCGGGTGGCGGTGAAGGACGCGTCCTTCTTGTCCGTCCACAGGTAGACGTTGTTCTCGCCGCTGCGCGCCGCGTACCACTGCGTGATCGCGCCGTGCACGACCTTCACGAGGATGGTCGACCCGGTCCGCTTGATCGTGACGGTGGAGGCGCCGAGCCCTGATTCGACGTGCGAGTGCTTGCCGCCGTATCCCTCGTACTCCTTGCCCTTGTAGGCCAGGGACGTGATGTCGCCGGTCGATTTGGAGACCTTGAAGACCAGGGAGGCGCCGGTGTCGACGACGTGGTTCCTGCCGTCGTCCGAGTAGCCGAACGCCGCGGCGGACGCGGACGACAGGAGGCCGGTGCCCCCCGCGACGGCGGCGCCGGTGGCGGCGACGCCGATCGCGGAGGCCCCGAGCACGCGTCTGCGCGTGAGGTGCTTCTTGTGCGTGCTCAAGGAGTGTGCTCCGTCATGTGTGAAGGCTCATTCACTGGTACGTGATGTCAGATGAGGAGAACTTGCAGGAGGTTCCGTCCGGGCCGACACCGAGCTGGGTGGGCTCCTTGCCGGTGTTGTTGCCCTGGAAGCGGACGCAGGTCTTGATCTTCTTGCTGCTGTCGCCGTGGATGCGCACCTTGCGCAGGGCGGCGGTGTCGCCGTAGTTGGCGTTGACGCCGACGATCGAGTTCATCGGCGCGGTGACGTCCACGTCGTTGATGATGATCGTGCGCTTGTACTGCGTGGAGCAGTTGCCGCAGGAGCGCACCAGCTTGCCGGAGTTCTCGACCTGGAACTTGCTGACGACGAGCTTGCCCGCGCCGTTGAACTGGAGGACCTTGTCCGCCCCGTTCTTCGCGCCGCCGCCGTAGACCGTGTACACCGACGACGCCGACTTGCCCTTGAAGGTGGCGGCGTCCTCGCCGACGTCCAGCCACCACACGTTCTGCAGGGTGCAGCTGCCCAGGCAGTGGACGCCGTCGGCGGCCGGGGTACCGATGATCACGTTCTTGAGGACCGCGCCGTCGGCCAGCTGGAAGACCGGGTCCTGGCCCTCGTCCTGGCTGTCGCCGCCCAGGTCGCCGGAGCCGTAGAACTTCGTGAGCTTGCCGTCGTACGTGCCGGACACCTTGATCGTCGACGGCACGGCCTTGCTGCCGTTGGCGGTGGGCCACGCCGAGGCGGCGCCGGCGGGGGACAGCATCGACGTGGTGACGATCGCTGCGCCGGTGATGCCTAATGCGGTGGCTGAGGCGATCACCGCTCGCTTCGTGGTGACCCGGCGGCGGTGGCGGACGCGCTGTTCAGCTCGTGCAGTCATGCCCATTCCTTGCGTGGGAGAGGAACCTTGCGTTTCCTGGTCGCCACGGTTGAGGAAAGGGTTGCCGCCCCTTCAGGACTTTCCTACGAGTCGCCCTCGTCCTCTTCACTGGCGGCGAAGTCGCCCGCCACGGAACGCTGTTGGCCGCCCGAGGTGGCGGTGATCTCGTAGCCGTCGTCCCGCGCGTCCCGGCCGCCGCGGTCGTGGTCGTACTGGCCCGCGAACACCCACTCGCCCGGCCACACCGAGTGGCCCGGCTTGAGCACCCAGGTGTAGACGACGAAGCCGTCCTGCTCGACGACGGTCGTCGTGAAGTCGTCCTCGGGAGCGGATCGCCAGGCACCCGTCGAGGTGAGCCCGCCGGTCTGCCTGACCTTCAACCGGACGGTGAGCGCGGTGAGTTTCTCGGTCGTCTTGAGGGTCACGTTGCTCTGCCCCCAGAACTCGTTGCTGTGCGGGTCCACCGAGCCGTCCGACCACAGCGGGCCGTCCTCGGTGCCGGAGGCGGTGGGCGCCTCGGCGGTGGCGGACGCACTCGGTGTCCGCGCAGGCGACTTGCTCGGCTCGCGGGTCTCCTTCGCGCTCGGCGTCGGGTCCGGCGGCGGGGCGGGTGCGCGGCTCGTCGCGTCCGGGGACGGTGTCGCCGTGGCCGCGACCGACTTCTGCGTGGGAGTGTCCTCCTTCACCGCGGACGCCACCGCGTAGCCGCCGACGCCGAGTACGCCCGCGACCGCGGTCGTGGCGGCGACCACCCGTACCCAGCCGAACACCGGCGGGCGGGTCGCCCGGTGGTCGGTGCGGGTCTGCTCGCTCATACCGCGCTCGACGCGGGCCAGGATGCGCGCGCGGTCGGGCTCGTGTGTTCCGGCCGCCTCGTGCAGCCGGGCGCGCAGCTTGTCGTGCACGTCCCGCTGCATGGTCATCGGTCCCTTCCCGCGGCGTCGCCGGTGCGCACCATCGCCGCATGCACTCTAAGCGGTGCCGCCTGTGTGCCGAGCAGCCGCTGCAGCTCCGCCATTCCCTTCGAGGTCTGGCTCTTCACCGTACCGACCGAGACTCCGAGGGTGAGCGCGGTGTCCTTCTCCGAGAGGTCGAACGCGTGCCGCAGCACCACACAGGCCCGCTTGCGGAACGGAAGTCTGCGCAGGGCCTCCTGCACGTCCACCACGCCCGCGACGTCCGGGTTCTCGATCTTCTCCTCGCGCTGCGACCAGAACAGCGCGATGCGCCGCCGCTCACGGACCGCGCTGCGGATGCGGGTGCGGGCCAGATTGGCCACGACTCCGCGCGCGTACGCCGCCGGGTGGTCGGCCGCGCGGACCCGGTCCCAGCGGTGCCACAGCGCCAGTAACGCGTCGGCCGCCAGGTCGTCGGCGGCGTCCGCCTCACCAGTCAGCAGATGTGCGAGGCGGGACAGTTCGGCGTAGTGACGCTCGAAGAAGGCGTGGAACTCCACGGAGGCGGCGTCGTCGACGACTGTGCCCACGGGCGACCTCTCCTCACGGCGACTGGGGCTCCCATCAGGGCGCCTGTGCGTGTCATGTGTATGACATGTGATCGTCCGGCGTGGGCCGGGACGAGATCCGGAAGCGTAGCAGTGATCGTCTGCATGGTTCGTACGGGTCTTCGAACGCTGTATGGTCCCCCGACCCTGATTCCGTAACACGGAGAAAACCCGAAACGGGTTCAACGCAGGAACAATCCAGCCAGCATCCGCACACCGATCATTCAGGCAACAAGGAGCTACAACCATGTCCGCACCGCAGAAGGTGGCCGACCGGCCGAGCGGCTCGCCACCGGCGACGAACAGCGTCGACCGGTTCTTCAAGATCTCCCAGCGGGGGTCCACCTTCGCCCGTGAGATACGCGGCGGCTTCGCCACGTTCTTCACGATGGCCTACATCCTTGTCCTGAATCCCATCATCCTCGGCAGCGCCAAGGACAAGTTCGGCGATCAGCTGGATGCGGTCCAACTCACCACCGCCACCGCCCTGGTGGCCGCCGTCATGACGATCATCATGGGCGTCGGCGGCAACCTGCCCCTCGCGCTCGCCGCCGGCCTCGGCCTGAACGCGGTCGTCGCCTTCCAGATCGCCCCGCTGATGAGCTGGGACGACGCGATGGGCCTGGTCGTCCTCGAAGGTCTGCTGATCTGCGTCCTGGTGGTGACCGGGCTGCGCGAGGCCGTCATGCATGCCATTCCGCAATCCCTCAAGCAGGCCATCAGCGTCGGCATCGGCCTGTTCATCGCCTTCATCGGCTTCGTCGACGCTGGCTTCGTCAGCCGTATCCCCGACATCGCGGGCACCACGGTCCCCGTCCAGCTCGGCGCCACCGGCACCCTCACCGGGTGGCCGATCCTCGTCTTCTGCCTCGGCGTGCTGCTGACGATCGGACTGATCGCCCGCAAGGTCAAGGGCGCCATCCTCATCAGCATCGTCACCATGACGATCATCGCGATGATCATCAACTCGATCGCCGACATCAAGGCCTGGGGCCTGACCACGCCCGCGTGGCCCGACAAGGTGGTCGACACCCCCGACTTCGGGCTGATCGGTCACTTCAGCCTGTTCGGCGCCTTCGACGCGGCCGGCGTCGGCGTCGTCACCGTCGTCCTGCTGATCTTCACGCTGATCCTGTCCGACTTCTTCGACACCATGGGCACGGTCGTCGGCATCAGCGCCGAGGCCGGCCTGCTCGACGAGGAGGGCAAGGTGCCGGGCCTCGGGCGGGTGCTGCTCATCGACGGTGCCGCGGCGGTCGCGGGCGGTGCGGCCTCGTCCTCCTCCGCCACGTCCTACATCGAGTCGGCGGCCGGCGTCGGCGAGGGCTCGCGCACCGGCTTCTCCAACCTGATCACCGGCGGCCTCTTCGCCCTCGCCCTGTTCCTGACGCCGCTGCTCACCATCGTCCCGCTCCAGGCGGCCGCCCCGGCGCTGGTGGCCGTCGGCTTCCTGATGATGACCCAGGTCAAGAACATCGACTGGGACAAGTACGAGATCGCCATCCCGGCCTTCCTGACCATCGCCGTGATGCCCTTCACGTACTCCATCACCAACGGCATCGGCGCCGGCTTCCTCGCCTACGTGGTGATCAAGGCGGTTCTCGGCAAGGCCAGGGAGATCCACTGGCTGCTGTGGGCGACCTCGGCAATGTTCCTGGTGTACTTCGCGATCGACCCGATCGAGCAGATCCTGGGCGCGAAGTAGCGAAGTAGCGAAGTAGCGAAGTAGCGAAGTAGCGAGTCAGCGAACCGGTCGGGTCCGGGGACGGCCTCAGTCGAGGCTGTCCCCGGACTTCCTGTTTTTCAGCTAGTTCTTCAGCGCCGCTTCCATCACGGCCTTGGCGACCGGTGCCGCCAGCCCGTTGCCGCTGACCTCCGACCGGGCCGCGTTCGACTGCTCCACGACCACCGCCACGGCGACCTCCTTGCCGTCGGCCTTGCCGTACGACGTGAACCAGGCATACGGCGTCTGGTTGTTGTTCTCGCCGTGCTGGGCCGTACCGGTCTTGCCGCCCACCGTCGCGCCCGAGATCTGCGCGTTCGTGCCGGTTCCCTCCTCGACCACCGTCTGCATCGCCGACTGCAACTGCTCGGCGGTGGAGGGGCTGACGATCTCCGTGGTGTCCGTGTTGTCGTCGTAGTTCTCCAGGACGTCACCGCCGCTGTCGGTGATCTGCGAGACCATGTGCGGCGAGACCAGCTTGCCGCCGTTGGCTATCGCCGCCGACACCATGGCCATCTGCAGCGGTGTCGCCGTCACGTCGAACTGGCCGATGCCCGACAGGGCCGTCTGCGCCTTGTCCATGTCCTTCGGGTACACGCTCTCGTACGCCCGCACCGGCACGTCCTGAGACGCGTCGTTGAACCCGAACTTCTCCGCCTGGGCCCGGACCTTGTCCTGGCCCAGGTCGACGGCCATCTTCGCGAAGACGTTGTTGCAGGAGTACTGCAGGGCCACCCGGATCGAGGCGTTCTCGCAGGGCGCCGACGGATTCTCGTTGGACAGCACGTCGTTGGACAGCGGCAGTTGGTACGGGTCGGGGCTGTCCGTCTTCTCGTCCACCGAGGAGTAGAGCCCGTCCTCCAGCGCGGCCGCCGCCACGACCAGCTTGAACGTCGAGCCCGGCGGCAGCGGCTGACGCAGCGCCCGGTTCGTCATCGGCTTCTCGGAGTCCTTGGTCAGCTGCGTCCACGCGTCGCCCTCGCCCGTGGCGAGCGTCGAGGGGTCGTACGACGGCGTGGAGACGACCGCGAGGATCTTGCCCGTGGCCGGGTCGATCGCGACGGCGGCGCCCTTGTTGTCGCCGAGCGCGTCGTACGCCGCCTTCTGCACGGCCGGGTCGATCGTCGTGATCACATTGCCCGGGTCGGCCCGCTTGCCGGTGACCGTGTCCATCACGGTCTTCAGGCGGGTGTCCGTGCCGTCGAGCAGGTCCTGGTAGATGCCCTCCAACTGCGTCGCTCCGTACGCCTGCGAGCTGTAGCCCGTGACGGCCGAGTACAGCTTGCCGTCCGTGTACGTCCGCTTGTACTTGAGGTCGCCGCTGGTGGGCGCCGAACCGGTGACCGACTTTCCGCCCACGACGATGTCGCCGAGTGGCTCGCTGTACAGCGCGATCGCGTTGCGCCGGTTGTCCTTGTCGTCCGCGAGCGCCTTGCCGTCGTAGAACTGCACCCAGGTCGCCCTGATCAGCAGAGCGAACACCAGCAGCAGCGTGAAGACGGAGGCGCGCCTGATCGTTTTGTTCATCCCGCTCAGAAAGACGAGCGGGAGCGCACGGAACGTTCCTTTCGGCCGGATTTCTCATCGAGCGTTCATGAAGGAGCCCGACTCCGCCCGCACTCAGACTTCCAGCGTCAGCACGACCTCGTCGATCTCCTCGCCGCGGGCGTTCGCATAGCCCGTCGCGCGGGCGGTGGGGCGGAAGCCGCACTTCGTCAGGACACGCAGGGAACCCCCGTTGTCGGCGGCGGCGCGGGCGTACAGGGGGCGTTCCGGTACCTCGGTCAGCAGCGTGCCCAGGGCGGCGGTGGCGATGCCCCGGCCCCAGTACGTGCGGTCGATCCAGTACGTGACCTCGCGCTCGCCCGGCTCCCCGTACACCGCCGCGCTGCCCACCACGTCACCGTCGGCCAGGACCGTCCGCACCACGTCGGCGGAAGACCGCTGCTTCTTCCACTGCGCCTCGAAGGCGTCCCAGTCGGCCGGGTCCCTCGGGGTGAAGGCCGCCATGTGCAGGGCCTGAGGGTCGTTGAGCTGCCGGAAGAAGACCGGCAGGTCGCTGTCGTGGACGTCGCGGAGTGCGACCTGCATCGTTCAGAGCCTCCGGGTGGCGAGGGTCAGCCGGTCACGGGCGTCGAACAGCGCGTCCTTCACCATCTGCTCGTGTGCGGGGGTCAGCCGCGCCACCGGCACCGAGCAGCTGATCGCGTCGCGCGCAGGGGTGCGGTAGGGGATCGCCACGCCGAAGCAGCGCAGCCCCAGCGTGTTCTCCTCGCGGTCCACCGCGAAGCCCTGCTCCCGCACCTGGTGCAGCTCCTCGATGAGCTTCTCCCGGTCGGTGATCGTGTGCTCGGTCAGGGCGGGGAGGGTCTCGGGCAGCATCTTGCGGACCTGCTCGTCCGAGTAGGTGCTCAGCAGTGCCTTGCCCAGGGACGTGGAGTGCGCGGGCAGCCGGCGGCCCACCCGGGTGAAGGGGCGCAGATAGTGCTGCGACTGCCGGGTGGCGAGGTAGACGACGTTCGTGCCGTCCAGACGCGCCAGGTGGATCGTCTCCGTCGTGTCGTCCGAGAGGCGGTCCAGCGTCGGGCGGGCCGCCGCGACCACCTCGTCGCCGTCGATGTACGACGTGCCGACCAGCAGCGCCCGGACACCGATGCCGTACCGCGTGCCCGTCGCGTCCGTCTCCACCCAGCCCAGCTCCACGAGCGTGCGCAGTAGCATGTACAGACTGGACTTGGGATACCCGACGGCCTCCTGGACCGCCGCGAGGGAGTGCATACCGGGGCGTCCGGCGAAGTACTCGAGCAGTTCAACCGTCCGTACCGCGGATTTGACCTGCGCCCCGCCGCCTGTCTCGGCTGCCGACATCGCCCTTGACCCCTTCGTTCGACGGGAAATAGTCTCCAACAGCATATTCATCATCAGAGACGGCGTTCAGCATATCGAACGACCCTGGTGGATGACCCTAGATACTGCGGCAATAAAGCAGCAAATACGCCGAAGGAAAAGCAACATGGAGGGACCCGCGGTGGCAGCAGCACCAGTCTGGAGTGTCGACCCCCGAACCGGGAAGCAGCGCGAACAGGTTGCGGTGGAGGCCACAGCCCAGGAGGTGGACACCACCGTCCGCGCCGCGCACGCCGCGCGGGGCGCCCTCGCCGACCGAGCGGTCCGCTCGGCCTTCCTGCGCGCCGCCGCCGACGGCCTTGAGGCGTCGAAGGACCACCTCGTCGAGGCCGCCGACGCCGAGACCGCGCTCGGCCCGGTCCGGCTGACCGGCGAACTCGCCCGCACCTGCTACCAGCTCCGGGCTTTCGCGGACATCGTCGACGAGGGCGCCTTCCTCGACGTCGTCATCAACCACCCCGACGACACCGCGACCCCGCCGATCCCCGACCTGCGCCGCTACAAGGTGCCGCTCGGCGTCGTCGCCGTCTACTCGGCCTCCAACTTCCCCTTCGCGTTCTCGGTCGCCGGCGGCGACACCGCGAGCGCGCTGGGCGCGGGCTGCCCGGTCGTCGTCAAGGCCCACCCCGACCACCCGGCCCTGTCCGAGCTGGTCGCGTCCGTCCTGCGCCGGGCCGCCGCCGCGCACGGCATCCCCGAGGGCGTCGTCGGTCTCGTCCACGGCTTCGAGGCGGGCATCGGGCTGATCAAGCACCCGCTGGTCACCGCGGCGGGCTTCACGGGTTCCATTCGGGGCGGGCGTGCCCTCTTCGACGCGGCGGCCGCCCGGCCGGTGCCGATCCCGTTCCACGGTGAGCTGGGGTCGCTGAACCCCGTCGTGATCACGGAGGCGGCGGCCGCGGAGCGCGCCGAGGCGATCGGCGCGGGCCTCGCCGGTTCGATGACGCTGGGCGTCGGCCAGTTCTGTGTGAAGCCGGGGCTCGTTCTCGCCCCGTCCGGCGCGCCGGGCGACCGTCTGCTGAAGTCCCTGACCGACGCCGTCAGCGACACCGAGGCCGGGGTCCTTCTCGACCACCGCATGCGGGACAACTTCGTCGCGGGCGTCGCCGAGCGCGCCGAACTCCCGGACGTCGACTCGCCGGTGACGCCGGGTGCGGGCGGCGAGCACACGGTGAGCGCCGGCTTCCTGACGGTGGCGGCGGACAAGCTGACCAGCGAGGGCGCCTACGACCTTCTGCTGGAGGAGTGCTTCGGGCCGGTGACGGTCGTGGCCCGCTACGACGACGACGCACAGGCCCAGGCCGTGCTGTCCCGTCTCCCCGGCAACCTCACCGCGACGGTTCACCTGTCGACGGAGGAGGCGGCCGGCGAGGGGCGCGGCGCGGAGATCCTCGCCGAGCTCACACCGCTCGCCGGCCGTGTGCTGGTGAACGGATGGCCGACGGGTGTCGCCGTGGCTCCGGCCCAGCATCACGGCGGTCCGTACCCGGCCACGACGTCGACGTCCACTTCCGTGGGCGGTACGGCCATTGAGCGGTGGCTGCGGCCGGTCGCGTATCAGAACGCACCGCAGGCGCTGCTGCCGGCGGAGCTGAAGGACGACAACCCGCTGGGGCTGCCTCGTCGGTTCAACGGGCGCTTGGAGCGATAGCGCCGTAGGGGGTGCGGTGGATTGCGGGCTGCCGGTCGGTTGTGGCTGGTCGCGCAGTTCCCTGCGCCCCTGAGCCGCGCACCTGCCCCTGAGATGAACAGGTACCGGACGTGGTAATTCCCGAACTGCCTTTTCCCCTCCGTACCTACGGCCCCGACGGCAGCTGGTCCCACGAGGACGGTGTTCTCACCGGATGGGCCGGGCCCCGCCAGGACCGGTTCGTGCCGCCGACCGGCGAAGGGCTGGACCCCGCCTCCGACGCACCCCGTCTGCTGGGCGACCCCGAAGGGGACTTCCAGCTGATCGCGCGCGTCACTGTGGGTTTCGCCGGGGCATTCGACGCGGGGGCGCTCTACGTCCATGTCGGTGAGCGGGCCTGGGCCAAGCTGTGTCTGGAGTACTCCCCGGATGTGGCCACCGTCTGTACGGTGGTCACCCGGGGACACTCCGACGACGCCAACTCCTGGGCGGTGGACGGCAGTTCCGTCTGGCTCAGGGTGAGCCGGACCGGCCGTGCCTTCGCCTTCCACGCCTCCCGTGACGGAGCGCGCTGGACCTTCGTCCGCCTGTTCACCCTGGGGGACGAGAAGGAGACCGGCGCGGCTCTGGTCGGCTTCATGGCGCAGTCGCCGATGGGGGAGGGGTGCGTGGTGACGTACGACCACATCGAGTTCCGGCCCACCTGGCCGAACGACCTGCGAGACGGAAGCTGAGCGGACCCGTCACACGAACCTTGGCCGCGCCGATCCCCGGACTCACCGGCATCCCCGCCTCGAAAGCGCCGGAGACCAGCGCATCGAGCGTGCCAAGGCGCTCCTGGAGGCCACCGGCCCGCCCATGGGCCAGGTGGCTCGCGAGAGCGGCCTCGGCACGTCCGACTCGCTGCGGGAGCATCTGGTCCGGCGGACCGGGCTGACGCAGAGCGCGTACCGGGCGCAGCCCAGCCGCCTGGGAACCGGAACGCCCACCGCCACTTGACGGCAGCCCGCCGAGTGGGCGCACGTCCCTGGGGGCTCCGCCCCCAGACCCCCGACCTATGCCCACCCGCCACCCGTCTCGGTCGGCCGAGAGGTGGCCCGTGCCCGCCCGCAACCGGCGCCGCAAGGTGCGCGCACCCGCACCGCGGCGAGGCGGCACCGGGACGGCGTACGCTCCCGCACTCGCACCCGCACCGCGGCGAGGCCGTACCGGGACGGCGTACGCTCCCGCACTCGCACTCGCACTCGCACTCGCACTCGCACCGCGGCGAGGCGGCACCGGGACGGCGTACGCTCCCGCACTCGCGTACGGCGGCAAGGGGACGTGTCGGGGGGTGTCCGCCCGCAGCGGTTGGCGCGTCAACGCGTTCGCCCCCCGTAAGAAACCGATTCCGCGCCGTTCCGAGGACGGACACCCCCCGACACGGCCCCGACCCCACCACCACAACCCGCGCTCGGGAATGAACCCCGCTTCTTGAACGTTCATGCACTCGCCGGAGGGAGCCTCCGTGCCCGCACGACCTGGAGAGAGCCGAGAACATGCGCGTCGAGATCTGGTCGGACATCGCCTGTCCCTGGTGCTACGTGGGCAAGGCCCGCTTCGAGAAGGCGCTGGAGGCCTTCCCGCACCGCGAGCAGGTCGAGGTGGTGCACCGGTCGTTCGAGCTGGACCCCGGCCGAGCCAAGGGCGACATCCAGCCCGTGCTCACGATGCTCACCAAGAAGTACGGAATGAGCGAGTCGCAGGCCCAGGCCGGCGAGGAGAACCTCGGTGCGCAGGCCGCCGCCGAGGGGCTGGAGTACCGCACCCGGGGCCGCGACCACGGCAGCACCTTCGACATGCACCGCCTCCTGCACCTCGCCAAGGAGCAGGGCCGCCAGGACGAGCTCCTCGGCCTGCTCTACAAGGCCAACTTCGCCGAGGAGCGGTCCGTCTTCTCCGAGGGCGAAGAGCGGCTGGTGGAGCTGGCCGTCGCCGCAGGGCTCGACGCCGACGCCGTACGCAAGGTGCTCGCCGACCCGGCCGCCTACGCCGACGAGGTCCGCGCCGACGAGCGCGAGGCCGCCGAGCTCGGCGCGAACGGCGTGCCCTTCTTCGTCCTCGACCGCAAGTTCGGCGTCTCCGGCGCCCAGCCCGCCGAGGTCTTCGCGCAGGCGCTGACGCAGGCGTGGGGCGAGCGTCCGCCGCTGCAGCTGATCGACCGGGGGAGCGCGGAGGCATGCGGTCCTGACGGGTGCGCGGTGCCGCAGCACTGAGGAACCGTGCAGGTGGGAGCGTATGTATAAGCATCGCTAAGGGGAATCACGTAAAAATTCGCAATGGACCATAGGTTGTCAGGGCCTCACAGTGAAGACATGGAGACCTTCGAGAGCCTGGTCCGTTCCGAGTTCGCCCCGAAGAACACCTTCCTGAACACCGCGAGCAACGGCCTGCTGCCCGCCCGCACCGTGGCCGCCCTTCAGGAAGCCGCGCTGATGCGGGCCGACGGCAGGCCGCTGGACGCGCTGTACGACGACGTCGAGACCGCCCGGGCCGCCTTCGCCCGGCTGGCCGGCGTCCCGGCCGGACGGGTGGCGGCGGGCTCGTCGGTCGCCGCCCACACCGGGCTGGTCGCCGCCTCGCTGCCCGCGGGCGCCGAAGTCCTCACCGCCGAGGACGACTTCACCTCCGTCGTGAACCCCTTTTACGCCCGCGGCGACCTCAAGGTGCGGGCCGTGCCGCTGGAGCGGATCGCCGAGTCCGTCCGCCCGGGCACCGCGCTCGTCGCGGTCAGCTCCGCGCAGTCCGCCGACGGACGGATCGCGGACCTGCCGGCGCTCCGGGAGGCGGCCCGGGAGCACGGCGCCCGCACGTACGTCGACGTCTCCCAGTCCGCCGGCTGGCTGCCGATGGAGGCCGACGCGTACGACTACACCGTCTCCGTCGGATACAAGTGGCTACTCGGGCCGCACGGGGTGGGTTTCCTCGTCGTGCCGGAGGACTTCGAAGGGCTGACGCCGATCCTGGCGGGCTGGGTGGCTGGGGAGAACCCCTGGGACAGCTGCTACGGCCCCGTCACCGAACTCGCCCACTCCGCCCGGCGCTTCGACCTGCCCCCGGCGCTCTTCTCGTACGCGGGACTGCGCCGCTCGCTCGAACTCCTGGAGGAACTCGGCGTCGAGGCCGTCCACGCCCACGACCTAGCCCTCGCGGACCGCTTCCGCGCGGGCCTCACCACGCTGGGCCACGAACCGGTCCCCGCCCCCGGCTCGGTGATCGTCTCCGTCCCCGGACTCGGCCACCGCCAGCCCGACCTGAGCAGTGCCGGCATCGAGGTCTCCAACCGCGCGGGCAACCTGCGTGCCTCCTTCCACCTCTACAACACGACGACGGACGTGGACCGGCTGCTGGACGTCCTGTCGGGCTGAACCGGTGGCGCGGGCCCGCCGGGGACGCTAGGAAGGGGCACAGGGGTGGTGGTGCCGTTGGAGTCCACGGACAAGACGTCCGTCGAACCGTCTGCCGACGCGGAGTTGCACCGGCGGCTGGTCCACGGCGACGAGTCGGCGCTGGCCGAGGCGTACACGGTGTACGGCGGGCTGGTGCAGCGGGTGGCCCTGCGGGTCACCCGCAGTCCGGCCGCCGCCGAGGAGGTGGCACAGGAGGTCTTCGCCCAGCTGTGGAGCAGGCCGTACGCCTTCGACGCGCGCCGGGGCACCCTGCGCACCTGGCTGTCCGTGCTCGCCCACCGGCGGGCCGTCGACTGGGTGCGCAGCGAGGCCCGGCACCGCAAGGACGCCCGCGCCGACGACGCCGCGCTGCACACGATCCCCGACGCCGCTCCCGGCCCCGACGAGGCGGTCGTCGACCGGGAACGCTCCCTGCTGCTGCACTCCGCGCTCGCCGAACTACCGCAGCCGCAACGGGAGGTCGTGCACCTCGCCTACTTCGCGGGCCGCACCTACCGGCAGGCCGCAGTCGAGCTCGGCATCCCCGAGGGCACCGCCAAGACCCGGCTGCGCACGGCGCTGCGCACCTTGGCCGTATCTTTGGCGGATTCAGCGGATTCAGCGGATTCGCCCGACCCGCCCGACCCGGCGTGGGAAAGAGGCGCATGATGGCGATCAGGGAAGCCGTCGAGGCCAGGGAAGGAGGTGCGCGATGACCACGGAGCACGACGCCGTACGGGACCTGCTGGCCGCCTGGGCCTTCGGCGCCCTGGAACCGGCCGACGAGAAGAAGATCCCCCGGCACCTGGCCGAGTGCGAGGACTGCGCGGCGGAGGCGGAACGGCTGCGGGAGACGGTACGGCTGCTGGACGGGCCGCAGCTGAACGCATCCCCGGCCCGGCCCGCTGCCGACCTGCTCCGGCCCGCCCTGCGCCTGCGCCAGGCCGCACCCCGGGTGGCCCCGCACGCCGCCCCCTACGCCGCCGCCGTCGCCGGGCTCAAGGCGTTGCTGCGCGAGGCGGACGGCCGCTGGGGCACCCCGGTGGTGCACGACTGGGACGTGCACGCGACCGTCGCCCACCTCCTCGCCGCCGACGAGCCCCTGGCCGGCCGGCTGGGAGTCGACACACGGGTACGGCCTTCGACCATCGACGAGGACGCGCCCTGGGAGGACGCCTGGAACCGGCGTACCGCCCAGGTCATCGCCCACGAGCACGGCCGTACGCCCGAGGAGACCGTCGCCGACTGGGCCGCTCAGGCGGAAGCGCTGCTCGCGACGCCCGAGGCGCGCGATCCCGAACGGGCCGCGCCCGCCGTGACGTTGATGGGGATGCGGCTGCCGGTGGCCGAGCACTTCCTGGTGCGGGCCTTCGAGGTGTGGATCCACACCGACGACATCGGCCGCGCCCTCGGTCTGGCGGTCCCGCCGCCACCCGAGGCACACCTGTGGCAACTGGTCCGGCTGGCCGTCCGCATCCTCGGCCTGGCCCTCGGGCCCACCGCGCCGCCGGTGCTGTTCGCGGTCACCGGCGGCGACGAGTGGGTGCTGGGTTCCGAGGACGAGCCCGTACGCGCCGAACTCACCCTGAGTCCCGTCGACTTCTGCCTCCTCGTCGGCGGACGATACGCGCCCGACGAGGTGCCGCGGGGCGCCGACGGCGACGCGGCAGCCGTACAAAACGTGCTGGAGCGGGCGGCGTCACTCGCATGGCTGTGACACCGCCCGCTCCGACTCGGTTCACTTCACGGGCGTGAAGTCCCGCGCCCCGATGAACTCCGGACGCCGTACCGGCGCCGCGAACGGCTCAACCGCCTCGTTCTCCACGCTGTTGAACACGATGAAGACGTTGCTGCGCGGGAAGGGCGTGATGTTGTCGCCCGAGCCGTGCATGCAGTTGCAGTCGAACCAGGTCGCCGAACCGGCCTTGCCCGTGAACAACTTGATGCCGTACTCGCTCGCCATGGCGGTCAGCGCCTCGTCGGACGGCGTGCCGGCGTCCTGCATCTGCAGCGACTTCTTGTAGTTGTCCTTCGGAGTGGCCCCCGCACACCCGAGGAACGTGCGGTGCGACCCCGGCATGATCATGAGACCGCCGTTGGTGTCGTAGTTCTCGGTGAGCGCGATCGAGACCGACACCGTCCGCATGTTCGGCAGACCGTCCTCGGCGTGCCAGGTCTCGAAGTCGGAGTGCCAGTAGAAGCCGCTGGCGCCGAAGCCGGGCTTGACGTTGATCCGCGACTGGTGGACGTACACGTCCGAGCCGAGGATCTGCCGGGCCCGGCCGACCACGCGCTCGTCACGCACGAGGTTCGCGAAGATCTCGCTGATCTTGTGCACCTCGAAGACGGAGCGGATCTCCTGGGTCTTCGGCTCGACGATGGAACGCTCGTCGGCCCGGATCGCGGGATCCGTGACGAGCCGCTCCAACTCGCTCTGGTAGAGGGGTACTTCGTCCGGGCCGATGAGCTGGTCGATGGCGAGGAAGCCGTCGCGATCGAGGGACTGCAGCTCGGCGTGGGCGATCGGCCCGGGCGTGCCGGGCGCGGACCACACGACCGGGTCCTTGCGCTCAGTGGCCACCTCGGTGGCGCCACGACTGGGGTAGAGATCGGGGATCCTGGTAGCGGTGGTCATGGTGATGTCACACCTCCTCGGGTTCGGTGAGCAACGGGTAGACACCGTTCTCGTCGTGGTCCTCCCGGCCGGTCACGGGCGGGTTGAAGACACAGATGCAGCGGAAGTCCTCCTTGATCCGCATCGTGTGCCGCTCGTGGCCGTCGAGCAGGTACATGGTCCCGGGCGTGATCGAGTACTTCTGCCCGGTCTCGTCGTCGGTGAGCTCGGCCTCGCCCTCGACGCACACAACGGCCTCGATGTGGTTCGCGTACCACATCGACGTCTCCGTACCCGCGTACAGGATCGTCTCGTGCAGCGAGAAGCCGACCTTCTCCTTGGCGAGGACGATGCGTTTGCTCTCCCAGGTGCCGGACTCGGCCTTCACGTGCCGGTCGGTGCCTTCGATGTCCTTGAACGAACGGACGATCACGGTGCTGCGATGCCTCCTAGGTGGATGTGCGGATGGTCAGGCGGTCTCGCGGACGGCGCGGGCGAGGATGCTCAGCCCGGCGTCCAGTTCCTCGGGCGTGATGGTGAGGGCCGGCAGCAGCTTCACGACCTCGCTCTCCGGGCCCGACGTCTCGACGAGCAGCCCGAGTTCGAAGGCGCGCTGCGCGATCCTGCCGGCGCGCTCCTTGTCGTGGAACTCCATGCCCCACACGAGCCCGCGCCCCCGGTACTCCTTCACGTCGGCGAGGTTCTCCTCGGTGATGGAGATGAACGCCTGCTCGACCTGCTCGCCCCGGGCGCGGGTCTGCTTCTCCATCACGGAGCCGTCAGCCCAGTACGCCTCCAGCGTGGCGGTGGCCGTGACGAAGGCGGGGTTGTTGCCGCGGAAGGTGCCGTTGTGCTCGCCCGGCTCCCAGATGTCCAGCTCGGGCTTGAACAGGCACAGCGACATGGGCATGCCGTAGCCGCTGATGGACTTGGACACGGTGACGATGTCCGGGGTGATGCCCGCCTCCTCGAACGAGAAGAAGGCACCGGTACGTCCGCAGCCCATCTGGATGTCGTCGACGATGAGCAGCATGTCCTGCCGCTCGCACAGCTCGGACAGCGCGCGCAGCCACTCCGGGCGCGCCACGTTGATGCCGCCCTCGCCCTGCACGGTCTCCACGATCACGGCGGCGGGCTTGTTGAGCCCGGAGCCCTGGTCCTCGAGCAGCCGCTCGAACCAGAGGAAGTCAGGGACCTTGCCCTCGAAGTAGTTGTCGAACGGCATCGGTGTCCCGTGCACGAGCGGAATGCCCGCCCCGGCCCGCTTGAAGGCGTTGCCGGTCACGGCGAGCGAGCCGAGCGACATCCCGTGGAAGGCGTTGGTGAACGACACGATCGCCTCGCGCCCCTTCACCTTCCGCGCCAGCTTCAGCGCGGCCTCCACGGCGTTGGTGCCGGTCGGCCCGGGGAACATGACCTTGTAGGGCAGGTCGCGCGGCCGGAGCACCAGGTTCTGGAAGGACTCCAGGAAGGCCCGCTTGGCGGTGGTCGACATGTCGAGCCCGTGCGTGACGCCGTCCCGCTCCAGGTAGTCGATCAACGCCCGTTTGAGGACGGGGTTGTTGTGGCCGTAGTTCAGCGACCCCGCTCCGGCGAAGAAGTCCAGGTACTCGTGGCCGTCCTCGTCGTACATACGGCTGCCCTGCGCACGGTCGAAGACGGCGGGCCAGCCGCGGCAGTAGCTTCGCACCTCGGATTCGACGGTCTCGAAGATGCTGAGGTCGGGCTGGGTGATGGTCACGACGAATCGCTCCTCGTTGCGTGGGGGGTCAGGCAGAGGGAGTGAGGGACAGGGGGCCGATGCGGTAGAGCACTTCGGGGTCGTGCGGCCCATCGGGGAACAGCGCCGCGTCGAACAGCACCTCGCGCTCCAGCCGGGCGCCGTGGCGCTCGGCGAACGACGTGAACAGGCGCTCGGAGGCGGTGTTGCCCGGAGTGATGGTGGTCTCGACGGTGGTCACCCCGCGCTCGGCGGCGGTCCGCGCGACCAGCCCGTCCAGCAGGGCGGCGGCGAGCCCGCGGCCGCGCTGCGCCTCGTTCACCGCCACCTGCCAGACGAGCAGGGTGCCGGGGCGGTCCGGCCGGACGTAACCGGTGACGAAGCCGACCGGCTCGCCGCGCTCGTCACGAGCGACGGCCGACGTGGCGGCGAAGTCGCGACACCACAGCAGATAGCTGTAGGACGAGTTCAGGTCGAGGACCTTCGAGTCCCTTGCCATCCGCCACAGCGCGGCTCCGTCCGCCACCGCCGGGCGGTCGATTTGCAGGTCTGCTTGTGCGGCAGTCATGCGGATTGAATTTACCGAGGGAAATTGAAAAATGCATCGCCGGTCGGGGTTACGTACGGGCGCTGCCTGTGTTAGTCGCGTGGGCGCGTGCGGAGAAATGTTCCGGTTTGGCCGGTAAATAAGGAGCGAAACGGGCAGGATGTGTAACGCGTCACAACCATGTAATCCCCACGAGATCTGCCCGTATTCCACCGCTCGGCGTTCGCAGAATCTTTGCGTTTAGGTTGAGAAAAAGCGGGCAGAAGAATACGGGAAGCTACTCGGAATTGAATTCCCGGAATTATATCGGAATTAAACGCCGGTTACCCCGTCGATCCGCTCTCGCAAAATGTCCGCGGGCCCGTCCGGCGTGTGAGCGGCGGCGGCGAAGAAACCAGGACCTCGGCCGACGCCGGCCACCGCTACCGCCACGCATCCTCCGCGGCCCGCAGCGCCCCCTCCACATCCACGCTCAACCCCTTCGCGGCCAGCGCGGCACCGAGCGCCGAAAGACTCGCCCGCACCGCACCCCGCGTGGCATCCACCCCGTAGTGATTGACCCGGATCATCTCCTTGGCCAGCGCACCCCCACCCGCGACCAGCGGCACGGCAGGATCCGACTCCAGTGCCCGCGCCACCAATTCGGACGCCACGACGTCCGACGGAGCCCTCAGTGTCGTGGCAACCGGCGCAGCCTCGGCATCCTCGTACACATACGGCTCCAGGCCCCCGCCCAGTGCCCGCGCCCCGGCCCGCGTCGCCGTGGCGGCGCGCAGGTGCCGGTCCATCACGGCATCCAGCCCCGCCGCCTCGATCCGCTCGACACACGCCTGAAGCGCCAGCATCTCCAGTTGGGCCGGCGCGTGCAGCAGCGCCTTGCGTCCACCGTCGATCCACCGCTCCTTCCAGTCCAGCAAGGCGAGGTACGACCGCCGCGGCGCCCGAGGATTCGCCGCCATCTGCGCCCACGCCCGCTCGCTCACCGACACGGCCGAGACCCCCGCGGGCCCGCCCATCGCCTTCTGCGCCCCGATCACGCACAGGTCGACGCCCCACGCGTCCGGCAGCACCGGCTCGGCGCCGATGGAGGCGACGGCGTCGAGGTAGAACAGCGCACCGTGGCGCCGTACGACCTCGCCGATCTGAGCCACCGGGTTGGTGTTGCCGGTCGCGGCCTCCGCGTGCACCAGGGACACGAAGTCGATCTCGGGGTGCTCGGCGAAGGCCTCCCGGATCTGCTCGGCGGTGACGGCGGTGTGGAAGGGCACCGCCAGGTCGATCACGGTCGCGCCGCAGTCGCGCAGCCAGTCCCCGAAGGTCTGCCCGTACGGGCCGGTGATGACGTTGAGCGCCGTGGTGCCCGGTCCGGCGGTGGAGCGGATCGCACCCTCCAGTGGCAGCAGCGCCTCGCCCTGCGTGATCACGACGTCCTGTTCGGTGCTCAGCAGCCGCACCACACGGTCCTCGATCGACGCGAAGTGCGCCGCGGTCAACGGGGCCAGATCCAGAAACGGGTGCGTCACGGTGGTGCTCTCTTCACTCACGAGGTAACGAGTCTCACTCAAGGGGTAGAGGTGACGAGGGTAACCGCCGTCCATCGCCCGCCGACCGCCGCCCGCGACGCTCCATCCACCCGCCAGCCGCCCTCTGTCCCCCTCCATCCCCCCTCCATGCCCCCTCCTCCGACCGACGACTTCTTAGGTCGGACAGCCGTGTAGCCATCGGTTTGGTTTGAGAGACCCAAACTTCTCCTTATAATCGGAACCTACAGTTCCCCCACAGGAAGGCCCGCCGTGAACACGCTTCTCGGGCGCCGGACCCGCGTCCTGGCCGCCACCACCGCGACGGCCGGGCTGGTGCTCGTGGCTGTCTCTGCCTGCACCTCCAGCGACGACGGGGGCAGCGGTACGAAGACCGCCGCCGGCGGGGTCGAGCTGGTCAAGGCCGGTCAACTCACCACGTGCACGCACCTGCCGTACCCGCCCTTCCAGTCGGAGATCGACGGCAAGGTCCAGGGCTTCGACGTCTCCCTCATCGACCTGGCCGCCAAGGACCTGGGCGTGAAGCAGGAGATCCTCGACACGCCGTTCGAGAACTTCAAGACCGGTGCCTTCCTCAACTCCGGCGAGTGCGACCTGGCCGCGGCCGGCATGACCATCACCGAGGAGCGCAAGAAGAACGTCGACTTCTCGGACCCGTACTTCGACGCCACCCAGGCCGTTCTGGTCGACAAGGACAGCGGGCTCACCTCCCTCGCCGACGTGAAGGCGAAGGACGCCAAGCTCGGCGCCCAGGCCCAGACCACCGGTGAGGACTACGTCAAGGAGCAGGGCTTCGACCCGGTCTCCTTCGAGTCCTCCGACGCCGTCCTCAACGGCCTGCGCTCCGGCCAGGTCAAGGCCGTCGTCATCGACTACCCGGTCGTCCAGGGCTGGCTGAAGGATAAGGCCAACGCCGACGCCTTCAAGGTCGTCGACAACCTCAACACCGGTGAGCAGTACGGCTTCACGGTGAAGAAGGGCAACACCAAGCTCGTCGCCGCCATCAACAAGGCCATCGCGGACGCCAGGGCCGACGGCACGTACAAGAAGCTCTACGAGCAGTGGATCGGCCCGTACGACGAGTCCGCGGCCTCTCCGTCCGCCTCATGAGCGACGCCACGAAGCTCGAAGTCCAGCCCCGCAAAAAGGGCCTGACCCGACGTCAGAAGCGCAGCCTGTCGCGCGGCATCCAGTACGCGGCCTTCGTCGCCGCCGTGATCGCCTTCGCGGTCTCGGCGGACTGGGGGCGGCTGAAGAACCAGTTCGCGCAGGCGGACATCGCCGAGCAGATGTTCCCGGACGTCATCACGCTGGCGCTGAAGAACACCGTGCTCTACACCTTGTCCGGCTTCGTCGTCGGCCTGGTGCTCGGCATGGTCATCGCGCTGATGCGGCTGTCGTCGGTCGGGCCGTACCGCTGGTTCGCCGGCGTGTACATCGAGATCTTCCGCGGCCTGCCGGCCCTGCTGATCTTCATCTTCATCGGTGTCGCCGTCCCGCTCGCCTTCCCGGGCACGGAGATCATCGGCGGCACGTACGGCAAGGTCGCACTCGCCCTGGGCCTGGTCGCCGCCGCCTACATGGCGGAGACGATCCGCGCGGGCATCCAGGCGGTGCCCAAGGGCCAGCTGGAGGCGGCCCGTTCGCTGGGCTTCTCGCCCGCGAGGGCGATGGTCTCGATCATCATCCCGCAGGCGTTCAGGATCATCCTCCCGCCGCTCACCAACGAGTTGGTGCTGCTCTTCAAGGACTCCTCGCTGGTGCTGTTCCTCGGCGTCACCCTGGAGGAGCGCGAACTGTCCAAGTACGGCCGTGATCTGGCCAGTACGACCGCCAACTCCACGCCCATCCTCGTCGCCGGCCTGTGCTATCTGCTGGTGACGATCCCGCTCGGCTTCGTGGTACGCCGTATGGAGGCGAAGGCCCAGGAGGCCGTGAAATGAGCGAGAAGACTCTTGGAACGCACCCGGAGATCGAAGTACGCGGCCTGCACAAGTCGTTCGGCGACAACGAGGTGCTGCGCGGCATCGACCTGGAGATCAACCAGGGCGAGGTCGTGTGCGTGATCGGCCCGTCGGGCTCGGGCAAGTCGACGTTGCTCCGGTGCGTCAACCTGCTGGAGGCACCCACCAAGGGCCAGGTCTTCATCAGAGGTACCGAACTCACCGACCCCGACGTCGACATCGACGCCGTCCGCCGCCGTATCGGCATGGTCTTCCAGCAGTTCAACCTCTTCCCGCACCTGTCGGTGACGGAGAACCTGACGCTGCCGCAGCGGCGGGTGCTCAGGCGCGGCAAGGCACAGGCCGCCGAGGTGGCCGCCGAGAACCTGGAGCGGGTGGGGCTGGCCGAGAAGGCGGACGCGTACCCCTCCTCGCTCTCCGGCGGCCAGCAGCAGCGCGTGGCGATCGCCCGCGCGCTGGCGATGGGCCCCGAGGTGATGCTGTTCGACGAACCGACGTCGGCGCTCGACCCGGAATTGGTGGGTGACGTACTCGCGGTGATGCGCATGCTCGCCGACGAGGGCATGACGATGATGGTCGTCACCCACGAGATGACCTTCGCCCGCGAGGTCGCCGACCGGGTCGTCTTCATGGACGGCGGGGTGATCGTCGAGGACGGCGCCCCGGAGCAGGTCATCGTCAACCCCCGCCACGAACGCACCCGCCACTTCCTCTCCCGCCTCCTCGACCCCGCCATGGCTGAGGTGGAAGAGGAGACGTCGGACCAGGTGGGCGGGAGCGACTGAAGAGGACATACGTTCCTCTGTCGGTCAGACCGTCAGGACCGCCATCATTCGGTGCATGACGACTCTCGACGACGCGGGCGGCTTCGGAGCCGGCGCCGCGCTTGCGCCGCTGCCGGAGGACTGGGAACGCTGCCTCGCCGTGGCCGCGCACCCGGACGACATCGAGTACGGGACGGCGTCCGCCGTGGCCCGTTGGACGGCCCAGGGCAAGCAGGTCACGTACCTGCTGGTCACGCGGGGCGAGGCGGGCATCGACGGGCTGCACCCGGACGAGGCGGGCCCGCTGCGCGAGGCCGAGGAGCGGGCCGGAGCCCGTGAAGTGGGCGTGGACACGGTCGAGTTCCTCGACCACCGCGACGGGACGATCGAGTACGGGCCGGAGCTGCGCCGCGACATCGTGCGGGCGATCCGACGACACCGCCCCGAGGTCGTGGTGTCGGGGGCCTACACCGTGCGCATGGTCGCCGGAGTGGTCAACCAGGCCGACCACCGGGTGGTCGGCCTCGCCGCGCTCGACGCGGCGCGGGACGCGGGCAACCGGTGGATCTTCCCCGAACTCGCCGACGAGGGTCTCGAACCCTGGGGCGGGGTCCGCTTCGTGTGCTTCGCCGGCGCCGAGCGCCCCACGCACGGTGTGGACGTGTCGGGCGAACCACTGGAGCGGGGCATCGCGTCGCTCGCCGCCCACGCCGAGTACACCAAGGGCCTCGGGGCGGCGGGCTTCGAGCCCCGCCCGTTCCTGACCTGGGCGGCCCGGCAGGGCGGTCCCGTACTCGGCGTCGAGGCGGCGGTCCTCTTCGACGTGTACCGGCTCGCCTTCGAGGGACCACCGCCCTGGGAACAGTGACCGCTCGGAGAGCTGACTAAGGTGCGGTGCATGAGCGATCACGCGGTGCTGCACGTGAAGGGCCGGATCCTGGCCGGGCCCGAGGACGTCCGGGACGAGCTGTGGGTCGTCGACGGCCGGATCTCCTACGAGCGCCCCGTCGCCGCCCGTGACATCCGCACGGTGTCGGGCTGGGCGCTGCCCGGTCTGGTGGACGCGCACTGTCACGTGGGCCTGGGACCGCAGGGCCCGGTGGACGTCGATGTCGCGGAGAAGCAGGCGCTGACGGACCGCGAGGCAGGCACCTTGCTGATCCGGGACGCGGGCTCACCGTCGGACACCCGCTGGATCGACGACCGCGCGGACCTTCCGAAGATCATCCGCGCGGGCCGCCACATCGCCCGCACCCGCCGCTACATCCGCGGTTACGCGTGGGAGATCGAGCCGGAGGACCTGGTCGCGTACGTCGCCCGGGAGGCCCGCCGCGGCGACGGCTGGGTGAAGCTGGTGGGTGACTGGATCGACCGCGAGGCGGGCGACCTGGCACCCAGCTGGCCGCGGGACGCGGTCGAGGCGGCCATCGCTCAGGCACACCGCCTGGGCGCGCGGGTGACGGCGCACTGCTTCGCCGAGAACTCGCTCCGTGACCTGGTGGAGTCGGGCATCGACTGCATCGAGCACGCGACGGGCCTGACGGAGGACTTGATCCCGTTGTTCGCGACGCGCGGTGTGGCCATCGTCCCGACCCTGGTCAACATCGCCACGTTCCCCGCGCTGGCCGACGGCGGCGAGTCCAGGTTCCCCCGCTGGTCGGCCCACATGAGGCGGCTGCACGAACGCCGCTACGACACGGTCCGCAACGCGTACGACGCCGGCATCCCGGTGTTCGTCGGCACGGACGCGGGCGGCACCCTGCCCCACGGACTGGTGGCGGCCGAGGTCGCGGAACTGGTGACGGCCGGAATCCCGCCGGTGGCGGCCCTGTCGGCGACGACCTGGGACGCCCGGAAGTGGCTGGGCCGCCCCGGTCTGGAGGAGGGCGCGGCCGCGGACCTGGTGGTGTACGAACGGGACCCCCGCACGGACGTACGCGTGCTGGGGGCCCCGGTTCGGGTGGTGCTGGACGGGCGGGTCGTGGGCTGAGCCGGGGCCGTCAGTCCTCGGCGTAGTCCCCGATGGCGACGTCGTGCAGGAGGGAGTGCCAGAACCCCGGGTCTTCGCTCAGGGCCGTTCCGTCGATCCGGACGAGCGCTTCTCTCAGCTCGCCCGCCCGTTCCTCCCATTCTTCCGGTTCGCTTTCCTCGTCGCCGTACGGAAATCGTGCGGCGAATTCTTCGAGGCATTCGAGGAAAGCACTCGCGGATTCGTTGACGTGCCAGACGCTTGAATCCTCCGTGTTGAGGGAGACGATTTCACCGGAGTCGATGTCGATGCAGTACTCGTCGTAGTCACCGCCCTGCCCGAGCTTGAGGAGGTGCCTCTCGGAGCCGTTCGCCCGCACGGACCGGGCGGCCGGACCGGTCGCGGCGAACAGCAAGTGGTCCGAGGGCAGGCCGACTTCGGCGAGAAGGCGGCGGGCGGTGGCGTCGCGCACGGACGAGAGGGATTCCGGCGTGTACCTGTGATGCGGCGGCATGGTGAGGGCTCTTTCCCAACGTCAGGCCGGTGACATGATCGAGAGGCCGACCGAAAGAATATCGGTCGGCCTCTCGCGGCGAGACTACCAGATTCCCGCTTTGGCATCGGCGAACAATTGCCGCACCGCGCCTAGTTGGGCATTACGGGACTGTGCTCCCTGGGCGGACGTCGTCCAGTTCCAGGACCACGAGGTCGGAATTCCCTGCAATGCCGGGGCGCAGGAATTCCGGCAGGGCTGGAGTTCCGAGTAGACCTCGGTGATGTTGCCCTTCCCCAGCTGCCGGAGCAGCTTCGCCTCCGCGTGGTTGCCCCGTCCCTTGGAGGAGAAGGCGACCGCGATCTGTTCCATGCCGTTGGCGTCGGTGTAGCGCGCCGCGGCGAAGTTGTTGCCGGTCTTGCCCAGCCGCAGCCGCTCCTGCATGACCGCCTGGCTGAGATCGGTACTGCCGTAGTCGACCTGGCAGTTGTGTACCAGGACCGGCGTCGTGCCTGCCAGGACCTCGTACGTGTGGACACCCGCGACCGAGAAGTTGTGGACGGTCGCCTTCGTCGTCGAGTGTGCGACCGCCGTGATCCGGATCCAGCTGCCGCTGCCCGTGCTGAGCCACTGGCCGGGTTCGAGTTCACCGGCCTTCAGCCAGCGGCCGACGTCCGGCAGCCAGAACGGGTGGCCCTCGGTGGCGGTGATCTTGGAGGTCTTGGCGCCCTCGCCGCCATCGGTGTCGACGGTGACGGTGACCAGATGCCTGGTCCCCTCACCCTTGATGGTCTCGGTGACGGTGCGGGTCTGGGCGTCGTCCGTTTCCACGTCCGACGCGGTGACCTTGTCCCCGATCTCGACGTCCTCGATCGCCTTGGTGGTGCCGTCGGCCATCAGGACCTTGGTGCCGGGCACGAAGCTGTTGCCCAGCTTGCAGGAGGCACCCGTGGCCGGCGGCGCCTCCGGGACCTTCGGCGCGGCCGGAGCCGGTGCGGGCGCCGGGGCCGCCGGAGCAGGCGCCGGGTCGGCCGACGGCGGGTTGGCTCCGCCCGTGGACGGTGCGTCGGCGGCCCCGGTCGACGGAGGATTCGCCCCGCCCGTCGACGGCGTCGCCGCGCCCGGTGGTGTCACGTTGTCGACCTGGCGGCCCACGTCGCCCGCCGTGTCGATCGCGTCCAGTGCCTTGTCGCCGTACTTGGCCGCCTTCGCCGCCGTCGCCCCGTATCCCGCGAACGGGATCGCCGAGGCGCAGGAGAGGGCGGCGTCGACGTAGGCGCCCTCGGCCGCGTACCAGCCGCAGTTGGCGAGGTCGGCGACCTCGCCGAGGCCGGGGACGAGGCCGACGACGTCGAGGGCGAGGTGGCCCAGGTCGGAGAAGGACATCCCGAACAGGTGGCCGTCGATCTCCACGAAGGAGATCGGGTTGCCGCCGGCGAAGGCGTAACGGTTGCCGGTGTAGGGGTCGGTGGCCAGGCCCATGTCGGCCAGGGCGCCGCCGTACATGTCGCGGGTCAGGAAGCGGTTCAGACCTGGGTCGTACGTCCGGAAGCCCATGTCGTACGTGCCGGACGTGGTGTCGTAGCGCTTGCCGTTGAAGCGGTAGGAGTTGTACGGGTCCTCCGGCTCGCCGCCGCCCGATCCCGGCTTGTCCGCGCCCGTGAACTGGGCCGCGTCGTTCTTGCCGTACGCCGTGTAGCCGTACGTCGTCTTGGTGTTGCCGTCCTTGTCGGTCAGTGCCTCGACGTCGCCGTGCGGGTGGTAGAGGTACTGGGTCGTCTCCGGAGCTGCGCCCTCATCGTCTTCCTCGTCCTTGACCTGGGTCAGCTTCTGGCCCCAGGAGGCGTACTGGAAGGACGTGACCCCTTCGTCCGTCACCTCCTCCTTCAGGGAGTTGGACGTGATGCCCAGGTAGGTGAAGAGGGTCGTCTTCGCGTCCTCGCCGCTGCCCACCGCCTCCTTCACCGTGCGGTCGAAGGCGTCGTAGGTCATGCGGGTCGTCTGCGCCGCGTCACCGCTGCCCGCCGTGATCGACGCGGGGCGGTCGAAGCCGTCGTAGCGGTACTTCTGGATCGTCTCGCCGCCGAAGGAGACGGTGTCGAGGCGGCCCAGCGGGTCGTAGTTGTAGGTGGAGGACGCGCCGTCCGCCGTTGAGGTCAAAAGGCGGTTGCGGTCGTAGCGGTGGGTGGTGGTCGTGTCGTCCACCGTCTGCCAGATCACGTTGCCGGCCGCGTCGTGCCGGTACTCCTCGGTCGCCTCGTCGTCGCCGGTCTTGGCGACCTTGGCGATGCGGTCCTGCGGGTCGTACGTGTAGGCGTAGGTGTTGTCGATGGTGGAGCCGTGGTCGTCGGCGTCCATGAGCTTCAGGACGTCCTCGACCTTGTGGCCGTTGGCGTTGTACTTCAGGGCGTGCTCGGCGACGAGGGTGTCGTCGGACTTCTTCTCGCTGGTCTTCTTCGTCGAACCGTCGAGGTAGTAGTCGACGCTCAGCACATTGCCGTTGGGCTTGGTCTGTTCGGCCAGTTCGCCCCGGTCCGTGTATTCGAGCGTGGTGACCTGGCGGTCGTCCGCCGTCGGTGAGGCCGCGTTGGTGATCCGCTCCACCCGGTCCAGGACGTCGTAGTCCAGCTTGCTCCAGGTCAGGTCGTGGGTGGTGGTGAGCGTGTTGCCGTTGGCGTCGTAGGTCAGCGCGGTCGTGTTGCGGACGGCGTCCCCGTCGTGCTCGACGACCTTGCCGAGCTGGTTGAGCTCGTCGTACTCCAGGGTGTAGCGGTCGGTCTCGACGCCGGGGCTGCGGTCGGTGATCTCGATCTGGTTGCCGTTGGCGTCGTACCGGTAGGAGAAGTCCTTCTCCTCGTTGTCGGTGTCACCGGAGTTGTCGCGCACCAGCCGGACCGCGTCCGCGACCACCGTGCCGGTCGCCTTGTCGGTGAGGGTGACGGCCTGGCCGGTGTCCTCGCCGAAGGCGTACTTGCCGAGCGAACGCCACTCACCCGGGAGTTCGGTCTGGTCCAGGGCCTTGGTCCCGGTGCCGTCCTTGTGCTTGATCTCGTAGGTGGCGTCCTTCGCCGCCCCGTCGACCTTCGGGTACCGGACGTAGACCGTGTAGTCGCCGGCCTGCGGGATCGTCAGCTGCCAGACGAAGCGGTCCTCGCCCGAACCGGCCGCATGGGTCTGCGCGTTGTAGCCGTACGAGCCCTCGGCGGCCGTCTCCTCCCAAGTCCCCTGGGTCGCCGTGTTGTTGACGTCGGAGTTGTCGACGAGGGCGACCTGGAGACCGACCGGGACTCCGTCGTCCGAGCGGGACTTGAGCGCACCGCTCGGGTAGAAGGCGGAGTCGAGGGTGCGGGTGACCGAACCGCCCGCGCTGCTCAGGGTGTTCTGGATCTGCTGGCCGAGATCGTTGTACTGGTAGGCGTTTTGGATGTCGAAGGCGTCGGTGGACGTCTTGATCCACCCGGTGTCGAAGTAGGTGTACTCCGTCTCGTTGCGGACGCTCTGGCCCTCGGACGGCGGGGCACTGACCTTCTTCAGCCGGCTCAGCGCGTCGTACTCGTACGTCGTCCGGTCCGGCGTGTTGTAGCGGGCGTCGTCCGGGTCGTAGGGGCTCAGCGTCTTCTTGACCCGGTTCAGCTCGTCGTAGACGGTCTCGGCGGCGAAGTCCTTCGGGTCGTCGCCGGTCTCGATGCCGCGCGGGGTGATGACCCGGGTCTGGTTGCCGACCTCGTCGTACTCGAAGCGGGTGGTGCGTACGACGGCGTCGTCACCGTCGCCGTCGTGCGGGACGCGCGCCTCGACCAGGGCGGCGCGGGCGTCCAGGACCATCTCGGTCCGGTTGCCCTCGGCGTCCGTGGTGGCGACGGTCAGCCCGTCCCAGTCGTAGGTGCTGGTCGTCGACTTGCCGGCCGCGTCGGTGGTCTCAAGGAGACGGTGGTCGAGGTCGTAGCGGAACCTGCTGGTGTAGTCGTCGGGGTCCTCGGTCTCGTTCTTGCGGGCGTCGACGACCTTCACCAGGTCACCGACGTCGTTGTAGACGGCGCTCGCGCGCTTGCCCGCCGCGTTGACCGCCTCGATCGGCTGGTAGACCTCGTCGTACTTCGTCGTCGAGGTGAAGTCGCCGGGCGTCTCGGTGAGGTTGCCCTTGGGCTCGGTCGAGGTGAGCTGGTTGCCGACCTTGTCGTAGGTGAAGGTCGACACGCGGGGTGCCGAGCCCTCCTCGTCGCCGGGCTGGGTGGACTTCAGCGGCTGGTCCGCCGCGTCGAACTCGCTGGTGCTCGCCACCCCGTTCGGGGCGGTGAAGACGAGGGTGTTGTCGTTCGCGTCGTACTTCGGCGCCGGCGTGACGATGAACTCGCCGGCCTTCTGGTCCTTCGGCCTGCGGTTCTCCAGTGGACGCGCGAACACGTCGTAGGTCTGCGTGGTCGTGGCCCCGTCGGCCTCCTCGACCTCGGTGACGTTGCCGCGCACGTCGTACGTCGTCACCGTGCGGTTGCCGACGGCGTCGACGATGACCCGCGGATAGCCGGACGGGTCGTAGTCCTCGAACTTCGTGGTGTGCTCGCCCGCGTCGGTGGCGGAGGTGAGCCGGCCCCGGGTGTCGTAGGCGCTGGTGGACGTGTAGTCGTCCGCCGGCTCGCTCGCCACGCCCTTCGGGTCGGTGACCGCGGTCATGTTGCCGCGTGCGTCGTAGCCGAACTGCCAGGTGCGGCCCTCCGGGGTGACGCGGCGCACCAGGTCGGCGATGTAGCCGTTCTCACCGGTGGCGTAGGCGAGGGTGGCGGCGGGCCGGTCGTTCTTGACGCTCTCGGCGTCCTTCGCCTCCAGCGGGTAGCCCGTCTTGGGGTCGTATTTCCAGTTGCGGGCGGCCCCGTTGTTCTCCTCGAGCCGTGTGACGTTGTTGTCGGCGTCCCAACCCAGCTCGGTGGTGCGCTTCTTGGCGTCGGTGAGCTTCACGGGGCGGCCGTAGCCGTCCATCAGCTGGGTGGCCGGGTTGCCCTCGGCGTCGGTGACGACGGTCCGGATCGCCTTGCCGTCGTGGTCGTCGGGGTCCTCGTAGCGGTACTTGGTCAGCCCGCCGAGCCGGTCGGTGACCGACTTGGTGTAACCCAGGTAGTGCAGCTGGTCCTTGTCGTCGTGCGGACCGACGTAGTCCAGCCTGGTCGCGTTGGAGCGCGGGTCGGTGACCTCGACCAGCTTCACGCCCGGGTGGTCGAACTCCTTGCCGTAACCGAACCTGAAGACCTTCCGCAGATCCCCGTCCGCGGAGTTCGCGCCGTCCGTCAGCCGCGCGAGCAGGCCCTTCTCGGTGAAGGTGAAGTCGATCCGCCGCCCCGAGACGTCGGTGACGGACCGGACCTTGTCGATGATGAACGGGTTGAGGAGGTGCTTGCCCTCACGGACCTTCCCGTCCTCGTCGACGTACGTGTACGCCTCGCCCTTCTCCCAGTAGTCGACGGTGAGCGTGCGCCGGCCCTCGGCGTCGGTGACGTACTTCAGCAGCTTGGACGGGTGCCCGAGCAGCCGCTCCTCGTAGGTGAACTCCATCCGGTTGCCGTTCTTGTCCACCTGGGCGCTCGGGTAGCCCTGGCAGTCGAAGAGGAACCGGGTGCGGTCCGGACGCAGGAACTCCCAGGCCTCCCGCTGGTGGGGCTTGAGCAGACAGTCCTTCTCCAGCTGCTTGACCCGGAAGTGCACACCGGCCGGGGAGTCCCACTCGCCCTTCTTGTTCATGCTGAAGACATGGCTCGTGCCGTCGCCGTCCGTCAGCGTGATCTGCTTGGGCAGCAGCGCGGAGGGGTGGAAGTCCAGCGGGGTGCCGAGCCGTACCGGCGACGACGCCTGCAGCGACCAGCCGGGGCCCGCCGGAGTGCTCGACGCGTCCTGCGAGTTGTAGGCCAGCCGCAGGAACGTCGAGAAGCCGAGCGACGGGTTCGAGAAGGCGTTGTACGACCACACCGCGTTGCCGGCGTAAAGGTTGCTCATCAGCGCGGAACCCGCGCCGGTGTTCTTGCCGGCGTACGAGTGGAAGTCCTCCAGACCGAGCTGGTCGGAGGTCGGGTACTCGGCGGTGACCTCGTGCTTCGACGGCGGCACCCCGTCCGTCTCGGACAGCCAGTCGCCGGTGGCCCTCTCCCGCAGGTCCCACTCCAGCCCGAAGGTCAGCCGCTTGTCGAGCGGGTCGACCAGCACCGGGGCCTTCAACTGCGCGTCGAAGGTGATGGTTTCGCCGGGCGCCACGTCCTTCGGCAACGGGGTGGCGTCCTTGTTGAGCAGGTTGGTGACGTCCTTGCCGTCCAGCGTCCAGCGGTACGACAGGACGCGCTCGCCCTTCGTCCACACCGTGTCCGTGGTGTTGGTGAGCGTCGCCTCGACGGTGGCCGTCTCGCCGGGGATCATCCGCGCGGGCGTGAACGGCAGGAAGTAGGTCTCGGTCTCCGGGGCGGCGAGCAGCTTCGCACCCTTGGTGACCTGGCCCACGGCGGGCAGCTCCACGGCGCGCGCCGGGCCGGCCAGGAGCGTGCCCTGCTTGGTCCGTACGGCGATCCGGTAGTGGTAGGTGCGGCCGTCCCCCTTGAGAGCGGGCGGCGCGGTGCGGTCGGCGAAGGTGGGGGTGCCGCGCTCGACGGGGGCGATCAGTGTCTCGTCGGTCGGCGTGAAGTCCTTCGACGTCGAGCGGTGGACCTCGTACTCGAGGAGGCCCTTGCCGTCGTACGCGGTCCAGGCGAGATCGGCGCCGGTGGCGTGTGCGGTGCGGGGCGCGGCGATGCGGACGCCGTCGGCCTCGCCCGCGACGCGCGGGTGGGTGAGGGAGGCGGCCCCGCGGCTGCGGTCGAGGGTGATGCGGGGCGGCTTGTCGTCGCCGTCGTCCCGGTCGTCCTTCTTGGCGTCGCTGCCGAAGAGGCTGTCCCAGAAGCCGCGGTCGTCCTCGTCGTCGGCGAGTTCGCTGGCGGGGCGCCAGCCTTCGCGGGGGTCGCCGGTGTCGGGTTCGGAGGCGGCCGCGGGTCTCGCCTCGCCCGTGCGTGCGGGGGTCGAGGGAGCGGTGCCGATGATCAACGCCGTGGCCACGGCGCCGACGAGGGCGGCACGCAGACGGATACGGCGCAGGCGGTTGCGGGATGGGCGGAGGCGGATGCGGGTGTGGCCTAAGCGTGCCATGAAGGCTCCTTGTCCCCCGTGGGCACAGGGGTCGCACAGGAATCGCGGGCACACCTGTGTACCAAGGCTCTTCAAAGGCATGTCAATGACATGTCAAATGCAAGGGTGAGTTCCGGACTGTGAACGATTGCCGGAGAGTCTGCACGGATGCGCCACGATGGTGTGAACTCCCGTGGGATCACTGTCGAACGAGCGGCGGTGCGACATCCTTTCGAGGTCCCAAGACTGTTCCCTCTGGGGGTCTCACCACCTTGAACGGCACCAACTTCCGCATGCCCGCACGCCGTCTCGCGACCGTCGCGACGGCCACGGCCCTGGCCGCAGGTCCCGCGGCCCTGGCCGGCGCGGCCTCCGCCCACGCGACCCCCGACCAGGGTCGCGCGAGCGCCGTAGTCCTGCGCACCGGACTCGACGTCTCGCTGCTCGACAAGACCGTGAACGTCCCGCTCGCCCTCGCCCTGAACGAGGTCCAGGCACCGCAGAGTGCCCGGAAGACCGGGCTGACCGCCCGGTTGGACGGGGTCGACGGCGGAGAGCCCTTCAGTGTGCTGCGCGCCGACGCGGCGGATGCGAAGGCCACGGTCACCGCGGAGAAGGCCGAGGGCCGCGTCGACCTCGCCCACGCCCGCCTCCACGTCCCCGGCCTGCCGCTCCTGTCCCTCGTCGAACTCGGCACGGTCACCTCCAGGGCGACCTGCGAGGCCGGCAGGACCCCGGTCGCCACCTCGAACCTGCTCGGTGCGGTGACCGTCCTCGGCAAGAAGGTCACGCTCACCGCCGGCGGCACGACGGAGGTGGAGGTGCCCGGCGTCGGAGAGGTCCGCCTCGACCTCTCGAAGGCGGAGACGACGACCCGTACGGCCGCCGCGACCGCCCTCGAACTCAAGATCTCCGTCAACCCGTCGAACCTGAACGTCGCCGAGGTCACCGGCACCCTGACCCTGGCGAAGGCGACCTGCGAGGCACCAAAGACGTCCACCCCGCCGTCCGCGTCGGGTACGGCTCCCGCCGACGTGTTGCCCCAAGGCGCCCCGGACGAGGCGGGGTTGGCCGATACCGGCGGCAGTTCGACGACGCCGTACCTCGCGGGTGGCGCGATCGCGCTGGTCGTGGCGGGCGGGGGAGCCGTGGCGCTGGCCCGGCGCGGCAGGAACTGACCCGAGGAAGGTCGCAAGGTCAACGCCCTTTGTGTGTCAGGGCTGTTGACCGAGCAATGAAAACGTTTTAATTTCCCCTCACGCCGACTTCGAGACGTGAGGGGGACCCGTGGACGCTGTACTACGGGAACGCGCAGGTACTGAGGAGGTGAGGGCGGCGCGCCGTCGGGCAGACGGTGCGCCCCCGCGACGAAAAGGTTTTCAGAGCAGGGGGTCGCTCGCCCTCGGCCTGCTCATGCTGCCGGGCCTCGCCTACTTCCTGCTGTTCCACTACGGCGCCCTCGTCGGCAACGTCATCGCCTTCAAGGAGTACGTGCCCTTCGACGGCCTCTGGGGCAGCCCCTGGGCCGGTCTCGACAACTTCCGGCGGATGTTCGAGGACGGAGCGTTCTGGGACGCGGTGCTCAACACCGTCTGGATCGCCGTCCTGCAACTGGTCTTCTACTTCCCGGTGCCGCTCGGCCTCGCCCTGCTCCTGCACACCCTCACCTGGAGCTCGGTGCGCCGGTTCGTGCAGTCGGTGGCCTATCTTCCGCACTTCATCTCGTGGGTGATCGTCGTCGCCCTGTTCCAGCAGCTGCTCGGCGACACCGGACTGCTCAACACCTCGCTGGACGGCATGGGCCTGCACACCGCCGACATCATCGGCAACCCCGACGCCTTCAAGCCGCTCGTCGTCGCCCAGGTGATCTGGAAGGACGCCGGCTGGGGCACGATCATCTTCCTCGCCGCGCTGGCCCAGGTCGACGAGCAGCAGTACGAGGCCGCCGCGATCGACGGCGCCGGGCCCTGGCGGCGCTTGTGGAACGTCACGCTGCCCGCGATCCGCCCGGTGATCGTGCTGCTGCTCATCATGCGGCTCGGCGACATCCTCTCCGTCGGCTTCGAGCAGATGCTGCTCCAGCGCGACGCGGTCGGCCCGGAGGCCGCCGAGATCATCGACACCTTCGTCTACTACCAGGGCATCGTCGGCGGCGACTACGGATTCGCCGCCGCCGCGGGCCTGTTCAAGGGCGTCGTCGGGGCACTCCTCGTCTACGCCGCCAACAAGGTCGCCCACCGCCTCGGCGAACAGGGGGTCTACAAGTGAGCAGCCATGTCCGGCCCGGCTGGATGGAGAAGCCGAAGCCCGTGACCCAGGTCGGCAAGGCCCTCGCCCTCGCCGCGGTCGTCCTGCTGGTCTGCGTGCCGTTCCTCGTCATCGTCTCGACCTCGCTGGCCTCCACCGACGAGGTCGTGGAAGGCGGCGGCTGGGTGCTGTGGCCGACCGAGCCGACGCTCGACGCCTACCGCGACATCCTCGACGGCGGCATCGTCACCCACGCCCTCGGCGTCAGCGCCGGCGTCACCATCGTCGGCACCCTGCTCAGCCTCGCCTGCACGGTGACCCTCGCCTACGCCCTGTCCCGCCCCGGGGTCTTCGGCGGCAAACCGGTCCTGCTCCTCATCCTGTTCACGTTCCTCTTCCCGCCCGGCATGATCCCGAGCTTCCTGCTGGTCAAGGAGCTGGGCCTGCTGGACAGTTACGCCTCGCTGGTCCTGCCGGTACTGGTGAACGTCTTCAACCTCGTCGTCCTGCGCGGCTTCTTCCAGGGCATCCCCGAGGAGCTGTACGAGGCGGCGCGGCTCGACGGGGCGGGGGACTGGCGGGTGCTGCTCTCCGTCGTACTGCCGCTGTCCAAGGCCGCGCTGGCCGTCGTGGGGCTCTTCTACGCGGTGGCGTACTGGAACTCCTGGTTCTACGCCTCGCTCTATCTGGAGAGCGACCACTGGCCCCTCCAACAGGTGCTGCGCACCTATGTGGTGGCCGGTTCGGGACTCACCGACGCGACGACCGGGGAGGGCACGATCACCGCCCCGCAGACCGTGCAGATGGCGGTGCTGGTGATCGCCACCGTGCCGATCCTGATCGTCTACCCGTTCCTGCAGAAGTACTTCACGAAGGGCGTGCTCACGGGCGCCATCAAGAGCTGACCCGCATCAGGAACAGACACAGCATCAAGAGCCGTGTGTAGAAAGGTGACTTGCCCATGCCCCGCATGTCCCGACGTACCCTGCTGCGCTCCATGGCCGCGGGCGGCGCAGCGGTCGGTGCCCCCGCCCTGCTGACGGCCTGCTCCACGAGCTCCGGCGACAGCGACGTCTCCAACGCCGGCAAGAAGCTCGCCCCCTGGCCCGCGTACAAGCCCGCCACAGGCCCCAAACCGGACCTCGCCGCCACCGAGGCGGGCGTCCAGGCCGGATACACCGCCTACCCCTCCGACCTGGTGAAGTCCGTCGCCCGTACCCCCGGCGACGGTTCGACCGTCAAGGTCATGTCGGTGTCCTTCGGCACCCCGCCCAAGCCGGCCTCCGCCAACCGGTTCTGGGCGGCCGTGGAGAAGGCCCTCGGCGTGAAGATCGAGTACACGATCATCTCCCAGGCCGACTACCAGAAGAAGATGGCGACCGTGATGGCCGGCGACGCCGACACCCTGCCGGACATCATCAACCTGTTCTCCGGCTTCGTGCTGCCCCGCGAGGCCGAGTTCGTGCAGCGGCGGGCCGAGGACCTCACTCCGTACCTCTCCGGCGAGGCGATCGCCGACTACCCGAACCTCGCGGGCATCCCCACCCACGCCTGGCGCGACATGGGCCGCATCGGCGGCCGCATCTTCGGCATCCCGCTGGAACGCCCGCTGCCCGGCTCCACCCTCTGGCTGAACCAGGACATGTTCACCGACGCGGGCATGACGGAAGGCTGGAGCGCCGACGACTTCGCCGCCGTGGCCAAGCGGGCGACCAGCGGCAGGACGTACGCACTCGGCGCCGCCAACGGCTCCCTGTTCGGCAACGCCGTGCACTCCGCCGCCCACAACGCGCCCCAGGAGTGGGCCGTCACCAAGGACGGCACCTTCCAGCCGGGCTGGGCCGACGAACGCTTCAAGGCGTCGATCGCCTTCCAGACCAGGCTGCGCAAGGACGGCTCCTACCACCCCGACGCCACGTCCATCTCCCAGATCGACCTGACCACCCTCTACTACAACGGCACCGTCGGCTCCATGCAGGACGGCTTCGGCGCCTACCTGCCCAAGTACCGCGAGTCCCAGGGCAAGTTGACCCCGGCCGCCGCACTGCCGTACAGCGTCGACGGCAAGCCCGGCGGTATCGTCGCGGCCCGCCGCTCCTTCGGCTACACCGTGCTGAAGAAGGCGAAGAAGGACCGTATCGAGCTGCTCCTGCGCATCCTCGACCACCTCGCCGCGCCCTTCGGCAGCCAGGAGTGGGAACTCGTCCACTACGGCGTCGAGGGCACCCACTTCACCCGCGGCAAGGACGGCTCCCCGCAGCCCACCGAGCTCGGCGAGGTCGAGAACAACACCAACCTGCCGCTCAAGTACCTCGCCGAAGGCCCCCAGGTGCTGTTCGTGCCGGGCATGCCCGACGCCGTACGCGCCCTGCACGCCTGGCAGCTCAAGGTCGTCCCGCACGCGGTCCGCAACGCCTCCTACGGCCTCCAGTCCCGGACGAAGAACGCCCAGGGCACCACGCTCAAGGCGCTCCTGGAAGACACCGTCACCGGGATCGTCGCCGGGCGGCTGCCGCTGTCCGAGTGGGACGGGGCGGTGAAGAAGTGGCGTGCCCGGGGCGGCGACAGAATGGCCGAGGAGTTCGCGAAGGACTACGCGGCCAACACGTGAACGGCCGTCGGGAAGAGTCGGCGAAGAGGAGACGCGGGGGATGGGGAACGACATGGAGTCCAGGCGGCGGGTCACGATCAGGGAGGTCGCCGAGCGGGCGGGCGTGTCGATGGCGACCGCCTCCCGTGCGCTGAGCGGCAACCACCCGGTGCCCGCCGCGACCCGGGCCCGTGTCCTGCGCGCGGCCCGCGACCTCGACTACGTCGCCAACGCGCACGCCCGCGCCCTGGTCGGCGGCGGCCGCAAGATGGCCGCCGTCGTCGTCCGCCAGGTCACCAGCCCCTTCTACGCCCAGGTCGCCGAGGGTGTCGAGGCGGAGGCCGCCGACCGGGGCTGGCTGTGCGTCGTCGGGGCGACCGGCGGGGACCCGCAGCGCGAGATGGAGTTCGTGCAGCTCATGCGGGAGGAGGGCGCACGCCTGGTGATCCTGGTCGGCGGGGTCGTCGAGGACGACGCCTACCGGGAGCGTGTCGCCCACTACGCCCAGGCCCTGGACGCCACCGGCGCCCGGCTCGTGCTGTGCGGGCGGCCGGCACCGGACCCCGAGATCCCGGCCCTGGTCGTCGAGTTCGACAACGAGGCGGGCGCCCGCGCCATCACCGGTCATCTGCTCTCGGCCGGCCACCGCAGGATCGTCTTCCTCGGCGGTCTGCCCGGCAACACCGCCCTCGACGCCCGCGTCGCCGGCTACCGGGCAGCGCTCGCCGAACACGGGCTGCCGCCCGAGGCCGCGCAGGTCGTCGACTGCGGCCTGGGCCGCGCGGCCGGTCTGCGCGCGATGGCCGAACTCCTCAAGGAAGGCAGGGAGTTCACCGCAGTGTTCGCCGGGGACGACATGGTCGCCGCCGGCACCCTGCGCGCCATCGCGGACGCCGGCCTGCGCGTCCCCGACGACATCTCCGTCGTCGGCTACAACGACATACCGCTGGCCGAGGACTTCAACCCGCCGCTCACCACCGTCCGCACCCCCGCCGAGGAACTCGGCCGCGCCGCCGTCCGCATCGCCCTGCGCGACCCCGAGCACGCCGCCGGCAGCCACCACCTGCTCGGCACCCACATCGTCGTACGCCGTAGCGTCGCCCCGCCCCCGGCTGCCCCTTGAGAGGCACTGACCGACGGAGGACTCACCCCCGTATGACCGCGCCGCACGTGTCGCTCCCCGACGACCCGACGCAGCTGCCGAATCTCCCCGGCCTGCCCCCGACCGACCTCGCGCTCTCACCCGTCACCGGCTGGACCCGCGCCCACTGGGAGGCGATCGCCGACCGGCTCCTCGACGGACTGCTGCCGTACGCGACCCCGGGCTTCGCCCAGTACCGGCTGCCCGGACCGGCCAGCCACTCCGGGCCCTGGTCGGACGGCCTGGAAGGCTTCGCGCGATCGTTCCTGCTGGCCGCCTTCCGCATCGCCGGCTCGAACGGCCGCGTCGCCCCCGCACTCGTCGAGCGGTACGCCACCGGGCTCGCCGCCGGCACCGACCCGCACGGCGACGAACGCTGGCCGCCCATCACCGACCGCGCCCAGCCGATGGTGGAGGCCGCATCGATCGCCATCGCCCTGCACGAGTCCCGCCGGTGGCTGTGGGACCACCTCGACGACCGGGTACGCGGACAGGTCGCCGACTGGCTGGGCGGTTTCGTCGGCGCCGAGGTCAACGACTCCAACTGGCGCCTGTTCCAGGTCATCACGGAGGAGTTCCTGGCCTCCGTCGGTGCCCCGCACAGCCGTGCCGAGATCGACGCCGGACTCGCCCGCCTGGACGACTGGTACCGGGGCGGGGGCTGGTACACCGACGGCGACGGGCGCAAGTTCGACTACTACAACGCCTGGGCCCTGCACCTGTATCCGGTGCTGTGGGCGCGGATCGCGGGAGCTCGCGCCGACGCGGCGACGGTCGACCGGCACCGCACCCGCCTCGCCGAGTTCCTCGCCGTCCACCAGCACTTCTTCGGCTCCGACGGCGCCCCGGTCCACCAGGGCCGCTCCCTCACCTACCGTTTCGCGACCACCGCCCCGCTGTGGGCGGGCGCCCTCGCCGACGCCACCCCGCTGCCGCCCGGCCGCACCCGCCGTCTCGCCTCGGGAGCCCTGAGGCACTTCGCCGAGCACGGCGTTCCCGACGAGCGGGGGCTGCTCACCCTCGGCTGGTACCGGCCCTTCCGCCCCGTCACCCAGCGCTACTCGGGCCCGGCCTCCCCGTACTGGGCGAGCAAGGCCTTCCTCGGCCTGCTCCTGCCCGAGACCCACCCCGTGTGGACGGCCGCCGAAGAGCCCGGCCCCGTCGACACGGCCGACACCACCCTGGCCCTGCCCGCCCCCGGCTGGCTGCTGCACTCCACCGCCGCCGACGGGATCGTACGGCTCGTCAACCACGGCAGCGACCGGCTCCCGCCCCCGCCCGCCACGGCCGACGACAGCCCGCACTACGCCCGGTTCGCCTACTCCAGTGCCGCCGCCCCCGAGACCCCCACGGGCCCCGACAACCACCTCGCCCTGCTCGCACCCGACGGCACCCCGTCCCCGCGCGGCCGCATCCACCCGCTGTTCGCCGACGGCGGGCCGGCCGCTTCCTGGCATCGCGCGCGAGGGCATCGGATCGAGACGGTGAGCGTGGTGCGGGGGCCGTGGGAGGTGCGCGTGCACCACCTCGACGTACCGCCCGGGACTCCGGTGCGCGAAGGCGGCTGGGCCGTCGCGGACGACAGCGCACCCCCGGTGGCCCGGACGGGCCCCGGCCGGGCCACGGCCCGCCGCGCGGACGGTCTGACCAGCGCGATCGTCGGCCTGTACGGCTGGGGCGGTGCCGAGGCCACGGTGGTGCGGGCCGAGGGCGCCAATGCCGTCGGCCGGCACTCGGCGACGCCCTGCCTCGAACTGGGCGGCGGCGCCCCGCTGTTGGTGACGCTGGTGGTGCTGAGCGCCGACCCGGACGTGTCGCTCACCGGGGCGAGCGCGTCGGTCGCCGCGGACACAAGCGTGGAGATCCGCTTCCCCGACGGCGCCCGGGAGCGGGTACCCCGCGTCAGCCCCCGGTCAGAGTCACCGCCCGGTCCAGCGCCTGAAGGAAGGAGTTGACCGTCGCCCGGTCCCGCACCGCCAGCCGCAGCCACTCCTCGCCCAGACCCGGGAACGTGTCGCCACGCCGGACCGCGAACCCCAGGTCGCGCAGATGGCGGCGGACGGCAGTGGCGCGCGGCAGCCGTACGAGGACGAAGGACCCCTCGGCCGGTCCGGCCACCCGCAGCCCGTCCGTGGCGAACTCTTCCAGTCCCGCCACCAGATGGGCCCGGTCCGCGGCGATGCGGTGGGCCGCGTGGGCCGCCTCCGCCAGGGCCCGCGGCGAGACGCACGCCTGTGCCGCCGCGAGGGCGGGGGTGGACACCGGCCACAGGGGCTGGGCCCGCTCCAGGTCCGCGATCGTCTCCGGGGCCGCCAGTACGTACCCGATGCGCAGCCCGGCCAGCCCCCACGTCTTGGTGAGGCTGCGCAGGACCACGAGACCGGGTACGTCCGTCCGCCCGGCCAGCGCCTCCCGCTCGCCGGGAACCGCGTCCATGAACGCCTCGTCCACGACCAACGTCCGTCCGGGACGGGCCAGTCGGGCGATCGTGGCGGCCGGGTGCAGCACCGAGGTCGGATTGGTCGGGTTGCCGATCACCACCAGGTCGGCGTCCTCCGGGACGGCCGACGGGTCCAGCCGGAAGCCGTCCTCCTCGCGCAGCAGTACCCGGTCGACGGTGTGGCCGGCATCCCGCAGGGCCGCCTCCGGCTCAGTGAACTGCGGGTGCACGACGACCGGCTGACGGACCTTCAGGGCGCGGGCGAGCAGCACGAACGCCTCCGCGGCGCCCGCCGTCAGCAGCACCCGCTCCGCCGGCAGCCCGTGCCGTGCCGCGACCGCCGCCCGCGCGGCCCGCCCGTCCGGATACGCGGCCAGCCCGGTCAGCGACTCGGCGATCCGCTCCCGCAGCCACGCCGGAGGCGTGTCCGCGCGGACGTTCACGGCGAGGTCGACCAGCGCCGAACCGTCGTCACGCACCTCGGCGTCGCCGTGGTGCCGCAGGTCGTGTGCCTCAGTGGGCATGGGAGTGAGCGCCATGGTGGTGGTGTCCGTGGTGGTGGCCGTCGTCGTCGGGATGGAAGTGCGGCTGCTGCGGCAGCCCCACCTTGTCCTCGAAGCCCGGCAGCGCGATCCGGTACACGCAGGAGTCGCAGTTCATCCGCAGGTCGCCCTTGAGGGCCTCCTCGTACCGCTCCATCACCAGGTCGAGCAGCTCCGGCTCCGGGCCGATCACGTCCGCGGACCGCACCTCGACCTCCGGGTGCGCGGCCGCCCAGCCCTCCGTCTGCTGCTGCACCCGGTCCGGGAGGATGCCGGTGAAGAGGAAGTAGGGGAGGACGACGATCCGCCGCGCCCCCAGCTTCACGCACCGGTCGAGCCCGCTCGGCACGTCCGGCGCCGCCAGCGACACGAACGCCGTCTCCACGCCCGCGTACCCGCGCCCCTCCCACAGCAGCCGCGCCGCCTTGTGCACCTCGGCGTTCGCGTCGGGGTCCGTCGACCCGCGCCCGACCAGCAGCACGGTCACGTCGGCCCGGTCCTCGGGCCTGCGCGCCGCACCGCCGAGCGCCTCGTCCAGGCGTCGCTCCAGCACGCGCAGCAGCGACGGATGCGGGCCCAGCGGACGGCCGTACGTGTACGAGATCCCGGGGTGCCGCTCCTTCTCCCTCGCCAGCGCCGCCGGGATGTCCCCCTTGGCGTGTCCGGCGGACACCAGCATCAGCGGCACGGCGGCGAACCGTCGAACGCCGCGCTCCACCAGCTCGGTGACCGCGTCCCCCAGCGGCGGCGGGGACAGCTCGATGAAGCCGCCCGCGACGGGCAGTTCGGGGTGGCGGCTGCCCAGCTCCCGGACGAAGTCGCGGAACGCCTCGGCTCCGGCATCGTCCCGGGTGCCATGGCCGGCGATGAGCAGGGCGGGCGGCGGGGTGGTCACGATTGCTCCTCGGAGTGCGAAGTGGGGTGGTACAGCAGGGCGTTGAGCGCGGCCGCGGCCACGGCCGAACCGCCCTTCTCGGACACGTTGCTCACGGCGGGCAGTCCGCTCTCACGCAGCGCGGCCTTGGACTCGGCCGCGCCGACGAAGCCGACCGGCAGACCGATCACGAGCGCGGGGGAGGCGTCCAGGGTCAGCAGTTCCTCCAGGGCGGTCGGCGCACAGCCGATCACCCAGAGCGCGCCGGGGCCGACCTGTTCGTAGGCCAGACGCACGGCGTGTGCCGAACGGGTCAGCTCCGGCCCGGACCTGGCGTCCTTGAGACGGCAGACGGTCTCCCGCCGGGTGATCCCGGCCGCCACCATCTCCACGTCCACCACGACGGGCGCCCCGGCGTGCAGGGCAGTGTGCGCCTTCTCCAACTGCCCCTCGTCCATGACGAGATCGGCCGCGTACTCCAGGTCGGCGGCGGAGTGGATGACCCGCTCCACCACCGCCCGGGTCAGCGGCGGGAAGTGCGAGGTGTCCAGGCGGGCACGCAGCCGGCGGAAGGACTCCTGCTCGATCGGATGAACCACACGATCCACACGGTTCACTTGGGCTCCTCCTGCGTGCTCTCCTGCCAGCGGTAGCCGCGTGGCGTCACCATGCGCCCCGCGATGTCCCGGGTCGCCGTGTTGCCCACCGTCACGACGGTCATCATGTCGACCGTGGCCGGGTCGAGGGCGGCCAGTGTCGTGAGACGACCGGACTCGTCCGGCCGCGACGCGTTGCGTACGACGCCGACCGGCGTCGTCGGCTCCCGGTGCTCCGCGAGGATCGCGAGCGCCTTCGGCAGCTGCCAGTCCCGGCCCCGGCTGCGCGGGTTGTAGAACGTCACGACGATGTCCGCCTCGGCCGCCGCCCGTACCCGCCGCTCGATGACCTCCCACGGAGTGTGCAGGTCGGACAGGCTGATCGACGCGTGGTCGTGCCCGAGCGGGGCACCGAGGACGGCGGCGGCGGCGAGTGCCGCGGTCACGCCCGGTACGCCGATCACGTCGATGTCGTCGGACGCCTCGGCGAGCGCGGGGGAGGCCATGGCGTACACGCCGGCGTCCCCGCTGCCGATCAGCGCGACGGCCCGTCCCTTGCGCGCCTCCTCCACGGCCGTCCGAGCCCGCTCCTCCTCGGCCCCGAGCCCCGACTCCAGGACCCGGGTGCCCGGCCGCAGCAGGTCACGGATCTGGTCGACGTACTGGTCGAGCCCGACGAGCACGGAAGCGCGCCGCAACTCCGCCTTCGCGCGGGGCGTGAGCAGGTCCCGGGCGCCCGGGCCGAGCCCGACGACCGCGAGCCGGCCGCGCGCGGGCCGCCGCACGACGGCACAGGTCGCCATGGCGGGATTCGCCGCCGACTTCCGCTTGGGAACGAGGAGTTCACCCCCACCCACGAGCGCGGCGGCCTCGGCCACGGACGGTGTGCCGACGGCGGCGAGCGGCGCCTGGGAGGGATTGGGCACGTCCACGGCGGCCAACTCCTGTGCGGAGTAGGTCACCAGAGGCACGCCCAGCCGCTCGGCCGCCTCGACGATCCCGGCTTCCTCCGCCTTGGCGTCGACGGTGGCGAGTTCGGCGATGCTACGGGCGGACAGTCCCGCATCCCGCAGCGCGGCCTCGACCAGCTCCAGCACCTCGTCGGCCGGGGCACCCTTGGAGGCGCCGACGCCGACGACGAGGGACGGGGGGCGCAGGACGACCTCGTGCCCGGCGGGCTCGACGAGGCGATCCGTCAGCCGGATCGCGTACGACCCGTTGGCGGTGACCCGGAGCGCCGGAAGCGGCCAGGCGAAGTCCGCCTTCAGGGCCACCGGTTCGCCGTCGAGCACGGCTCGCGAAACGCCCGCGACATCGCCCTCCACGGGGAACCCGAGGGTGTCGAGGCCGGGCACTCCCACCGCGTCGGTCGCCGTCGTCACCACGGGCTGCGCCCCCAGCAACTCCCCGACCTCCGAGGCGAGTTCATTGGCCCCGCCGCCGTGCCCGCCGACCAGCGACACGGCGAACCGCCCGCCTTCGTCGACGCACACCACACCCGGGTCGGACGTCTTGTCGCCGAGCAGCGGCGCGACCAGTCGTACGACCGCTCCCGTCGCCAGAAAACACACGAGCTGCTCGCACTCCGCGAACGCGGCTCGTACGGCGTCCCCCACGGGACCCTCGTACACGCGCGTACGATCCGGCCACGCAGCGGCCAGCCGGTCCCGCGCAGCCGCCCCCGCCGCGGTGGCGGAAATGAGGCCGATCACTGAGCAACTCCTTCTCTTTCAAGGCCCTGAGGCCGGACGCCCCACAGCAGGAAAACGGGATTGGTCGCCGCGAGCCGGGTCACGTCACCGGGCAGCGGCGCGAGCCGGGACGACTGCAGCAGCAGCCCGTCGCAGACGAACCCGGCGCCCGTGAGCGCCGCGCGCGCGGCCGGTACCCGGTCGAGCGCCGCCATGGCGACGACGACCGTACGCCGGGCCCGCCGCGCGCACGCCGTGACGACGGAGGGCAGTTCGCGCCCTCCGCCGCCGACGAACACGGCATCGGGATCGGCGAGGTCGGACAGCACGGTCGGCGCCGCCCCGTGCACGACCCGTACGTCGACCCCGTGCGCGGCGGCGTTCGCGCGGATCCGCCCGACGCCGTCCAGGGTCTTCTCGACCGCCGTGACGGCGGCGCCGAACCGCGCGCACTCCACCGCCACGGAACCGGAGCCCGCGCCGACATCCCACACCAGGTCGCCGAGGCGCGGCCCGAGCCGGGCCAGCGCCAGCGCACGCACCTCGAATTTGGTGATCATCGAGTCCCGGTGCGTGAACTCGCCCTCGTCCAGGGCCCATCGGGAGGGCCCGGCGGGCGGCCCGGCGACCGTGCGCACGGCACCGAGCGCCCGCGTCTCGTCCAGGCACAGCACCACGCTCACCGCCGTACCCCAGTCGCGGGCGGCGGCCTCGGCCGGTGTCACCCGCTCCAGGCGCTCGTCCGGGGAGCCCAGCGCGGAGGCGACGACCAGGACGCGCGCATGGGCCCGGAGCGCGGCGCCGAGTTCCGCCGGCCCGGCCCCCGGCCCCGTCAGCACGGCGACCTTCGGCCGGGCCCGGCACACGTTGACCGCCGTCCGCAGATCACGGCCGTGCGCGCTGACGACCACCGCGTCGTCCCACGGCAGCCCGGCCCGCGCGAAGGCGGCGGCCACGGACGAGACCCCTGGCCGGACATCGAGCACGTCCGCGCCGAACCGCTCGGCCAGCACCCGCACGATCCCGAAGAACCCGGGATCTCCGGAGGCCAGCACGACGACGGGGTTGCGCTTCTCCAGGTGCCGTTCGATGACGTCCAGCGCGGGCGCCAGCGCACCGAGGACCACCTGCTCGGCGTCCTCGGGGACCGGCGCGGCGGCCAGATGCCGGCGGCCGCCCACGACCAGCCGGGCCCCGGCCACGGCGGCCGCGGCATCGGCGGGAAGCGGCGCCCCCGTCCCCGTACCGACCACCGTGATCACGTGCTCGCACCCCGCGCGCGCAAGGCCCTGCGGGCCTCCGGGTCGGCCTTGCGGTAGCCGTGGAAGTGACCGGGGTGGTAGAGGTGCGAGCGCGTGCCCTGGGCGTCGAGGGCCGGGCCGACCAGGAAGAGAGTGTGCTTCCAGAGCTTGTGCTCCTTGACCGTCTCCTCCAGCGTCTCGATCGTGCATCGCACGATCAGCTCCTCCGGCCAGGTCGCCTGGTACGCGACCACGACCGGCGTACCGGTCGGATAGCCGCCCTCCAGCAGCTCCCGCACGAGCTGTCCGCTGCGGGCCGCCGAAAGGAAGATCGCCATGGTCGTGCCGTGCTTGGCGAACTCCCGTACCTCCTCCCCGGGCGGCATCGGCGTCTTGCCGCCGCCGAGCCGGGTGAGCACGACGGACTGCGCGACCTCGGGGATGGTCAGCTCGCGCTGCACGAGCGCGGCGACGGCGGAGAAGGCGGAGACACCCGGGATCACCTCGGTGTCGATGCCGATCCGGGCACACCGGTCGAGCTGCTCCTGCGTACCGCCCCACAGGGCCGGGTCGCCGGAGTGGATACGGGCCACCCGCAGGCCCTCAGCCAGCGCCCGCTCGTACACGGCCACCACGTCCTCCAGGGACATCGTCGCCGAGTCGAGGATCTCCGCGCCCTCGCGTGCGTGCTCGAGGACCTCCGCCTGAACCAGGCTGGCCGCCCAGATCACGACGTCGGCCTCGGCGATGGCACGCGCGGCACGGAACGTCAGCAGATCGGCGGCGCCGGGGCCGGCACCGACGAAGGTCACCTTGCCGGTGGGGGCTTCGGCCATGGGAACGGTCCTCTCTTCAAGGTCTTGCGAGGTCTTACGGGGTCTTACGAGTACTGCGGGCGCCTGCGTCGGATGTGCGTGAACGGGGCTTGATCGGATACCAAGAGCACATGGCGGTCTTCGTCGCGCTCGGCGCGTTCCTGATGACGCTGGCCGGCGGCTGGACGGCACTGCGTGTGACCGACCGCCGCCATCTCGTACTGGGCCTGGCCGGCGGCCTGATGCTGGGCGTGGTCGGCCTGGACCTGCTGCCGGAGGCGCTGGACGCGGCCGGTCACGAGGTGTTCGGCGTACCGGCGGCCCTGCTCCTGTTCGTGGCCGGGTTCCTGATGGCCCATCTGGTGGAACGACTGCTGGCGGTACGGCAGGCCGCGCACGGCGCCGAGGAGCACAACGGCCGCGCGCCCGAGGTGGGCCTCACTGCGGCGGCCGCGATGGTCGGTCACAGTGCCATGGACGGCGTGGCGATCGGCGCGGCCTTCCAGGTGGGCGGCGGCATGGGCGCGGCGGTGGCGCTGGCCGTCGTCGCCCACGACTTCGCGGACGGCTTCAACACGTACACGATCACGAGCCTGTACGGGAACGCCCGCCGCAGGGCGCTCGCCATGCTGTTCGCGGACGCGGCCGCACCCGTGCTGGGCGCGGCCTCGACGCTCCTGTTCACCATCCCGGAGACCCTGCTCGGCAGCTATCTCGGCCTCTTCGGAGGGGCGCTCCTGTACCTCGCGGCGGCCGAGATCCTGCCCGAGGCCCACCACGAACATGCCGCCCGCTCGACCGTGCTGTGCACGATCGCGGGCGCGTTGTTCATCTGGCTGGTGGTGGGCATCGCCGAGTGATGCTCTGTGGGGTGTCACAGCTTGCCGCCTCGCCCGCCGTCGCGCCGCGCGGGCGCGATGAGCGTCGAGAGATAGGGCAGGGGCTCCCCGTCCAGCTCGGCGGCGGGCCGGATGGACTCCTCCGACAGTCCGAGCGCCGACCCCCACACCGCGTCGTCGATCCGCCCCGTCTCCCGCAGCGCCTCGGCCACCTCCTGCGCCTGCCGCCCGAACTTGTAGGCGACGACGGTCCCGGGCCCGTTCAAGGCGTCCTTGAGCACGGCGGCCCCGGCGGTCACCGGCACCAGCGTCAGCGGCTCGGTCCCCTCCGTGAGCACCGCCCCGGAACGCGCCGCCAGGTCCTGCATCGCGGTGATCCCGGGCACGGTCTCCACGACGACGCCCGGCACCAGCTCGCCGATGGTCTGCGCGAGATAGGTGAACGTGGAGTACACGTTCGGATCGCCGATGGTCGCGAAGGCGACGGAGCCATGGGCTTCCAGCAGCCGGGCGACCCGGTCCCCGGCCGCGTCCCAGGCGGCCTCCCGCCGCACCCGGTCACTGCGCTCGTTGAGCGCGAACACGACCCGTACGACCTTCTCCTCGGGCACGTAGTGCAACACGGTCGCTTCAGCTCGCCCCCGCTCACCCGTATCCATCACGGGTACGACGACGACCTCGGCGGCGCGCAGAGCGTTGACGCCCTTGACGGTCACCAGCTCCGGATCCCCGGGCCCGACCCCGACTCCGACCAGTCTGCTGCTCATGACGTCCGGCACCTCTCCACGAACCTACGGGCGACACCGGGCTCCGACGCCCAGTGCGTGTGCAGATAACTCGCGTGCACCGCGCGCTCCACAAAACCTTCGACCCGCCGGTTCGGGGTCCGCACACCCCAGGCGGGAGCGTCCCCCGCCCCCGGCTCCACGACCGTCCGATGAAACTCGTGCCCGCGCATCCGCGTCCCCGCGGCGGCAAGCACACTGTCACTCACGGCCACGGCGTCCCGGTAGCCGAGGGTGAGCCGCTCGCCCATCCGTGCGGTGGCATCGAGCACCCCGCACATGGGCTGCCCGTCGAGCTCACGGCAGAGATAGAGGAGCCCGGCACACTCCGCGGCGATCGGAGCACCACCGAGGGCGAGTTCGGCAACGGCCTTGCGCAGCGGCTCGTTGGCGGACAGCTCGGCGGCGTACACCTCGGGGAATCCGCCGCCGATGACCAACCCGCCGGTTCGGTCCGGCAGTTGCTCATCACGGAGAGGATCGAAAACGACGACCTCAGCTCCGGCGGCGCCGAGCAACTCGGAGTGCTCCGCATAGGAGAACGTGAACGCGGCCCCTCCGGCGACAGCGATCCGCACCCTTGAGCCCGGGCCGGCCGCACCCAGCCCGTCCGGCGTTTGAGGACAAGGCCCCTTCAGGGCCGAAGGGGGGTCTGGGGGCGCAGCCCCCAGGGACGGGACGGGAAGGGGCGGCGGGGGCGAGGAAACCAGGACCTCAGCCGCATCCCAAGCCGCACAGGACAACGCACCAGCACCTCGCGCCAGCGCAACCAACGCCTCCAGATCACACCCGGCACGCACCTGCTCGGCCATCGCGGCAACGGCCTCGACAGCTGCCCCCTGCCGCTCGGCAACCGGCACCAACCCCAAATGCCGCGACGGCGTCGACACCTGAGCCACCCGCCGCAACACCCCCAGTACCGGCACCCCGGCGGAGTCCAACGCCTCCCGCAGCAGCTCCTCGTGCCGATCGGACGCGACCTTGTTCAGGATCACGCCCCCGACCCGCACCTCCGGATCCCACGACGCGAACCCGTGCACCAGCGCCGCCACCGACCGCGACTGCGACGACGCGTCGACGACCAGCACCACCGGCGCCCGCAGCAACTTCGCCACATGAGCGGTGGACGCCAGTTCACCCTCCCCGGCGGCCCCGTCGTACAGCCCCATCACACCCTCGACGACGGCGATGTCACACCCCCGCGCGCCATGCGCGAACAACGGCCCGATCAGCTCGGCTCCGCACAGATACGCGTCGAGATTCCGCCCCACCCGCCCGGTGGCGAGCGTGTGATACCCGGGGTCGATGTAGTCCGGCCCGACCTTGTGCGGGGACACGGCAAGCCCCCGCGCGGCGAGCGCGGCCATCAACCCCGTGGCAACGGTGGTCTTGCCGCTGCCCGAAGAGGGCGCGGCAATGACCAGCCGAGGGACGGAAGCAGTCACCACTCGATGCCCCTCTGCCCCTTCTGCCCGGCGTCCATCGGGTGCTTGACCTTGGACATGTCGGTCACAAGATCGGCGAACTCGACGAGCTTCTCGGGAGCATTGCGCCCGGTGATCACCACATGCTGGGTCCCGGGCCGGTCCCGCAGCACGGAGACGACCTCATCGACATCGATCCACCCCCAGTGCATGGGGTACGCGAACTCGTCCAGCACATACAGCCTGTACGTCTCGGCGGCCAGGTTCCGCTTGACCTGCTCCCAGCCCTCGCGGGCCTTCTCCTCGTTGTCCATCTGCGCGTCGCGCTGCACCCACGACCAGCCCTCGCCCATCTTGTGCCAGTCGACGGACCCGCCTTCACCACTGGCCCCCAGCACCCGCAGCGCGTTCTCCTCGCCGACCTTCCACTTCGCCGACTTGACGAACTGGAACACCCCGATCGGCCACCCCTGGTTCCAGGCGCGCAGCGCAAGCCCGAAAGCAGCGGTGGACTTGCCCTTCCCGATCCCCGTGTGCACGACGACGAGAGGCCGGTTACGACGCTGACGGGTCGTCAGACCGTCCTCCGGCACGACACTCGGCTGCCCCTGCGGCATTACGCGGCCCTCCTCGAATTGCCCTGAACTTCCCTGACCAGCCCGGCGATGGAGTCCGCCCGCAGCTCGTCCAGCGTCACCGCCGTACCACCCAGCTCACCCGCGAGCTGCCCGGCCAGCCCCAGCCGCACGGGCCCCGACTCGCAGTCCACGACCACGGAGGCGACCCCCTCGGCCGCGAACAGCCGAGCCGCACGCCCGGCGAGCGCCACCGGCTCCGGCCCACCCGTGGCGCGACCGTCGGTCACGACCACGACCAGCGCGCGCCGCGCGGGATCCCGCAGCCGCTCCACCCGCAGCACCTCGTGCGCCCGCAGCAGGCCCGCCGCGAGCGGCGTCCGTCCACCGGTGGGCAGCGACTCCAGCCGAACCGCCGCGGCGTCGACGGACGAGGTCGGCGGCAACGCGACCTCGGCGGCGGACCCGCGGAAGGTCACCAGCCCCACCTTGTCCCGCCGCTGGTAGGCATCGAGCAGCAGCGACAGCACGGCGCCCTTCACCGCGCTCATCCGCTGCCGAGCCGCCATCGAGCCCGACGCATCGACGACGAACAGCACGAGATTCCCCTCGCGTCCTTCCCGCGTCGCCTGCCGCAGATCGTCACGGCGTACGACGAGACCGCGCCCCGACCGCCCCCGCGCCCGCTGATGCGGCGCGGCCGCCTGTACGGTCGCCGCCAGGTGCAGCTTGGTCAGCGCCCCTCGGGGTCGCCGGGCCCCGGTCGTCCGCCCGTGCTCGGTCCGCGCCCGCGAACGCCGCCCGGCGGCCCCCTCACCGAGTCCGGGCACGCTCAGCACCTTGGTACGGAAGGGCTCGGAGGCCCGGGCCGGCTGCTGCTCACCCGAGCCGCCACCGGAAGGCTGCGGCTCGCCGCCCTCCTCCCCGGCCTCGGGCCGCGCACCGGTGTCGCCTCCCTCAGGGCCGTCCTCCGACGGCGGCTGCCCGCCACCGCCACCGGGCCCGTCGGGATCCGGATCCTCCTCGCCGGAGTCGCCCCCGAACTCCTCGAGGGTCTCGTCGAGCTTGTCCTCGTCAAGTCCGGGCGCGTCAAAGGGATTACGACGCCTGCGGTGCGGCAGCGCGAGCAGCGCGGCCTGCCGTACGTCCTCCGCGATCACCTCGGTCCGCCCGGCCCACGCGGCCAGTGCGGTCGCCGTCCGAGCCATCACGATGTCGGCCCGCATGCCGTCCACCTCGAAGGCGGCACAGGTCGCCGCGATCTGCCTGAGCGCCCCGTCGCCCAGCAGCACCGACGGCAGCAGCTCCCGCGCCGCCACGATCCGCGCCCGTACGGCGGTCTCCTCGTCGGCCCACCGCGCGGCGAAGCCGGCCGGGTCGTCGTCGTACGCGAGCCGCCGACGTACGACCTCCACCCGCTGGTCGGGCTCCCGCGAGGCCGCGACCTCGACGGTCAGCCCGAACCGGTCGAGCAACTGCGGCCGCAGCTCGCCCTCTTCGGGGTTCATGGTCCCGACGAGCAGGAACTTCGAGGCATGCCGTACGGAGACGCCCTCGCGTTCGACGTACGACGCACCCATCGCCGCCGCGTCGAGGAGCAGGTCGACGAGGTGGTCGTGGAGGAGGTTGACCTCGTCGACGTAGAGGATCCCGCGGTGCGCGTCGGCGAGCAGTCCGGGCTCGAAGGCCTTCACGCCCTCGGCGAGCGCCCGCTCGATGTCGAGGGCGCCGACGAGCCGGTCCTCGGAGGCCCCGACGGGGAGTTCGACCATGCGGGCCGGGCGCGCGGTGCCGTTGCCGGGCTCGTGCGGCCCGTCGGGGCAGGCGGGGTCCGGCCCCGCGGGGTCGCACGAGAATCGGCAGCCGGAAACGACCAAGACCTCCGGCAGCAGCGCCGAAAGGGCCCGCACCGCCGTCGACTTGGCGGTGCCCTTCTCGCCGCGCACCAGCACACCGCCGACCGCCGGGGACACGGCGTTCAGCAGCAGCGCGAGGCGCAGGTCGTCCTGGCCGACGACGGCCGTGAACGGGAACGGGGTACTCACTTGTCGTCGCCCTCCAAGTCGCCTTCCAGCTCCAGGTAGGTGGCCCGCAGCCGCTCGATCGTGTCGGCGTCCGGCTCGGCCCACAGTCCGCGGTCGGCGGCCTCCAGAAGCCGTTCCGTGATGCCGCGCAGCGCCCAGGGGTTGGACTTCTTCATGAAGTCCCGGTTCTCCTGGTCGAAGACGTACTCCGCGCTGAGCTTCTCGTACATCCAGTCGTCCACGACCCCGGCCGTGGCGTCGTACCCGAAGAGGTAGTCGACGGTCGCCGCCATCTCGAAGGCACCCTTGTAGCCGTGCCGGCGCATGGCCGCCATCCAGCGCGGGTTGACCACCCGGGCGCGGAAGACGCGGTGCGTCTCCTCGCCGAGCGTGCGGGTCTTCACCTGGTCCGGTGTGGCCGAGTCACCGACGTACGCCTCGGGGGAGGCGCCCGTCAGGTGCCGGACCATGGCGACCATGCCGCCGTGGTACTGGAAGTAGTCGTCGGCGTCGACGAGGTCGTGCTCGCGGGTGTCGACGTTCTTCGCCGCCACGGCGATCCGCTTGAACGCCGTCTCCATGTCCCCGCGCGCCGCCCGCCCTGCGAGCCCGCGCCCGTACGCGTAGCCGCCCCACACCGCGTACACCTCGGCGAGGTCGGCGTCGCTGCGCCAGTTGCGGGCGTCGATCAGCGGCAGCAGACCCGCTCCGTACGCGCCCGGCTTGGAGCCGAAGATACGGGCCGTCGCGCGCCGCCTGTCGCCGTGCTCGGCGGTGTCCTCGTCGGCATGCGCCTTCACGAAGTTCCCCTCGGCCGGCTCGTCCAGCTCGGCCACCGCCTGCACGGCGTCGTCGATCAGCCCCACGACGTGCGGGAACGCGTCCCGGAAGAAGCCGGAGATGCGGACCGTGACGTCGATGCGGGGCCGCCCGAGCTCGGCCAGGGGCACGACCTCGAAGCCGGTCACCCGGCGCGAGGCGTCGTCCCACACCGGGCGGCAGCCCAGCAGGGCCAGGATCTCGGCGATGTCGTCGCCCTGGGTGCGCATCGCGGACGTGCCCCACACGGTCAGGCCGACGGACTTCGGGTAGTCACCGGTGTCCTGCAGGTACCGCTGCACCAGCGAGTCCGCGAGGGACTGCCCGACCTCCCAACTCAGCCTGGAGGGAATGGCCTTGGGGTCCACGGAGTAGAAGTTGCGCCCGGTCGGGAGGACGTTGACCAGGCCGCGCGTCGGCGAACCGGACGGCCCCGCGGGGACGTAACCGCCGTCGAGGGCCTTGAGGATGTGGCCGATCTCGTCGGTGGTCTTCTCCAGGCGAGGCACGACCTCGTTGCAGGCGAACTCCAGCACGGCGACGGCGGAGGGGAGTTCGGTGCCGATGACCTCCCGGATGAGCGCACGGCTGTCGCCCGCCGCCCAACCGCGCGCCTCCATGCCCTCCGCGATCCGCCGGCACAGCTGCTCCAGCAGGTCGATGGCGTCGGCGGCCGAGCGGGCCGGGCCCTCGACGAGGTCCGTCAGCTCCACCGGGACCTTGACCGGCGCCCCGGGCTCGGCCAGCAACTCCTTTTCGGTGAGCCCGAAATGAGCCGCGAGGCAGGCCCGCAGCCCCGGGAGGGCGTTCGCCTGCCCTCCCCACACCTGCGAGGCACGCAGCACGGCGAGCACGAGGTTCACGCGCGGTTCGGCGACCGGACCGCCGCCGAGGATGTGCAGCCCGTCCCGGATCTGCACGTCCTTGATCTCGCACAGATAGCCGTCGATGTGCATGACGAACTCGTCGAACGCGTCGTCGTCGGGCTGGTCGTCGACGTGCAGGTCGTGGTGCAGCTCGGCCGCCTTCACCAGCGTCCAGATCTGCGCGCGCACGGCGGGCGCCTTCGTCGGGTCCAGGTCGGAGACCAGCGCGTACTCGTCGAGCAGCTGCTCCAGTTTGGCCAGGTCGCCGTAGGTGTCGGCCCGGGCCATCGGCGGCACCAGGTGGTCGACGACCGTGGCGTGGCCGCGCCGCTTGGCCTGGGTGCCCTCGCCGGGGTCGTTGACGATGAAGGGGTAGATGAGGGGGAGTGCACCGAGCACGGCGTCGGGGGCGCAGCCGCCGCTGAGGCCGAGCCCCTTGCCCGGCAGCCATTCCATGGTGCCGTGCTTGCCCATGTGCACGATGGCGTCGGCGCCGAAGCCCCCCTGCGACGTTGCAGCCTCCAGCCACCGGTAGGCAGCCATGTAGTGGTGCGACGGCGGCATGTCCGGGTCGTGGTAGATCGCGATCGGGTTCTCGCCGAAGCCGCGCGGCGGCTGGATCATCACGACGACGTTCCCGAACTGGAGCGAGGCCAGCACGATGTCGTCCCCGTCCACGTAGAGGCTGCCCGGCGGCTCGCCCCACGCCTCCAGCATCGCTTCCTGCAATGCCGGGTCGAGCTTCTCGAACCACGCCCGGTAGTCCGCCAGCGGCACGCGCGCGGGCGCCGCGGCGAGCTGCTCCTCGGTGAGCCATTCGACGTCGTGGCCACCGGCGTTGATCAGCCGGTGGATCAGCTCGTCACCGTTGTCTGGATGCCCTTCGACGCCGTACCCGGCGTCCCGGAGCGCGTCCAGGACGCGGATCGCCGAGGCGGGCGTGTCGAGGCCGACCGCGTTCCCGACCCGCGAGTGCTTGGTCGGGTAGGCGGTGAAGACGAGCGCGAGCTTCTTGTCCTGGTTCGGCTTGTGCTTCAACCGCGCATGCCGTACGGCGATTCCGGCGACCCGCGCGGCCCGCTCCGGGTCGGCGACGTACACGGGAACGTCGTCCGGCCCCTGCTCCTTGAAGGAGAAGGGGACCGTGATCAGCCGCCCGTCGAACTCCGGGATCGCGACCTGCATCGCCGCGTCCATGGGGGAGAGGGCGGCGTCGGACTCGTCCCAGGCCTGCTTGGAGGACGTCAGGCAAAGCCCCTGCAGCACAGGGACGTCGAGGTCGGCGAGCGCCCCGATGTCCCAGGCCTCCTCGTCACCGCCGGCCGACGCCTGCGAGGCGTGCGTGCCGCCGGCGGCGAGGACGGTCGCGACCAGGCTGTCGGTCCTGCCGAGGATCTCGTACAGCCCGGCGTCGGCGCCGCGCAGCGAACCGCAGTACACGGGAAGGGCGTTGGCGCCCCGCGCCTCGATCGCGTCGCACAGCGTGTCCACGAAGGCGGTGTTGCCGCTGAGTTCATGGGCGCGGTAGAAGAGCACGCCGACGGTCGGACGGCCGTCCTGGACCGGACGGTCCCCATGGACGCCGTACTCCGGCATCTTCTGCGGCTCGACGAACCCCTCGCCCGTCAGCAGCACGGTGTCGGAGAGGAAACGCGCGAGTTCGGTGAGGTTGGCGGGCCCGCCCTCGACGAGATACCGCAGCGCCTCGGCCACCACACCGGCAGGCACGGACGACTCGGCCATGAGCTCCGCGTCGGGCACGGCCTCTCCGCCGAGCAGGACGGTCGGGATCCCCGAGGCCCTGAGGGCGGCCAGCCCGTCCTCCCAGGCCCGCTTGCCGCCCAGTAGTCGGACGACGGCGATGTCCGAGCCCTCGACGAGCCGCGGAAGCTCCTCCGCGACATCCACCCGGGTCGGATTGCCGATCCGGTACGACGCATCGGCAGCGGCCCGGGCCGCCAGCAGATCCGTGTCGGCGGTCGACAACAACAACACTGTGCTCATGCGGGCGCTCCCGGTGGAATGAAAGGCAGTCCTTGCGGCGCGCCGGACTCGATGAGCCGCCACAGCGCGTCCGTGTCCGCGTGCTGTTCGATCAGGTCGCCGAGCCGGTCGAGCTGCTCCTCGCGCAGCGCGGCGAACGAGGTGTCGGCGGCCGGCACGAAACGACGGCCCGCGGCGGCCGCCACCTCGCGCAGGAACGCCCGCCGGAATCCGTCCGACTCCAGCGAGCCGTGCCAGTGGGTGCCCCAGGTGCCACCGACCCGGCAGCCGTCCAGGAAGGGATCCCCGCCATTGATCTCGGCGACCCCGTGATGGATCTCGTACCCCTCGACGTGCTCGCCGAGGGCCTCGCCGACGGGCCGGGTGAGGGTCTTCTCGCGGGCGAACCGCACACGGACGGGGAGGATTCCGAGCCCGTCGACCTGCCCGCGCCGGCTCTCGACGTCGTCCTCGATGTGCTCGCCGAGGACCTGGAAGCCGCCGCAGATGCCGAGGACGGGCTTTTGCTCGGCGGCCCTTCGGACGATGGCTTCCGCAAGCCCCCGCTCCCGCAGCCACTCCAGCGCCCGGACCGTCCCCCGGGTCCCCGGAATCACCACGAGGTCGGCGTCCGCCAGTTCCTCCGGCCGGTCCACGAACCGCACGACGACGCCCGGTTCGGCGGCCAGGGCGTCCACGTCGGTGAAGTTGGACATGAGGGGGATCGCGCAGACGGCGACGCGCAGGACGTCTTCGCCGACGGGCGGGGCCGTGTTCGACTCCCGTACGGTTCCCCGCAACGACACCCGCAGCCCGTCCTCCTCGTCGATGCCGAGCCCGTGCCGGAAGGGCAGGACGCCGTACGTGTGCCGCCCGGTGAGCCCGTGCAGCATGTCCAGGCCCGGCTCCAGGAGCGACACGTCCCCCCGGAACTTGTTGACGAGGAACCCGGCGACGAGCGCCTGGTCCTCCGGTGAGAGCAGCGCGACGGTGCCGAAGAAGGAGGCGAAGACCCCGCCACGGTCGATGTCACCCACCACCAGCACAGGCAGCCCGGCGTTCCGGGCGATCCCCATGTTCACGATGTCCGTCCGCCGCAGATTGATCTCGGCGGGGCTCCCGGCCCCCTCACAAATCACCGCGTCATACGTGCCCCGCAACTCGGCGAGACAGTCGAGAACGGTCCCGAGAAGCTTCTGCTGCCGCCCCCCGTGATACCCACGCGCGCTGAGCTCACCGACCGGCTTCCCGAGCAGCACGACCTGACTGCTCTGCTCGCCGCCCGGCTTCAGCAGCACGGGATTCATGAGCGCCGTCGGCTCGACCCGACAGGCCTGGGCCTGCATCGCCTGGGCCCGCCCGATCTCGGCCCCTTCCCTGGTCACGAACGAATTGAGGGACATGTTCTGCGCCTTGAAGGGCGCCACCTTGACCCCCTGCCGCACCAGCCACCGACAGATCCCGGCGGTGACGACACTCTTGCCCGCGTCGGAGGTGGTGCCGGCGACGAGAAGACCACCGTTCATGACATACGCCCCTTCGCCACGAGCCGTGCGGCGACGCTGACTCCGAGCGCGAGCCAACCGACGCTACGGGACAGTCGTACGGCCCGTTCGATGTCCTGGACGGCGACGGCGCGCCCTTCGTCATTCAGCACGGGCCGGTGCTCCACCCGGCCCCCGTACGACAGCGTCCCGCCGAGCCGCACCCCCAGCGCCCCCGCGAACGAGGCCTCCACGGGGCCGGCATTGGGGCTCGGATGCTTCGCGGCATCGGCACGCCAGGCCCGTACGGCCCCCCGCGGATCCGGACCCGCCACCGCGGCCAGTACGGCGGTCAGCCGCGCCCCGGGCCATCCCGCGACGTCGTCGAGCCGGGCGGAAGCCCACCCGTATCGCCGGTACTTGGCCGACTTGTGCCCGACCATGGCGTCGAGGGTGTTGACGGCCCGGAACCCGAGCAGCCCCGGCACGCCACCGACGGCCCCCCAGACGAGCGCCCCCACGACGGCGTCGGAGGTGTTCTCGGCGACGGACTCGACCACGGCCCGGGCGATCCCGTCGGCGTCGAGGGCCTGCGGATCCCGCCCGCACAGATGCGGCAGCCGCGCCCGGGCCCCGTCGACGTCCCCCGCTTCCAGGGCACGCCCGACGATCCGGGCCTCCCGGGCAAGCGAAGTCCCCCCGACGACGGCCCAGGTGGCGGCGCCGGTCAGCGCGATGGAGACGGCAGGGGACGTACGGACGGCGCGAGCGGCCACGCCCCCCAGGGCAACAGCGCCCCCGGCGCACACGACGGCGTGCAGCGCGCCCCACCCCCGGTGGTCCCGCCACAGCACCCGTTCCACGGCACCAGCGGCCCGCCCGAACACGGCGACCGGATGCCCGCGGCGTGGATCGCCCAGCAGGAGGTCGCAGAGAAGGCCGGCGGCGGCGCCGTACGCGAAAACGCGATCGGCACGCATGGACTCAGCCGACCGCTGTCACAGACAGGGTGCTGGTGTTGAACCTCGAACGGCAGCCGCGCATGGCGATATGTCCTCACTCAGGGTGTCCACGCCCTGGTTCGACGAGATCGGCGGTGAGAGTTCCTGGCTCCCGGGGCTTCCTACCCCGGTGACAGTGGCGGGACCGCGCCGGACTCACACCGGGCTTCCTCTCCTGCCGCCGTACATGGCTCCGGCAGTCCACCACGGGGTTGGAAGGGCCGTCAACTTGCTGTTGACCTGGGGCGGAGGAGTGTGCTGAGGCCCACATGCGTACACAAAGCCGTGGGGCGGGGAAGCATGCTTCCCCGCCCCACGGAACGGTGTCTCGAGTCGCTGTGCCGACGCTCCGCGCGTCGGGCGGACTCAGGCCACGATCAGATAGATCCCGTACCCCACAGCCGCCGCACACGCCGCGAAGCACGCGTACGCCCCTGTCGCCGCCAGCCCCGCGGACCCGCCCTGGGCCGCCGCCCGCTCCTGGCGGGACAGGCCGACGATGCCGAGGGTGAAGAGGGCCACGAGGGCCACGGTGATTACGAGGCTGACGCCGAAGACGGAGCCGAGGGCCGCCCAGTCGATCTTCATGCTGGTTCTTCCTTCAGGAGGGGTGGTGCCTGGGTGGCGGGGCTCAGACGGTGGTGGCCGAAGGGGCCGCGGGGTCGGCGGCGTTGGCCGCGGCCGGCGCCGGGATCGTGGCCGTGAGGTCCTCGGCCACCGTGCCCGTGGGCGGCGGCGTCACGGCGGCGATCGCCGTGGTCACCACGCCGGCCGGCTCCTCGGCGTCGTTGACGTTGCTGTGGTCGACGACCTCGCGGCGCGAGAGCTTCCAGATCGCGGCGCTGGAAGCGATCAGGAAGACGGCGACGACGGCCGTGCCCCAGGTACCGATGCCGGTCACGTACTCCGCGAGCGCGCCGACCAGGGCCGCGGCCGGGAGCGTGAGGCCCCAGGCGACGAACATGCGGGTGGCCGTCGACCAGCGGACCACGCCGCCCTTGCGGCCGAGGCCCGCGCCCATCACCGAGCCGGAGACGGAGTGCGTGGTGGAGAGGGAGAAGCCGATGTGGGAGGAGGCCAGGATGACCGTGGCCGCGCTGGTCTGGGCGGCGAAGCCCTGCTGCGGCTGGAGGTCGGTCAGGCCCTTGCCCATGGTGCGGATGATGCGCCAGCCGCCGAGGTAGGTGCCGAGCGCGATGGCGAGGCCCGCGGAGAGGATGACCCAGGTGGGCGGGTCGGAGTCGGGGGCGACGGCGCCGCCCGCGACCAGGGCGAGGGTGATGATGCCCATCGTCTTCTGCGCGTCGTTCGTGCCGTGGGCGAGCGAGACCAGGCCCGCGGAGGCGATCTGGCCGGCGCGGTAGCCCTTCTCGGCGGCCTTGCCGTCGGCCTTCTTGCCGACGCGGTACGACAGGCGCGTGGCGAGCATCGCGGCCAGGCCGGCCACGATCGGAGCGGCGATCGCCGGGATCAGGACCTTGGTGACCAGGACGTCACCGTGCACCGCGCCGACGCCCGCCGAGGCGATGGTGGCGCCGATCAGGCCGCCCATGAGGGCGTGCGAGGAGCTGGAGGGGAGCCCGACCAGCCAGGTGAGCAGGTTCCAGAGGATCGCGCCGACCAGGGCGGCGAAGATGACCTCGGGACGGATGCCGGTCTCGTCGACGAGACCCTTGGAGATCGTGTTGGCGACCTCCACGGAGAGGAAAGCGCCCACAAGGTTCAGCACGGCGGACATGGCCACCGCGACCTTGGGCTTGAGTGCACCGGTCGAGATGGTGGTGGCCATCGCGTTGGCGGTGTCGTGGAAACCGTTCGTGAAATCGAACGCGAGTGCGGTTACGACCACAATCGCGAGGATCAGCGAGAAGTTTTCCATTTACCCAGGCAATCGTTCGAGGTCATTGGTCGTATGAACGTAGGTAACCTGGGTGAACGGAAGGTGAACTGAGCAGGACCGCACGGTGTCTGGAGTCGATGGTTCTCGCACCGTCGAACCCCAGGCGCTCCGCGCGGCCCGGATGCCGCACGGTCAACTGCCTCCGGCGAACTTCCTCAGCCGGGTCATGGACCCGTTGAAGAGATTCTGGTCACCCGGCAGACTGCCGCTGTTGTCGTACTGCCAGATCGTCCAGAACGACCAGCCGGCCGGCAGCGCTCCCGCGTCCGCGGAGTTGTAACGGGCGACCCACAGCGCGTGGTTCGAGGCGAAGGCGCGGCTGCTGCCGGTGCACGTGTTCCACCAGTGGGTGGTCGTGTAGATCACCGGACGGCGGCCGGTGAGCCGCTTCGTCTCGTCGCTGAACGACTTGATCCAGCTGACCATCTTCGCTTTGGTCAGGCCGTAGCACTTGTGCTTCTTGTCGTACGGGTTGTACTCGATGTCGAGTGCGGGAGGCAGCGTCCAGCCGTCCGCACTCCATCTGCCGCCGTTGCGCACGAAGTGCGCCGCCTGCGACGTGCCGGACGACTTGTTCGGCAGGGCGAAATGGTATGCCCCGCGGAGGATGCCCGCGTTGCGCGCGCCGTTGTACTGCCGGCCGAAGTAGGGGTTGCGGTAGGTGGTGGACTCGGTCGCCTTGACGTAGACGAACTTGGCGCCCTTCGTCCTGGCCTTCTGCCAGTCGACGTTCTTCTGGTGGGAAGAGACGTCGTGCCCCTTCGGCAGGCCGGCTGCCGAGGCGGGCGTCTCGGCGAGGGCCATCCCCCCGACGGTGAGTGCCGCCACGGACACCGCAAAAGCACGGGTGTGGCGGCAGGACGGATTGCGATCACGGGCCATATGTCCCCCCGGAATGGCGACGTGCACGAAAAATCTCCCAGAGATTACTGGAAGATCATCCAATCTTCGACGATCTCCGGCCAAGCGATCGAAGAAGCCCATGTATGCCTATATGCGATCTTTCGGAGCCGCCGGTTCCGGCCTAAAGTGCCCACGTCCGGGGGCGGGTCGGTGCCGCGCCTGGCAGGATCGCGGCATGGCTGAGGAGTGGCGGGACGCGCGGGGCGTGCGGGGCGTCGGGGAGGGCGCACAGGATGTGCGGGCGCCGCGAGGGAGAAGTGTGCGCCCCGAGGAGGCGCACGCCTGGGAGGCGCTCGTCGCGACGGCCCGCCGGACGGTGTCCGACGGACTGGTCGTCGGCACCTCGGGCAACGTCTCGATACGCATCGAGGACACCGTCCTGGTCACACCGTCGGGCGTCCCCTACGACCGGCTCGCGCCGGAGGACGTCACCGGCGTCGACCTCGACGGCCGCCAGGTCCTCGGCGCCCTCGTCCCCACCAGCGAACTGCCCATGCATCTGGCCGTCTACCGCGCCACCGAAGCCCGTGCCGTCGTCCACACCCACGCCGTGCACGCCACGGCCGTCTCGACGCTCGTCGCCGAGCTCCCGGCGATCCACTACATGGCCGCCGCGCTGGGCGGCTCCGTCCGAGTTGCCCCGTATGCCGCATACGGCACCGACGAGTTGGCCGAGAACATGCTCCACGCCCTCGCCGACCGCTCCGCCTGCCTCCTCCAGAACCACGGCACCCTCACCTACGGCACCACCCTGGACCAGGCCTACGACCGCACGGCCCAGCTGGAATGGATGTGCCGCCTGTGGCTGACGGCGTCCTCGGTGCCGGGGTTGTCGCCCTCCCTGCTGTCCGAGGCACAGGTGGCGGAGGCGGGGGACCGGCTGCGGGGGTACGGGCAGCGGGGCTGACCCCCCCGCACGCCGCGCGCCCCCGGCGGAGTCGTCACCCCGGACCGCCCTCCCACTGGCCGTCGGCGAGGTCCGCCAGGACACTGGACGGGTGCGCACCGTCACCGCAACAGCCGCCGCCGTCACCGCAGCCCTGGCTGCCGGCGCCGCCGGGATCGCCGCCGGCCGGCTCGCCAGCGACGCCGCGCTCAAGGCGCCCCCGGGCCGGCCCCTGCCCACCGAACCCCGGCTCACCGTGCACGCGACGGCGGCCGGCCGCATCGCCCTCACCCGCGATCTGGCCGCCCTGCGCCCCGGCATGTACGGCCTCGGCGGCGAGGGCTCGCACGCGGTCGTCGGCCCCGTGCTCGACGCGGAGTCCCACTCCGCCGACACCGTCGTACGCCGCCTGGAGCGCGTCACGCACGGCACCCTGAAGCCCGGCGACAAGGTCTGGCTCACCCCGAACGTGTACGTCGGCGACCCCCGTGCCGCCCTCGGCCTGGACCACGCCGACGTCGACATCCCCGGCGAACTCGGCACCCTGCCCGCCTGGTTCGTGCCCGGCATGCGAGGCACCTGGGTGATCGCGGTGCACGGTCTCGGCACCACCCGCGAACACTCCATGAACGTCATGGAGTTCCTGCACCGCCACCGCTTCCCGGTGCTCGCCCTCGCCTACCGCGGCGACCTCGGCGCCCCCCGTCCGCCGGACGGCCTGAACCACCTCGGCGAGACCGAGTGGCGCGACCTGGACGCGGCGATCCGCTACGCCGTCCACCACGGCGCCCGGCAGGTCGTCCTGCACGGCTGGTCCACCGGCGCCACGATGGCGCTGCGCGCCGCCGCGCACTCGGGGCTGCGCGAGCGGATCTCGGGACTCGTCCTGGACTCCCCGGTCCTCAGCTGGGAAGCGACCCTGCGCGCCCTCGCCTCGGCCCGCCGCACCCCGGGCGCCCTCCTGCCGCTCGCGGTACGCGCCGCGCAGGGCCGCACCGGCCTGTACGGCGACCGCCTGGACGCCGCCGCGGCCCCCGAGCTGCTCGACATCCCGCCGACCCTGATCTTCCACGGCCCGGACGACACCGTGGCCCCCTGGCGCCACTCCCGCCGCCTCGCCGCGATCCGTCCCGACCGGGTCGCCCTCCACACGGTCCGTCAGGCGCCCCACGCGGCCATGTGGAACGCCGACCCCAAGGCCTACGAAGAGGTCCTGCGCCGCTTCCTGACGCCCTTGATGTGACGGGCCGCGAACGGCCTTGATGTGACGGGCCGCGAACGGCCTTGATGTGACGGGCCGCGAACGCCCCTGGCGTGACGGGCCGCGAACGCCCCTGGCGTGACGGGCCGCGAACGCCCTTGATGTGACAGGCCGCGAACGGCCCCTGATGTGAAACCCCCTTGTTGCCGTCCCCTCATCCGGTGCTCGCCGCACAGCACTCCACCCCGCCCGTGTAACCCTGGCCCACCCCTGGCCCACTCCCGGTCCACCTCCGGTCCCACCGGTTCCGTTTAACGCCGTACCACTGGCCTGATCTCGGCCTACGACCCCCCGCCGGGGCTCGGCGTTGGCCATCCCCGTCGCCCGCCGTGACATTCCGTTTGGGTTTTCGGACCGTCAACCGGAAGACTGCACCCGTGACGTCCCGTATCCCGCGCGACTCCAGGCTTCGACTCGTCCGCCCGCGACCCCTGGCCGCCGCCCCCAGAGCTGTGAACCAGCGGCGCCCGCGCCGCGCCGCACCCCGCCCGCCCGAAGGCACTCCGGCCCCCGCGGAGCTGGCCAGAATGGCACGCTCCGGACTGGCCGCCGCGGCCCGCGTCGCCCACTGGGCGGACGCCGCGCTGCGCCCCCGCCGGGACGGCGCGAACCCCGACAGCAAGGGCACCCTCTCCGACGAGACCGCGGAACGGGCCGCCGCCGACCTGGGCCTGACCGCGGGTCAGGTCCGCGCCGACTGGGACACCGCCCGTCTCGCCGGACTCGTCGAGGTGCACGGCGGCAGCGCCCGCCCCGGCTGGCGGCTGCGTGCCTGGGACCGCGACGACAGCGCGGTGCTGCGCGGCTGGGTGGCCCTCTTCGACGCCTGGTCGCTCGCCTTTGCCGAACCCGCCGACCACGAGCCGGCCGCCGTCGCCGAGGTCGTCTCGGCGATGCCCCAGGTGCTCTCCTTCCTCCAGCTGTCCGCCGGCCCCGTGCCCGTGGAGCAGCTCCTCGACCTCCTCGAGCAGCGGGTCACCGAGCTGCGCACCGAGCGCTGCGAGATCCCGTACGGCCCACAGCCGGTACCGGTACCCGCGCCGACGCCCCCGGCCCCGCCGGGGCCCGCCGACGCCTCGCTCTCCCCCCTCCTCGACTGGGCGCTGCGCGCCCTCGCCTCCGTCGGTGCGCTCACCTACGGCGACGGGCAGGCCACGCTCACCCCGCTCGGCAACTGGGCGGTCTGGGTCAAGCTGGAGCAGATCTGCGTCGCCGCGCAGAGCCCCGCCGGGAACATCGAGCAGGCGGCCGAGGACATGCTCCGCGGCTGCGCCCAGCTGCGCCCGAACGCGGCTCGCGCCGAGTACCGCGCCTGGCTCGCCGCCCGCCCCGTCGGCAGCGCCGTCACCGAGCTGCTCGGCGCCGCCCGCGGCGAGGACGCCCTGCTGCGCGGCCTCGCCTTCGAGGCGCTGCGCGTCGTCGGCGCCCCCGCCGAGCCCGACGTGCGCTCCGTGGCCGACGAGCCCACGCTGCGGCCGTACGCCCTGCTGTGGCTGGCCGAGCACGACGGCATCGACCCGGAGGACGCCCACGAGGTCCTCACCCGGGAGGAGGCGACCTGGCTGTGGGTCGACACCGCCGCCGCCGTCGCCGACCACGGCGAGGCTCCGATGCTCGTGCGGCACCTGGAGTCCGCGGTGCAGCCGACCGTCCCCTCGCTCCTCGACGAGGTGCGGGCCGTCGGTCACCCCCGCACCGTGCAGGTCCTGGTCGCGCTGGCCGCCGCGCATCCCGACCCCGCCCTGGCGAAGGCGGTACGCCGGGCGGCCTTCCAGGTGCACACCGGAGGAAGCTGACGCGGGGCCGTCAGCCCTCCATCTCGGGGGCGTACGTGCCGAAACTCCAGATGTTGCCCTCGGCGTCCCGGGCCATGTAGTCCCGCGAGCCGTAGTCCTGGTCCGTCGGGGGCATCAGGATCTCCACGCCGTGGTCCACGGCCCGCCGGTGATGTGCGTCGACGTCGTCCACGACGACGTACACCCCGCCGGGGCCCGCGCCCTTCATCGCCGCGTCGAAGACCCCTCCGCGGCCCTTGGAGCCGAGCATCACCCCGCCGTTGCCCTGCACCAGCTCGGCGTGCAGCACCGAGCCGTCCTCACCCTCGTACACCGAGAGTTCCGTGAAGCCCAAGGCCTCCGTGAGCTGCCGGATCGCCGCTTTGGCGTCCGCGTACAGCAGAGTCGGATAGATGCTGGGCCGTTCGCTGTTCGTTCCTGCCATGCCGACCACTCCTTCGTGACCCGCCGGAAATGTCACCCGTCGCCCAGTCTGGCAGCGACCACTGACAACGCCCCGCGGGCAGCGTCCGCCCCGCTGCCGCCATCCTCACCCCATCCCGGGCCGGGCGCCGGACCAGGAGTCGAACGGGGGACAGGCTGCGCTCCGCCGCCGCCTCGCCCCGGCAGCCGGCCCGAACATGCATACGCAGAAAAAGTGGTTGCACGGCCCCGTTAGACTGGCCCCATGGCCATTCTCCTCGCGCATTAGACGGCGGGAACGTCCTCAGCCGCCCACCCGCCTCCCCAATCCGCCCTGGAGTCTGTCCGTGATCTCCGCCTCCGGTATCGAGCTGCGCGCCGGTGCGCGCGTCCTCATCGAGTCCGCCACCTTCCGTGTCGCCAAGGGTGACCGCATCGGTCTGGTCGGCCGCAACGGCGCCGGCAAGACCACCCTCACCAAGTGCCTCGCCGGCGAGGGCGTCCCCGCCGGCGGCACCATCACCCGCTCCGGCGAGGTCGGCTACCTCCCCCAGGACCCCCGCACCGGCGACCTCGACGTGCTCGCCCGCGACCGCATCCTCTCCGCGCGCGGTCTCGACACACTGATCCGCAAGATGCGCGACAACGAACAGCGCATCGCGAACGGCACGGGCGCCACCCGCGACAAGGCCCTCAGGCAGTACGAGCGCCAGGAGACGGAGTTCCTCACCAAGGGCGGCTACTCCGCCGAGGCCGAGGCCGCCACCATCGCCGCCGCGCTCAACCTGCCCGACCGGGTGCTCGGCCAGCCGCTCCATACGCTCTCCGGCGGTCAGCGCCGCCGTATCGAGCTGGCCCGCATCCTGTTCTCGGACGCGGACACGCTGCTCCTCGACGAGCCGACGAACCACCTCGACGCCGACTCGATCATCTGGCTGCGGGACTACCTCAAGACCTACCGCGGCGGCTTCATCGTGATCTCCCACGATGTCGACCTCGTCGAGACGGTCGTGAACAAGGTCTTCTACCTGGACGCCAACCGCTCCCAGATCGACGTCTACAACATGGGCTGGAAGCTCTACCAGCAGCAGCGCGAGGCCGACGAGAAGCGCCGCAAGCGCGAGCGGCAGAACGCCGAGAAGAAGGCCGCCGCGCTGCACTCGCAGGCGGACAAGATGCGTGCCAAGGCCACCAAGACCGTCGCCGCACAGAACATGGCCCGCCGCGCCGACAGGCTGCTCTCCGGCCTTGAAGCGGTGCGTCAGAGCGACAAGGTGGCCAAGCTGCGCTTCCCCGAGCCGGCACCCTGCGGCAAGACCCCGTTGACTGCCGAGGGCCTGTCGAAGTCGTACGGCTCGCTGGAGATCTTCACCGACGTCGACCTGGCCGTCGACAAGGGTTCGAGGGTGGTCATCCTCGGCCTGAACGGCGCCGGGAAGACGACCCTGCTCCGGCTTCTCGCCGGCGTCGAGCAGCCCGACACGGGCGCGGTCGTTCCCGGCCACGGCCTCAAGATCGGCTACTACGCCCAGGAGCACGAGACCCTGGATGCCGACCGTTCGGTCCTGGAGAACATGCGCTCCGCCAACCCCGACCTGGACCTGGTCGAGGTCCGCAAGACGCTCGGCTCGTTCCTGTTCTCCGGCGACGACGTCGACAAGCCCGCCGGCGTCCTCTCCGGCGGCGAGAAGACCCGCCTCGCGCTCGCGACCCTGGTGGTCTCGTCGGCGAACGTGCTGCTCCTCGACGAGCCCACCAACAACCTCGACCCTGCCAGCCGCGAGGAGATTCTCGGCGCGCTGCGCACCTACAAGGGCGCGGTCATCCTCGTCACCCACGACGAGGGCGCCGTCGAGGCGCTCGAGCCGGAGCGGATCATCCTCCTGCCCGACGGCGTCGAGGACCTCTGGGGCGCGGACTACGCGGACCTCGTCGCCCTCGCCTGAGGGTCCGACGGGCCGGGAACGCTTGATCGAAGACGTGATCCACTGCGTCTGGATCATTCGGCCCATCGGTGATCCACCATCTGTGTGAGATCTCCTCGTACCGAGGTGTGTCCTACATCGATTTCACGGCCGAGCCCTTTATCGACAAGGGCTCGGCCGTCGTACGTCCCTGACCTGGCACTTCACGAAAGAACTCGTTCGGCGGTACGAACGCCCTCGCGTGGAATTGCGGATTCCGCTTGTGGGGACGCGCTCCTGTCGTCAAAACCGTGTCTTACGGACCTTGCCGAATGGGTGGCCAGGACGGCCCGGAGGGGTGATCATGAGGAGACCAGAGCGCACTTCCCATGAGGAGGCACGGGTGGCCGAGACTCTGAAGAAGGGCAGCCGGGTAACCGGCGCCGCGCGCGACAAGCTCGCGGCAGACCTGAAGAAGAAGTACGACTCCGGTGCGAGCATTCGAGCGCTGGCCGAGGAAACCGGCCGCTCGTATGGCTTCGTGCACCGGATGCTCAGCGAGTCGGGCGTCACGCTTCGTGGGCGTGGCGGGGCGACGCGGGGCAAGAAGGCCGCCTCGTCCTGAACCCGGGTGGTTCATCGGCTTCGATGGTGACCACCCGGTCGGTCGGCTGATCGGCCGGGTGGTTACTGTGCAGTCACTTAGCTTCGCTCTGCTGACCGCACTCATCGGAGGCACCCCATGGCTTCGCCCGACCAGGAACTCGTTCCCCTGCTCGACAAGGACGGCGTACGGCTCGCCGTGGACGACGCGCTCGCCACGGTGACGCTGACCAACCCGGCCAAGCGCAACGCCCAAAGTCCCGCTCTGTGGCGGGCGTTGGCCGAAGCCGGGAGGTTGCTGCCGGGCTCCGTCCGAGTGGTCGTGCTGCGCGGAGAAGGCAAGTCCTTCTCCGCCGGGCTCGACCGGCAGATGTTCACGCCCGAGGGGATCGAGGGCGAGCCGTCCTTCATCGATCTCGCGCGCAGTGGCGACGCCGAACTCGACGGCGCCATCGCGGAGTTCCAGGAGGGCTTCACCTGGTGGCGGCGCAACGACGTCGTGTCGATCGCCGCCGTCCAGGGCCACGCCATCGGCGCGGGCTTCCAGCTCGCGCTCGCCTGTGACCTGCGCGTCGTCGCCGACGACGTGCAGTTCGCCATGCGCGAGACCAGCCTGGGGCTGGTGCCGGACCTGACCGGTACGCACCCGCTCGTGAGCCTGGTCGGCTATGCCCGGGCGCTGGAGATCTGCGCGACCGGGCGGGTCGTGCACGCCGAAGAGGCCGTGAGCACCGGGCTGGCGAACGTCGCCGTGCCCTTGGACCAGCTCGACGGCGCCGCACGGGACCTGGCGGCGGCGCTCCTTGCCGCGCCCCGGGACGCGGTCATCGAGACCAAGGCGCTGCTGCGCGGCGCCCAGGACCGGGACTACGACGCCCAGCGCGCCGCCGAACGCGCAGCGCAGGCACGTCGGCTGCGGGACCTGGCCGGCGCCGGCGAATGAGCCCTCAGCCGACCGCGGTCACCAGCACCGCCACCGTCGGATGATCAGGTAGCGCCTGCTCCACCCTCGCGCGGACCTCCCGGGCCACGTCCAGGGCCCGGTGGTCCGCGTGTACCGCCAGTTCGACCCGGACATGGCGGCGCGGCAGCTCGTTCTCGCCCTGCCGTTCCTCGACATGCACCGGCCGGCCCAGCAGGTCCGTCAGGCGGGCCACGCCCGGGACCGTCAGTACGGCGGCCGCCGCGCGGCCTTCGTCACCGGCGCCGGTCTCCGCGGGGCGCGCCGCGTCGGACGGCCGTACCGAAGAAGGTTCGGTCTCCTCGTCCAGCAGTTCCGTCACCCGCAGGTCCACCTCCGCCACCGCCAGGCCGAGTCCTTCCGTCGCGGCCGCCAGTAGATCGCGCAGCCGGTCCGCCGTCGTCGGCAGCGGCTGAGACGGTGTGGCCGCGAACTCCGCCGTCACCCGCAGCGGACCGGGCGGCAGCGCACTCGGCGGCGGTGGTACGGCGGGCTCGTGCACGTCCTGCGGGTCGGCGAGCCCGATCCGCAGCGGGCCCAGCCGTACGCCGGGCAGATCCTCCGCCGCGCGCTGGAGCACCGCTTCCGTCGCCTCCTCGGAGATCCACGCGCCGTCGCGCGGGCCGCCCAGAGGCAGGAGTCTGCCGAGCCGCAGTCGCTGCCGTACCGCTTGTGTGAATGGGTCCGCCGTCATTACTCCAGCCTGCCGCATCCCCGGCGCGCGATCGCGTAACCCGGCTTACCGTGGTCGAAGAGGGACGACCGGAAGGGACGTACGGCGATGACTGAGATGACGGAGCGGAACCGGACGCAGAGCCCCGAGGGCGAGATCGAGTCGCCGGTGCAGACCCGCAAGGCCGTCAAGCGCGGCGGCGGGGACGCGGCCACCCGAGGGCGGACCACCATTGCCGACGGAGTCGTGGAGAAGATCGCCGGGATGGCCGCCCGGGACGTCGTCGGCGTGCACGCGATGGGCAGTGGGCTGAGCCGCACCTTCGGCGCCGTGCGGGACCGGGTGCCCGGCGGGTCCAAGGCCGTGACGCGCGGGGTCAAGGTCGAGGTCGGCGAGGTGCAGACCGCGCTCGACCTGGAGATCGTCGTCGAGTACGGCGTGGCGATCGCCGATGTGGCCGAGGCCGTGCGGGAGAACGTCATCGCGGCGGTGGAACGGATGACCGGCCTCGAAGTCGTCGAGGTCAACATCGCGGTGAGTGACGTGAAGCTGCCGGACGAAGAGGAAGAGGAACCGGAGTCCCGACTGCAGTGACACGGGCCGCGACCGGTAACCGAACGGAGGCACCATGAGCATGGCCGTGGTCGGCATGATCGTCGGCATGGCACTGGGCTTCGCCGGGTATTTCGGCGGGTTCGGCGCCTTCCTGCTGGTGGCGGCCCTCGGCGCCATCGGTTTCGTCGTCGGCAGGTTCCTCGAAGGGGACCTGGACGTCCGCGACTTCTTCCACACCCGTGACAACCGGCGTGACGGGCGGCGGTGACGGCCGTGAGCGGCGGGGCCGATGAGCTCCGCAGACCTCCGGCCGTCGTCCCGCCGGGCGAGCGCGGGGCGACCCGGATCGCCGACCGGGTCGTCTCGAAGATCGCCGCGCGGGCGGCGCGGGAGGCGCTGGGCGAGCTGCCCGAGGACGCCTCGCCCCCGTACGCCACCGTCGTCGTCCTCCCTCACTCCCGGCCCCGCTCGGGCGGGGGGACCCCCATCCGGGCCGCCCGGATCCGCCTGCACCTGGAGCTCGACTATCCCTGCGACATCGGCGCCCGCTGCAGTCGGGTGCGTCGTCATGTCGTGGAGCGGGTAGGCGCGTTGGTGGGCATGGAGGTGCCGGAGGTCGCCGTTCAGGTCGAGCGGCTGCATTCGGTGACGGCGCACGGCGCGGCACAGGGGAGGACGCGATGAGCGAGCCCCAGGGCTCCGAGGGCACCACACAGCGGCTGCCGGTCATGGAGAAGGCGGCCGGTACAGGTGGGGAGTACGAGGCTCCACCTGTACCGGCCGGCGAAGGAGGCGAGGCCGCCGGCGGCAGGCGGTTCTGGTCGGCGCGCCGGTGGCCGGCAGGGATCGTGGCGCTGCTGCTCCTGGTCGTCGCGGGTGCCTTCCTGTACGACGTCGCCGCCGTGCGGGCCGACCGGGACGCCCTGGCCTGGCGCCGGGAACTGGCCCGGCAGCTCGCCGAGCGCCCCCTCGACGACGTCTGGGTGCTCGTCGGCGCGGGCGTCGCCGCGGCCCTCGGCCTGTGGCTGATCGTGCTGGCGGTGACGCCCGGCCTGCGGGCGGTGCTGCCGATGCGGCGCACGCATGCCGACGTACGTGCCGGACTGCACAAGAAGGCGGCGGCCATGGTGCTGCGCGACCGGGCCATGGAGGTGGCCGGAGTGCAGTCGGTCCGGGTGCGGATGCGCCGCGCCCGCGCCGATGTCCGCGCGGTCTCCCACTTCCGCGAACCGGACGACGTACGCGCCGACTTGGACGCCACGCTCGGCGAAGCCGTGCGGGGACTGGGGCTGACCCGGCCGCCCACGCTGTCGGTGCACGTGGCACGGCCCGGACGGAAGGGGTGAGTACGGTGCTCAGGACCGTCAACCGTGTACTGCTCGGGGTCGTCGGCCTCGCCCTGGTCGTCGTCGGGGGTTCCGTGCTCGCCGTCGGACTGGGTGCCCCGGCACCCTCATGGTGGATCCACGACGGCCGCCACGACGTGCTGCTCGATGACGCCGAGCGCACCCGGTGGCGGGACGACGGCTGGTGGTGGCCGACCGTCATCGCCGTGCTGGCCGTCCTCGTCCTGCTCGCCCTGTGGTGGCTGACCGCGGTCCTGCGCAGGCACCGGCTCCGCGAGGTCCTCGTCGACACCGGCGACGGAGAGGGCGCGCTGCTGCGAGGGCGTGCGCTGGAGGGCGTACTGGGAGGTGACGCGGGCGAGCTGGACGGCGTCGCGCACGCCCAGGTTCTGCTCACGGGGCGCCCGAGTGCGCCGAAGGCGCGCGTACGCCTCCAACTGGAGCCGCATGTGGACCCGGGGACGGCCCTCGACGACCTCACGGCCGGGGCACTGACGCACGCCCGCAATTCGGCGGGTCTGGCGTCACTCCCGGCCGAGGTGAGGCTGAGCGGGGTCAAGCACCGTGCGGAGAGGGTCAGTTGAGGACGGCTCAGAACCCGTGCCGCATCCCCCCGTCGACCGGCACCATGATCCCCGTCAGATAGGAAGCGGCCGGCGACAGCAAGAACGCGGCCGTACGCCCGAACTCCTCCGGCCTCCCGTACCGCCGAAGCGGAATCCGGGACTCGTTCGCCGCCCGAGTCGCCTCCGGGTCGGCAGACAGACCGTCCAGCTCGCGCACGCGATCCGTGTCGATGCGGGCCGGAAGCAGTCCGACGACCCGAATCCCCCGCGGCCCCAGCTCATCGGCCAGCGACTTGGCGAACCCGGCGAGACCGGGCCGCAGTCCGTTCGAGATCGTCAGCCCCGGGATCGGCTCGTGCACCGACCCGGACAGCACGAACCCGATGACACCCCCGGTCTCCAGCTCACCCGCCGCCGCCCGCGCGAGCCGCACCGCGCCGAGGAACACCGACTCGAACGCTGTCTGCCACTGCTCGTCCGTGTTGTCGGCGACGAACCCCGGCGCCGGCCCGCCGACGCTGACGAGGATGCCGTCGAAGCCGCCGAAGTGCTCGCGCGCGGCGGCGATCAGCCGTGCGGCCGCCTCCGGTTCGGCGTTGTCCGCCGCCACCCCGAGCGCGTTCGGGCCGAGGGCGGCGGCCGCGTCGGCGGCGCTCTTCTCGTCGCGGCCGGTGATGACCACCTTCGCGCCGTCGGCGACCAGCTCGCGCGCGGCGGCGTTGCCGAGGCCGCGGGTGGCCCCGGTGACTACGTACACCCGGTCCTTCAGTCCAAGATCCATGGCCCCTATCCTGCCCGCTCGTCCCCGTACAGGGCGAGTGCGGTGTTCACGAGGCCGATGTGGCTGAACGCCTGCGGGAAGTTGCCGAGCTGCACGCCCGCCACCGGGTCGTACTCCTCGGACAGCAGTCCCACGTCGTTGGCGAGGCCCACCAGCCGTTCGAACAGTTGCCGAGCCTCCTTCGTGCGGCCCGTCATGTGCAGCGCGTCCGCGAGCCAGAACGAGCACGCCAGGAAGGTGCCCTCGGCGCCCGGCAGCCCGTCGACGGGGGTCTCCTCGGCGCTGTAGCGGTGTACGAGCCCGCCGTGCCCCAGCTCGTCGCGGATCGCGTCGATGGTGCCGACCACGCGCGGGTCGTCGGGCGGCAGGAAGCCGACGCGGGGGATGAGCAGCAGCGCGGCGTCGAGTTCGCGAGAGCCGTAATACTGCGTGAAGGTGTTCCGCTCGGGGTCGTAGCCCTTCTCGCACACCTCGCGGTGCACCTCGTCGCGCAGCGCGCGCCAGCCGTCCAGGTCGCCGCTCAGCTGCGGGAAGTACTCCAGGGCGCGCACGGCGCGGTCGGCGGCCACCCACACCATCACCTTCGAGTGCACGAAGCTGCGGCGGCCACCGCGCACCTCCCACAGCCCCTCGTCCGGCTGTCGCCAGGACGACCGGAGGAACTCCAGCAGGATGCTCTGCATGGACCACACGTGCGGCTTGGCGGGCAGGCCCGCCCGCCGGGCCAGCGACAGCGAGTCCATGACCTCGCCGTACACGTCCAGCTGGAGCTGCTTCACGGCCTCGTTGCCGATCCGTACGGGTCTGGAGCCGGCGAAACCGGACAGCCACGGCACCTCGAACTCGGGCAGCCGCCGCTCGCCCGCGAGGCCGTACATGATCTGGAGGTCCGCCGGGTCGCCGGCGGCCGCGCGCACCAGCCAGTCCCGCCAGGCCTCGGCCTCCTCCTGGTAACCGCACGACAGCAGGGCGCCCAGGGTGAGGGTGGAGTCGCGCAGCCAGCAGTAGCGGTAGTCCCAGTTGCGCACCCCGCCCAGCTCCTCGGGCAATGAGGTCGTCGCGGCGGCCACGATGCCGCCGGTCGGTTTGTAGGTGAGCGCCTTCAGGGTGATCAGGGAGCGGACCACGGCGTCCCGGTGCGGACCGTCGTAACGGCAGCGGGCCGCCCACGCCTGCCAGTCGGCGACGCTGGTCTCCAGTGCCTCGTACGGGTCGACGAGCGGCGGGCGCGGCTCGTGCGAGGGGTGCCAGGTGAGGACGAAGGCGACCTTCTCGCCCTCCTCGACGGTGAACTCCGAGTGCGTACCGAAGTCCTCGCCCCAGGTCCGCACGGCGGGCTCGCTGCGCAGCCACGCCGAGTCGGGTCCCGCGACGGCCACCCGATGACCGTCGGAGCGGCGCATCCACGGCACGACCGAGCCGTAGTCGAAGCGCAGCCGCAGTGTGCTGCGCACGGTGACCCGGCCGCGGACGCCCTCCACCACGCGTACGAGGTCGGGTGCACGGTGGCGCTGCGGCATCAGGTCGGTGACCCGCACGCTGCCCTCGTCGGTCTCCCACTCGGTGTCCAGGACGAGGGTGTCGGGGCGGTAGGACCGCCTCGTACACCGGTCCGCGCCCTTCGGAGCGATCCGCCAGTGGCCGTTCTCCTTGTCGCCGAGGAGTCTGGCGAAGCAGGCCGCCGAGTCGAAGCGGGGCAGGCACAGCCAGTCGACGGAGCCGTCCAGGCCGACCAGAGCAGCGGTCTGTTCGTCGCCGATGAGGGCGTAGTCCTCGATACGGGGGTGCACGCAGTGCGGGTTCCCGGAGCCCCGGGGTGGCAATCCGGGGCGAGGGCCGGGTGGGTGAAGCGAGGCGGGGGCGGAGACGGGCGTGAGCGAGGCCGGGTGTCTACACCGGAGCCGGTTCCGACTCGGCCGCGCTCTGGTGGGCCTGCGACTCCCGGCGGTCGCGCAGTTCCCGCCGGACCAGGACCACCCAGCCGATCGGCACGCCCGCGGAGAACAGCCACCACTGGATGGCGTACGCGTAGTTCAGCGCCGCGTCCTCGCTGCCGGGCCGGCCGACCAGTTCCGGGGTGTCGCCCTTCGGCTCGGGCGCCGTCTGTGCGATGTAGCCGCCGAGCACCTTGGCGCCGAGGCGGCGCGCCTCCTGCTCGCTGTTGATCAGCATGACCTGCCGGTCCGGCAGTCCCTCGAGGTTCTTGATCCCGCTGGCCGCGGTCGTCTCGTCGGGCATCAGCCGCCCGGTGACGGTGGTCTCGCCGCTCGGCGGTGCGGGGATCTCGGGGAACGCGGTCTGGCTCGGGCCGTCCGCCGGGATCCAGCCGCGGTTGACGAGCAGCACCTTGCCGTCCGTGAGGACGAACGGGGTCAGGACGTGGTAGCCGACCTCGTCGTCGGAGTTGGTGCGGCGGCGGACGACGACCTCGTCGGCGGTGTCGAAGCGGCCCTTCGCGGTCACGCTGTGGTACCGCTCGTCGGTGGTGACGGTGTGTCCGGGGGAGGTCAGCCGCTCCACGGGCACCGCGTCGGCGGAGAGCGCGTCGGAGACCAGCTGGTTCCGGGCCGTGCGCTCCTCGTAGCGGTGCATCTGCCAGATACCCAGCCTGATCATCGTGGGGATGAGGAGCAGGGCGACCAGCGTGAGGATCACCCACTGCCGGGACAACAGGAAGCGGTACACCCCACGACCGTACAACTCGGTCGTGGGGTGCAGGGAGGCGGGTACCGGAAGCAGGGCTTCCGGCGGGCGCTTCACACCTTGTCGACGATCCCCGCCTTTCCCTCCGCGCGGGCGCAGTGGGCGCCGCAGAACCAGTGGCCCTCGACCTCGACGCCCTGGCCGATGATCTGGACTCTGCAGTGCTCGCAGATGGGTGCCATGCGGTGGATCGCACAGGAGAAGCAGTCGAAGACATGCACCGCGCCCTGCGCGTGCACCTCGAAGGTCATTCCGTAGTTGTTGCCGCAAACTTCGCAAGTCGCCATGCGCCACAGGGTGAGCGCTCGGCGCGGCGCGGGCGAGCGGGCGCCGGGCGAGTCGCACGGCAATCACCCGTCCGTACGGTCGCCGGCGCGAGGTGGCGTGCGGTCATCCCTCCGACGCCGGTTCGACATCCCCGAGGAGCTGCCCGAACGCGGCCTCGTCCACCACCGGCGTCCCGAACTGCCGGGCCTTGACCACCTTGGACGTGCCCGAGTCCGGGTCGTTGGTGACGAGCAGGCTGGTCAGCCGGGACAGGCTGGTCGCGACATGCAGCCCGGCCTCGGTCGCGCGGTCCTCCAGCAGATCGCGCTCGATCGACGTGTCCCCGGAGAAGGCGACTCGCATGCCCTGCTTGAGCCTCTTGCCCTCTTCGTACCGACCTGGGTTGGGATGGGGGCAGGCGGGCCGTTTGCGGGCGGGGCGCCAACTCGTCTGCCGATAGCTGCCGTAGCCCGCCGTCTGCTGCCGGGGCACGGCCCGGTCCGTCCACTCGGTCAGCGGCCGGCACTCGTGCAGCGGCAGCCGCACCCCACCCGCCGCCGCGGCCCGCAGGCTCGGCCGGAACGTCTCCGCCAGCACCCGCGCATCGTCCAGCGCGTGGTGCGCACGCTGCTGTACGACGCCGAAGTGCGCGGCCAGGGTCTCCAGCTTGTGGTTGGGCAGCGGCAGCCCCAGCTCCTTGGAGAGCGCGATGGTGCACAGCCGCTGCCGCACCGGCGCCTCGCGCTCCGCGCGTGCGTACTCCCGCGCGATCATCTGCCAGTCGAAGACCGCGTTGTGCGCGACGAGTACCCGGCCGTCCAGGCGGGCCGAGAACTCCTCGGCGATCTCCGGGAAGAGGGGCGCGCCCTCCAGGACATCGCTCGTCAGACCGTGGATCCACACCGGGCCCGGGTCCCGCTCCGGGTTGACCAGCGTGTACCAGTGGTCCTCGACCTCACCGCGCGCGTCCAGACGGTAGACGCCCGCGGAGATTATCCGGTCGTCCCGGGCCAGGCCGGTGGTCTCCACGTCAACGACCGCGTATCCCTTCGGATACGCGGCCGGCCAGGCGGTGGGGGAGGACGCTGCCCTCATGCGGTCTTCGAGCATGGTCCCTGAGGATACGGGCCACGACTGACAGTCCCGTCCCGCACCCATCCGTCAGCCACCCTGCCGGGTCCGCCTGTTCGAGCGCCGGTGGGCTTGTGCGGGTGACGTCGTCGGCTGCCGTGCGCCGAAGTTCCCGCCCACGGTGGACGGTTCGGGCCTCGACCCCGGTCCGCTGGCGGCACGCTTGCCCGCACGGGTCCGGCGCGGCCGGACCCGTGCCCGCGCGGAGCGTCGGACGGAGCTCGGGGCGCCCGGAGTGCGATCCTCCGACTGTGACCGAACCCACGCATGACGAGGCCCATGGCGGAACGCTCGGCTCGCGCCTCAACTGGCTGCGCGCCGCGGTCCTGGGTGCGAATGACGGCATCGTGTCCACCGCGGGCCTCGTCGTCGGCGTGGCCGGTGCCACGGACGACCGCGCCACTCTGCTGACCGCCGGCCTCGCGGGCCTGCTCGCCGGTTCCATGTCGATGGCGGCCGGCGAGTACGTGTCCGTGTCGACGCAGCGGGACTCCGAGGAGGCCGCTCTCGCGCTGGAGAAGCGGGAGTTGCGTGAGCAGCCGGAGGCCGAGCTGGAGGAGCTGACCGACCTGCTGGAAGACCGCGGGCTCACCCGGGACGTGGCCCGCGAGGCCGCCGTCCAGCTGACGGAACGCGACGCCCTCAGGGCGCACGCGCGCGTGGAGCTCGGCATCGACCCCGACGACCTCACCAACCCCTGGCACGCGGCCGGCGCGAGCTTTCTGGCCTTCACGGTGGGGGCGCTGCTGCCGCTGCTGGCGATCGTGCTGCCGCCCGCGGACTGGCGGCTGGCGGTGACGGTGGCGTCGGTGCTGGTTGCGTTGGCCTTCACCGGGTGGAGCAGTGCACGGCTGGGGGCGGCGCGACCGGGCCGCGCAGTCCTGCGGAACATGGCGGGCGGGGCGTTGGCCATGGGGGTGACGTATGCGGCGGGGGCTCTGTTGGGG
>NZ_LGDG01000283.1 GCF_001279775.1 Streptomyces sp. MMG1533 | reverse complement strand
ACCATCTCGCCGACCCACTCACCCATCGCCACACAACGAGTCTGGCCCTGCCGCTCACGCGGCAGGGCCAGAACCCCAAGATCTTCATCAGCCTTCTAGAAAGCGCCATCCCCGGGTCCGGCCTTCGGTGTGTTCATCCTTGCTCGTTCATGATCACTTCATTGCGGTCCTGTGGCAGGGGTGTCCTGGGTGTCGACAGTGAGGTGAGAGCGGGGGCAGAGTGAACTCCGAAGCGGCGCAAGCGCTTTCTACGTCTTCGGAGGTCTCCGTGCCCCGCGTCGACCGACGCACCGTCATCGAGGGCGGTCGACTTCCGTATGCGGTGGGACGGTGACAAGGTGTCGGAGCTCCTCGACTTCACCCGCGTCGAGAAGTCGAACCCGGCGACCTGGACCGGCACGGGGATCTTCGACCCGTCCGGCGAGGTCTCGGGTGCCCGCAACGCGACCACCTTCTACGGCGACCCCCTCGGCGACTGGCGCGAGGAGGGCCTGGCCGGGACCGCCGAGCACAGCGCCCTGCGCCTCTGCGCGACCACCGAGCCGACGGAGGCGCGCCACTGCACGCTCGCCCGGACCGCCGCGTACCGCCTCGGCCGGACCGTGCGCGGCTGTCCGCAGTCCACGTACACCGACTACTGCCTCGGCGCCGGGACTCCCGTGTGCCGAGGACGCCGATCACCTTCCCGGAAGGAGCCGTCTCCCGTGACGACCACCCGTAGGGCCTTCGGAGCCCTGGCCGCAGGCGCCGCGCTGGCCGCCCTCGCCCCCGCGACCACAGTGAGCGCCACGCCCCGCCACCGCCGGCTGATCGCCCACGACGACTTCCGCCACGGTCTCGGCCGGTGGGCGGTGGAACTCGAGAAGGGCGGGACCGTCACCGCCTCCCGCGGAATCCTGGAAGTCGACGTGCCCGCCGGTGCGACAGTCTGGTTCAAGAAGCGGATCGAAGGGCCGTACGTCCTGGAGTACACCGCCACGCCGGTGTCGGCGGGCGGCGTCAACGACAGGGTCTCGGACCTCAACAACTTCTGGAACGCCGTCGACGTCCGTTCCCCCGACGACCTCTTCGCCACCCGGCGGGGCGGGGCGCTGGCGGAGTACGACTACCTGAAGACGTACTACGTGGGTTACGGCGCCAATTCGAACACCACGACCCGGCTGCGCCGCTACGTCGGAGAGGCGGGCGTCCGGCCGTTGGTCTACGACTACACCGAGCCGCTGCTCGTGCCGAACGAGCCGAACCGGGTGCGGATCGTCTCCGACGGCTCGAGAGTGCAGTGGTGGAGCAACGGGCGGCTCGTCTTCGACTACAGCGACCCGGAGCCGTACACGAGCGGGCACTTCGCCTTTCGGACCACCTGGAGTCACTTCCGGATCAGCGGATTCCGGGTGTGGCAGTTGCCGCCTCAACAGCGTTGACGAGAAGGCTATTCCTGGTTTGACCAATCCTTGAAGAGTGGCTTATCTCACCGCGCGTCAACCCTTTCTTACGGTCGCGTAGCTCACATCCGAAAGGGAATCATGGGCCGACGTGGCAGACGATTCGAAGAGTGACATCAGATCAGTGATCGGGTCGTACGTGTCGGTGGGGGACAGCTTCACCGAGGGCGTCGGCGACCCCGGCCCCGACGGGGCGTTGGTCGGCTGGGCCGACCGGTTCGCGGTACTGCTCGCGGACCGGCGGCCCGAGGGCGACTTCAAGTACGCGAACCTCGCAGTGCGGGGGAAACTTCTCGACCAGGTCGTGGAGGACCAGCTTCCGCAGGCTCTCGAACTGGCCCCGGACCTGGTCTCCTTCTGCGCCGGCGGCAACGACATCCTGCGGCCCGGCACCGACCCCGACGAGGTCGCCGAGCGCTTCGAGCGGGCGGTGGTGCAGCTCACCGCCGTCGCCGGCACGGTGATGGTGACGACCGGATTCGACACCCGAGGCGTGCCCGTGCTCAAGCATCTGCGCGGCAAGATCGCCACCTACAACGGACATGTGCGTGCCATCGCCGACCGCCACGGCTGTCCGGTGCTCGACCTGTGGTCCCTGAAGACCATTCAGGACCGGCGAGCCTGGGACGGCGACCGGCTTCACCTGTCGGCGGACGGGCACACGCGCGTGGCGCTGCGCGCGGGTCAGGTCCTCGGGCTGGAAATCCCGGCCGACCCGGACCAGCCCTGGCCGCCGCTCCCGCCGCGCGGCACGCTCGAGGTCCGGCGGGACGACGTGCACTGGGCGCGCGAGTACCTGGTGCCGTGGATCGGCCGGCGGCTGCGCGGGGAGTCGTCGGGCGACCATGTGACCGCCAAGGGCGCGCTGTCGCCGGACGACATCAAGACGCGGATCGCTTCGGTGGCTTGAGGTCTTGAGGGCCTTAGGGCTTGAAGGCATGTCGGTGCCCGGTGCGGGCCTCCTTGTGGGGGTGCGCCCGGGCACTCCGCTTGGGCGGGCGTGACCGGCGGGTGGGGGAGCCGTCGCCGGTTCGGACGCGGTGGAGCCGCCGGGGTTCGACCCGTGATGTGACCGTGCGGGAGTGGTGCGTCCGCATGGCATGACGGTGCTGCCGGCATGACCGTGAATCGTTCCCGCCGTGGCGGAGGGCCGCCCACCGCGCCGTATGCCCCTGCTCCGTACGCCCGCGCCGCTGCCCCGTCCCACCGTCGCGCTCGCCGTGACAGTGACACTCATCGCCCCGGCCTGCCCGGCCCCGCCGCGCGCACGGGCCGCATCCACTCGGTGGCCTTCGACTTCGACAGCCCGGCCCATCCGCGGGCCCGGCCCATCCGCGCGCCCGGGCCCGGGCGCGCAAGGCCGCCCACGCTTTCGCGGGGTAGGGGGCTCGGCGCCCCTACGCCGTCAACGCCTCACGCGCCAGCCCCAGTTCCCGGGCGAGCGCCTCGTCCACCCACTCCTGTGCCCGGGACCGCGAGACAGCGCCCGAGTACGACGTGAGCTGTACGGCGAGCCCGTCCAGCAGGGCCGTGAGGCGCAGGGCCGTGCCGCCCGGGTCCGGGCAGCGGAACTCGCCCGCGGCGACACCCTCGGCGATCACCTCGGCGAGGGCCGCCTTCCACTGCCGGTCGAGGTCCCGGGTGACCTCCTGGAGTGCGGGCTCACGCAGCGCGGCCGCCCAGCCCTCGATCCACAGCCGCCAGCCCTTGGCCTGGCCCGTCGGGGCGTACCAGCGCACGGCTGCCCGCAGCCGGCGCAGTGCCGAGGTGCGGCGGCCGAGAAGCCTGGACAGGTGGGCGAGGTCGTCCTCGGCCGCGTACGTGAAGGCGGCGGCGACGAGTTTCTCCTTGGTGGAGAAGTGATAGAGCACCAGCGCGTTGCTCACGCCGAGCACCGAGGCCACATCGGCGATCCTGACCGCCGCCACGCCCCGCGCCTCGATCTGCTCGATGGCGGCCCGCAACAGCTCCTCGCGCCGCTCGGCCACGCTCAACCGCACTCTTGCCACGCGGTCACCCTAATCCGTGGTCCTGTGCACTGCCGGACAGAGGTCGTTTACCGGCCGCACCGGCCCGCGCCCCGGTAGGCACACCTGAAACGACCGTTCGCGCCGAGGGCCGGGCGCCTCGCTACCGGTACCAGCCGAACCGCTCGGCGATCACCGGCAGCCGGTCCGCGACGATGGCGTGCGCGGCCGCCCGCGGGGTCGTGCCGTCCCGCTCCGCGCGGGCCAGCATCTGCTCGACCAGGGCGCGCATCGAGCGGCGCGTGTGGGCGAACGCCGCGTCCGCGTCGGCGTCGATGTCACCGAAGAGCGTCCACCACCACCAGGCGTTCGTACCGGAGTTGACGACCACGTCCGGCAGGACGGTCACCCCGCGCGCGGACAGCAGTTCCTCCGCCTCAGGGAGGACGGGCATGTTGGCCGCCTCGACGATCCAGCGGGCCGTGATCCGCTCCTGGTTGGTGGTGTCGATCGCGTACGAGACCGCCGCGGGTACCAGCACCTCCGCGCCGCCGGACAGCCAGGCGTCGCCCGGCAGTTCCCGGTCGCCGGGACGCAGCACGGCCCGGTCCACCGTGCCGTAGGCGTCCCGCGCCGCGAGCAGCGCCTCGATGTCGAGGCCCGCCGAGTTGGCGATCGTGCCCTTGATGTCGGCGACGGCCACGACGGTGAGCCCCGCGCGCGTGAGGAAGCGCGCGGTGGCCCCGCCCATGGTGCCCAGGCCCTGCACGGCGACCCGTGTGCCCGCATACGCCACGCCGGCCCGGTCCAGGGCCGTGAGCACCGACTCCGCCACACCGCAGCCGCCGACCAGCTCGTCGAGACCGATGCCGTCCACGTCGACCGCGAAGGCGTCCGCGAGCCGTTGCCGGGCCGCGGCCTCGTCGTCGAGCAGCGGATACACGGCCTGGACGGAAGAGACGAGCCCCGCCTCCGAGGCCGCCCGGTCCACCAGGTCCTGGGTGAGGCCGAGGTCCTCGCCCGTGGTCCACAGGCTCTCGACGTACGGGCGCATGGCGCGCAGGTAGCGCACCAGTAGGTCGTACGCCCCGGGCTCCCGGGGGTCGCAGTCGATACCGCCTTTGGCGCCGCCGAGGGGGACGTAGCGGCCCTCGGGGTTGTAGTGCAGCGCCTCCTTCATGGTCATGCCGCGGGCGAGGCCGGTGACCTCGTCGAGCGTGCAGCCCGCGCGCATGCGCAGCCCGCCGCTGGAAACGCCGCGCACCAGCCGGTCGACGACCAGGAAGCCCTGGCGACCGGTGAGGTGGTCGGTCCAGGTGAGCGACATCAGGGGGGCGGTCATGCGGTCTCCTCCAACTGAACGGTGAGTCAGTATCCGAAGGGTGGCCGTGTCCTGTCAACGCACGGAACGGATCAGCGGTGGTAACCCCGTTGTCAGAGGGGGCGACCATAATGGAACGCCTCACCGACTCCACCCTGGAGGTACACCGTGACCGGTTTCCGTTCCCCGAGCTCCGGGCTTCGCGCGCTGCGGCCCGCGGCCTTCGGTGCGGACCCGAGCGGTGAGCGCCTGGCGCGCATCCGCAGATCGCCCCACTTCAAGGACGGGGTCTTCCAGAACCCCGGAGGCACCGCAAGCACCCGGCCCTCCGTTTCGTCGCTGGAACTCGCGAAGGTGTACTTCGACAAGGACGAGCGCCCCCGCCGCGCCCCGACGGGCACCGTGCCGGTCCACGCCACCACGCTCGCCGACATCGCCAAGCCCCCCGCCACCGGGCTGCGGCTGACCTGGATGGGGCACTCCAGCGTGCTCGCGGAGATCGACGGGCAGCGGGTGCTCTTCGACCCGGTCTGGGGCGAGCGCTGCTCCCCGTTCCCCTTTGCCGGGCCCAAGCGGCTGCACCCCGTGCCCCTGCCGCTGGCCGCGCTCGGCCCGGTCGACGTCGTCGTCATCTCGCACGACCACTACGACCACCTCGACATGCCCACGATCAAGGCGCTGGCCGACACCGACACGCTGTTCGCCGTGCCGCTGGGCGTCGGCGCCCACCTGGAGCACTGGGGGGTGTCGGCCGACCGGCTGCGCGAGCTGGACTGGCACGAGGCCACGAAGGTCGGCGGTCTCACCCTGACGGCCACGCCGGCCCGCCACTTCTGCGGCCGCGGCCTGCGCAACACGCAGCACACGCTGTGGGCCTCCTGGGTCGTCGCCGGCGACGAGCACCGGATCTACCACAGTGGCGACACCGGCTACTTCGAGGGCTTCCAGGACGTCGGCGCCGAGCACGGTCCCTTCGACGCCACGATGATCCAGATCGGCGCATACAGCGAGTACTGGCCGGACATCCACATGACCCCCGAGGAAGGCGTGCGCGCTCACCTCGACCTCCAGGGCGGCCGGCCGCACGGCGTGCTCCTGCCGATCCACTGGGCCACCTTCAACCTCGCCATGCACGCGTGGGCCGATCCCGGCGAGGGCACCATCGCGTCCGCCCGGGCCGTGAAGGCCCCGATCGCCCTGCCCCGGCCCGGCGAGCCCTTCGAGCCCACGGCCGAGACCGTGCCGAGGGAGCCGTGGTGGCGGGGCGTGGCCGCGGCACCGGCGGGCGGCTGGCCGGCTGCCGACGCGCTGACCGAGGCGGCGATCAAGACCTCGGCCGACTCGGCGGCCCGGGAACAGGACGCCACGACCGGTGACGCGCCGCAGGGCAAGGGCGAGGCGTCGGGCGAGCCGGAGGTCGTTCCCGCGGGCTGACGGGCGGAGGCGGTTACGACTGCGGGCGGCTCGGGGCGAAGGGCTGCTGCCCGACCTGTTCGCCGACGGGCGGCCAGGTGGTTGTTCGGGGTGGCGGGGACAGGCCGACGGGTGGACGGTCGGCGTCGCTCGGCGCGGGGCCGGGTCGTGCGGGGTGGCGGCCGGGTCGTGTGGAGGGGGCGGCCCGGGCTGCTCGGAGCTGAGGCCGGGTCGTGTGGAGGGAGGCGGCTGCGCGGAGTTGAGGCCGGGACCCCTGTGGGGAGCGTGCTCATCGGCGACGGGGCATGCAGGCGGTCGTTCCGGGGCTTGGGGAAGGGGCGCGAGGCGCGCGGTCCCAGCAGGCTGCCCGGCAAGGGTGGCTACGGAGCGTAAATCTCATGGGGGTGCTCGCGAGGCCCTGTGGTGCTGACTCCCCGGGGCGAGGGCGACCGGAAGTCGCCGTACAGGTCACCCGCCGGGGAGAGGGTCTCCTCGGCCTGCCTCGGTCTTGCCTCAGTCTTGCCATCCGTTTGTGACCGGCTCTGACCAGTGTCGATCGATCCCTGGCCTGATGGGAGCGGACGGGCGAGGGGCTTATCGATCTGTCGTGCGAGGCCTCATACCAGAGCGGGACGCTGTCCGTGGGAGTTTGTCAACTGCCCACCGCGCATGATGCGTTGCCGACTACTGTCAGTGTCCGTCGGGCGACGCAGGGACGGAAAGTTCGGTTCTGCCGATCGGCACCCGCATGCGCGTGCCCGCGTACGCACCCGACATGCGCAGCAGGGCAATCAGGCCCGACGGACCAGTACGACGAGGACACCGATGTCTCACCTCCGCGCCCCGGCCGCACGTGCTGACCGCCGTGAGGGCGGGCGGCACGGCCGGCCGGCCGCCCGAGCCGTTCCCGCGCTGCCCGAGACCCACATACGGCCCCAGCTGCTGCGTCTCGCCGTGCTGCCGCCCGTCGCCGTCGCCCTCAGCGCCTGCGCCGCCGTCCTGTTCACCGTCCGGTCCACCGGCGCCCGGCCCAGCCTGACCCTGTGGTGCGTGCTCGCCGGAGCCGTGTCGGTGACCTGCGCGGGCATCCTGATCGCCGCAGTGGCCGCCGACCGCGCCGCCCAGTCGGTGAGCGACCGCATCGGCGGCCTGCGCCGCAGCAGTGCGCGCGGCGAAGCCGACCTGCGATCCCTGGTTGAGGCGCTGCGCCGCGGTGAGGGCCCGCCGCAGCGCAAGCCGCACAGCGGCCCGCCCGAGGACGCCGACGACTTCGAACTGCTCGCCACCGACCTCGCGCGCGCCCACGACGGCGCCGTCACCGCCGTCGTCCAGGCCGCGCAGCTCTCCAGCCAGGCGGGCAGCGAACAGAAACTCGAGGTCTTCCTCAACCTCGCCCGGCGTCTGCAGTCGCTGGTGCACCGCGAGATCTCGATCCTCGACGAGCTGGAGAACGAGATCGAGGATCCCGACCTCCTCAAGGGCCTCTTCCACGTCGACCATCTCGCCACCCGCATCCGCCGTCACGCCGAGAACCTCGCCGTGCTCGGCGGAGCCGTCTCCCGTCGGCAGTGGAGCAACCCGGTCTCCATGACCGAGGTGCTGCGCTCGGCCATCGCCGAGGTCGAGCAGTACTCACGGGTCAAGCTCGTGCCGCCCATCGACGGCACCCTGCGCGGCCACGCCGTCGCCGACGTGATCCACCTGCTGGCCGAACTCGTCGAGAACGCCACGGTGTTCTCCGCCCCGCACACCCAGGTGCTGCTGCGCGCCAACCTCGTCACCTCGGGGCTCGCCGTCGAGGTCGAGGACCGCGGGCTCGGCCTGCCCGTCGGCGAGCAGGGCCGGATGAACGCCCTGCTCGCCGACCCGGACCAGGTCAACGTGGCCAGCCTGCTGGCCGACGGCCGCATCGGGCTGTTCGTGGTCTCGCAGCTCGCCAAACGGCACGGCATCCACGTCCGGCTGCAGACCAACATCTACGGCGGTGTCCAGGCCGTCCTCGTGGTACCACAGGCCCTGCTGGGTACGGCTCCGGGTGCCTCCGGAGCCGTACCGCAGCCGCCGGACGCCCCGGAGGGCGGGGCGGGGCCGTCCGTGCCGCTGCCGCACCAGCACCAGCATCCGCAGCCGGGGCCGCCCGAGGCGGGGCGCCGGGGCACGCCGAGCCCACCGATCGCGTCGCAGGCCCCGCCGCGCCCTCAGCAGCGGGAGACACCGCGTCCCCGGCAGCGGGAGACCGTACGGACCGCACCCCCCGCGCCGCCGACGCGAAACGGCGGAGCACCGGCACCGCTGCCCGTGCGCGGGGCCCGCGAGGAGCGGCCCACCCCGGCGGAGGCGGTGCCCGGCATCCGGCCCGACCACCGGCACCTGGTCTCGGAGCACGTGGCCGCTCCTCCCACCCCGCGCAACGGCGCCGTGCGCGGCACCATGGGCAAGCCCCAACTGCCTCGGCGGCGGGCCCAGGAGCACATCGCGCCCCAGCTGCGCGACGGGCCGGCGCCCCGCCAGGAGTCGGAGTACCCGGCCGGTCACGACCCGGGCCTGATGGCGGCCTTCCAGCGGGGCATCGGGCTGGCCGAGGCGCAACAGCACCTGGAGGCCGCGTCCGGCGAGCCGACGACACCCTCGGCGTTGCCCATGGGGTCTGCCCCCATGGGGTCGGTGCCCATGGGGTCGGTGCCCATGGGGTCGGTCCCTGTGGAGCCCGCGCACATGGAGTCGGCCCACACCCTGCCCACGCACATGGAGCCGACCCACATGGAGCGGGCCGACATGGCGCCGCCCCACGTGGAGCCCACCCCCCTGGACGCCGTACACACGCCTGTGCCGCTTCCCGGGACGGCGCCCTTCGCGCCCCTGAGCCTCGGCCACACAGACGTCACAGACATGGCCACTCCGCCCTCCATGGACGTACGACCCATGGATCCGTCCCACATATCCGAGGCGCGCCCCACGCACGGGCCCGGGATGCACGACGTACCTGGCGTGCGGGACGGCGGGTCCGCGCCCGGTCTCGACCTCGACCACACCACCCGGCACGACGGGAGCGCACCCGCCGGATGACCACGCCCGTCTCCACCCCACCCCCCAGCGCTCCCGCAGACCTTCGTACCTCAAGGAGTCGATCCACCATGGCGAGCGAAGCGCCGACCGGCCATGTATCCGATCTCGACTGGCTGATGAGCGGCCTCGTGCAGCGCGTACCGCACACCACCAGTGCGGTCCTCCTCTCCTGCGACGGGCTCGTGAAGTCGGTCCACGGCCTCGACCCCGACAGCGCCGATCACATGGCCGCCCTGGCCTCCGGCCTCTACTCCCTCGGCCGCAGCGCCGGCGTCCGCTTCGGCGACGGCGGTGAGGTCCGCCAGGTCGTCGTCGAACTCGACGCGACCCTGCTGTTCGTGACCACCGCGGGATCCGGCACCTGTCTCGCCGTGCTCGCCGGCCGCGAGGCCGACGCGGCGGTGCTCGGCTACGAGATGGCGATGCTGGTCAAGAGCGTCCGGCCCTACCTGGTGACCGCACCCCGGCAGCACGCCGTCGGACCGTCGGCGATGAGGCCTTGAGCGTGACGGCGGCCGGCGACGGGCCCTGGCTCGACGACGCGGCCGGACGGCTGGTGCGCCCTTTCACCGTCAGCAACGGTCGTACCCGGCCCACCATCGCGCTCGACCTGCTGTCGCACGTGATGGCCACCGGAGCCACCCCCCTCGGCTACCTCGGACCCGAACACGCACAAGTACTCGACATGTGCCGTGCGCCCGTCTCGGTCGCCGAGGTCGCCGCCCACCTGAAGCTGCCGGCGGTGGTCACCAAGGTGCTGCTGTCGGACCTCGTCGACTGCGGGGCGCTGACTACCAAACCCCCCGAGTTCACCCACAACCCGACAGACCGGGCCCTTCTGGAGGCAGTGCTCGATGGACTACGACGACAGCTCTGACCCCTTCCCCACCGCACTCAAGATCCTGGTTGCGGGAGGGTTCGGAGTAGGCAAGACGACCTTCGTGGGCGCGGTCAGTGAGATCGCCCCCCTGAGCACGGAGGAACTGCTCACCACGGTCAGCGCCGCGACCGACAGCCTCGACGGCATCGAGAACAAGGTCGAGACGACGGTGGCCATGGACTTCGGCCGCATCACCCTCGACCCGGAACACGTCCTGTACCTGTTCGGCACGCCCGGTCAGGAGCGGTTCTGGTTCATGTGGGACGAACTGTCCGAGGGCGCGCTCGGTGCGGTCATCCTCGCCGACACCCGGCGCCTGGAGGAGTGCTTCGCCGCCGTCGACTTCTTCGAGCAGCGCGGCCTCGGATTCATCGTCGCGATCAACGAGTTCGACGGCTCGTACCGCTACGACCCCGAGGAGGTCCGCGCCGCCATCGACCTCGATCCGCAGATCCCCGTGGTCCGCTGCGACGCCAGGATCTCCAGCTCTGGTATCCAGACCCTGCTCACCCTCGTACGGCACCTCATCGCGCACAGCCCGGCCACCGCGCCGAGCCACGGCGCCCACATGTGACCCCCGCACACCTCGCATCGGAGCCGCATATGACGTACGCCCACAGCGACGGAGACCGCCCATGAGCTACGACCTGCCCCGCCCGGCCGGTCGACTGCTGCTCACCCCCGAGGACAAGGAGGCGCCCGCGCGTGTGCGGCGGCTGCGCCGACTGGGGCTGGGAGAGCATCCGGAGCCCGCGCTCGACGCTTTCGCGGACCATCTCGCGAGGCACACGGGAGCGCCGTACGCCATGGTCAACTTCATCGACGAGCACCGGCAGTTCTTCGCGGGCCTGCGCGTTCCGGACGTCAGACCCCTCACGACCACTGAGGAGGCCAAGCCGGAGATCGGCCGCTGTATGGAGCGCGACCACGGGTTCTGCCCCCATGTGGTCGTCCGGCGAAAGGCGTTGGTGCTGGAGGACGTCCGCGACTATCCGCGGTTCGCGGGCAATCCGGTCGTCGACGAGTTCGGCATCCGCTCCTACCTCGGTGCTCCGCTCCTCGACACCACGGGGATGGTGCTGGGCACCGTGTGCGTCGCCGACATCGAGCCGCGGGCCTGGGGAAAGGCCGGTCTGGAGGCCATCAAGTCGACGGCGGCGGACCTGGTGGCGCGGCTGGAGCGGCGGGAGACCGACTGGTTCCCGCTGTGAGCGCCGTGCCGCCAGGTCCGCCGCGAGGCGGCGCGGTCCGTCGTGGCCCAGCTCGGGGGTCAGGTGATGTTCGCCAGGCTCTGCAACCACGCCGGGCGGCTGAATCCCCTGTGGGAGAACCGCCTGGCCCTGCTCGGCGGCGCCCCCGTCGCACGCCGAGTGAGTCACCGGCCTCGCCGGACGTTGCTCACATGCCTCGCCAGACGTTGTCGAAAGCCGCGTCCTCGATGGTCCGCCGCTGCCGTACGGCCTCCAGTTCCGTCACCGCGTTGCCGACCGTGGCGAGCACGGTCACGACGGCGTCGTCGGTGAGCTCCGGAAGGCCGTCGACGGGCTCGTCGCGGATTCCGAGAGCGGTCGTCAGAGCGGCGAGGACGGGCTCGTCCGACGCCTGGCGCTCCTCGGCGCGACGCCGGTCCGGGGAGTCGGCCAGTGCCTTCCGGCCGGTCCGGACGGGAAACCGGCGACCGCGTTCCCGGGTGATCAGTCCCTCCGTCTCCAACGCGGCGAGATAGGCCGAGAACAGCCCACGGCCCCGCCGCCACAGCCAGTCCTCGGCCGACTCGTACGGTTCCGCCCGGACCAGCGACGACGCGGCCTCGTCCAACAGCCGGTCGCCTGTTGCCGGTTGGGGGCCGGGCACGATGCGGTCGCCGTCCAGGTCGACTGCGCTCGCCTCGACGAGATCGATGAGTTCGGCGCCTGCCAGCGCGAGCGACAGGTCGCCCTGTTCCACGGGACGGCCGGTGCCCGGGTCCATGGTGACGATCAACAGGTCCCGTGCTGTGGTCATGTTGGCTCCCTGTGAGTCGGCCGACTTCGGGGCGAGTGTCGCACGGCAGTGCCCCTTTTCCCCCCGACTACCGGCGCAACCAGACGGTCATAGGCGAAGCGGGCCGGCCGGAGAACTTCGCCGACACGGAGTGCCCGGTGCCGGAGGCGGCCAGGGCAGCGGCCGCGCGGTGCGGATCCGCTGATCGTCGACGAGTTCGTGCAGTTCGTGCAGTTCGTGCAGTCCGTGCCGTCCGTGCAGTCCGTGCGGGGCGTGCCGTTCGTGCGGGAGGGCGGGCGTACCGACTCCTCGCCGGTGGCCGCGCGGATGGCGGTGGCGGCCGGGTTCGGGGCAACGGAGTCGGTGAGCCCGCGTGGTGTCGTACCCGGGCGTGAAGCGGAGCTGTGGCGCCGCTTAAGAAATCCTCGATGGACCCGGGCGCCGCCGTACGGCAGATTGCAACGCGATTCCACCCCTGTCCCCGGAACGGGCCTGCTCGGCATGCCCGGCCCCGGGGACCCACGCACAGGAGCCGTAGCGTTGAAGGCGCTGGTCAAGGAGAAGGCGGAGCCGGGGCTGTGGCTCGCGGACGTGCCCGAGCCCGCAGTCGGACCCGGCGACGTGCTGATCAAGGTGCTGCGCACCGGGATCTGCGGCACAGACCTGCACATCCGGTCCTGGGACGGCTGGGCGCGGCAGGCGGTCCGTACCCCGCTCGTGCTCGGGCACGAGTTCGTCGGCGAGGTCGTCGGGACCGGCCGTGACGTCACCGACATCAAGGTGGGCGACCGGGTCAGCGGCGAGGGCCACCTGGTGTGCGGCAGGTGCCGCAACTGCCTCGCCGGGCGGCGGCACCTGTGCCGGGCCACGGTCGGGCTGGGCGTCGGCCGTGACGGGGCGTTCGCCGAGTACGTCGCGCTGCCCGCCGCCAATGTGTGGGTACACCGCGTCCCCGTCGACCTCGATGTCGCCGCGATCTTCGACCCGTTCGGCAACGCCGTGCACACCGCGCTGTCCTTTCCGCTGGTCGGCGAGGACGTCCTGATCACAGGCGCCGGGCCGATCGGCCTGATGGCAGCCGCCGTGGCCCGGCACGCCGGGGCGCGGAACGTCGTGATCACCGACGTCAGCGAGGAGCGGCTGGAGCTCGCGCGCAAGATCGGCGTGAGTCTCGCGCTCAATGTCGCCGAGTCGACCATCGCCGACGGGCAGCGGGAACTCGGCCTGCGCGAGGGCTTCGACATCGGCCTGGAGATGTCCGGCCGTCCCGAGGCCATGCGGGACATGATCGCCAACATGACGCACGGCGGCCGGATCGCGATGCTCGGCCTGGCGGCCGAGGAGTTCCCGGTCGACTGGGCCCGGATCGTCACCTCCATGATCACGATCAAGGGCATCTACGGCCGTGAGATGTTCGAGACCTGGTACGCGATGTCGGTGCTCCTGGAGGGCGGCCTCGACCTCGCTCCCGTGATCACCGGCCGGTACGGCTTCCGAGACTTCGAGGCGGCGTTCGCCGACGCGGCGAGCGGCCGCGGCGGCAAGGTCGTCCTCGACTGGACCGCGTAAGTCATCTGCACTTCTAGGAGCTTCCTGATGTTCGACTCCGTGCGCGACGACCTCCGCGCCACCCTCGACGAGATCCGCGCCGCCGGCCTGCACAAGCCCGAGCGGGTGATCGGCAGCCCGCAGTCCGCGACGGTGAACGTCACCGCGGGCGGCCGTCCCGGCGAGGTGCTCAACTTCTGCGCCAACAACTACCTCGGTCTCGCCGACCACCCCGAGGTGATCGCCGCCGCCCACGAGGCCCTGGAGCGCTGGGGCTACGGCATGGCGTCCGTGCGCTTCATCTGCGGCACGCAGGAGGTGCACAAGGAGTTGGAGGCGCGGCTCGCGGCCTTCCTCGGCCAGGAGGACACGATCCTGTACTCCTCCTGCTTCGACGCCAACGGCGGTGTGTTCGAAACGCTGCTGGGCCCCGAGGACGCGGTGATCTCGGACGCGTTGAACCACGCCTCCATCATCGACGGCATCCGGCTCTCCAAGGCCCGCCGCTTCCGCTACGCCAACCGTGATCTCGCCGATCTGGAGCGGCAGTTGAAGGAGGCCGCGGGAGCCCGGCGCAAGCTGATCGTCACCGACGGCGTCTTCTCCATGGACGGCTACGTGGCCCCCCTGCGCGAGATCTGCGACCTCGCCGACCGCCATGACGCCATGGTCATGGTCGACGACTCCCACGCGGTCGGTTTCGTCGGCCCCGGCGGCCGTGGCACCCCCGAGCTGCACGGCGTCATGGACCGCGTCGACATCATCACCGGCACCCTCGGCAAGGCGCTCGGCGGCGCCTCCGGCGGTTACGTCGCCGCCCGCGCCGAGATCGTCGCCCTGCTGCGCCAGCGCTCCCGGCCGTACCTCTTCTCCAACACCCTCGCCCCGGTGATCGCTGCGGCCTCGCTCAAGGTGCTCGACCTGCTGGAGTCGGCGGACGACCTGAGGATCCGGCTGGCCGAGAACACCGCCCTGTTCCGCCGCCGGATGACCGAGGAGGGCTTCGACGTCCTGCCCGGCGACCACGCCATCGCGCCCGTGATGATCGGCGACGCGGCGAAGGCGGCACGCCTGGCGGAGCTGCTCCTGGAGCGTGGCGTGTACGTGATCGGCTTCTCGTACCCGGTGGTGCCGCAGGGGCAGGCCCGCATCCGCGTGCAGCTGTCCGCCGCGCACTCGACGGGGGACGTGAACCGGGCGGTCGACGCGTTCGTGGCGTCGCGCGCGGAGCTCGAGGGCTGACGGCGACTGGTACGGACCGGCCGGACATATTGCGATAATCGTTAGCATGATCGAAGCGCGGCGGCTCCACATCCTCCGTGCGGTGGCCGACCACCGCACGGTGACCGCGGCTGCCGCCGCGCTGTACCTCACGCCCTCGGCGGTCTCGCAGCAGCTGACCGCCCTGGAGCAGGAGACCGGGCACCGGCTGGTCGAGCGCGGGGCCAAGGGCGTACGGCTGACCCCGGCCGGCGAGATCCTGCTCAGCCACACCAATGTGGTCCTCGCCCAGCTGGAGCGGGCAGAGGCCGAGCTCGCCGCGTACGGCTCGGGCGCCGCCGGCACCGTCACCGTCGCCTCCTTCGCGACCGGCATCGCCCTGGTCGTGGCGCCCGCCGTGGCCCGCCTCGCCGAGTCGGCGCCCGGTATCCGCATCCGCGTCCAGGACGCCGAGGGGGATGCCAGCCTGCCGATGGTGCTCGACCGGCAGGTCGACGTCGCCGTGGCCGTCGAGTACCGCGGGGCGCCGTCCGCCGACGACCCCCGGCTGACCCACGTACCGCTCTACGCCGAGCCCTTCGACGCGGTCGTCCCCGTCACCCACCGCCTCGCCGACGCCGCCGAGGTTCCCCTCGCCGATCTGGCCAAGGATCCGTGGATCGGCCCCTATCCGGGCAACCCCTGCCACGACGTGGTCGTCCTCGCCTGTGAGAGCGCCGGTTTCCAGCCTCGCCTCGAACACTCCTCGGACGACTTCCGGGCGGTCGTGGCGCTGGCCTCAGCCGATGCGGGCGTGGCGCTCGTGCCGCGCTCGGCGCTGATCGGCATGGACCTCGCCGGTGTGGTCGTACGGCCCGTCGACGGTGTCGCGCCCACCCGCCGGGTCTTCGCGGCCGTACGCCGGGGAGCCGAGGAGCACCCGCTGATCCGGCCGGTCCTCGACGCGCTCGGAGAAGCCGCACGGGGGTAGGGAACCGGCCACCGGACGCACGCAGTCTGGACTGTCATGCGTGTGACGATGATCCTTCCGGCCCTGACCGAGGCGACGAGCCCGCTGTTCAGGCCCATCAAGTACTCGCTGTTCCCGCCGCTCGGCCTCGCCACCCTGGCCGGCTACCTGGACCCCGACGACGAGGTCACGCTCTATGACGAACACGTGGAGCGCCTCGACCTCGAAGCCCTCGACACCCCCGATCTGCTGGTAGTCCAGCCGTACATCACCTCGGCCCGCCGCAGTTACGAGATAGCCGACCACTTCCGCGCCCGGGGCGTCCATGTCGCGATGGGTGGCCTGCACGTCACCTCCCTTCCCGACGAGGCGGCCGCCCACGCCGACACGATCTTCACCGGCCCCGGTGAGGACGTCTGGCCGCTGTTCCTGAAGGACTTCCGCGACGGCGTGCCCGCCCGCCGCTACGACTCGACGCTGCGCACTCTGGCCGGACTGCCGCCCATACGACGGGACCTGATCAAGCGTCACCTCTATCTCGTCCCCAATTCGATCGTGGTGTCGCGCGGCTGCCCGCACCACTGCGACTTCTGCTACAAGGACGCCTTCTTCGAGGGCGGCAAGTCCTTCTACACCCAGGCCGTCGACGACGCCCTCGCCGAGATCGACCGCCTGCCCGGCCGCCACCTCTACTTCCTCGACGACCACCTGCTCGGCAACAGACGCTTCGCCGAAGCCCTGTTCGAGGGGATGAAGGGGATGGGCCGGCTGTGGCAGGCGGCCGGCACGGTCAACTCCGTACTGAAACCTGACCTGTTGGAACGTGCGGTGGAGGCGGGGCTGCGCAGTCTCTTCGTGGGTTTCGAGACCGTCAACGACGCGAACCTCGCCGAGCGCCGCAAGAACCAGAACATCGGCACCGACTACGCGGCGGCGGTGCGGCGCCTGCACGACGCGGGGGTCATGGTCAACGCCAGCTTCGTCTTCGGGCTCGACCAGGACGGTCCCGACGTCTTCGACCGCACCGTGGAGTGGGCCGTCGGGCAGGGCATCGAGACGGCGACGTTCCACATCATGACGCCGTATCCGTCGACCGGACTGTGGAAGCAGCTGGAGTCCGAGAACCGCATCGTGCACCGCGACTGGGACCTCTACGACACCCGTCATGTCGTCTACGAGCCCAGGAGGATGACACCTCGTCAGCTGGAGGACGGCTACTGGCGGGCGTACCGCGACTTCTACCGCTGGTCCAACATCTGGCGGGGGTCCGCGGCCCAGCCGGGACCGCACGAGCGGCTGCGGCACCTCGCCTACTCCGGCGGCTGGAAGAAGTTCGAGCCCGCCTGGGACCTGCTGATCCGGTCGAAGCGGGTGGTGCGGGCACTGCCCGCGCTGGAACGGACGCTGGCGGCGTTCGGGGGCCGGGAGTGACGGGAGCGACGGGAGTGACGGGACGGGGGTGACGGGAGCCATAGGGTGGTGTTTCATATACGGGATATGGTCCCGGATATGAAACAGCATGTCGTGGAGGGCGGGCCGGACCCCGTCGACACCCGGCTCGGTGCCCGTCTGGCCGAGCTGAGGGCCGAACGCGGCTGGTCGCTGGGGGAGTTGGCGGAGCGCAGCGGGGTGAGCAAGTCGACCCTGTCCCGGGCCGAGCGGGCGGAGATCAGCCCCACCGCCTCGCTCCTGAACCAGCTGTGCAGTGTCTACGGGCGCACCATGTCCCAGCTCCTCAGCGAGGTCGAGGCGGAGCCGGCGCTGCTGGTCAGGGCCGCCGACCAGCAGGTGTGGGAGGACCGTGCCTCCGGGTTCGTCCGACGGTCCGTGTCCCCGCCGCACTCCGGGCTGCGCGGTGAACTCGTCGAGGGGCGGCTCGCCCCGGGCGCCGACATCGCGTACGACCGGCCGCCCGTGCCCGGCCTGGAGCAGCATGTCTGGGTCCTCGAAGGGGCGCTCGGCGTGACGGCACAGGACGTCGATCACCATCTCGACGCCGGGGACTGTCTGCGGCTGCGGGTGTGGGGGCCTACGCGGTTCCGGTGCGCGGGCCCCGAGCAGGTGCGGTACGTGCTGGCGGTGGTGCTGCCGTGATCGTGAACCGACTGGACGGGACTCAAGTGCTCGACCGTGTCGACGCGTTGGCCGACCTGCTGATCGACACCGTGGACGGTGGCGCCTCGGTGGGCTTCCTGGCGCCGCTCGACCGGGCGACGGCCCTCGCCTGGTGGAAGGAACGGGCCGCGGGTGTGGCCGCCGGACAGCTCGCCGTGTGGATCGCCCGGTACGACGGCCGGACGCTCGGCACCGTCAGCCTGGCCTTCCCCGACAAACCCAACAGCCGCCACCGCGCCGAGCTGGTCAAGCTGATGGTGCACCAGGACGCCCGAGGGCGGGGCCTCGGCCGCAGGCTGCTGGCGACCGCCGAGGAGGCGGCCGTCGAGGCGGGCGTCACCCTCCTGCACCTGGACACGGAGACCGACAGCCCCGCCGAGCGCCTCTACACCGCTGCCGGCTGGGCGCGGGCCGGGATGATCCCCGACTACGCGGCGGACCCGGCCGGGGTGCTGCGGCCGACCACGCTCTACTACAAGCACGTGGGCGTGCGCGCAGGAAGCGGGGCCGGGGCTCCCACCAGGTGATTGTCAGTGGGAACCACTACGGTGCCTGTCATGCCGGACGCCGAAGACGTACGCCGAATCGCCCTGTCCCTGCCGGACACGACGGAGAAGATCGCCTGGAGCATGCCCACGTTCCGGGTGGCGGGGAAGATGTTCGCCACGCTGCCCGAGGACGAGACCTCCCTCGCCGTGCGCTGCCCCAAGGAGGAGCGCGACGAACTGGTGCTGGCCGAACCGGAGAAGTTCTGGATCGCCGACCACGAGGCGATGTTCGCCTGGGTGAGGGCCCGCCTCGCCGCGCTGGAGGACGAGGACGAGGTGCGTGACATCCTCGCCGACTCCTGGCGCCAGGCGGCACCGCCCCGACTGCTCGACGCCCACCCCGAGTTGGGCTTGCCGACCGGCGAGTGAAAAAGCCTTCGGGCGTTGTCAGTGCCGCGTGCCATGATCCGAGGCGGACGTGGGAGCCGGGGCGGAGGGGGCTTCGGCTACCACGGACGCTTGGGACATGTGGGGTGCTGGTGGGGCCGGTGGGGCTGGTCGAAGGGTGCGCTGAGGCATGACGGGGGGCGGCAGGGGTGACGGGGCGGCAGGGGTGACGGGGACGGGCACGGCGTCGGACAAGGCTTCGCGGTCGTTCTGGTCGCGGGACTTCGTGCTGTTCTTCACCGCCCGGGCCGTCGCCCGGCTCGGCGACACCATCCTGCCCGTGGCCCTGGCCGCGGGCCTGCTCCAGCACGGGTACGGGGCAGGTGCCGTGGGCCTCGCCATGGCCTCGACGGCCGCCGCCTTCGCCGGGCTCGTCGTCTTCGGCGGGGTCATCGCCGACCGCTTCAGCACCCGCAGACTGATGATCGGCGCCGACCTGGTGCGGCTCGGTACCCAGGCCCTGGCCGCCGCGCTCTTCTACTCCGGACACGTGGTGCTCTGGGAGATCTGTGCGATCGGCTTCGCCAACGGCGTCGCGGGCGCCGTCTTCCAGCCCGGCGTCGCCAGCACCGTCCCCCGGCTCGCCTCCGACGTCCAGGGCGCGAACGGCGCCATACGCATCGCCGAGTCCGTCGCCCAACTGGCCGGCCCCGCCGCCGCGGGCGTGCTGGTCGGGCTCGCCTCGCCCGGCGGCGTCTTCGTGGCCCACGCGGCCACCTACGCGGTGAGTGCCCTGTGCCTCCTGCTGCTGCGCCTGCCGCCGCTCACCCCGGGCAGCCACCCGACAGGACACGGCGGCAGCGCCTTCCGGGCCGATCTCGTCGAAGGCTGGCGGGAGTTCAGATCGCGCACGTGGCTGTGGGCCGTCATCGCCGTCTGGTGCCTCTACATGATCGCCGTGTGGGGCCCGACGGTCCCGCTGGTGGCCACGAAGGTCGTGCAGGAGCACGGCCCGGGCGCCTACGGCCTGATCAACTCAGCCCTGGGCGCCGGGACCGTCGTCGGCGGGTTCCTCGCCCTGCGCCTGCGCCCCCGCCGTATGCTGCGCGCCGGCGCGCTCTCCCTGCTCGGCTTCGTCGGCTTCCCGGCGACGGTCGGGGCCGGGCTCGGTATTCCGGCCATGGCCGTCGGAGCCGCCGTCGCCGGGGCCGGGATGTCGTTCTGGGGCGTCATGTGGGCGACCAGCGTGCAGACGCAGGTCCCGCCCGACGTCCTCAACCGCATCCACGCGTACGACGTGGCCGGCTCCCTCGCGATGATGCCGGTCGGCCAGGCCCTCGCCGGCCCGGCGGCCGGACTCCTCGGCGCCGACCAGGTGCTTCTGGTCGCCGGAGTGATGAGCTTCGTCGTCGCGGGTGCCCTGCTCGCCGTGCCCGCGATACGCGACCTGGTGCGCGTCGACGCACCCGTCGCAGGCTCGGGTCCGGCGGCGGCGCCACGTGCACGCACGGCCGGGGCGGAGAACGGCTGACCGCCTGAGAGCCGGGCCCGCACGCCTCCTCGCCCCGCGTGCGCTCCGCCTGAGAGCCGGGCCCGCACGCCTCCTCGCCCCGCGTGCGCTCCGCCTGAGGAGCCGGACCCGCACGCCTCCCCACCTCACGAGCGCCCTGCCACCACCCCGCCCGCCACGAACCCGCCGATCCGCTCGCGCAGGGACCGTGCCTCGAGGCCGTGCGCGGCGGCGTGTTCCTCGACGCGGCCGTAACGTCGCAGTTCGCGGCGGCCCACGCCGAGGCCCAGCACCCGATGGGGTACGTCGGCGAGGGCGTCGTTCGCCGCCGCGGTGGACGTACCCGCCAGGTACGGCTCGACGAGCACGACGTCGGCCCCGGCCGTCTCCGTGGCCCGACGCAGGGCGGCCGCGTCGAAGGGCCGTACGGTCGTCGCGTACAGCACCGTCACGTCCAGGCCCGCCACGGCGGCCAGCACCGCGTCCAGCACGGGCCCGATGGCGACGACCACGCCCGAGCCGCCCTCGCGGACGGTGCGGAAGCGCTCGCCGTCGACCGGGAGCGCGTCCCGGTTGGCCTGCACGGACAGCCGTACGTACACCTTGTCGTCGCCCGCGGCGACGGCGTGCCGCAGGAGGGTCTCGGCCTCGTCCGGATGCCCCGGCACATGCACGGTCCAGCCGTCGAGGGTGTCGAGCAGGGCCACGTCCCCGGGGGCCATGTGGGTGTACCCTCCCGCGGGCCAGTCGAAGGACGCGGCGGCGCTCACCAGCACAGCGCCCACGTCCTGATGGCCGAGGTCCAGCTTGACCTGCTCGAAGGGCCGCTCGACGAGGAAGCTCGCGAAGGTGTGCACGACGGGCCGCAGCCCGGTCAGCGCCATCCCCGCGGCCGCCCCGACGAGGAGCTGCTCGCGGATGCCGACGTTGACGACCCGGTCGGGGTGGCGGTGCGCCGCCTCGGCGAAGCCGTCCCTGCCGATCTCGGCGAGGAGGACCGCGACCCGCGGATCCTCGTCGAGCAGGCGTGAGACGACGGGGGCGAGACGGTCACGCATGGTGTCCATGGAGGTTCGGGCCTTTCCGGAGGTGTCAGGGCGGCGGACGTTCAGGCGGACTTGGGCTCGACCCGGGCCACGACCACGTGCGGTCGGCCCGGGTGCGGGGCGGTGAAGGCGGCGTACAGCGCGCCGTGGTCACGGCCGTCGACCGTGACGGCGGACCAGCCGGCGGCCTCGAAGCGGGCGGCGATCCCGCCGGGCAGGGCGTGACTGGCGGAGGAGTTGTCGATCACGACGGTGTGCAGCCGCTCCAGCCCGGCCGGCCCGGCGAAGGCGATCGCCTCGTGGTTGCTGCCCTCGTCCAGCTCGGCGTCCCCGACCAGCACCCACACCCGAGGCGCGTCGAGCCCCTGGGCGCGCAGTCCCAGCGCGGTGCCCACGGCGATCGGCAGCCCGTGCCCCAGCGACCCGCTGCCGATCTCGGCCCCCGGCACGAGCACACGGTCGGGATGGTGGCCGAGCGGCGAGTCGTACGAACCGAAGCCCGGCAGCCAGTCCACGGGCACGAAGCCCTTGGCGGCCAGCACGGCGTAGTACGCCATCGGCCCGTGCCCCTTGGACAGCAGGAACCGGTCCCGCCCCGGATCGTCCGGCCGCTCGGGCCCGATCCGCAGCACCCGGTCGTAGAGGACCCACAGCGCGTCCAGCGTGGACGTCGCCGCCGGTCCGTGCTTCTCGTCGCCCGTCATCAGCCCCATGAGCCGGGGCAGGTCGCCGTACCCGTACGTACGACCGCGTTCCTCGGTCAGCGTCATGCGGACGATCTTGCAACCTCAAGCATGCTTGAGGTCAAGGGCCGTCCCCGGATAAACGGGTGCGCGACCACGGACCCGAGTGCGGTATTGTTTCCATGCATGTTGGGCCGGGGGAAACTCCAGGTCAGACGGCACCGGGACGTGGCGCAGCTTGGTAGCGCACTTGACTGGGGGTCAAGGGGTCGCAGGTTCAAATCCTGTCGTCCCGACGGTGTTTTCAGCGGGTCTGCCGACAGTGGCAGACCCGCTGAATGCGTTTGTGCCCCGTCCGGCGAAGTGCAGGGACAGGTCGCACGTGACGTCCGGAACCCCACGCCCGTCCCGCAGGAATCGCACCTGTGTGCGGCCTGTCCTCGGCTGAGAAAACGCCTGGATTCCCCGGCCGTCGTCGCGGGACACTGCGATTCCTGGCCTCCCCGTACTCGCACGTCGGTGTCGACGGCGATGCGAGCTGCGCGGGGGCTCCTTCGTCGCGCCCCGCGCGTGGCGGGTCGGCGCACGACAACACGGGGTGGGGATGGGATCGCCTGAATCGCGCGAGGTTCCGCCGCGCAGGGGCTCCGTGCTCCTCGCACTTCGTTACTACGGACGGGAGCTGGCCCGGCTCCGGTGGCTGACGGTGCCGGCGATGCTGCTGTCGGCGCTGGGCAACATCGGCATCAACTACATCGCACCGCTGGTCGTCGCGAAGCTCGTCGGACACATCGCCGGCGACACCGGTGTCACCATCGGCTCGACGCTGCCCTACGTCCTCGGCTTCGCCGGCGTCCTGCTGCTCGCGGAGGCGCTGTGGCGTGTCGGCATCCACTGCCTGAACCGCCTCGACGCCCTCGGTATCGAGCATCTGTACGTGATCGGCATGGACGAGCTGTTCGCCAAGGACGCCGCGTTCTTCCACGACAACTTCGCCGGGTCGCTGACCAAGCGGGTCCTGAGCTTCGCCTCCCGATTCGAGCAGTTCGTCGACACGTTGACGTTCTCGGTCGTGGGCAGCTTCGTACCGCTGGTGTTCGGGTCGGTGGTGCTGTGGCGCTACGAACCGCTGCTCGTGGTGGGGCTCCTGACGATGATCGCACTGACGGCGCTGTGTGTGACGCCCCTGATCCGTCGCCGCCAGGCACTCGTCGACCAGCGCGAGGCGGCGATCGCCCGGGTGTCGGGTCATGTCGCCGACAGTCTGATGAACATGGACACGGTCCGGGCCTTCGCCGCGGAGGAACGCGAGGCCGCCGAGCACCGGTCCCGCGTCGCGGAGTCGCGGCGGCTCTCGCTGAGGTCGTGGGACTACGGCAACCTGCGCATCGACACTCTGATCGCGCCGATGTCCGTCCTCACCAACGCGCTGGGCCTGCTGCTCGCGGTCGCGCTCGGCGGGGGCAGGCTCGGTGTGGAGGCGGTCGTGGTCGCCTTCACGTACTACACCAACGCGACGCGGATCATGTTCGAGTTCAACCAGATCTACCGCCGCCTGGAGAGCTCCATGACGGAGGCCGCGCAGTTCACCGAACTGCTGCTGACACGGCCGACCGTCCTCGACCCGGTGTCGCCGGAGCCGCTGCCGGCGGGGGCTGCCGACGTCCGTTTCGAGCAGGTGACCTTCGCCCACGCGGGCGCGGAAACGCTCTTCGACGGCCTCGACCTGGCTGTGCCCAGCGGGGCGAGGATCGGTCTCGTCGGCCGGTCCGGCGGGGGCAAGACCACGCTCAGCCGGCTGCTGCTGCGGATGACGGACATCGACGCCGGCCGGATCCTGATCGGGGGCCGGGACATCAGCAGGATGCGCCAGGCCGACCTGCGCGGCCTGATCGCCTACGTGCCGCAGGATCCGGCGATGTTCCACCGCACGCTGCGGGACAACATCGCGTTCGCCCGGCCGGACGCCACCGAGGCCGAGATCCGTCGCGCGGCCGAGGCGGCACACGTCACGGAGTTCGCCGACGCGCTGCCGGACGGCTTCGACACCATGGTGGGCGAGCGCGGTGTCAAGCTGTCCGGCGGCCAGCGGCAGCGGGTCGCTCTCGCCAGGGCGATCCTGCGCGACGCGCCGATCCTGCTGCTCGACGAGGCGACCAGCGCCCTGGACTCCGAGAGCGAGATCCTCGTCCAGGAGGCGCTGTGGCGGCTCATGGAGAGGCGGACGGCACTCGTGGTGGCGCACCGGCTGAGCACGGTCGCCACCATGGACCGACTCGTCGTCCTCGACCGCGGACGGATCATCGAGCAGGGCACGCACCAGGAGCTGCTGGCTTCGGACGGCGCCTACGCGAAACTCTGGCAGCACCAGTCGGGCGGCTTCCTCGACGACAGTTCCGTCGACGACAGCCCCGCGCGGGTCGACCTGCACTGAACGCGAGCCCGGCAGGTGCGGTTCCGCGCCTGCCGACAACCTCGCCCCGCACTTCAGAGCGTGTGCGCGCCCGAGCGGCAGATCGAGGCCGTGGAAGATGCCCGCGGCGAGATCGGTGCCGTACTCGCGGGCCTCCGCGACCGGAGCGGACGGGCCCCGCGCGGCCGGGCTGCTCCAACTTCCTCAGTGGCATCAGCTCGCTGCCGCTCGCGCTGAAGGGCACGTAGGACCGTGTGGCTCAGGACGCCGGCCGGCCCACCTTCGTCGCCGTGTCGCGGTCGACGGCCGCGGCCAGTTGGGGCACCGGGCGGTCGAGCAGGTACGGCAGGCTCGGCACCGTCACGAAGGAGACGGAGTTGCCGTGGTCGCCGCTCGCCTTCGTGGACGAAGACGCCCTCGTACGGTGCGGCTGTCACGGCACCGGGCTCGGCGAACGCCGGGTGCTGCTCCGCCGCCGCACAGCGAGCCACCGACAGCAGGAACGCGCACCCCGCGTCACCGTGCGGTCTCCCAAGGCCAACTTCCTTGGGCCGGGCATGCCTTGATCGTAGTGTGCGTGACACGGGAGGCATCCATACTTTGCGGCGTGTGACGCGTGGGAAGGTGCGTGTTCCGCGCGCCGCTCCGGCACCATCGAGACGTTCACCGCACACCGCGACCCCCGGAGTACGCCATGCCCCGTTCCGAAGCCCGCGTCGCCACCGACCGACCGCACCGCTACGCCAAGCAACTCGCCTCCCACCTCGGCCGCCGCAGCGAGACCAGCTGGGACGAGGAGACCGGCGAGGGCCGACTGCTCTTCCAGAACGGCACCGGCTCACTCACCGCCGTCGACGGGGCCCTCTTGCTCTCCGTGGAGTCGGAGGCCGAACACCTCGACCTCCTCGAAGACGTCGTCGGCCGTCACCTGGTCCGCTTCGGCACCAAGGACGAGCTGGTCGTCGAGTGGCGACGCGACACGGGCGAGCCCGGCACGAGCCAGCGCAAGGCCGAAGACGCGGAGTGACGCGGGGGACCCCGGCGACCCCGGAGACCCCGGTCTCCTTGGTCAGTCCGCGCCCCGCACGATCCGGCACCGGCGCAGTCCGGCTGCCGGTTCCCCGGTGACGAGTTCCTCCGCGACCAGTTGTCCGACGGTGGGTGCCAGGGTCAAGGCCGAGTGCAGGACGGCCACGTACACCGACCGGTCCGGCGTGACACGGCCCAGCAGGGGCCCCGTTCGCCGGCATCAGCCGCCCGCTGACTCGGCAGTCCAGCCCCCGGCAGTCGTCGGCGCCCCGGAACGCCGCGAGCAGGTCCCGCGCGCCGCCCGGCCAGTCCCCGCCGTGGGCCCCGACCCGTGCGAAGGATCCGCCGGTCACGCCCGTGGCGGGGGCGGGCCCCCGGTCGAGAGGGGTGACGGCGGCCCCGCGGCCGGCCAGGTGGTACGCGATCGACGAACCCACGGTCCCCGCACCGGCGACCACGACCGACCCAGGCGTCGGACCGCTCAGACCGAGCAGCCCACGTGCGCCAGCGCCTGCTTGAGCAGCACCCCGTGCCCGCCCGGCATCTCGCTCTGCACCGCGGGCGACAGGGCGTCCTGCGGGCTGAACCAGACCAGGTCGAGGGCGTCCTGGCGGGGGCGGCAGTCGCCGGTCACCGGGACGACGTAGGCGAGCGAGACCGCGTGCTGGCGGGGGTCGTGGTACGGCGTGACGCCGTGCGTGGGGAAGTACTCCGCCACGGTGAAAGGCTGCAGGGAGGAGGGGATCCGGGGCAGCGCCATCGGGCCGAGGTCCTTCTCCAGATGGCGCAGCAGGGCGTCGCGGACCCGTTCGTGGTGCAGGACGCGGCCGGAGACCAGGGTCCGGCTGACCGTTCCGTCGGACCCGATGCGCAGCAGCAGGCCGACACTGGTGACTTCGCCGCTGTCGTCGACGCGCACGGGCACGGCCTCGACGTACAGGATCGGCATGCGGGCGCGCGCCATCTCGAGCTCGTCGGAACTCAGCCAGCCGGGCGTGGTATCGGTCATGTCAGACATTGCTTGATCATACTTTCCGGGAATGGCCAACGCTCAGTCGCGGTCTGGGCCGGGCAGGTGGGGATCGGGGAGGCGGTGATCGGTGTCGGTCGGGGGGATTCCGTAGAGGCGGCGGGCATTGTCGCCGCCGGCCCATGCCGCGATGCGCAGCGCGTCCGGCAGGCTCAGCTCGTCGGCGTCCACCCGCTCCTGGAGCAGGCCGGCCAGGGCCTGCCGGAAGGTCAGCGCGCCGAGGTGGTAGAACTCGGCCACACCGTACGCGTCGGAGCTGTACAGCAGTTTGCGGAACGGCGTGATCTCCGTCGCCTCCGCCAGGACCGCCCCGGCCCGGGCGGGACCGACATGGTGCAGGGTGAGTCCCACATCGAGGTACACCTGTTCGAATACTGCCGCCAGGTAGGCCGCCTGGCGCTGGTAGGGCCAGCAGTGCAGCAGGAGCACCGGGATCGTGCCGGCGGTCAGGTGCAGCCAGTCCGTCAGGTGGGCGGGGTCCACCCGGTGCAGACGGATGTCCGAGTCGCCGAAGCCGGTGTGCAGCTGCAGGGGCAGCCCCAGGTCCACGGCGGTCCACAACAGCTGCCGTACGAGAACCGGATCGGCCAGTCGGCCGCCGCCGGCGAGCCAGCGCCGGGCCGCCTCGGTGACGTTCGCGTCCGAGGGCCTCGCCGGGTCCAGGTCGAAGCCGGTGCGATAGGCGGCGACCGACTTCACCGCCACCACACCCCGCCGCGACACGGCCTCCAGCGCGGCCGCACGGAACGTTTCCGCGTACTCGTCCGGCTCCACGCCGTGCGCCGCCACTGCTTCGGCGACGGCCTCCAGCCGCACGACCTCGTACGCCCTGCCCCCCGCGGCCTCGGCCAGCTCCCGCGGCGCGGTGAGGCGGTCCGGGGTGAACCCGGTGTCGACGCAGAACACCTCGGTGCCCGCGGCGGCGAGGAACCGGCGGTTCACCTCACGCGCGCCGAGCTCGGTCCGCCGCGCCAGGTACTCCTCGGCCGGCGCGTGGCGCGGCAGGTCCAGGAGGGGAGCGCAGTGGCGGCGGACGGCCACGCCGACCGGGCTGTCGAACGGCGAGATCCCGGGCCACGCCTCGCCCTCGGTGAGCAGCGACTCGAAGCCGGGCCGGTCGAGGTCGGCGGTGACGACCCCGTGGCAGTGGTGGTCCACCAGCCGCAGAGCGGCGAGCGTCTCGTGCACGGGCCCCGCGCCCATGTCAGTACTTCCAGCGGTACGCCGCCGCCACGCCCTCGTCGTCCAGCCCGGCGGCGGCCGCGACCTCCCCGAGGCGTACGGCGACCACCGCGTCGGCGAGGACGGGGCCCAGCGCGGTCCGCAGCAACTCGTCGGCCCGGAACGCCTCGACGGCCTCGGACAGCGAGGTCGGCAGCCGGCGTACGCCCAGGGCCGCCGCCTTCTCGGCGCCGAGCCGGGCCGGATCCCCGGTGATCTCCTCGGGCAGCGGCGCGGACGAGGTCAGACCGTCCAGACCGGCGGCGATCAGGGAGGCGAGCGCGAGATACGGGTTGGCGGCCAGGTCTACCGGCTTCACCTCCAGGTTCGCGGCCCGGTCGCGGACGCCCGCCGTCCCGGTGATCACCCGTACCGCCGCCTCGCGCGTCTCCCGGCCCCAGGCGGTGAACACCCCGGCCCACTGGGACGGTTTGAGCCGCAGATAGCTCGCCGGGCTCGGCGCGGTCACGGCGGTGAGAGCGGGGAGATGGGCCAGTACTCCGGCCGCGAAGGACTCGGCCTCGGCCGTCATGCCGTATCTGCCGCCGCCCCCGGAATGCAGGTTCACGCCGTCGTGCCAGGCGGAGAGGTGGAGGTGGCCGCCGTTGCCGACGCCCTCGGCGAAGACCGCCGGGGCGAAGGAGACGACGAGGCCGTGGCGCCCCGCCACCGCGCGGATCGTCTGCCGGACCAGCACGCTGCGGTCGGCCGCCGCCACCGGGTCGAGCGCGCCCACCGAGACCTCGAACTGCCCGGCCGCGTACTCCGGATGGAGCTGCTCGACCTCGACTCCCTGTGCCGCGAACGCCGCCAGCAGGTCTGCCGTGTAGTCGCTGAGCTCCACCTGCCGGGTGGCGCTGTACGCCGGTCCCGTCGTCGCGGGCACGAAGTCCCCGTCGGCCGACGGCCCTTGACCGACGGCCCACTCCACCTCGATGCCGGCCTTGAAGGCGATACCGTGCAGCTCGGCGGCCTCCCGGACGATGCGGCGCAGGACAGTGCGCCCGCACGCCGGATGCGGCTCGCCCTCCTGCGTGATCCGGTCGACCGGCGCCCACGCCCAGCCGGGCTGCCCGACCAGCGCCACCAGTTGGTCCAGGTCGGGATACAGCCGTAGATCGCCGTCCGGTGAGCCGAGCACGTCGGTGGCGACGATCGAGTCGTCGGCGAGGAAGGTGTCGAAGACCGGCGACATGCCGACGCCCCAGGTCACCGCCGCCGTGAGCCGCGTCGTCGGGACGGTCTTGACCCGGGTGACGCCCGCGGTGTCGACGTAGGAGAGGACGATGCCGTGCACGCCCCGCTCGGCCAGCTCGTCGGCGAGCGCGGCGGCGCGTTCGGCCTCTCCGGGACGCCCGCCGGGGACGGGGTCGGCAAGGGTGGTCATACGTCCTCCTTGACGGGCTCGGCCGGATCGGCGCCTGCGTCAGGGTTTCACAGCCACCCCGCCGAACTGCGGTACCACGAGGGGGGAGTCGGGCTCGGCACGCCACTGCGAACACGACACCAGCCCCGGCTCCAGCAGCTCGAGACCCTCGAAGAAGGCGGCGATGTCCGCACGGCTGCGGGCGCAGATCGGCGGTGTGGCGTTCTCGTTCCAGAACTTCATGGCCGGGATCTGGCCCTCGCCGCCGAGGTCGGCGTCGAAGGTGGGGTGGGTCAGGGCGAGGTAACTGCCGGAGGGCATCGCGGCCATGACGCGGCGCGCGATGTCCCGCGCCTCCTCGGCGTCGAGGACGAAGTTGAGGATGCCCAGCATCATCACCGCGACCGGCTTGCCGAAGTCGAGGGTCTGCGCGGCCCGTTCGAGGATGGTGTCCGGGTCGCGCACATCGGCGTCGATGTAGTCGGTGACACCCCCGGAGGTGCTGGTGAGCAGGGTGCGGGCGTGCACCAGCACGATGGGGTCGTTGTCCACGTACACGATCCGCGACTCGGGTGCGATCCGCTGGGCGATCTCGTGGGTGTTCTCCACCGTCGGCAGTCCGGTGCCGATGTCCAGGAACTGGCGGACTCCCTGCTCGGCGGCGAGGAACCGGACCGCCCGGCCCAGGAACCAGCGGTCGGCGCGGGCGATCTCCCGGATGATCGGGAACATCTTGGCGACGTGCTCGCCGACCTGCTGGTCGACCTCGTAGTTGTCCTTGCCGCCGATCCAGTAGTTCCACACACGCGCGTTGTGCGCCACACCGGTGTTGAGCCTGGACGACCCGCCTGACGTGGTGTGGCTCTCGCTCACGTGACCGCTCCTTCTCGCGCCTGTGTCCTTCGTCGCCATTGTGCCGCCCGATGATCAGCTTGTCCCGGAAACGGCCGAGCGGAACGGCGGTGGGGAAGGGCAGTTCGGAAGGGCGTTTCGGAAGGGCGTTTCTCAAGGCCGGGAGGAACCGGGTCAGTCGATCTCGCCGGGGTCCGCGGCCGGGGTCCGGCCTGCCTGTACGTCCTTCAGTCGCTGGGTGCCCTGCTCGACCGCCCGCTCCACCGAGTCGTCCTCGCCCCCGCCGAGACCGCCGGCCGTGACGGTGATCGCGTCGGTGCCGACCCGTACGGCGGCGACGTCCAGGGTGAGCGTGGCGGGCGCGGAGGCGGCCGTGCCCTGCACGGTCACGTGCAGCCCCTGCCGGGCGTCGCCGACCTTCGGCACGGAGGTCTCGGTCACCTGGACGGTGCGTCTGCCGCCCTGGTCGTCGGTCGCCGTGAACTGGTCGCACTCGGTCGGCAGGGTCTTCAGCCAGGCCAGGGAGTCGTCGAGGGCGGCCTTGTCGTAGGCGGCGACCTGGTGGAGGAGACGGGAGTCGCCCTCCTCGAAGCCTCTGAGCGCGGACGCTCCGGAGGGCTTGCCCAGCAGGTCGTCGCCGTAGAGGGCGTCGAGCAGTTTCTGGCAGTCGGCGGCGTCGGCCGCGTCGACCTCGGCGGTCAGGAAGTCCGCGACGTCGACCTTGCCGATGAGGAGGCTGTCGCGCCAGGAGGCGGCGTTTGCGACCTGCGCCCAGTCGTCCTCCAGGTCGGCCTCGGTGACCAGCGCGGCCCGGGCCCCGGCCGCGGTGAGCCGTCCGGATGCCGATGCCGTCGGCGACTTCGCGGCCAACGGCGAGGCGGCGACCTCCGCGGCTGCCGAACCGCCGTCGCCTCCGTCGTCGTCCGAGCAGGCCGCGGTGGCCAGCAGCGCGCCCGCCGCCAGGGCCGAGGCGAGGAACCGGACAGGACGGGACGGACGAGCGGTCATCGCGGATGCCTTCCTGAGGACGTGGTACGTGCCCTCAGCGCACCATCGGCCCTCTCGGCCCACCAGCGCACGGGCCTGTTCGGGTGAGTGCCACGACGCCAGGCCCGGCGACTCGAACGCCCCGCCCGGCATGCCCGCCGGAGCCCTCGCGACGACACTGTCCGCATACGGCCCCCGGACCACCCAAGGAGCAGGCATGCTGCCCGGATTCGTCGCCAAGGCGGTCGAGGCGCTGTTCGGCCGGGAGAGCCGCCCGCTCCATCTGAAGGCGGCCGGCGGGGCGACGCTCGTCCTCGTGCTGGTGATGCTCACCGGATCGTGGGCCGTGGTCGCCGCCGAGGACGGGGCGAGAGGCGCGAACCTGACGACGTACCCGAGGGCGCTGTGGTGGTCGATCGAGACGGCGACCACCGTGGGGTACGGCGACTTCTACCCGGTCACCCTGGGGGGCCGGATCGTCGGCTCGGTGGTGATGGTCGTCGGCATCACCACGTACGGCATGGTCACCGCGGCCCTGGCCACCTGGTTCGTCGGCCGGGAACAGCGGCGCCGCCGTCATCTCGGCCACGACGCCCACGAGTTGTGCGAGGAGACCGCCCGGGCTCTGCACGAGCGCTTCGACCGGCTGGAGCGGCTGGTGGCCGGGAAGGGGGAGCAGGGCTGAACGCGGGGGCCTCCCGGGACGGGCGCCGGGCTGCCGGACAGGGCGTTCCTCATTACCGGCGAGTACCCCGCCGTGTGACGTCGGTGATTTCTGAGGTACGGTCTCCCAGATCCACGGCCACTCACAGGCTGCAGGTCGCTACGGGCAGTGTCGAAGGGGGCGGCAGAATCATGGAGTTCCACCTGGTCGACGAAGGGGAGCCGACGCCGGGCGGCGTGCGGCTGGAAGCCCTGGACCCGCAGCCCCTGCTGACCCGGGACTACGAGACGCGTCCCGGGCTCGTCTACGAACGGCTGCGACAGCGCCATGGGCCGGTCGCGCCGGTCGACCTGCTGGGTGTGCCCGCCTGGCTCGTGCTGGGCTACCGAGAGTCGCTCGAGGTGCTGCAGGACGACGCCGGCTGGCCGAAGGGCCTGGAGAACTGGCGGGCCCGGTCGGAGGGCCGGGTGCCCGCCGACTGGCCGCTCGGCCCCTCCCTCGAGGTCAACCACGTGCTGATCCAGGGCGGTCCGGGCTACCCCGCGCTGCGCACCGCCTGGGACGCCGCACTCCGGCCGTTCCAGGACCCGCGGAATCCGCAGGCCAAGCGGCTGAAGTCGGCCGTCACGCGCTACGCCGACGAGCTGATCACCCTGCTCGGGCAGGGCGGCGGCACGGGCCTGGCCGACCTGTCGGCGCAGTTCTCCCGCCCGCTCCCGCTGATGGCGGCGAGCCATCTGCTCGGCTTTCCCGGCTCGCAGGGCGACGACGCCCTGATGGACATGTGGCGGGTGCTGGACGCGGGCCCGGACGCGGAACCCGCCCTGGAGCGGCTCCTGAAGACGCTCACGGAACTCGCCGCCGCCAAGCTCGAGCAACCGGGAGACGACTTCCCCTCCCACCTGCTGGCCGCCCACCCGGACCTCTCGGTCGACGAGCTGGCCCGGGAGCTGTTCATGCTGCTCGGCATGACCTCCGACCACGTCGGCATCCTCATCTCCAACACCGTGGTCGAGGTGATCTCCGGAGATCGCGAGGGCGGAGTGCGCAGCACCCTGTCCGCCGGGATGGTCCGGGAGACCATGAACCGGGTGGTCATGCGCAAGCCGCCGCTGGTCAACTTCGTGCCGCGGTTCGCGGCCGAGGACACCCGGCTCGGGAACTACACCATCCACGCAGGCGACCCCGTATGGGTCTCCTCGGCCGCCGCGCACGCCGACCCCCTCTTCGCCGGGCAGATGACGCCGGGCTCCTCCACCATCAGCAGCCGGGCGCACCTGTCATGGGGCGCGGGGCGTCGCCAGTGCCCCGCCCGCGAGCTGGCGTCGACGATCGCGTCGGCGGGAGTGAGCCGCCTCTTCGAACGGTTCGGGCACCTGGAGCTCGCCCTCCCGGTCGACCAACTGCCCTGGCGCTCCTCGCCGTTCATGCGCGGACTGCGCTCGCTGCCCGTGCGCTACGAGCTCGCCGCGTCGGCGGCACGGTATGTGCCGGCACCCCAGGAGGCGGAGACTCCCGCGGCGGACGTACCGGACCAGGCCGCCAAGCGCCGGTCGTCGCTGTGGCGCTACCTGACGGGGCTCATCCGCTCGGACGGCTGAGCCCCGGTCAGGACCCGGTCTGAACCTTCCCATTCTGCCACGCCCAGGCCGCGATCTCCACCCGGTTCCGCGCCGCCAGCTTGAGCTGGACGCTGGACAGGTGCGTCTTGACCGTGGAGAGGGACACGTACAACTCGGTGGCGATCTCGGCGTTGGTGCGGCCGAGGGCGACCAGGCGGACCACGTCGAGTTCGCGGTCGGTGAGGGGTTCGGCCGGGGACGCCGGGCGGGTCGGGGCGCTCGGCGGCGGGGTCTCGGTGACGTGCCTGAGAAGGCGGACGGTGACCGAGGGGGAGACCAGGGAGTCGCCGGCCGCGGCCGCGCGGACCGCCTCCGCCAGGAGGGTCGGCCCCGAGTCCTTGAGCAGGAACCCGCACGCGCCGCCGCGCAGCGCCCCGTACACGTACTCGTCCAGGTCGAAGGTGGTCACCACGACCACCCGCATCGGGTCAGCGACGTCCGGCCCCGCCAGCATCCGGGTGGCCTCCAGCCCGTCCAGCTTCGGCATCCGGATGTCCAGCAGGCACACGTCGGGCCGCACCTTGCGGGCCAGCGCGACGGCCTCCTCGCCGTCGGCGGCCACGGCGACCACGGTGATGTCGGGCTGCGCGTCCAGGAAGAAGCGGAAGCCGGTACGGACCATCTCCTGGTCGTCGGCGATGAGGACACGGATGGGGGCGCCGGGCGGGGTGGGGCTCGTCATGGCTCGCATCATGCCTCAGGGGGGTGGGTGGGAGGGCCCCCGGCGGGGGCGGGCGGAGCTGCCCCGGACCCCCCAGCCCGGGGCGGGGCCGGGGCCGGCCCGCACCCCCCGGGGGGGCGGGCGTTTGCCGGGATGGGG
>NZ_LGDG01000282.1 GCF_001279775.1 Streptomyces sp. MMG1533 | reverse complement strand
TCCCTTCGGTCTTGCGTTTCCGACTCTATCAGACCTTTTCCGATCTGATTTCCTCGGTGCTTTCCAGGTTCCCGCTCTCGCGTTTCCCTTTCCGGCGCTTCCGACTCTACCAGATCCTTTCGGACCCGATTCCCAGTCAGAGGGGTTTGTCTTCGCGGCCGTTGAGCCGTTCCGACGAGTGAGACTTTAGCGGATTCCCTGCTCCCGACGCTAATCGGGGGCTGCGTCCTTTCGAACGCGGATTCCTCATTTCGCAAATACGCATGCCAATGGCGCGACGGCAGAACACTGTCGTCGAGTGTTGGCTGGTTCTTGCGGAATGGCTGTCCGGGGACCGACCGGAGTCGGCGCTCACGTCGAACAACTCGGAGAACACTACGTAGCGGGTCGGGGCGTGTCAACTCCGGTCCTGGCGGCGCCCTGGAGGCGTAGTCTGGGCGGCATGACCACGCGTACGTGCACCCAACTGTGGTGGGCCGCCTGACGGCGGCCGTGCTCACGTATGCACTCAACGGCCGCCGCCTCGGCGGCCGTTCTTGTTTCTCCCTCCAGAGCTCCTGAGGGTCGGCCGGCCGGGACGGCGGTCACGACCAGGAGGTGGAGAGAGATGACGCGAGTCTTCAGCGGGGTCAAGCCGACCGGACATCTGACGCTCGGGAACTACCTGGGTGCCATGCGGCGGTGGGCCGCCGTCGATCAGCACCGGGCCGACGCACTGTTCTGCGTCGTCGACCTGCACGCGCTGACCGTGGACCACGATCCGGCGCGGGTGCGTCGGCTGAGTCGGCAGGCGGCGACGTTGCTGCTGGCTACGGGGCTGGATCCGGAGCTGTGCACCGTGTTCGTACAGAGTCATGTGGACGAGCACGCGCGGCTGTCGTATCTGCTGGAGTGCCTGGCCACCGACGGTGAGATGCGGCGGATGATCCAGTACAGGGAGAAGGCCGGGCGCGAGCAGGAGCGGGGCGGGAGTGTGCGGCTGTCTCTGCTGACCTACCCCGTGCTGATGGCGGCGGACATCCTGGCGTACGGGGCCGACGAGGTGCCGGTCGGGGACGATCAGACTCAGCATGTGGAGCTGACGCGGGACCTGGCGGTGCGGTTCAACCAGCGTTACGGGCACACCTTCGTGGTACCTCGGACGACGCATCCGGCGGTGGCGGCTCGGGTGATGAATCTGCAGGAGCCGATGTCGAAGATGGGCAAGAGCGACGACTTCGGGCCCGGGATCGTCTATCTGCTGGACGAACCGGACGCCGTGCGGAAGAAGGTGCTGCGGGCCGTGACCGACAGTGGGCGGGAGGTCGTGTACGACCGGGAGGCTCGGCCGGGGGTGGCCAATCTGCTGGAGATCCTCGCGGCCTGCACCGGTGGGAACCCATCGGACCTGAGCGGTGTATATGAGTCGTACGGCGCCTTGAAGAAGGACACCGCGGAGGCGGTGGTCGAGGTTCTCAGGCCCGTGCAGGAGAGGCACAAGGAGTTGTGCACGGATCCTGGCTATGTGGAGGGGGTGCTGCGGGATGGAGCGGAGAGGGCTCGGGCCATGGCGCGGCCGACGGTTGATGCCGCTTATCGGGCGATCGGACTGTTGCCGGCGGGCGAGGGTGTTTCGGAGACCGTGACGGGTGTGTCCGTGGCGCGGTGAGGGGTGACGTGCGGCCCCCTTGCCGGGGGCCGCACGGCGTCAGCTGTTGCCGGAGGCCAGTTCGCGGCTGCGGTCGCGGGCGGCTTCGAGGGCGGCGATGAGGGCGGCTCGTACGCCGTGGTTCTCGAGTTCGCGGATGGCGTTGATGGTCGTGCCCGCGGGGGAGGTGACGTTCTCGCGGAGCTTGACCGGGTGTTCGCCGCTGTCGCGGAGCATGGTGGCGGCTCCGATCGCGGACTGGACGATCAGGTCGTGGGCCTTGTCGCGGGGCAGGCCGAGCAGGATGCCGGCGTCCGTCATGGCTTCGACCAGGTAGAAGAAGTAGGCCGGGCCGGAGCCGGAGAGTGCGGTGCAGGCGTCCTGCTGGGACTCGGGGACGCGCAGCGTCTTGCCGACGGCGCCGAAGATCTCCTCGGTGTGGGCGAGGTGGTCGGCGGTGGCGTGGGTGCCGGCGGAGATCACGGACATGGCCTCGTCGACGAGGGCGGGGGTGTTCGTCATGACGCGGACGACCGGGGTGCCGGCGGCGAGGCGCTCCTCGAAGAAGGAGGTGGGGATGCCCGCGGCGCCGCTGATGATCAGGCGGTCGGCGGGGACGTGCGGGGCGAGTTCGTCGAGGAGGGTGCCCATGTCCTGCGGTTTGACCGTGAGGATCAGGGTGTCGGCGGTCTTGGCGGCTTCCGGGTTGGTGACCGGGGTGACTCCGTAGCGGGTGCGGAGTTCTTCGGCCCGCTCGGGGCGGCGTGCGGTGACCAGGAGGTCGGCCGGGGCCCAGCCGGCGCGGATCATTCCGCTGAGCAGGGCTTCGCCGATCTTGCCGGTGCCGAGGACTGCGACTTTCTGGGTCATGGCTGGGGTGCCCTCCGGGGGTGCGTCGTCCGGGGTTCATCCTCGCACCGGGGGTGGGGGTGCGGCTCGTCTGTCCGGAGGGCGGACGAGCCGGCGACCTCCTCGGCATGCGCCGGACGGGCTGGGTCGATCATGGGGTTCGGCGGCGCAGGGTGGCAGCGCCCAGGGCCAGGACCAGCAGTGCGCAGCCCGCGACGATCAGGGCGTCGCGTACGAAGTCGGCTGTCATGTCCGTGTGGTGGAGGACTTCGTTCATGCCGTCGACCGCGTAGGACATGGGGAGGACGTCGGAGATGGTCTCCAGGACGGGGTGCATGTTGTCGCGGGGGGTGAAGAGGCCGCAGAGGAGGAGTTGGGGGAAGATCACCGCCGGCATGAACTGGACGGCCTGGAATTCGGAGGCGGCGAAGGCCGAGACGAAGAGGCCGAGGGCGGTGCCGAGCAGGGCGTCGAGGAGGGCCACCAGGAGGAGGAGCCAGGGGCTGCCGGTGACGTCCAGGTCGAGGAACCAGAGGGCCAGGCCGGTCGCGAGGGCGGACTGGATGATCGCGAGGGTGCCGAAGGCGAGGGCGTAGCCGGCGATGAGGTCGCCCTTGCCCAGGGGCATGGCGAGGAGGCGTTCGAGGGTGCCGGAGGTGCGTTCGCGCAGGGTGGCGATGGAGGTGACCAGGAACATCGTGATCAGCGGGAAGATCCCGAGGAGGGAGGCGCCGATGCTGTCGAAGGTGCGCGGGCTGCCGTCGAAGACGTAGCGCAGCAGGAACAGCATCACGCAGGGGATGAGGATCATCAGCGCGATCGAGCGCGGGTCGTGGCGGAGCTGGCGCAGGACCCGGGCGGCGGTGGCCATGGTGCGGGATGGGTTGAGGGCGCTGATGGGTGCGGGGGTGTGCGGGGGCGTCGTGCTGGTCGTCGTACTCATCGGGTCGTCTCCTTGCGGCGGGCTGCTGCGGCGGCTTCGTCGACGAGGTGCAGGAAGGCCGCTTCGACCGTGTCGGAGTGCGTGCGGGTGCGGAGGGCGTCCGGGGTGTCGTCGGCGAGGATCTCGCCCTCGCGCATCAGGAGGAGGCGGTGGCAGCGCTCGGCCTCGTCCATGACGTGGGAGGAGATCAGCAACGTCGCGTCGCGCTGTGCCGCGATGTCGTGGAAGAGGTTCCAGAGGTCGCGGCGGAGGACGGGGTCAAGGCCGACGGTGGGTTCGTCGAGGACCAGGAGTTCGGGGGTTCCGAGGAGGGCGACCGCGAGGGACACGCGGCTGCGCTGGCCGCCGGAGAGGTTGCCGGCGAGGGCGTCGGCGTGGGTGGTGAGGTCGACGTCGGCGATCGCGCGAGTGACGTTCTCGTGGCGCCGGTCGGCGGACGCGCGGCCGGGGGCGAGGATCGCGGCGAAGTAGTCGAGGTTCTGGTGGACCGTCAGATCGTCGTAGACGGAGGGGGCTTGGGTGACGTAACCGATGCGGGTGCGGAGGGTGGGGTGTCCGGCGGGGCTGCCGAGGACGTCGATGGTGCCGGTGACCTTGGCCTGGGTGCCGACGATCGCCCTCATGAGCGTGGTCTTGCCGCATCCGGAAGGGCCGAGCAGGCCGGTGATCTGGCCACGCGGGACCGTGAAGTCGAGCCCGCGCAGGACGGTGCGGGGGCCGCGGACGACGGTGAGGTTCTCGGCTTGGACAGCGGGGGTGGCGCCCCCTGAGGCCGCTCCCTCGTCGGCTGAGCCGGGTTTTATAATCATCATGTGCTGAATATTGCTCTCGTCGGCGGACGCCGTCAAGCGGGGCGCGCTCGGTTGCGCAGGCGCGCGGCGGAGTGATCGGAGGCAGGTGATCCGGTTCGTGCACCTCCGGGCGCCCCGGATGACCACGGGAACCGGCTGCGCGATCAACTCACCTTCCTGACAATGGATTTCAGTGCGAGGTCATATGCCGAGCACGCACATCGGCCGCGTCCTCCCCCGGTTCGGCGGCCCACGCATCTCCGTCTCGCTCCTTCTCCCGTTCTTCTCCCGTTGATCAGCGGAGGTGCTGTTGTGATGCGCTGTGGCGTAGGCAGGGCCGATCTGTTCGCGTCCCTCGTGGTGTTTCTCGTGGCGTTGCCCCTGTGCGTGGGTATCGCCATCGCCTCCGGTGTGCCCGCCGAGCTGGGGCTGGTCACCGGGATCGTCGGCGGGCTGGTCGCTGGGGCGTTGCCCGGCAGCAGTCTGCAGGTCAGCGGTCCGGCGGCGGGGTTGACCGTGCTCGTGTACGAGGCCGTGCAGAGGTACGGCGTCGAGGTGCTCGGCGTGCTGGTGCTCGGGGCCGGGCTGGTGCAGTTCGGGCTCGGGGCGCTGCGGCTCGGGCGGTGGTTCCGGGCCGTGTCGGCTGCCGTCGTGCAGGGGATGCTCGCCGGGATCGGGCTCGTGCTGGTGGCCGCGCAGGTGTACGCGCTGGGCGACGCGGCCGCACCGGCGAGCGGGCCGGGGAAGCTTGCCGGGCTGGTGGCGTTGCCGGGGCGGGTGGATCCGGTGGCGTTGTCAGTGGGGGCTGCCACTATTTCCGTATTGCTCCTGTGGCCCCGTTGGCGGAGGGGGGCGCGGGTGGTGCCTGCACCGCTGGTGGCGGTGGCGTCGGCCGCTGTGGTGACCGGGGTGTTCGACCTGGACGTGCGGCGGGTCGAGGTGTGGGGGCTGCTCGGTGCGGTGCGCGTGCCGGAGGGGGCGGATTTCGGGCGGCTGTTGGAAGTGGGGGTGATCGGGACCGTCGTCGCGTTCGCGTTGATCGCGTCCGCCGAGTCGTTGTTCAGCGCGGCTGCCGTGGACCGGCTGCATTCGGGGGCACGAAGAACCGACTACGACCGGGAGCTGATCGCGCAGGGGGCGGGGAACGCCGTGTGCGGGGTGCTGGGGGCGCTGCCGATGACCGCGGTGATCGTGCGGAGCGCCGCGAATGTGCAGGCAGGAGCGCGTACGAAGGCCTCGCGGGTGCTGCACGGGGTGTGGCTGCTGGTGTTCACGGCGCTGTTGCCCAAAGTGCTGGGGGTGATTCCGGTGGCGGCACTGGCCGGCCTGTTGGTGCACGCCGGGTGCAGGCTCGTGCCGGTGCGGGAGGCGCGGGCGTTGTGGCGCGGGCATCGCGGAGAGGTGGCCGTGCTGGGGGTGACGACTGTGGCGATCGTGGTCGGGAACCTGTTCGAGGGGGTGCTGGTGGGGCTGGCGCTGGCGGTGGCGAAGACCGCCTGGGACGTCAGCCATGTGCATGTGGAGACCGAGGAACGGGGGGACACGGGGATCCTCGTACGGGTGTTTGGGCATGCGACGTTTCTGCGGCTGCCGAAGCTGCTCGACGCGTTGGAGGCGTTGCCGCGGGATCGGGTGGTGCGGCTGGAGCTGGGCGGGCTGCGGCACATGGACCACGCGTGCGCGGCGGCCCTGGAGGGGTGGGCCGCCGCGCGGGGGCAGGCGCAGGTGGTGACGGGGACGGGGGCGTCGTAGACCGGAACGGGGGGCGTCGTAGACCTGGCCGCGGTGTCTTCGTGAGGCCGGCTGTGCTGTGGGGATCGGGGTTTCGGGTGTGGGGTCAGGGTGTGGTGGTGGCCAGGAGCAGGATCACGTCGTAGACCTCCTCGACGACTCCGTCCGGGAAGGCCCTCGTCAGGTGGTCCCGCTCCTCGGCGAAAAAGGCTGCGCCGGCCTCCTCGCCGTGGACCAGGAATTGGGAGTGGCTGGCGATGTTGGCGAGGTGGGTGTCGATGGAGACGTGGCGGCTCCAGCGGACCTCGCGGCGGGCGAAGTCCAGACGGCCGGTGGGGTCGGCGACACGGGCGTTGACGCCTCGCTTCTCGGCGGCGACGTTCACGCCCAAGTAGCGCCCGGTGCGGTCGGCGGCCTCCGCGATCCACGGCACGTCGAGGGCGTCGGTGTTCCACCACAGGGCGAGCGCGCCGCCCGGGCGCAGCACGCGGACGGCCTCCGGGACGGCCTGGGCGGGGTCGGTCCAGTGCCAGGACTGGGCGTAGGTGAGGAAGTCGGCGGAGGAGGTGGCCAGAGGGAGGGTGTTGCCGTCGCCCAGGATGATCGGGATGTCGGGGTGGGCGCGGCGGAACTGGGCCGCCATGCCGTCGCCGGGCTCCACGGCGATCACATCGGCGCCCCGGGCGTGCAGGAGGGCGGTCGCGATGCCGGTGCCGGCGCCGACGTCCGCGACGCGGGCACCGGTGAGGGGGCGGCCGGCCAGGTCCTCGATCGCGTCGAAGAGGGCGGTCGGGTAGGACGGACGGTTGGCGGCGTACTGGGCTGCGGCGGCGTTGAAGGACTGCGCTCGGGTGGTGTGAGAGGAGGCCGTCATGGGCCCATGGTGACCGGGGTCGGGGCAGGGTGCGGTGAGTTTTCGGTGAGAGGGGGCACGGCCTACACGCGGCGGCGCTTCTTCGACGGGTTGCCGGTGCGCCGGGTCGTGCGCTTCTCGTGGTGCTTGAGAGCCGCCTCGTACTCCTCGCGGTGGAGTTTCTCGCCGGGGGCCTCGGTGAGGGAGCGGAAGAAGTAGGCGAGGAGGGAACCGACGAAGCCGATGGTCAGGAGGCCGCGGAGGGATGCCTGGCGGTCGGGGTCGGGGCGCTTGGTGAAGCCGTCCCAGGTGTGGCGGAAGGCGAGGGCGCTGCAGATGGCGAACATCGCGACGACGAGGACGGTCACGAAGCTGCCGGTGTCGGCGATCTGGAGGCCCTCGTAGGCGAAGCGCAGGATCAGGCAGGAGACGGCCGCAGCGGCGAGGGAGCCGATGGAGGCGGCGATGCGGCGGAGGGTGTAGCCGTTGTCGTGGTCGACCCAGGTCGTGCCGAAGAGGCGGAGGGGGTCGGGGTGGGGAGTGCCTGGGGAGCCCGCGGACGGGGTGCCTTGTTCGTCGCTCACCCGTTGATTATGGCGCTGGGGCGGCCGCGGGCTCCGGTGGGGATCAGGCGCAGCGCGAGGCGACGTAGCCGTCGCTGCCGGTGTTCACGTACGCGTCCGAGACGTACTCGCCGCTGTCGATGTTGTCCCAGATGTTCGACGTGCCGTACGGGCCCGTGACCGTCTGGCCAGGTGTCTGGCACCAGATGGGGACGTTGGCGCCCACAGGCAGGACGCGGACGATGCTGTACGTCGTGCCCGGGCCGCTGCGGACGTTCAGCTGGACGCCCGGAGCGACCGGGTAGTAGCGCACGGTCGTCGCGGACTGGGCTGTGGCTGCGCCCACCATGAGAATGGCCCCGGTGAGCCCCGCGAGCAGGACGGATCTACGTCTCAGGGGTGTCATGAATGTCCTCTGGGTGATGGTGGCGGGTTCAGGAGCAGCGCGGGCGGATGTAGCCGTCGCTGCCGGTGTTCACGTACGTGTCCGAGACGTACTCGCCGTTGTCGATGTTGTCCCAGATGTTCGACGTGCCGTACGGGCCCGTGATCGTCGTACCCGGCGACTGACAGAAGATCGGGACCTTCGCGCCCTCGGCCAGGATGCGGACGACGGTGTAGTTGGTGCCGGGGCCGCTGCGGACGTTCAGGCGGACGCCTGGCGCGACCGAGTAGTAGCGCAGGGCCGTGGTCGTGGCCGTCGTCATGGTGACGGCTTCCGCCTCGTCTTCGCCCTCTGCCACTTCGATGCCTTCAACAGACATGAAAGACCTCCCCCGTTCGACCCCATGACTGCCATGGGGTCCCGTTGATTCCCTTGAATCGCGCCACGAAACACAAGTACGCGACTCGCACGGAGAAGCTAGCAAGCCGCCTCTGTCTCGTACGAGTCATCGACTAGGCTCCGTGCGTCGCGCGCGCGAACGGACAGCACGGGGGTGGTCGCATGGCGCCACAGCGCAACACTGGAGCGGGCGCGGAAGCGGAACTTCCCGAGTACGCCGGTCACTACCGGCTGGAGTCGTGTCTGGGCTCCGGGGGCATGGGCATCGTGCATCTCGCGCGGAGTACCTCGGGGATGAAGCTCGCGGTGAAGGTCGTACATGCCGAGTTCGCCAAAGATCCCGAGTTCAGGGGGCGGTTCCGGCAGGAGGTGGCTGCCGCGCGGAAGGTCAGCGGGGCCTTCACCGCGTCCGTCGTCGATGCCGACTCGGAAGCCGAACGGCCCTGGATGGCCACCCTGTTCATCCCCGGGCCGACCCTGTCCGACCACGTGAAGCGGAACGGGGCCATGAGCCCTGGCGAGTTGCGCCGGCTGATGGCCGGACTGGCCGAGGCGCTCCGCGACATCCACCGGGTCGGCGTGGTGCACCGGGATCTCAAGCCGAGCAACGTGCTGCTCGCCGAGGACGGCCCCAAGGTCATCGACTTCGGCATTTCCCGGCCAAAAGACAGCGAACTGCGGACCGAGACCGGGAAGTTGATCGGGACACCGCCGTTCATGGCGCCCGAGCAGTTCCGGCGGCCGCGGGAGGTGGGGCCCGCCGCCGACATCTTCGCGCTGGGTTCCGTGATGGTGCACGCGGCCACGGGGCGGGGGCCGTTCGACTCGGACAGTCCGTACGTCGTCGCCTACCAGGTCGTTCATGACGAGCCGGACCTGACCGGCGTACCGGAGAATCTCGCGCCGCTGGTGCTGCGGTGTCTGGCCAAGGAGCCCGAGGACCGGCCCACGCCGGACGAGTTGATGCGGGAACTGCGGTCGGTGGCGGCGTCGTACGACACGCAGGCGTTCATACCGGCGCAGCGGGCGGAGCCGCTCGGGCCGGAGCCGCGCGCCGAGAAGCCCGAACCGCAGCCTGTGAAGCGCCGGGGCAGATGGGCGGCCCTCGGCGCGGGGGCGCTGGGCCTCGCCGCGGTCGTGGCGCTGACCTCGGTCCAACTGCTCGACGGTGGCAGCGCGGTGCCGCGGAGCAGCAGCACACCGCGCACCACGTCCGCCGGGTTCGGCTCGTGGAAGGCGACGGCGCCGTCCGGGAAGGACACGCCCCAATGCGCCTACGGGAACGGGAAGTTGCTCTGCGGGCAGACCGGCCTGGTCTTCGCCCTCGATCCGTCCGACGGCCGCCTGCTGTGGCGGCACGCCGACGCCCGGGTGCGCGCCGGGCAGCCGGTCGTGTCGGGTGGGCTCGTCCAGCCCACGCTGGATCTGAACTTGCGCCTCGAGGCACTCGATCCCGCTTCGGGCAAGGCACGTTGGCAGCGGAGCATGTCCTCATACAGCGGGCTGGGGCACACGAGCCGCATGCTTCTGCTCACCACTGCCGACGGCACGGTCACGGGCCTTGACAGCGCTTCGGGCGACACGACGTGGAGCCACCGGATACCCGGGCACAAGGCGCCGTTCTTCGTCTCCTTCGCCGGAGATCCGCTGGCGTACGCCACGAGTACGTCCGACGACGGGACGAGCACACGGGTCACCGCGGTGGACCCGGACACGGGTGACCTGCGGTGGGACAAGCAGCTGAAGGGGTCTCTGGAACCCGTGGGTACCGGGGACGGGTCGGTCTTCTTCGCCGCCACCGACGCGGTCTACGACGACACGAGGGCCGTGGTCCGCTACAACCCGGACGACGGGACCTCACGGCGGGTGACGCTGGCGGTACCGCTGCAGCAGGCCCAGGGCACCGTACGCGGCAACGTCGTGTACCTGATGGGGACAGGCGGCTCGTTGGTGGCCGTCGACATGGCCGCCGGCAAACAGCGGTGGAGCCTGGAAACGGCCGTGACCAGAGGCTCCGCGCCGGTGGCCGACGGCCGGCACGTGTACATCACCGCGCCCGACGGGCGGCTGCTCGCCGTGGACGCCGCGGGCGGCAGGCTTCTCGGGCAGACGCCCCCGCGGCTCGACACGAACTCGGACCAGATCGCCGGCGCGCTGTCCTCCCCCGTGCTCGCCCACGACCACGTCTACGCCACCGCCCCCGACGGCACAGTCTTCGCCGTCCCCGCGAAGGACCCGTCAGCCTGGTAGTACCCGGGAAGAACTGGTCGCGCCCGAGAAGAACTGGTAGCACCCGAGAAGAACTGGCCGCACCCAAGAAGAACTGGTCGCACCCAAGAAGAAGGGGCCGCCCCCGAAGAGACGGCCCCCGCAAACAAGCCCTCAGCCCAGCATGCTGACGTCCCGCACCGCGCCCTTGTCCGCGCTCGTGGCCATCGCGGCGTACGCCCGCAGCGCGGCCGACACCTTGCGCTCGCGGTTCTTCGGGGCGTAGACGCCGCCCAAGGCCTGCTCACGCCGAGACAGTTCGGTCTCGTCCACCAGGAGCTCGATCGTGCGGCCCGGGATGTCGATGCGGATGCGGTCGCCGTCCTCGACGAGGGCGATCGTGCCGCCGGACGCCGCCTCCGGCGACGCGTGACCGATCGACAGGCCCGAGGTACCGCCGGAGAAGCGGCCGTCGGTGATCAGGGCGCAGGTCTTGCCGAGGCCGCGGCCCTTGAGGAAGGACGTCGGGTAGAGCATCTCCTGCATGCCGGGGCCGCCCTTGGGGCCCTCGTAGCGGATGACGACGACGTCGCCGTCGGTCACCTGCTTGTTGAGGATCTTCTCGACGGCCTCTTCCTGCGACTCGCAGACGACCGCCGGGCCCTCGAAGGTCCAGATCGACTCGTCGACGCCAGCCGTCTTGACCACGCAGCCGTCCACGGCCAGGTTGCCCTTGAGGACCGCCAGGCCGCCGTCCTTCGAGTACGCGTGCTCGGCGCTGCGGATGCAGCCGCCCTCGGCGTCCTCGTCCAGGGCCTCCCAGCGCTCGGACTGGGAGAAGGCCTCGGCGGAACGGACGCAGCCGGGGGCCGCGTGCCACAGTTCCAGGGCCTCGGGGGACGGGGAGCCCCCGCGGACGTCCCAGGTCTTCAGCCAGTCCGACAGGGACGGGCTGTGGACCGAGTGCACGTCCTCCCTCAGCAGGCCCGCGCGGTGCAGTTCGCCGAGGAGGGCGGGGATGCCGCCGGCGCGGTGCACGTCCTCCATGTAGTACGTGCGGTTCTTCGCGACGTTCGGGGCGACCTTGGCGAGGCAGGGCACCCGGCGCGAGACCTCGTTGATCTCCTCCAGGCCGAACGGGACACCCGCCTCCTGGGCCGCCGCCAGCAGGTGCAGGATCGTGTTGGTCGAGCCGCCCATGGCGATGTCCAGGGCCATCGCGTTCTCGAAGGCCGCGACGGTGGCGATGTTGCGGGGCAGGACCGTCTCGTCGTCCTGCTCGTAGTAGCGCTTGGTGATGTCCATGACCGTGCGCGCGGCGTCGACGTACAGCTGCTTGCGGGCCGTGTGCGTGGCCAGGACCGAGCCGTTGCCGGGGAGCGAGAGGCCGATGGCCTCGGTGAGGCAGTTCATCGAGTTGGCGGTGAACATGCCGGAACAGCTGCCGCAGGTCGGGCAGGCGTTCTCCTCGATACGGAGGATGTCCTCGTCCGAGATCTTTTCGTTCACGGCCTCGGACATCGCGTCGACCAGGTCGAGCGTGCGGACCGTGCCGTCGACGAGGGTGGCGCGGCCGGACTCCATCGGGCCGCCGGAGACGAAGACCGTCGGGATGTTCAGCCGCAGGGCCGCGTTGAGCATGCCCGGAGTGATCTTGTCGCAGTTGGAGATGCAGACCAGGGCGTCGGCGCAGTGCGCCTCGACCATGTACTCCACGCTGTCCGCGATCAGGTCGCGGGAGGGGAGGCTGTAGAGCATTCCTCCGTGGCCCATCGCGATGCCGTCGTCCACCGCGATCGTGTTGAACTCGCGCGGGATGCCGCCGGCCGCCGTGATGGCTTCGCTGACGATCCGGCCGACCGGCTGCAGGTGGGTGTGGCCCGGCACGAACTCCGTGAAGCTGTTGGCGACCGCGATGATCGGCTTGCGGCCGATGTCCGCACCGGGTACACCGGAGGCGCGCATAAGGGCGCGGGCGCCCGCCATGTTGCGGCCGTGGGTGACTGTGCGGGACCTCAGCTCGGGCATCGTCGCTCGCTCCTTCGGGACTGCAGAGACTGCGATCAGAGACTTCTGACTGCTAACGAGCCTACGCCGGTCGTCCAGGGGGCGGACGGCCTGTCCGGAATGCGGGATGCACGTCTCACCTTTGCCGGGGGCACGGTCACTAGGGGTTGGTCAGATGCCCCTGCACCACCGGCGCCAGCCGCGCGATGATGTCCTCCACGTCCGCCGACGCCAGCGGCTCCACCTTGATCACATACCGGAGCATGGCGGTGCCGACCAGCTGCGCGGCCGCCAGCTCGGCGCGCAGTTCCGCGTCGGGGGCCTCGAGCTCGCCCGCGATGCGGCGCAGCAGCTGTACGGAGACCAGGCGGCGGAAGACGGTGGCCGCGATGTCGTTGTTCACCGCCGAACGGACGATCGCGAGCAGCGGCGTCCGGGTCACCGGGTTCTCCCAGAGACCGAACATCATGCGGGTCAGACGCTCTCCGACGGTGTCCACGGGGCCGTCGAGGACCACGTCACGCACCCTGAGGACAGGAGCGATGGCGACCTCGATGGCCGCCTCGAAGACCTGCTCCTTGGTGCCGAAGTAGTGGTGGACCAGGGCCGAGTCGACGCCGGCCGCCTTGGCGATGCCGCGTACGGACGTCCGCTCGTAGCCCCGCTCGGAGAACTCCTCGCGGGCCACGGCCAGGATGCGGTCGCGGGTGTCGGCCGATTCCGTACGACGGCGGCGGCCCCGCTTGCGTGCGGTGACGTCGCTCACGGGCGGGGCACCTTCGCCGCCGAGGCCAGGTGCAGCCGCGTGAAGGCCAGGGCCTCGGCGAGGTCGGCCTCACGTTCGGCGCTGGACATGGCCCGCCGGGTGTTGACCTCGATGACGACATGGCCGTCGAAGCCGGTCAGAGCCAGACGTTCCAGCACCTCGGCGCAGGGCTGGTTGCCGCGGCCCGGGACGAGGTGCTCGTCCTTCGCCGAACCCCGGCCGTCCGCGAGGTGGACGTGGCCGAGCCGGTCGGCCATGCGGTCGATCATCTGGATGGCGTCGGAACGGGCCGTGGCCGCATGACTGAGATCGATCGTGAAGTGACGGTAGTCCTCCTTCGTCACGTCCCAGTCGGGCGCGTAGGCGAGCATCTCGCGGTCGCGGTAGCGCCAGGGGTACATGTTCTCGACGGCGAACCGTACGTCCGTCTCGTTCGCCATGCGCCAGATCCCGGTGACGAAGTCACGGGCGTACTGGCGCTGCCAGCGGAAGGGCGGGTGCACGACGACCGTGCTCGCGCCGAGCTTCTCGGCGGCCGCCTGGGCGCGCTGGAGCTTGGTCCAGGGGTCGGTGGACCACACGCGCTGCGTGATGAGCAGGCAGGGGGCGTGCACCGCGAGGATCGGGATGCGGTGGTAGTCGCTGAGTCTGCGCAGCGCCTGGATGTCCTGGCTGACGGGGTCGGTCCACACCATGACCTCGACGCCGTCGTAACCGAGGCGCGCGGCGATCTCGAAGGCGGTCGCCGTCGACTCCGGATAGACGGAGGCCGTGGACAGGGCGACCTTCGCATCCGGGATGCGTACGACTGGCTCTGCCATGGGGGACAGATTACGGGGTGCGGTCGGGTGGGTGCGGGGTGCCTCTTCGCCGTTGTGTTGTTCGCCATAGGCGGGTGCGGGTGCGGGTGGCTTGTCCCACCCACGCGGCGAAGCCGCACACCGGACGGTCCCGCGCCTCCGACGCCCTATGCCGACCCCATGTGATCCAGTCTGCGCAGGATCACGCCCTCCCGCAGCGCCCACGGGCAGATCTCCGCGCTCTCCACGCCGAACAGGTCCATCGCCCCCTCGGCCACCAACGCGCCCGCGAGGAGCTGGCTCGCGCGGCCCTCGGAGACTCCGGGGAGGTCGGCCCGCTCGGCGGTCGTCATGCCGGCGAGCCGGGGAACCCAGGCCTCCAGGGACTCGCGCTTGAGTTCGCGCTGGACGTAGAGGCCCTCCGTGGAGCGGGCGGCGCCGGCCAGGCGGGCCAGTTGCTTGAAGGTCTTGGACGTGGCGACGACGTGGTCGGGGGCGCCGAGGCGGGTGAACTCGCCGACCGAGCGGGCGATCTGGGCGCGGACGTGCCGCCGCAGGGCCCTTATCGCCTCGGGGTCCGGGGGGTCGCCGGGGAGCCAGCCCGCGGTGAGGCGGCCCGCGCCGAGGGGCAGCGAGACGGCCGCGTCGGGCTCCTCGTCCATGCCGTACGCGATCTCCAGGGAGCCGCCGCCGATGTCGAGGACGAGCAGTTTGCCCGCGGACCAGCCGAACCAGCGGCGGGCGGCGAGGAAGGTGAGCCGGGCCTCCTCGGCGCCGGTGAGGACCTGGAGGTCGACACCGGTCTCGGCCTGCACGCGCGCGAGGACGTCGTCCGCGTTGCTGGCCTCGCGCACGGCGGAGGTCGCGAACGGCAGCACGTCCTCGACGCCCTTGTCCTCGGCGGCCTGGAGCGCGTCCTGGATGACCCCGACGAGTTTCTCGACCCCTTCGGGTCCGATGGCTCCGTCCCCGTCGAGGAGTTGGGCAAGGCGCAGCTCCGCCTTGTGCGAGTGCGCGGGCAGGGGGTGCGCGCCCGGGTGCGCGTCCACCACCAGCAGATGCACCGTGTTCGATCCCACGTCGAGGACACCGAGTCTCATGTACGGAACGCTACTGCCAGCCGAACCGTGCACTGCCCCCGGCGCCGCCCTCGGACCTGTCCCTGGACCGTCCTCGGGCGACTTACCCTGGACGGGTGCCAAAGACGAAAAAGGCGAAGAGTGACAAGACGGCCAAAACAGCCAAGGGTTCTTCGCAGGCGAAAGCACCGAAGAAGTCGAAGCAGGCCCCGGCAGGCGACGAGAAGGGGCTCGACTTCGCGCGCGCATGGGTGGAATTCCCTGATCCGGCGGACGACGAGCAGGTCTTCCGCTGCGATCTGACATGGCTGACCTCTCGGTGGAACTGCATCTTCGGCAGTGGCTGCCAGGGCATCCAGGCGGGCCGCGCGGACGACGGGTGCTGCACTCTGGGCGCCCACTTCTCCGACGAGGACGACGAGAAGCGGGTCGCCGGCCATGTGGCCAGGCTCACGCCGGATATCTGGCAGTACCACGACGAGGGCACGCGCAACGGCTGGGTCTCGGAGGACGAGGACGGCGACCGCCAGACCCGCCCTCACCAGGGCTCCTGCATCTTCCAGAACCGGCCGGGGTTCGCGGGCGGCGCGGGCTGCTCGCTGCACATCCTCGCCCTGAAGGAGGGCCGCGAGCCGCTGGAGACCAAGCCGGACGTCTGCTGGCAGCTGCCGGTGCGGCGGACGTACGACTGGATCGACCGGCCCGACGACACGCGCGTGCTCCAGGTGTCGATCGGTGAGTACGACCGCCGGGGCTGGGGCCCGGGCGGCCACGACCTGCACTGGTGGTGCACATCGGCGACCTCGGCGCACGGCGCGGGTGACCCGGTGTACGTCTCCTACCGGCCGGAGTTGGTCGAGCTGATGGGCAAGGCGGGCTACGACCGCCTGGTCGAGCTGTGCGAGGAGCGGCTGGCCTCGCAGCTGCCGCTGCTGGCGCCGCATCCGGCGGACCCCGTCGGCTGACAAAGCTTTGGGCCCTTACGGCCTACGACGTGGACGGACTCGGGCCGCCGCCGGGCGGTGGCTTCGAGTCCTCCGGGTCGGACGAGGCGGCGTCGGTGGGCGTGGGATCCGGCTCGGGCGAGGAGGGCGGGTCGCTCGGGGCGGGGTCCGAGGGTTCCGGGGTCGTCGGGGTCGGGTCGGGATCGGACGGGGGCAGGTCGCTGGGTCGGCCGGGACCGGGGGCCGGGGCGGAGGGGCTGGGTGCGGTGCCGTAGCCCTCGATGGAGACGATGGCGCCGGCCGGTGAGACCGCCACGCGCGCCGTCCAGTAGCCGGACGGCTCGCGCAGATGGTCGACGTACACCTTGATCGTCAACGATTCGCCCGGTTCGAGTGTTCCGGACGACCGGCTGAGGTAGAGCCAGGAGGCTCCGGTGTTCGCGGACCAGCGCACCGGCGCGGAACCGCTCGCGTCGAGGGTGATCAGCGTGGTGTCGCCGGTGTTGTCGGCGGTCACCTCCAGATGCCCGGCGCCCTTCTTGCCGGCGCCGGCGACGCTGATGACCGCCACGGACACGTCGGGCTTGTCGCCCTTGGTGAAGCGGCCGCCGGGGCGGGTGCTGGCGTTGCCGGCGTTCTCGTAGCCGCCGGTCGCCGACTCGCCGTCGAGGAAGTCGGGGCCGTGCGCCTCGCTGGCGCTGGCGGCACCGCCCGGACTCTCGCCGGTCGGGGCGCCCCGGTAGGCGGCCCAGAGGGCGAGCACGGGTGCGGCGACGACGGTGGCGACGACGGTCGTCGTGACGGCACGCGCGCGTAGGCGGTCCCTTCGGGCGGCCCGGTCCTTGGGGTCCATCGGGAAGCCGCGCCGGTCGAAGCGGGGCGCGGTGGCGCCCCGCGCGCGCGGGAGGTGCGCCATGGCGACGTGCAGGGCCGTGCGGGGTGCTTCCAGGACGGGCAGCTCGGCGGGGGTGACGGCGGCACCGGGCCAGCGGCCGGGGACCGCCCGCTCGGCCGTACGGCGACAGCGCGGGCAGTCGTCGACGTGCCGGACGAGCTCGCGGCGCACGGCGGCACTGAGCACCAGCTGGTTGTCACCGGTGAGCCGGGCCACGCCCGGGCAGCCGCCGGTCTCGACGACGGCGAGGGCCGCGCGCGTGCGCTCGACCTCGCAGGCGGCGGAGGCGAGCAGTTCGCGGGCGGCGGTCAGGTCCATGCCGAGGACGGCGGCGAGCTCGTGGGCGGCGAGATGGTGGCGCACGGCGAGTTCGAGCGCCTCGCGCTGCTCCGGGGTGGTGCCGGCGGCCTCCGGCCAGGCGAGCAGGGCCAGTTCGCGCCGGCGCTGCTCCTGCGTCTCCTCGGAGACCGGCGGGGTCGGGGAGGGGCGGCGCTCGACGCCGACGCGGCCCGCCGCGTGGGTGGCCTGACGTTTCTGCTTGGCCTCGGTCAGCTTGCGCAGACAGGCCCAGCGGGCCAGCGCGTACAGCCAGGCCCGGCGGTCGCCTGCCGCGTCCGGGCCGCGGCGCTTGTCGGCCAGGGCCAGGACGTCACCCAGGGCCTCGGTCGCGGTGTCGTGTTCGCACAGCACGGACAGGCAGTAGGTGAACAGGCCATCCAGATAGGGCTCGTAGCGCGCGGGCGGGCGCTGCGCCAGCGTGCGCGCCGCCGCGCGGTCGCGCCCCTCCCGGTGCGCCCGGTGTGCGCCGGTGGTGCGGGTCGAGGTCTGCGGACTGCTGCTCATCACCCGTGGACCGTAGGCGGCGGGAGTTGGGCCCTTAGGCACCCTTGAGCACATTTAATCCGTACGGGTGAAACGATCCCTCAATGGGGGACAGGAAGGACCCATTCCGTGGCTTGTTCCCGACGGCGGTGGCCGGTTCCAGAGGGTGCACGGCGAGGTGAGGGACGGGCGTCCGGGCCGCCTCCGTCGGCCGCGGGCCGGGTTGTCAGTGGCGGCGGTTACGGTTCGTGCATGGCTGCCCGTACGAAGTCCGCCAAGGAGCGCCCGTCCTACCGCTGCACCGAGTGCGGCTGGCAGACGGCCAAGTGGCTCGGCCGCTGCCCCGAATGCCAGGCCTGGGGGACGATCGAGGAGTACGGCGCGCCCGCGGTCCGTACGACGGCACCGGGCCGCGTCACCACCTCCGCCGTCCCCATCGGCCAGGTCGACGGCCGACAGGCCACGGCCCGCTCCACCGGCGTGCCCGAGCTGGACCGGGTGCTCGGCGGCGGTCTGGTGCCCGGCGCGGTGGTCCTGGTCGCGGGCGAGCCCGGCGTCGGCAAGTCGACGCTGCTGCTCGACGTGGCGGCCAAGTCGGCGAGCGACGAGCACCGCACTCTCTATGTGACCGGCGAGGAGTCGGCGAGCCAGGTCCGGCTGCGCGCCGACCGCATCAAGGCCATCGACGACCACCTGTATCTCGCCGCCGAGACCGACCTGGCCGCCGTGCTCGGCCACTTGGACGCGGTGAAGCCGTCCCTGCTGATCCTCGACTCCGTGCAGACGGTCGCCTCCCCGGAGATCGACGGCGCCCCCGGCGGCATGTCCCAGGTGCGCGAGGTCGCGGGCGCCCTGATCCGCGCCTCCAAGGAGCGCGGCATGTCCACCCTCCTTGTGGGCCATGTCACCAAGGACGGCGCGATCGCCGGCCCGCGCCTGCTGGAGCACCTCGTGGACGTCGTGCTGAGTTTCGAGGGCGACCGGCACGCGCGCCTGCGTCTCGTACGAGGCGTCAAGAACCGCTACGGCACCACGGACGAGGTCGGCTGCTTCGAGCTGCACGACGAGGGCATCACCGGCCTCGCCGACCCGAGCGGCCTGTTCCTGACCCGCCGGGCCGAGCCGGTGCCCGGCACCTGCCTGACCGTCACCCTGGAGGGCCGCCGCCCGCTGGTCGCCGAGGTCCAGGCGCTCACCGTCGACTCCCAGATCCCCTCCCCCAGGCGGACCACGTCCGGGCTGGAGACCTCCCGTGTCTCGATGATGCTGGCCGTCCTGGAACAGCGCGGCCGGATCAGCGCCCTGGGCAAACGGGACATCTACTCCGCGACGGTCGGCGGTGTGAAGTTGTCGGAGCCCGCCGCGGACCTCGCCATCGCCCTCGCCCTGGCGTCGGCGGCCAGCGACACCCCCCTGCCCAAGAACCTCGTCGCGATCGGCGAAGTCGGCCTCGCGGGCGAGGTCAGACGGGTCACGGGCGTGCAGCGCCGGCTCTCCGAAGCGCACCGTCTGGGCTTCACGCACGCGCTCGTTCCGGGCGATCCCGGCAAGGTCCCGCCCGGCATGAAGGTGCTGGAGGTAGCGGACATAGGGGACGCCTTGAGGGTCCTTCCGCGCTCGCGTCGGCGAGAGGCCCCACGGGACGAGGAGGACCGCCGGTAGACTTTGCCCAGGTCTCGCCCGTCCGTACGAACCAAGTGTGCGAAACGGGAGCGCCCCAGAACCTGCGACCGGAGGAGTGCAGTGGCAGCCAACGACCGGGCAGCAGCTCCCGGAAAGTCCGGCGGGAGTTCCGGTGCCGATGGCCTCATGCGCGCCTCACTGAGCGCCGTGGCACCCGGCACGGCCCTGCGCGACGGCCTTGAGCGGGTCCTGCGCGGCAACACCGGCGGCCTCATCCTGCTCGGCTCCGACAAGACCGTCGAATCGATGTGTACGGGCGGTTTCATCCTGGATGTCGAGTTCACGGCGACGCGACTGCGGGAGCTGTGCAAGCTCGACGGAGGCATCGTGCTGTCCTCCGACCTGTCGAAGATCCTCCGGGCGGGCGTCCAGCTGCTCCCCGACCCGACGATCCCGACGGAGGAGACGGGCACCCGGCACCGCACCGCGGACCGGGTGAGCAAGCAGGTCGGCTTCCCGGTCGTCTCGGTCTCCCAGTCGATGCGGCTGATCGCCCTGTACGTCGACGGGCAGCGCCGCGTCCTGGAGGACTCGGCGGCGATCCTGTCCCGTGCCAACCAGGCCCTGGCGACCCTGGAGCGCTACAAGCTCCGCCTCGACGAGGTCGCGGGCACGCTGTCCGCGCTGGAGATCGAGGACCTGGTGACCGTCCGGGACGTCTCGGCCGTGGCCCAGCGCCTGGAGATGGTCCGCCGCATCGCCACCGAGATCGCCGAGTACGTGGTCGAGCTCGGCACGGACGGGCGTCTCCTCGCGCTGCAGCTGGACGAGTTGATCGCAGGCGTCGAGCCCGAGCGTGAGCTGGTCGTCCGGGACTACGTCCCGGAGCCCACGGCCAAGCGCTCCCGCACGGTCGACGAGGCGCTGTACGAACTCGACGCGCTTTCTCACGCCGAGCTGTTGGAACTGTCCACGGTGGCACGGGCGTTGGGCTACACGGGGTCGCCGGAGGCGCTGGACTCGGCGGTGTCGCCGCGGGGCTTCCGGCTGCTGGCGAAGGTGCCGAGGCTTCCGGGCGCGATCATCGACCGGCTGGTGGACCACTTCGGCGGACTGCAGAAGCTGCTCGCCGCGAGCGTGGACGACCTGCAGACCGTGGACGGCGTGGGCGAGGCGCGGGCGCGGAGCGTGCGGGAGGGACTCTCAAGGCTGGCGGAGTCCTCGATCCTGGAGCGCTACGTATAGGTGCCGTCGCTTTGGACGGCACCTTGCGCTGACGGCTGTGCCCACCGCGGGGGAGCGGAACGACTGCCCACAGCCAGGCGTCCTAGTCGTTCTCCAGCACGAACGACGCCTGCACCGTCCCGTACCCCGGCGTCTTCGCCTCCACCAGGTACGTCCCGGCTCCGGCCGACCCCGCGGGAGGCGTCGCACACTGCGGAGCACTCGGCTTGCGGTCCCACTTCACGGTGTACGTGATGCTGCTGTCGGCAGCAGCACGGAAGACCAGACTGCCGGAGGCCTTGGGGCAGTCGGCGGAAGACCAGTAGGCGTCTTCGCTGCCCGCCTGAGTGATCGTCAACACCGCGTTCTTCGGACCGAGATCGACCTTGCAGTCGCCGGCGGAGGAGTTGGTCGCGGTCAGCAGCAGGGTGGGCGTCTGACCGGGCTCGTACGCGTTGTGGAGGCTGCGCACGGTCAACTTCACGGCGCTCGCGGTGCAGTTGGGCAGGGTGGAGCTCGCCGGGAGCGTGTCGCCCTGGCCGACCCCGGTGCCCGTACCGCCACCGGCCGTCCCGCCGACGGAGCCCTCCGACCCGCCGGAGCCACCCGAACCGGAGCCGGCGCCCGCGGCCGAACCGGAACCGTCCCCCGAGCCGTCTCCGGACCCGTCGTCCGAGCCGGAGTCACCGCCGCTCGACTCGTCCCGCCCGCCCGGCGCCTGACTGATCGCCGGTCCGGAGCCGGAGGGCCCCGGGGTGATCGTCGAAGGTGAGGGATTCTTGTCGTTGGATCCGTCGGCACCGTTGTTGCCGCCGCCGCCCGAGGAGACGATCCAGGCGATCAGCAGCGCCAACAGAGTCATCACAGACAGCAGTACGGCCCTCCGTCGCCAGTAGATGGAGGAGGGAAGCGGCCCGACCGGATTGCGCAGAGATCCCACGGCGCAAACTGTACGAGAGATCGGAGCCTTGGCCGGCCCCACCCGCCGCCCGGTCCACAACTTTTCCGGATCATCATCCCGGAACCGTCCGCTCCACCCCTGTCCTTCGTCAGGTGCGGCACCCGACGATCGCAAGCTGTGACGGTATCGGTCCGCCGCCTACCGTCCGTGACCATGGACTTCGAGGACACCGAGCTCTACCGCGACATCACCGATGCCGCCCACGACACCCCTGCGTGGGTACAACACACCGTCGAGACATGGACGGAGGCCGGGATCCTCCTCTTCGTCGTGCTGTTCGCGACGGCATGGTGGCGGGCCCGGCACGGCACCACCAAGGCGTTCGCGATCGCGTCCCTTGCACCTCTGGCCACGGCTGTGGCGTACCTCTGCAGCGAGGTGCTCAAGTCCGGCTTCACGGAGGAACGGCCGTGCCGCGCGGTCACCGACGCGGCTTCTTCCCTCGCCGCCTGCCCACCGCCCGGCGACTGGTCCTTCCCCAGCAATCACGCCACGATCGCGGGCGCCGCGGCCGTCACCCTGGCCCTGGTCCGGCGCACGGCCCTGAGGCTGACGGCCCCGCTGGCCCTCCTGATGGCCTTCTCCCGTGTCTTCGTCGGCGTGCACTACCCGCACGACGTGGCCGCGGGGCTGGCCCTCGGAGCGGTCGTCGCGTTCGCGGTCGTACGGCTGTGCAGTCGCCCTGCAACGCGCCTCGCGGGGGCGATGCGCGCACCCTCGGCGCCCGCCGCCGCACGGTGGTTCACCGGCCCGGGCCCCCGCCCCACCCAGGTCCCGTCGTACGACCTGCGCCACTGACCCTCACGACTCCACCAGGCCCGCCTCGTACGCCACGATCGCCGCCTGCACCCGGTTGCGCACCCCCAGCCGGTCGAGGACCGAGCTCACGTACGCCTTCACCGTGCCCTCGACGAGGTGCAGCCGGGCGGCGATCTCCGGGTTGGACAGTCCCGCGCCGACGAGGCCCAGCACCTCCCGCTCGCGCGGGCTGAGTTCCTGCACGCGCGCGCGTGCGGCGGCCTCGCGACCCAGTCGGCCGGCGCTTCCCCCGAGGCCGTCGACGACGTACCGCGCGACCTTCGGGGAGAGGAACGCGCCGCCGCCCGCCACCGCCCTTACGCCCGCGATCAGTTCGTACGGATCCCCGGACTTGAGCAGGAAACCGGTGACGCCGCCGCCGAGTGCGCGGGCCACGTAGGCCTGTTCGGAGAACGTGGTGAGCATGGCGACGGCCGTGCCGGGGACGGTCCGTACGATCTCCTCCGCCGCGGCGAGTCCGTCCAGGCGGGGCATGCGGATGTCGAGCAGGGCCACGTCCGGGCGGTGGGCGCGGGCCAGTTCGACCGCCTCGCGTCCGTCGCCCGCCTCGGCGACGACCTCCGTCTCCCCGCTGCTCCCCAGGATCGCCCGCACGCCCGCGCGGACCATCACCTCGTCGTCGGCCAGCAGTACGCGGATCACCGTACGAACTCCTCGTGTGCGTCCTCGGACAGGCCTGCCCTGGGGATCAGGTCCTTGGCGACCAGGCGTCCCCCGGTGTCGAAACACAGTCTGAAGTGGTCGACGGAGACCAGGAGTTCGCCGCTCGCCCGGTAGTAGCGGCAGTCGGTGTCCTTCGGGGGCGCCGGCGCCCGTTCGACGGGGGCGTCGCGGGCGGTGCGGTCCGGCAGCGCGGGCGCGAGCTCGGCAGCCGTGGAGCCCAGGCCGAGCCTCGCGTACGCGGCGGGCTCCAGGACCGAGTGCGTCTCCGTGTACGCGTACCAGGCGAAGGCCCCGCCGACCAGCACGACGCCCGCGCAGGCGGCGGCTCCGACGGCCACGGCGACACGGCGGCGGGCGCGGGTGAAGGGGGCCGAGGGGGCGGCGGTACGCGGCGGCCTCGGCGTCGATTGTTCGGGGACGTACGCCCGGACCCGGAAGCCTTCGCCGTGCGGGCCCGCCTCGAAGTCGCCGCCGGAGGCGGTGACCGCGGTGCGCAGTCCGAGCAGACCGGAGCCGCCGGCGGACGGGGAACTCTTCTGCGTGGCCCGCCCGTTGGTGATGGTGACGGTCGTGCCACCCGCCTCCCCCGCGGCCGCGACGGTCACCGGTGCGCCCGGCGCGTGCCGGGCCGCGTTGGTCAGCGCCTCGCGCACCACCCGGTGCAGGGTGCGTTCGGCGACCGAGCCCGGCTGTGCGGCCGTACCGCCCCCCGTCGGTTCCCAGCGCACCGGCAGCCCCGACTCGGCCGCACGGGCGACGAGCTGCTCGACGCTCTCGCCCGCCGGGGTCAGCGGCACCGGCTCGTCGTCCTCGCGCAGGACGCCGATGATGCGGTGCAGCCGGTCCGTGGCGTCGGCCGCGGCCGCGCGCAGGTCGGCCGCGGCGCCGCGGTGCCGTTCGGGGAGGTCGGGGGCGACCTGGAGGGCGCCCGCGCGCAGGGCGATCAGGCTCAGCTCGTGGCCGAGCGAGTCGTGCATGTCCTGGGCGATGCGGGCCCGTTCGCGCAGCCGCGCCCGCTCCTCGGCGCTGCGCTGCTCGTCCTCGAGGCGGGCGGCGCGCGTCCAGCCGGCCGCGGCCAGCTCACGGCTCTGGCGCCAGTAGCGGCCGCCGAGCCACGGGAAGACGCAGCCGAACAGCAGCGTGCCCGTCAGGACCACCCACTGCGCCGCCGGGTCGACCCCGACGAGCGCGACCTTCGCGGCGCCGACGCAGCCGACGGCGACGAACAGCACGGCCGCCGGGAGCACCCGGGCCGCGCGCAGGCCGAGCAACAGGGCGAGGACGCCGAGGGCCGGGCCGTAGGAGACGGTGAACAGGGCGGGCGCGGTGAGCAGGCTCAGTACGGCCATCAGTCCGAAGGCGGCAACAGGGTGCCGGCGGGCCGACGCGACCGCCGCGGCGAGCACGCCCAGGCCGGCGATCTGCGGCCAGAAGGCACGCGGTTCGTTCAGCCCGATGGCGTCCGCGGTGAGTGCGGGCAGCGCGAGGGCCGCCCACAGGAGGCAGGCGCGCCGGATACGAGGGCGTTCCATCCGCCCGACGCTACAAGCGACGGGCAGGGCGCGACTGCTGTCGATCGTCAGGTCCGGTGGCTCCCAGGGGTGGCGATACACCCGAGGCACCGCCCCCTCATGGCAGGATCGGAAGGCCATGACTGTGCCCACGAAGTCCCCGCACCCCATGAACAGCCCCGTCGGCGAAGCCCTCGGCGAGCCGCTCCACGCCCCTGTCATCGACTGGTTCGACGAGCACGCCCGCGACCTGCCCTGGCGGCGGCCCGAAGCCGGTCCGTGGGGGGTGATGGTCAGTGAGTTCATGCTGCAGCAGACGCCCGTGAACCGCGTCCTGCCCGTCTACGAGCAGTGGCTGGCCCGCTGGCCGCGCCCCGCCTCCCTGGCCGCGGAGGCCCCCGGCGAGGCCGTGCGCGCCTGGGGCCGGCTCGGCTATCCGCGCCGCGCCCTGCGCCTGCACGGGGCGGCGGTCGCCATAACGGAACGGCACGGCGGCGACGTACCGACGGGGCACGCGCAGTTGCTCGCGCTGCCCGGCATCGGGGAGTACACGGCCGCGGCCGTGGCGTCGTTCGCGTACGGGCAGCGGCACGCGGTGCTCGACACCAATGTCCGCCGGGTCTTCGCGCGGGCCGTGACCGGTGTGCAGTACCCGCCGAACGCCACCACCGCCGCCGAACGCAAGCTGGCCCGCTCGCTGTTGCCCGAGGACGAGGGGATCGCCGCCCGCTGGGCCGCCGCGTCCATGGAGCTCGGCGCGCTGGTGTGCACGGCCAGGAACGAGACGTGCCAGCGCTGCCCGATCGCCGCGCAGTGCGCCTGGCGGCTCGCGGGCAAGCCGGAGCACGACGGTCCGCCGCGCCGCGGACAGACGTACGCCGGTACCGACCGCCAGGTCCGCGGCAGGCTGCTGGCCGTACTGCGAGAGGCGCACGTTCCCGTCCCGCAGGCGGCGCTCGACCGGGTGTGGCACGAGCCGGTGCAGCGCGCCCGGGCGCTGGACGGTCTGGTCGCGGACGGTCTGGTGGAGCCACTCCCGGGTGGTTTGTATCGGCTGCCGTTGACGTAACCCCGAGACCCAATCGCCCCATACCGCCACCAGCAGGCACAACTCCCTTCCCCTCTCTCACTGCTGTTACACAACCGACGGACAGCCGATCGCTGTCCGAAGGCTGCTTCGGACAGCCCCGTGACAACGCCTCCGTAGCTTCATTTCCGTGCCCGACAGGCACCACAGGCAATGAATCCGACGGCGAACAGGCCGGTCGGGAACGGGGAGCGGGAGGCGGTCATCATGGCGCAGGGCGAGGTGCTCGAGTTCGAGGAGTACGTACGTACCCGGCAGGACGCGCTGCTGCGCAGCGCCCGCCGACTGGTCCCGGACCCGGTCGACGCTCAGGACCTGCTCCAGACGGCGCTCGTGCGGACGTACGGCCGCTGGGACGGCATCGCGGACAAGCGGCTCGCCGACGCCTACCTGCGCCGGGTGATGATCAACACGCGTACCGAGTGGTGGCGGGCCCGCAAGCTGGAGGAGGTCCCGACCGAGCAGCTCCCGGACGCCTCCGTCGACGACGCCACCGAGCAGCACGCGGACCGCGCGCTGCTGATGGACGTCATGAAGGTGCTCGCCCCCAAGCAGCGCAGCGTCGTCGTGCTGCGACACTGGGAGCAGATGTCCACGGAGGAGACGGCCGCCGCACTCGGTATGTCGGCCGGAACGGTCAAGAGCACGCTGCACCGGGCGCTCGCCCGGCTCCGCGAGGAGCTGGAGAGCCGCGACCTGGACGCACGCGCGCTGGAGCGTGAGGAGCGGGAGCGTTGCGCGGCCTAGGCACGACGGCCGGTGGCATCGGGCGCGAGGCCGGTGGGGGCTGCGACGGCGGTGAACCCCTGCGGCCCGAATCCGTACCACCGGCGCGGGGGACCTTCCAGGCGGCGATCACGGCAGTGGCCGTGCTCGCCGCCCTCACCCTTTTCGTGTCCGCCTGCGGCACCGGCGGCACCGGTGCCCGTGACGAGGGCCCGGCCCGCACCGACTCGGTGGCGGGCGTGGCCTCCTCGCCCTCGCCCGCTTCCTCCGCGACGGCCGCGCGTGTGGACGCGGTGCGGCTCGTCAAGGACGATCCGAAGGTCTCCGCGGACGTCAAGCGCGGGCTGAAGCCGTGCGCGGGCGACCAGTACCCCGTCGACGTGTCGTACGGCAACCTGACCTCAGGACCGTCCGACGACGTCGTCGTCAACGTGCTGACCTGCGGTGACGCGGTCGGAATCGGCTCGTACGTGTATCACGAAGAGGGCGGTTCCTACCATCATGTCTTCGGGGCCGAGGAGCCCCCGCTCTACGCGGAGATCGACCGCGGCGCCCTGGTGGTGACCCGGCAGGTGTACGCGAAGAGCGACCCGGTGTCGAGCCCGTCCGCCGAGGAGGTCAGCACGTACGTCTGGAGCGCGGACCACTTCGTCCGGAAGTACACGACACGCACGGAGTACAGCAACGCCGTCGGTGGCGATGCCACGCCGGTTCCGGACAACTGAGCCGCCCGTCGAAGACGGTGTGAACCGATCGGGGTGCCTGAACCGATCACCTGGTAGCGAGACGACACAAGGACCGAGAGCAGAGAGCGACCGGATGGCAGACCAGACCCACGTTCTGTTCGTCGAGGACGACGACGTCATCCGCGAGGCCACCCAGCTCGCCCTGGAGCGGGACGGCTTCGCGGTCACGGCCATGCCCGACGGGCTGTCGGGCCTGGAGGCGTTCCGCGCGGACCGCCCCGACATCGCCCTGCTGGACGTCATGGTCCCGGGCCTCGACGGGGTGTCGCTGTGCCGCCGCATCCGTGACGAGTCGACCGTCCCGGTGATCATGCTGTCCGCGCGCGCCGACTCGATCGACGTCGTGCTGGGCCTGGAGGCGGGCGCCGACGACTACGTGACCAAGCCCTTCGACGGCGCGGTCCTGGTCGCCCGGATACGCGCGGTGCTGCGCCGCTTCGGACACGCGAGCGGCGGCGACCGTGCGGACGACTCCGGCGCCCCGGCGACCGGCGGCGGACTGCTGACCTTCGGCGAACTGGAGATCGACACCGAGGGCATGGAGGTGCGCCGGTCCGGAGAGCCGGTGGCGCTCACCCCCACCGAGATGCGGCTCCTCCTCGAGTTCTCCTCCGCGCCGGGCACGGTGCTCTCGCGCGACAAACTCCTGGAGCGGGTGTGGGACTACGGCTGGGGCGGTGACACGCGGGTCGTCGACGTCCATGTGCAGCGCCTGCGTACGAAGATCGGCCAGGACCGGATCGAGACGGTCCGCGGCTTCGGCTACAAGTTGAAGGCCTGAGCAGGGGTATGCGGGGGAACCTTCGACGCCCGGGCAACACGATTCCGGGCATTCGTACGGGACTGAGATGGAAGCTGAGCGCGGCCATCGCGCTGGTCGGCGCCCTGGTGGCGATCACGCTCAGCCTCGTCGTGCACAACGCGGCCCGGGTCTCGATGCTGGACAACGCGCGCGACCTGGCCGACGAGCGCGTCCAGATCGCGCAGCGCAACTACGAGGTGGCCCAGCGGCCGAACTTCCCCAACATCAAGATCGACGACCCGGACCTGCCGGCGTCCCTGCGGATGAAGGTCGAGCAGGGGCGCCGGGCCACCTTCGTCTCGGACCGGCCGAACGGCGTACCGGACATCTGGGCCGCCGTGCCGGTCAAGGGCGGGCATGTGCTGTCGCTGCACACCGGGTTCACCGACCGCAGCACGGACATCCTCAACGACCTCGACCAGGCCCTGGTGATCGGCTCCATCGCGGTCGTCTTCGGCGGCAGCGCGCTCGGCGTGCTCATCGGCGGACAGTTGTCGCGCCGGCTGCGCAAGGCGGCCGCCGCGGCGAACCAGGTCGCGGGCGGCGAGTCGGACGTGCGGGTGCGGGACGCCATCGGCGGGGTCGTACGGGACGAGACCGACGACCTGGCGAGCGCGGTGGACGCGATGGCGGACGCGTTGCAGCAGCGGCTGGACGCTGAGCGCCGGGTCACCGCCGACATCGCGCACGAGCTGCGCACCCCGGTGACCGGGCTGCTCACGGCCGCCGAACTGCTGCCGCCCGGCCGCCCCACGGAACTGGTCCTCGACCGGGCCAAGGCCATGCGCACGCTCGTCGAGGACGTACTGGAGGTGGCCCGCCTCGACGGTGCCTCCGAGCGGGCCGAGCTGCAGGACATCATGCTGGGCGAGTTCGTCAGCCGGCGGGTGGCGGCGAAGGACCCCGCGATCGAGGTCCGCGTGGTGCACGAGTCCGAGGTCACGACCGACCCGCGGCGCCTGGAGCGCGTGCTGTTCAACCTGCTCGCCAACGCCGCCCGGCACGGCAAGCCGCCGATCGAGGTCAGCGTCGAGGGCCGGGTCATCCGGGTCCGCGACCACGGCCCCGGCTTCCCGGAGGACCTCCTCGCCGAGGGCCCGAGCCGCTTCCGCACCGGCAGCACCGACCGGGCCGGCCACGGCCACGGCCTGGGCCTGACCATCGCGGCCGGGCAGGCCAGGGTGCTCGGCGCCCGCCTGACCTTCCGCAACGTACGGCCGGCGGGCGCGCCGGAGGAGGTTCCGGCGGAGGGGGCGGTGGCGGTGCTGTGGCTGCCGGAGCACGCGCCGACGAACACGGGGAGCTATCCGATGCTGCCGTGATCCTCGCGGCAGGGCTTCCGCCCGCTCAGCCGGACCAGTCCTGGTCCATGTCGAGTCCGCCCTCACGGGGCTGTGTGAAGGAGAACCAGTTCCCGGAGTCGTCGCGGAAGAGCGCCTCCGTGCCGTAGGGGCGCTCCTGCGGCTCCTGCAGGAACTCCACGCCCCGGTCCTTGAGCTTCTTGTAGTCGCCGTGGATGTCGTCGGTGGTCAGCACGCCCGCGCCGAGCGCCCCCTTGGCCACGAGCTTCTTGATCATCTCGGCGGACTCGGGGTCCATCGCCGACGTGCCCGGCACCATCAGCGTGAGCTCCACGTCGGGCTGTTCCGGGGAACCGACGGTGAGCCAGCGCATCCCGCCCTCGCCCATCGTCATGTCCGTACGGACCTCCAGGCCCAACTTCTGTGTGTAGAACTCCTTGGCCCGGTCCTGGTCGAGTACCCAGACGGTCGAGATCTTGAGTCCCTTGATCACGGTGCGCTCCTGTCGGTGACGGTCGGTTCCGGCTGGTCCTCCCACCGTAGGCAAGGGTGCCGTCAGCCCGCTTCTCCGGAATTGCGCTGTGGGCGGCCCGGGCCGCTGCGGAACCCGCCCGCCCAGAGCATGGCGTAGCACCCGGGTATGAGAGCGGCCCCGCGGCCCACGTGCTTCGTCCGGTACTCGCTGGGCGTCAGCCCGGTCCATGCCTTGAACCGGGTCGAGAACGTGCCCAGGCTGCTGAAGCCCACCAGGTGGCAGATCTCGGTCACGGACAGGTTGGCGGTCCGCAGCAGATCCTCCGCCCGCTCGATACGGCGGTGGGTGAGGTACTGGCCGGGTGTCTCGCCGTACGCCTCGCGGAAGGCACGTATGAAGTGGTACCGCGAGTAGCCCGCCCGCGCGGCCACCGCCTCCAGGTCGAGCTCCGGGTCGGCCCAGTCACGGTCCATGGCGTCCTTCGCCAGCCGCAACTGCCGCAACTTGTCCATGGGCCGATGGTGACACGGGGGACTGACAACGCGTCGGGATCGGACCGGGCACGGCGAAGGCCCCCGGGGCGGACACCGTCCGGGGGCCTTCGGTCACTGTCGGGTCAGACGGCCTCGACCACCGGCGGCTTCGCCGGAGCGTCCTCCGTCGCTCCCTCGGCCTTCGGTCCCGCCCCCTTCAGCGGCACCTCCTTCACGAACCACGCCGCCACCATCGCGACCACCGCCACCGCGGCCCCCAGCAGGAACGCCGAGTGCGTGCCGGCCGACACCGCGTGCTTGTACGCATCGCTCACCGCGTCCGGCAGCTTCGCCAGGCTCGCCGCGTCCAGCTGCGCGGACTGCTCGGTCACCTTGGAGCCCAGCGCACCGGCCCGCTCGGACATGACGTCCTGGACGCGGTTGTTGAACAGGGCGCCCATGATCGCGACGCCGAACGAGGAGCCGAGGGTACGGAAGAGGGTGGTGGACGAGGACGCGACGCCCATGTCCTTCATCTCCACGCTGTTCTGCGCGACGAGCATGGTGATCTGCATCAGGCAGCCCATGCCGAGACCGACGACGGCCATGTACACACCGGACGTGAACCGCGAGGTGTCCGTGTCCATCAGGGACAGCAGGTACAGCCCGACGACCATCAGGACGCTGCCGACGATCGGGAAGACCTTGTACTTGCCGGTGTTCGTGGTGACCCGTCCCGCGACCATCGAGGTGACGAGCATCGCGCCGAGCATCGGCAGGAGCAGCAGCCCGGAGTTGGTCGCGGAGGCGCCCTGAACCGACTGCTGGTACAGCGGCAGGAAGAGGGTCGCGCCGAACATCACGAAGCCGGTGATGAAGCCGATGACCGACATCAGGGTGAAGTTGCGGCTGCGGAAGATGTGCAGCGGCACGACCGGCTCGGCGGCCCTGGTCTGCCAGAACACGAATCCGATGAGCGAGGCGACGCCGATCCCGATGAGCTCCATGATCCGCGCGGACGTCCAGGCGTACTCCGAGCCGCCCCAGGTGGTGACGAGCACGATGGCGGTGATGCCGACGGTCAGCAGCCCGGCGCCCAGGTAGTCGATCCTCGCCTGCGCCCGCTTCTTCGGCAGGTGAAGGACGACGCTGATCGCGGCGAGCGCGACCACACCGAGCGGCAGGTTGATGTAGAAGGACCAGCGCCAGCCCCAGTTGTCGGTGATGGTGCCGCCGACCAGCGGACCGCCGATCATCGCGAGCGCCATGACGCCGGCCATCATGCCCTGGTACTTGCCACGCTCCCGCGGCGGGATCAGATCACCGATGATCGCCATGACGCCGACCATCAGGCCACCGGCACCGAGGCCCTGAACGGCCCGGAACCCGATCAGTTCGCCCATGTTCTGGGCCATGCCGCTGAGCGCGGAGCCGATCAGGAAGATCACGATCGAGGTCATGAAGGCGCCCTTGCGCCCGTACATGTCGCCGAGCTTGCCCCACAGCGGGGTGGAGGCGGCGGTCGCCAGGGTGTACGCGGTGACGACCCACGAAAGGTGTTCGAGTCCGCCGAGCTCGCCGACGATCGTCGGCATCGCGGTGCCCACGATCATGTTGTCGAGCATCGCGAGCATCATCGTGATCATGAGCGCGAGCAGGACCACTCGGACGCTCTTCGGTTGTTTCTCGGGCTCGGTCTCGACCGTCTGCGTGTCCGCCATCGTTTCCCCACTCCCCTGGGTCTTACCCCGGCCGGCTACTTACTTGCCGCCCGGCTAGTTGACTACACTCGGGAAAGTAGACCCGCAACTAGCCGGGCGTCAAGTAAGTTCTTGGAAAGCACGAGGAGTGCGACGATGGGCGGCACCATGGACGGCACCAGGCAGCGGCGCCGCGGGAACACCCGCCAGCGCATCCAGGACATCGCGCTCGAACTCTTCGCCGAGCAGGGCTACGAGAAGACCTCGCTGCGCGAGATCGCCGAGCGCCTGGACGTCACCAAGGCTGCGCTCTACTACCACTTCAAGACCAAGGAAGAGATCCTCGTCAGCATCTTCGAGGACCTGGCGCAGCCGATCGAGGAGCTGATCGACTGGGGCAAGGGCCAGCCGCACACCCTGGAGACGAAGCAGGAGATCGTACGGCGCTACAGCGACGCCCTGGCCGGCGCCGCGCCCCTGTTCCGCTTCATGCAGGAGAACCAGGCCACCGTACGCGAACTGCGCATCGGCGAGACCTTCAAGACCCGCATGCTCGGCATGCGCGACATCCTCATCGACCCGGAAGCGGAGCTGGTCGACCAGGTCCGCTGCGTCAGTGCGATCTTCACGATGCACGCCGGGATGTTCGTCCTCCAGGACCTCGAAGGCGACCCCGAGGCCAAGCGCAAGGCGGTCCTCGAGGTCGCGACGGGCCTGGTGACGCAGGCCCATCAGGGCACCGGCGGGTCCTCCGCGAAGTCCTAGAACTCCGTCAGGAGTTGTCAGACCTTCACGCCCTTGGAGCGCAGGAACGCGACCGGGTCGATGGCCGACCCGTAGTTCGCGGTCGTACGGATCTCGAAGTGCAGGTGCGGGCCGCTGGAGTTGCCGGTGTTGCCGGACAGGGCGATGCGCTGACCGGTCTTGACGACCTGACCGACGTTCACCTGGATGCGCGAGAGGTGGGCGTACTGGGAGTACGTCCCGTTGCCGTGCTTGATGACGATGGCGTTGCCGTACGCGGGGCCGTCGCCGGCGCCGTTGCCGCCCGCCTTGACGACGGTGCCGCCGTGCGCGGCGACGACCTTGGTGCCGCTCGCCACGGCGAAGTCCTGCCCGCTGTGGGTGGACTGCCACATGCCGCCGGACTGGGCGAAGCTCGCGGACAGGGTGTACTTCGTCACCGGGTCGACCCAGGAGGCGGCCTTCTTGGCGGCGGCGGTCTTGGCGGTGGTCTTGGCGACGGCGACCGTGGTCGCGCCGGTGTCGGCGGCTGCCGCGACCCCGGCCCCCAGCACGACCGACACTCCAAGGCCGGTGGCCAGCACGGCCGCACGGGTGCGGAGGGCGGATATACGGGAAGAACGGGACGAGACGCGCGGGGACATCGAAAACCTCATGGGGACGGGGACGGAGAAACCGTCCGACGCACTGGCGTCCGCCGGACGGGGCATCCCTTGGTAACCCGCAGCCCCATAAAGCCCCAAAACAGTGATCTACGACTAAAGCTAGTACTTGACCCCAAAGCTTCCCGCTTATTGACAGAAGCGCCATCAGGGATGAATCCCGTCAAGACGGCAAACCTTGCACGGGAGTTCCCAACCAAAAGCCCGTTTTAGTCCTCTTTGACCGCATGGCGGTTTCCACTATTCCGCCTAGTAACGGACAAATCGCCTGTGCGGCATGTCACCGGGCCGCGAGATCCTCGATCTTTGAAACACCGCGTCATGTGACGCACGTCTCTGGCCACTTACCAACCAGTAACCCTACGGTTCCCCTCGCGCCACCCTCACCAACGAACATGCACCCGACAACTACAGAACGTCCGGACGTGAGAGGAACCCCCCACATGACACGACGACGCCCCTGGGCGCGCAGCGCAGCCGTCATCGCCGTCTCCGCAGCCGCCCTCGTGGCGCTGGCCGTCCCCGCCGAGGCCGCGACGACGACCACGAGCACCTCCACGACCGCCACCGCCGCCGCGGACGTCGACTACGCGACCTGGCAGCAGGACTGCCAGGCCCTGATGGACCAGGCCCTGCCCTACCTGAAGCAGCGAATAGCCAACACCAAGCCGGGCGAGAAGCAGGCCATCGTCTTCGACATCGACAACACCACCCTGGAGACCGACTTCGGCTTCAGCTACCCGCAGCCGGCCAACCAGCCGGTCCTGGACGTCGCCGAGTACGCCCAGGAGCACGGCGTCGCCCTGTTCTTCGTGACGGCACGGCCCGGGATCATCTACTCGGCGACCGACTACAACCTGGAGCACGTCGGCTACGAGGTCTCCGGCCTCTACGTCCGCAGCTTCACCGACCTGTTCAAGGACGTCGCCGCCTACAAGACCGCCCAGCGCGTCGACGTCGAGTCCAAGGGCTACACGATCATCGCGAACATCGGGAACAGCGCCACCGACCTCTCGGGCGGCCACGCCGAGAAGACGTACAAGCTGCCGGACTACGACGGCCAGCTCTCCTGATCCCCGCCGCACGGGCCCGCTCCTCGCAGGGCCCGGGCGGTCAACTCACGCTGCTGCCGGGCCCGGTGGCGGTGCTGAGGAACCGGCGCCGAACAAAAAGGGGCCGCCCCGGAACCGAAGTCCCGGGGCGGCCCCTTCTGGCGCGTACCTTCTGGCGGGTAAGGCTTACGCGTCCTTGCTCAGGTTGGGCCCAGCCCCACCGGCCGCCTGCTCGATCGGCGGGACGTCGGGCAGTGCCGACTTCTCCTCGCCCCTGAAGGTGAAGGTCTTGGTCTCGCCCTCGCCCTCGGTGTCCACGACCACGATGTGACCCGGACGCAGCTCACCGAAGAGGATCTTCTCGGAGAGGGTGTCCTCGATCTCGCGCTGGATGGTGCGGCGCAGCGGCCGCGCGCCGAGCACGGGGTCGTATCCCTTCTCCGCCAGTAGTTCCTTGGCGGGCTGGGAGAG
>NZ_LGDG01000281.1 GCF_001279775.1 Streptomyces sp. MMG1533 | reverse complement strand
GTGGGGGGCGGGGGGGCTCAGTGGGCGGTGGGGGAGATCGTGTGGCGGGTGCTGGACACGGAGGGAGTGGGGCGGGAGGCGGAGGCGGCGATCGCGGTGGAGGCGGAGCGGGTGGGGGGATGGGGGGGGGCGCCGAGGGTGACGCCGCGGATGCGGACGCCGGTGGAGAAGGAACTGTCGGCGTAGGCGGGTTGTCCGGCGCAGGCAAGCCTCTCGCCTAGTACCAGGGGGCTCCGCCCCCTGGACCCCCGGCCTGTGCCCACCCACCACCCGACTCGGTCGGTGGAGAAGTAGCCCTCGACCGCCACCTCTTGGCCGACCGATCGGGTGGTGTGGGCACAGGCCCGGGGGTCCGGGTGCGGAGCCCCCCAGCACACGCCCGCACCGGCGCCGGGCGCCCCGGACCAACACGGGCACCCGGCGCCAAGGCTCAGCGGGCGTACCGCATCAGCGCCCGCACCATGTGGCACGTCGTGTCCGACGGCGGGTGGACGCCGATCGTCTCCGCCGCGCTTCGTATCGTCTCGTTGCGGGCCTGGTTGGGCAGGTAGACGCCCGAGTCGAGCAGGGCGATCGCAAGGCGCATGGCCTTGAGGCGGCGGTTGTGGCTGACGTACCACTCACGCGGACGGCCCGGCGGCAGCGGGCGCTTCTCCACGGGCGCGTACGGCATGTCGAGCAGGACGGAACGCTTCGCGGTGGACTGGGTGGGCAACGGCTTCGGCTTCAGTGCGGCAGCGGGCACAGGCATCCTCCTGTCGCGGTCAGGGTGTGTCCCGCCGGAGATCTCGACACCCCGGCGACACCCTCGAACACTGCTTCTATTCTACTGCCCGGCACTGACAAAAGCCCCTGGCCACAAGGGCTTTCGGGGGTGCTGGGACTCAGGTGAAGGACGGGTTTTCGCGTACCGTGGGCCGTATGGAGATCTGGATCAATCCGGCCTGTTCGAAGTGCCGCAGCGCGCTCACACTGCTCGACGCGGAGGGCGCGGACTACACCGTCCGCCGCTATCTGGAGGACGTGCCGAGCGAGGACGAGATCCGGGCCGTCCTCGACCGCCTCGGCCTCGAACCCTGGGACATCACCCGCACCCAGGAGGCCGCCGCGAAGGAGCTCGGCCTCAAGGGCTGGCCCCGGGACGACACTGCGCGCGACCGCTGGATCACCGCCCTCGCCGGGCATCCCAAGCTGATCCAGCGCCCGATCATCACCGCGGACGACGGTACGGCGGTGGTGGCCCGCACCGACGAGGCCGTACGGGACGCCTTGTCACGGTAGTCAACGCTTTGTCGGGCGGCGGGAGTTCAGGCCCCCCGCACTGTTACCCTCCGCCGCCATGACCTTCGGCGATCAAGGAATACCCCCGCACACCTCCGACCCGTACGCCCAGTGGGTGGCCGAGCAGGAGCGCATACGCAAAAGGCACCGCACCCGGCGCGCGGTCGCCGCCGGCACGGGAGTCGTCCTCGTGGCGGCGATCGCCGCGGGCGCGGTGATGTACGCGGGCGGCGGTGCCGGCGACGGGACGACGACGGCCGCTCCCCTGACGTCGGCCACCGCGGACTCCGGCGCCCCCGCCCCGTCCGTCACGATCTCCCTTCCCTCCGACGCCCCGACCGCCCTCCCCTCCCTGCTCGCGCGGCCCGTCATCCGGCCCGAGCAGGCCTTTCCGCAGCAGAACGTGCGCCTGAAGGACGGTTCCCGGCACCACCGCGTCGACCTCGCCACCACCACCGACTGCGCCCGCGGCATGTCCGCCGAGCTGGCCGCGCTGCTCGAACAGGGCAAGGGATGCGTCCGGTTGACGGCGGCGCTGTTCACGGACACCGAGCGGCGTTCGCAGGTGACGGTGAGCGTGCTGAGTTTCCGGCGCGTCGAGGACGCCGCCGCGGTGTTCACGATGGCCTCGATGGACCCGGTGACGTATCAGGTGGTCTCGCTCGACCCGCCGCCCGAGGCGGGGCTGCCGACCGCGCCCCCCGGTTCGGCGGGGGTGTTCCGGCGGCTGATGACCGTGCGCTCGGTGGTGTTCGCGAACGGGCAGTGGGGCGACGGCGCGGAGACCGGCGAGGACGAACTCACGCGCCAGACCGAGGGGTTGCTCCAGTACGTGAACGAAACCGTGTTGGCGTACGAGCAGGGCGACACCTGAGACTTGTGTGACGCGCACCACTTTGGTGACTCCTGTAAGCGCTGAGTAGCTTCGTTCGGTATCTCGTACATAGCGGCGTACGCTTCCCTACCTCTCAGGAGCCGCGGATGTCGCGTAGAAGAACGCTCAGCACGAAGAAGAAGCTCGCGCTGCTGGCGAGTGCCGCGACGGTGGCGGGTGGCGGCGCCTTCGCCATGGCGGCCACCTCGAACGCCGCACAGTCCCCGCAGACGGCCGCCGAGTCGACCGTCTGCCAGGGGCTCGCCACCGCCCTCGGCAACAACCAGCGGTTCATCGACGGTCAGCGGGCCGCCCCGGACGCCCAGTCCGAGGCCCGGATCGCCAACCGCGAGGCCGTCATCGCGCAGATCAAGGTGCAGCAGGAGGCGTCGGGGTGCGTCGTCGGGGAGTCGGCTCAGGACTCCCAGGCGACGCAGTCGGCACAGCCAGCACAGTCTGCTCAGCCCGCACAGCCGGCGCAGACCGCCCCGCAGACCGCCCCCGCGGAAAGCGCCGGGAGCGGCGGCGGTGCCGCCTCCGGTCAGCAGGTGTGCAACGGCTCGACCGTCACCTTGTCCGGCGAGGACGGGGCTCCGGCCGCGTCCAGCAACCAGTTCCCGGCCGGCACGAAGCTGAAGGTCACCAACCTGGACAACAACAAGTCCACGACGGTGGAGGTCACCTCGGTCTCCGGCAGCTGTGTCCTGCTCAACAACGCGGCCTTCGAACAGGTACGAGAGCCCGGCAAGTTCCTGATCCGCCGGGCAGTGATCGAGAAGGTGGGGTGAGGCCAGGACGCCCGTAGCAGTACGTGTCACCGGTCCCGCCGCCCCCGGCCAGGGGCGGCGGGACCGGCATGTCCGCAGTCACGGACGCCCCCGCGCCCGAACCTCAACCCCATCGCATACGAGCTGTCCCGACGCTTCCTTCCGTGCCCCTTCCGTGCCCCTTTCGTGCCCCATTTCATGCCCCTTTTCATGCCGCTCTCCGCACCGCTCTCCATGCCGTGCGGGCCCTCACAGCGTGAGTCGCGACACAACACGACCAGGTAACACGGGGTTCACATTCGAGCAATGATCGGGAAATCGCCTGTTGACAGGCTGCCGGGCATCGAAAGCGGCGCCCCAGTGCCGCAGCGCCGCAGCACCCGCAAGTGCGTCTAGACACACCCCCGAAGGAAGTGGCCCGTGACCTTCAAGGCTGAGTACATCTGGATCGACGGCACCCAGCCGACGGCCAAGCTCCGTTCCAAGACGAAGATCCTGGCGGACGACGCCAAGGGTGCCGAGCTGGGGATCTGGGGCTTCGACGGGTCTTCCACGAACCAGGCCGAGGGCCACTCCTCGGACCGTGTCCTCAAGCCGGTCTTCTCCTGCCCGGACCCGATTCGCGGCGGCGACGACATCCTCGTCCTGTGCGAGGTCCTCAACATCGACATGACGCCGCACGAGTCCAACACCCGTGCCGCGCTCACCGAGGTGGCCGAGAAGTTCGCCGCGCAGGAGCCGATCTTCGGCATCGAGCAGGAGTACACGTTCTTCCAGGACGGCTACCCGCTCGGCTTCCCCAAGGGCGGCTTCCCGGCCCCCCAGGGCGGCTACTACTGCGGTGTCGGCGCCGACGAGATCTTCGGCCGTGACGTCGTCGAGGCGCACCTGGAGAACTGCCTCAAGGCGGGTCTGGCCATCTCCGGCATCAACGCCGAGGTCATGCCCGGCCAGTGGGAGTTCCAGGTCGGCCCGGTCTCCCCGCTGGAGGTCTCCGACCACCTGTGGGTGGCCCGCTGGCTGCTCTACCGCACCGCCGAGGACTTCGGCGTCTCCGCGACGCTGGACCCGAAGCCGGTGAAGGGCGACTGGAACGGCGCCGGTGCGCACACCAACTTCTCCACCAAGGCGATGCGCGAGGGCTACGACGCGATCATCACCGCGTGCGAGTCCCTCGGTGAGGGCTCCAAGCCGCTCGACCACGTCAAGAACTACGGCGCCGGCATCGACGACCGCCTGACCGGTCTGCACGAGACCGCCCCGTGGAACGAGTACAGCTACGGCGTCTCGAACCGTGGTGCCTCGGTCCGCATCCCGTGGCAGGTCGAGAAGGACGGCAAGGGCTACATCGAGGACCGCCGCCCGAACGCCAACGTCGACCCGTACCTGGTGACCCGCCTGATCGTCGACACCTGCTGCTCCGCGCTGGAGAAGGCCGGCCAGGTCTGATCACCGCTGCTTCCCGGAAGGGGCGCCCGCCATCTCGGCGGGCGCCCCTTCTGCGTGTCGGACGAGAGCGAGTTCACGCCCGGACAGGCGTCCAAGCAGTGAGAGAAGGCTCCTGTCGCGGGGTCGTGTCTGCTTCAATGGGCCCATGGTCGGCTTCCAGAACCACACCGCGACGGGTCGCCATGACCTCGAGCCGTTCTGGCCTTCCCGTCAGCACCACGACTTCGACCGGGTGTGTTGCCGCGCGACGAACGCGCCGGCCCTCTAAAGCCGTACACCCCGGCCTTCGGCCAGCGCGCACGACGTACGTTCCCGTCGGACCTCTCGCGCGAAAGAGCTGACCTCTCATGGCGACCACTCGTTCCCTGCCCACCGCCGTTCCCTCCTCCCCCAACGGTTCCCGTCATCGACTGCGGGCCGTCGACCGGGACGAGGTGATCGACGTCGCGGAGTTCCTGCCGCCGGGCGCCACCTGGCTGCCCGCTCCCCCGCACACCCTGCCCACCCTGCCGGGTCAGCCGCCGATGATCGGTTACCTGGTGCTCGTCCCGGCCGACCAGCAGCCGCCGTTCCCGTCGGCGGCGGTGCCCGACGCGCCGGCGCCGGAGGGCGTCGGGACCGCCGCCGACCCGCTCGTCCGCGTCGACACCGTGCGGCGCACGGCCGCCGTGGACGAACGCGAACTCGACCTCACCTACCTGGAGTTCGAGCTGCTCGCGCATCTGGTCACCCACCCCCACCGGGTGCACACCCGCGACCAGCTGGTGACGACGGTGTGGGGGTACGGCCATGTCGGCGACGGCCGTACGGTCGACGTCCACATCGCCCGCCTGCGCCGCAAGCTCGGCTCCGAGCACCGCCGGGCGATCCAGACGGTGCGCCGGGTCGGCTACAAGTACACGCCGCCGACCGGACGTTGATCCCGGATCCCCTGAGCCTCTGCTGACGGCAGATACCCGTTCCGTCCCGCGGCTCCACCGGGCACAGTCACCGGCATGAGACTTCTGATGCTGGGCGGTACGGAGTTCGCGGGGCGGGCCGTCGTCGAGGCGGCCCTCGGGCGCGGCTGGGAGGTGACCGTCTTCCACCGGGGACGTCACGAGCCCCCAGCCGGCGTGCGTTCCCTGCACGGCGACCGCACCGCACCCGACGGGCTCGCCGCCCTGGCCGGAGCGGACGGCGACTGGGACGCGGTCGTCGACACCTGGTCGGCGGCGCCCCGGGCGGTGCACGAGGCGGCGCGGCTGCTGCGGGGCCGCGCCGACCGGTACGTGTACGTGTCGAGCCGCTCGGTATACGCGTGGCCGCCGGGCGCCGGGTGCACCGAGAACTCGCCCCTGGTCGAGGGAGCCTCGGCCGACGCGGACCAGACCGACTACGCCCGGGACAAGCGGGGCGGCGAGCTGGCCGCCGTCGAGGCCTTCGGCGCGGACCGCTCGCTGCTCGTCCGGGCCGGGCTGATCCTCGGGCCGTACGAGAACATCGGCCGGCTGCCCTGGTGGCTGAACCGGATCGCCCGGGGCGGCCCCGTCCTCGCGCCCGGGCCGTACGACCTGCCCCTCCAGTACGTCGACGTCCGTGACCTCGCGCAATGGACCCTCGACTCGGCGGAGCGGAAGGCGAGCGGACCGTACAACCTCGTCGGGCCCTCGGGACACGCCACCATGGGCACGCTCCTCGACGCCTGCGTGGACGTCACCGGCGCCGCCGCCGAGCTGCGCTGGACCGACCCGGACGTCGTCCTCGACGCGGGCATCGAGCCGTGGCAGCAGCTGCCGGTGTGGCTGCCGCCGGGCAGCGAGGGGCATGCGGCCCTGCACGGCGCGGACGTCTCCCGGGCGCTCGGGTCCGGCCTGCGCTGCCGGCCGGTCACCGAGACCGTCGCCGACACCTGGACCTGGTTGCGGGGCATCGGCGGGGTGGCGCCGCAGCGCCCGGACCGGCCGGCGGTGGGACTGGACCCGGAGCTGGAGGCGAAGGTCCTCGCCGCGACCGGGGGTCGGAACTGCTGCCGGTTTACTGAGCATGAGTGACTTCTGGTGAGCGTGAGTGAGTGCCGGTGCTGGATGCGTGTCCCGTCTCGAAGGGTCTGGCCCCCATCTCAAGTGGCCTGGCCTGATTCGCCATTGGTCTCAATTGATCTGGTTCGTCACTCTAATCACTGCACTACTCTGTCGAGCCATGAATGCGGACCGCTGGTTGGCAGACACCCGGACCTCCTACGACACGGTCGCGGTCAACTATGCCGACCAACTACGCGAGGCTCTGGCCGGGGCGCCGTATCTTCGGGCGGCTCTGGCGCTGTTCACCGACTTGGTGCACGCCGCTGGCGGTGGGCCGGTGGCGGACGTGGGCTGCGGACCTGGACACGTCACCGCTCACCTGCACGAGCTGGGTGTGGACGCTTTCGGCATCGACCTTTCATCGGTGATGATCGATGTGGCTCGGCGTGACCACCCCCGCCTGCGGTTCGAGGTGGGCTCGATGACGAACCTCGACCTCGCCGATGCTTCAGTCGTCGGCCTGCTCGCATTTTGGTCGTTGATTCACGTCCCCGACGAAGCAGTCCCTACGGTCTTCGCCCACTTCCGGCGCGTGTTGCGTCCCGGCGGACCACTGCTGCTCGGCTTTCATGTTGGCGACGAGTCGAGGCTGAAGACGCAGGGCTACGGCGGCCACCCGATGAACGTCCACGTTCACCGCCGCCAGCCTGACCAGGTGGCGGCCTGGCTACGCGATGCCGGGTTCACCGTCGAGGCCCAAATGCTGATCGACCCCGACGAGAGCGTTCCAGGTGCGGTCCTCTTCGCGCGCCGTCAGTCCTAACCACATCAGCGGTCCGGTTGCGGCCGACGACACAGCGAAGTCGGACCACATCAACTGAGACAGCCTCCGGCATCCGCTCGCCCGGGACCACATCACTTGAGATTCCCGGCATCCCCACGTCTCAACTGAACTGGTCGCCGCAGGTCAGTGACCCGACTCGGAACCAGATCATTTAAGACGGGACAATGCGGTTGTTCCGCTGCGTCAGGAGGGTCTCCTCCCGCCTGGGGTGTGCTGTGGCCCTTGGCTCGGGTAGGGAACGTGAGTTCTTGGGTCGAATGGGTGACCTTTGCGGAGGCTGCTCGTTGACTGCCGTGACGGGATCTTCGGCCGAGCGGGGTGGACTGGTGGGCGGGCTGCGGAAGTTGGCGGCGTCGTTCGTGGTGCCCGGCCCGGCCGGGGTGGCGATCCGGGACCGGCTGCGGGTGAGCGAGTCGGACGCGGCGGTCCTCGCCGAGGTCGGCGTGTACTTGGGGTCGCTGGCAGCGGCGGATCTCGCCGAGCGCTCCCGGCAGGGGCTGGCGCATGACGCGGCCTCATGGGCGGTGCGCAAGCGGGAGCTGACCGGACAGTCGTCGGCGCGGTGGGCGGGCAGCATCACCAAGGCCACCCATGATCAGTGGGCGCTGGCCCGGCGCGGCCAGGCCACTCGCCTGGCCTGGCTGCACAGGCAGATCGCGCGCATTGAGGCGCGGCTGGCCCGGCCGCTGGGCGCCAAGTCCGACAAGCGGGCAGGCCTGGCGCGCGGCTATGCCACGCGCGGTGAGTGGCATGCCAAGTCCCGCCGCCTGCACACCCTCAAGGACCGCCTCGTGGTGGTGCAGGCGGACCGGGCGGCGGGCCGGGTGCAGCTGGGTCAGCGCGTGCCGGAGCTGTGCGTCCCGGTGCTCTGCGGTGCCGGTGAGGTCGTAGAAGAACCGTTGTGGTTCGCCGACCGGGTTGCCGTGCACATCCAACTGCCAGGCGGCGAGGTGGTCGTCGTTCATGTCCACCGCCACCACGCCCCGGGCCAGTGCCGCGTCCAGCGGCAGGATGGGGGCGGCGGTGTGCTGCCAGGATGCGGTGATGTACCAGCGGCCGCGCGCGGTGTCGTGGTGGATGCGGTAAGCCACGGCCCGGTTGGCGGTGATCCGGTCCAGCCACTCCGCGCCCCGGTGCCGGAACCGTACGGCCGCGTCGAGGAGGTAGCGGCCGTGGGGAGCGTTGGCCAGGTGGGCCAGCGGGGCCGGGAGCTTGAGTGAGACCTGGCCGGTGTCGGTGACACGGATCGTCTCGTTACCGAACCGCTTGCCGGATTCCCCGTCTGCGGCCAGGAACATCCGCTCCGCCCGCCACCGCTCCCGCCACGCCGCCACGTCCAGCCCAGCTGCTGCACCACACTCGCCGCTGCGGGGCCGCCGCCATCGCCATCGAGGACCTCGACTTCACCGACGGCACCAGCCGGGAGAAGCACGGCCGCAACAAACGGTTCCGGCGCCTCATCTCCCGTTTCCCGACCGCGAAACTCAGGGCCCGGCTGGTGTCGATGGCCGCCGAACAGGACATCGCCGTCGTCGCGGTGGACCCGGCCTACACCTCCCGCTGGGGTGCCCAGCACTGGCAACAGCCCTTGACCACCCCACGACGCAGGATGTCCCGGCACGATGCGGCGAGCATCGCGATCGGGCGACGCGCCCTCGGACACCCGATCAGGCGACGAACGGCACCGCCCCACCCCGACCAGAGTGATCGTGGTGGGCATCGGACCGCCCAGGCCCGACCGGAGATCCGACGGCGTGAGGAACCCCGCCCCCACCTTCCCGGACCGCGCATCGGATGCGGGCCGCCCGGTGGTGGAGCGAAAGCGGGCGACCAGGGTGCCCAACACCGTTCGGAGCACCCGGCTGAGCAGCAGTCCTGGCAACAGGACTCAATCCCACTCAGTCTCTAGGAACGGTGTACCTGGCACCACCCCCTGACCGGCCGCCCAACCCCAGTGACCCCCGCCTCCCGCTCGGCCAGACTGACGCCATGACGACCATCGAGACGAAGAGCGGCATCAGCCGCACCAGGATGCGCGGCGTGGGACGGGCGGCGGTACGGGGGCTCGGGCTGGCGCTGGTACTGCTGCCGGGGGCGGTGCTCTGCTTCACGCTCTCCCTGGTGTCCATCGCGCTGATCCCGATCGGGGTCGGGATCGTCACGACTCCCTGGGTGCTGACCGGCGTTCGGGCCTTCGCGGACTGGCGGCGGGTGCTGGCGGCGGAGTGGTGCGGGGTGCAGATCCCGTCGGCGTACCGGCCGATCCCGAAGGACGCCAACCCCTGGGCGCGTACCTTCGCGATGCTCCGTGACCCGGCGACCTGGCGGGACCTGCTGTGGCTGCCGGTCGACATGACGGCGGGGTTCTTCACCGCGCTGCTGCCGGCCGTGCTGCTCTTCTACCCCCTGGAGGGATTCGCGCTGGCGGCCGGGCTGTGGCGGGTCTTCGCCGACACGGCGGACGGGGCCTACTGGTACGGCTTCGTCAGGGTCTCCGACCAGGCCTCCGCGTTCGGCGCCGCCGCCCTGGGCCTCGTCCTCCTCTTCTTCGCCCACTTCCTCACCCCGCGGCTGCTGGAGGCCCACTTCCGGCTGACCCGGGCGGTCCTCGCCTCCAACCAGGGCGAACTGGCCGAGCGGGTGCGGGTCCTGACCGAGACGCGGCGTGACGCCGTCGACACCTCCGCCGCCGAACTGCGGCGCATCGAACGGGATCTGCACGACGGGGCGCAGGCCCGGCTGGTCGCGATGGGCATGGATCTCGGGACCATCGAGATACTCCTGGACAAGAACCCCGAGCAGGCCAGGAAGTTGCTCGCGCAGGCCCGCCAGTCGTCCGTGGACGCCCTCGCCGAACTGCGCGACCTGGTGCGCGGCATCCACCCGCCGGTGCTCGCCGAGCGCGGACTGGGCGATGCCGTAAGGGCGTTGGCGCTGCGGCTGCCCGTCGCCACCGAGGTTCAGGTGGAGCTGCCCGGCCGGGCGGACGCGCCCGTGGAGTCGGCGGCGTACTTCGCGGTCAGCGAGGTGCTCACCAACGCGGTCAAGCACGCGGACGCCGACCGGATCTGGGTCGACCTGCATCACGTTGCGGAAGGCGCCGGCATGCTGCGGATCTCGGTCACCGACAACGGCCGGGGCGGCGCGGTGATCGGAGCCGGTTCGGGCCTCGCCGGGGTCGAGCGGCGACTGGGTACATTCGACGGCGTCCTGGCCGTCAGCAGCCCCGCGGGCGGTCCCACCATGGTCACCATGGAGATCCCTTGCGCGTTGTCCTAGCCGAAGACCTGTTCCTGCTGCGCGACGGACTCGTCCGTCTCCTGGAGGCCTACGACTTCGAGATCGCCGCTGCCGTCGAGAGCGGGCCGGAGCTGGCCGCCGCGCTGGCCGAACTGGAGCCGGACGTCGCGGTGGTCGACGTACGACTGCCGCCGACGCACACCGACGAGGGGTTGCAGTGCGCGCTGAACGCCCGCCGGGACAGACCCGGCCTGCCGGTGCTGGTGCTGTCGCAGCACGTGGAGCAGCTGTACGCGCGTGAGCTGCTCGCCGACGGCAGCGGCGGGGTCGGCTATCTGCTCAAGGACCGGGTGTTCGACGCGGAGCAGTTCGTGGACGCCGTACGGCGGGTCGCGGCGGGCGGTACCGCGATGGACCCACAGGTGATCCAGCAGCTGTTGTCCCGGCGGGCGGCCGACGACCAGCCGCTCGGCCGGCTCACGCCCCGGGAGCGCGAGGTGCTGGAACTGATGGCGCAGGGCCGCACCAACGCGGCCATCGCCGCCAAGCTGGTGGTCACGGAACGGGCGATCGCCAAACACACCGCCAACATCTTCGCCAAACTGGGCCTGGAGGTGTCGGACGACGACAACCGCCGCGTCCTGGCGGTTCTGGCGTATCTCGACCACGGCCGCTGAAACCGGGACCCGGTCCGCGCACTTCCTGTGAGGGATCAACAACTCCCGGTATTTCCTGGGCAGTTGAAACCGAATTGTCTCGCGAATCTCTCACCAATTTCTGAGACGTCTGAACACCCGTGGGACCGCTTGCGTATTCAGGGGAGCCGCTTCACTCCTGTCGGGCGCCTCGATAGCCCCGCAAGGAAGTCAGAGGAGTTCCATGGGACGCAACACAAGAAAACGCCGTATGCCGCTGGCCACCAAGGCCGTTGCCGCTTCGGCAGCCCTAGCGCTCGGTGGGGGCGGGCTGATCTGGGCCAACTTCTATGCCTCGGCTCATGAGACGGACTCGGGGCAGAATCAGACCAAGGCCACGGGCGCTCAGGTCGCGACGATCAACTGCCCGGACGTCGGCCAGAAGCTGACGAACGTGCCGGAGAGCGCGCGCCAAGGCGTCGCCAAGGAGCTGGCGCTGCTCGACCGGCAGATCACGGACGCCTACACCCGCCTCGCCGACACGCGCCAGGCCCAGGCGGGGGACGCCGGCTACGTCGACAACGCCATCCTGGGCCCGCTGAAGTCCAAGCGGGTGGCCACCATCGACCGGATCGGCATCAACATCAACCGGGCGGGCGGTGAGGCTCCGCAGGAGCTGGACCAGCTCGCCGGGTGCCAGGGCGTCCCGGCCGAACAGCCGGAGACCAACGACGGTGAGGGCGGGGACCAGAACAACAACGACGGCCAGGACCAGGACCAGAACAACGACGGTCAGGACCAGGGCCAGGACAACGGTCAGGACCAGGGCCAGGACAACGGTCAGGACCAGGGTGACGGTCAGGATCAGGGCAACGGCGGTCAGGCCGGCAACGGCCCGGTGGCCGACGACTTCGTCAACATCGAGGACGTCCAGCCCAACTCCCGCAACCTGCCGAACGGCCTGGCCGCGAACGGCGACACCGGTTCGACGGGCAGCTTCACCACGAACTGCGGCACCAACGAGAACGAGAACCGCAACTCGGACAACGTGATCGTCGCTCCCGGTGTCAGCAACGGTGCGCAGCACCAGCACGACTACGTCGGCAACCAGGCCAACAACGCTTTCGCGAGCGACGAGGACCTGGCGAACGGCGACACGACCTGCCAGAACCAGGGCGACAAGTCGTCGTACTTCTGGCCGGTACTTCGCGTGCAGGACGGCCAGAACGATGTCGACGCGGACGCCCCCGGTGGCGGTCAGGACAGCAACGTCGGCACGATCCAGCAGACCGCCGAGGCACAGCTGAAGTTCGTCGGCAACAAGACGAGCGATGTCGTCGCGATGCCGACGGCCCTGCGCATCATCACCGGTGACGCCAAGGCCTTCACCAACGGCCTCGCGAACGCCAACACCTCCTGGAGCTGCACCGGCTTCGAGGACCGGCAGGTGACGGACAAGTACCCGATCTGCCCCGAGGGCAGCTCGGTGGTGCGGACGTCCGCCTTCCAGAGCTGCTGGGACGGCCAGAACATCGACAGTGCCAACCACCGTACGCACGTGTCCTTCGTCCAGCAGGACGGTAGCTGCGGCAACGGTTTCCAGGCCATCCCCCAGCTGCAGGTCCGTCTGGTCTACGACGTGCCGGCCCCGCAGATCCAGAACGGGCAGGTCGTGAACCCGTTCGCGGTGGACTCCTTCCCGGAGCAGCTGCACAAGCCGATCACCGACCACAACGACTTCATCAACTTCTTCGACGAGGACGTGATGAACCAGATGGTCGAGTGCATCAACAGTGGCCAGGACTGCCAGTAGTCCTGACCCAGTAGGAAGCCGGCGGTGGGATTTCCCACCGCCGGCTTTCGTTTGCCCCCCGGCTCCCGGATCCCGGATCCCCCCGGAGATCCGGATCTCCGGATCTCCGGATCTCCGGATCCTGCGCGGTCAGCCGTCGTGACCGGAGTGCGCGCTCGCGCTCTCCCCGCCACCGTGGTTGTTCATGTGCGCGGACCCCTCCTCCATCGTCCCGCCGAGAGTGGTCCGCAGCGCCGTGACCGTCTTCTCCTCGCCGACGGCGACCCACTTGCGGCCGACAAGGTAGTAGCCGCCGTAGTCCTTCGCCCCGTTCAGCCACTCGCGCTGACCGCGGTCGGTGGCGAAGGTGGCGAGGACGTACTTCTCGTCGCCGTCCTTGCAGATGGCCTGCCGGATCGTGTCCGCGTCCGTCTGCATGTTCGGCTTGCACTTCGCCTCGGCGGCCAGGTGTTCGAGACTGCCGGTCGCCGTCTCCGGAACGGCCGCCTCGCCGTCCCCGTCGGATCCGCAGCCCGCCAGCGTCAGCACCAGCGCCGCGCCGCTCAGCGCGAGCATCGGTCGGGTCAACCTCATCTGTTCCTCCGGTCGCATGCATCGGACCATGCCTCAGCCGGGCCCGGCAAGGGACCCGTCCCCTTCCATACGGCTGACGAACCCGCCGCGCTCAAATCGAGTGCCCCGACGGGCACACCCGTGCGAAGGTGTCCCGGTGAACCAGGACTGGGAAGATCGCGTGACCGCGGCTTGGGCAACCTTCGACGACCACGCGGAAGAGACTGCGTCGATCAGCAGCTCCGCGGCGGAGGCCGACTTCCGTGCGGTGATCGACGCGCTCGTCGCCGAGCTGCCGTCGGACAGCCCGCTCGGCCCCTTCGAGCAGGCCTGCGCCTGGGACTCGACGGGCCATTCGGACAAGGCCGTTCCGCTGTACCGGGAGGCGCTCGCCCGCGGCCTCGACGGCTACAAGGGGCGGCGCGCGAAGATCCAGCTCTCCAGCTCCCTGCGGAACGTCGGGCAGGCGGAGGAGGGTGTCAAGCTGCTGACACCCGAACTGGACGCTCCGTCGGACGAGTTGGACGACGCCGTACGAGGATGTCTCGCCTTGTGCCTGTCCAGTCTCGGCCGCGATCGCGAGGGCCTCTCGCTCGTCCTTGGCGCCCTCGCACCTCATCTGCCGCGCTACCAGCGGTCGATGGCCAACTACGCACGGGCCCTGGTCGAGCCGGAGGGTTGAGTCACCCGGGTGGTGTGACCAACCACCGATTCGCTCGTTCTGCTGAACGTGCAGTCACAGGATGTCGCCCCGCGCCCCGCCGCCGGCTCCGCCGCCTCCTCGTCGACCGACTCGGTCGTCGACGTCGAGCAGGCCGAGGCCGCGCTCGTCGAGCACTACCCCCGGCTCGTCCGGCTCGCCTATCTGGTGCTGCCGCCGGGCCTGGGGCGCAACCGCCGCGTCCTGACCGCGCATGCGCTCACCCAGCGCGCCCTGCCCCGGAGCCGCACACCCGCGCCCGTGATCCCGGCGCAGTCGACCGGCCGTGAGAGCGACCCGGGCTACGCCTTCGTCCGTCTCCAGGTGTTGCGTACGGCGCTGGAGGCGGGCCTGCCGCTGACGTTCAAGTGGCCCAAGCGGTCCCAGCTGCCTCTGCTGCTGCCCCAGGTGTGGGGCCTGCGCCTCTTCCCGCGCTCCGGGGGCGCCGACGAACTCGCCCTGGACCAGCGGCTGTCCGTCCTGTGCGGACCGGCCCGCGCCGCGTACGTGCTGCGCGGCCTGGAGAAGCTCCCGGACGGCGACGTACGCGAGGTGCTGACCGCGGCGGGCGTGGACGACGTGGACGACGCGCTGGACGAGGCCGACGAGGTCCCCGCGCAGTACGCGCTGCTCGACTCCCCCGAGTTCGATCCCTGTTCGCTGCAGGCCCGGCCCACCGACCTGATGCAGCGCCGGCAGCACACGAAGGCCGCGCTCGCCGCCGCGGCGGCCGTCGCCGTGTGCGGGGCGCTGCTCGGCCTGCCCGGCGACGGCTGGGCCCCCGACGGCGCCGCCGCTCCCCCGTACGCGGAGAACCCGGCGGCCCGGGCGGCCCTCGACCCGGCCCGGCTGGCCAAGGTCCCGGCCACCGCGTGGCAGTCCGCCGCGCGCACCGACTTCTCGGTCTGGCCCGCACGCGGCGGCCTCACCGACGACAAGGCGCTGCTGCGCCGCGCCCTCGCCGTCTGGGCCCGGCCCGGCGAGACCGTCCGGGTCTCCGCCACCCCGGGCACCCCGTCGGGCAGCCCGGCCGGCCCCCCGCAGCTGCTGTACGCGGGGAACGTCGACAACGCGCGCGTGGTGATCCTCTACGACGGTCTGCGCATCGCCCGGTACGCCGAACCGAAGGACAGCACGAAGGGCGCGGCCCTCGACTTCGCACGGGTCGACGGCGCGACCGGCGCCGAGTCGAACGCGGTGGTGCTGGGCCGGGCCGACGGCAACGTCCGCTATCTGACGGCACCTTGGGTGAAGAAGGCGGCGGAGCGGGACCTGCTGAAGCCGGGCTCCGGCGCGATGGACCTCACCCTGACCGACGGCGTCACCGCGCCGCTGGCCGGCCCCGTCCAGCAGGGCGCGTGCACCTCGTGGAACGTGCTCCAGCTGACCGACCGCTCCGGCACCCGCCTGTCGACCGACCTCGGCGAACTGGTCCCGGCCCGTCTCACCACCGGACGCCCCGGCTCGGAGCGCGACGCGTCCGGCGCGGCCTCGCTGCGTGCCTGGGCCCCGTACGCCTGCTCCCTGTCCGTCGTGCGCTCCCGGGGCGTGCGGTCCGTCAACGCCTGGGAGTACGCCACCCAGCCGCTGCCCGACGCGAGCGGGTCGGCCTCGTGGGTGTGCACCCGCGCCGAGACCTGGCGGGGCGGCGGGACCCGTGTGCTGGCGCAGTTCCGCACGCCGGGCGGGGCGTACGGAGCGGTCGCGGCGAAGGCCGAGAACGTCCCGGCCTGCGGTCCGCGCGACCCGCATGTGCTGGCCGGAGTGCTGTGGAAGTCGGAGGCGGGGTCCTGGTACCTGCTGGCGGCGGGCAGCCGGGACACGGCGTCGATCACGACGGCGGGCGGCGTCGGCGGCTCCGCGCAGGGCAACCTGCTGACCGTGAAGACGAAGGAAGGGGCTCAGGCGGACCTGAAGGGAAAGCTGGAGAGCGGACGGTCGATCAACGCCCTGCGCTAGCCGACACCGGCGACGGCAAGTACCGCACCCGAAGGGGCTCGGGATCGATCCGACTCGTGGCGTCGCGGGCACGAAGTGATCGCCTTGTGCCAGGTACGTAAACACCACTGGTCGGTTCGGTCCGTTCGGGGCCGGATCCGATCGGTAAGGTGTTCGTATGACTATCGGGGTACGCCGCAGAATGGGTGTCGAGGAGCGGCGGCAGCAGTTGATCGGCGTCGCCCTCGAACTGTTCAGCCGTCGCTCGCCCGACGAGGTCTCCATCGACGAGATAGCCGCGGCCGCCGGCATCTCGCGCCCGTTGGTCTACCACTACTTCCCCGGCAAACTCAGCCTGTACGAGGCCGCGTTGCAGCGCGCGTCGGAGGATCTGGCGAGTCGGTTCGCCGAGCCGCGGGAGGGTCCTCTGGGGGCCCGGCTGCTGCGGGTGATGCGCCGGTTCTTCGACTTCGTCGACGATCACGGGCCCGGTTTCTCGGCCTTGATGCGCGGCGGCCCGGCCGTCGGTTCCTCGACGACGAACGCGCTCATCGACTCCGTACGGCAGGCCGCGTATGACCAGATCCTTTCGCATCTGCGGGTGGAGAACCCGCCCGCGCGACTGGAACTGGTCATCCGCTCCTGGATCTCGCTCGCCGAGTCGACCGCGCTGATCTGGCTGGACGGCCGGCGCATCCCGCGCCGCGAGCTGGAGGCGCAGCTCGTGCACGACTTCGCCGCGCTGACCGCCGTGAGCGCCGCCTACGACGAGGAGATGGCGGCGCTGATCCGGCACATGTTCAAGGACGAGCCGACCGACGGCCCGTTCACCGACCTGGTCGCGCGGCTGATCGCGCTCGGGTCCTAGCTGTCGAACTTGCGGTACGAGGCATCCAGGTCACGCACCTCGGCCGAGGCGTGCAGTGCCAGGCCGTCGGCGGGCTTCACGTACTGGCGGAGCAACTCCAGTACCGCTTCGGTCAGTTGCACCTTCGTCTCGTCGGTGCGGCCGGCCAGCAGGCCGAGGGTGACATGGACGATCCCGTGGCCCCCCTCGTCCCGGCCCACGGTCGTGTCCTCGGTCGCCCGGAACTGCGTCTTGCACGCCTCGTACTTCGCGGCCGCGATCTCCACCACCGCGTCGTGCAGGGCGAGCGCGAAGCCGCGCCGGTCGAAACCGTCGGCGAGGGGCGCGGAGTAGTCGACGGTGATCTGCGGCATGAGCACTCCTGATCTAGGCAACAGGAGTCACTTTAGTTCTTCGGTTGCAGCGCCAGCATCGCGATGTCGTCCTCGCGCTCGTGGCCGAAGCAGGCCAGGAGCGTGTCGCACAGGGCGTCCAGGCCGGGCAGGGCGCCGGTGGCGGCCGCGCGGAGGTGCTCCATCGAGACCTCGAGGTCCGTGCCCCGGTTCTCGATCAGGCCGTCGGTGACCATGAGGAGCCGGTCGGTGGGTTCGAGGAACAGCTCGGTGGGCGGCGGATGGGGCAGGCCCACGCCGAGCAGGGGACCCGTGACCTTGATGTAGTCGGCGCTGCCGGTGTCCCGGATGATCAGCGGCGGGATGTGACCCGCGTTTGCGATGCGGGTGCGCCCGGTAGTGGGGTCGATCAGGGCCAGGCAGACGGTGGCCGTGACGTCGGGGTGGTAGATCTGGAGCATCTGGTCGAGGCGCTCGGCGAGCACGGCCGGGTCGCTCTCCTCGACGCAGTAGGCGCGCAGCGCGTGCCGGATCTCGACCATGACCGTCGCCGCCTCCAGCGAGTGCCCGACGACGTCACCGACCGCGGCGAGCGCGCCCTCGCGGGTGCGCAGCGCGGCGTAGAAGTCGCCGCCGATCTCGGTCTCCCTGGACGCGGGCACATAGCGGACCACGACGTCGATGCCGGGCAGCTCGGGCAGCCGGTGCGGCTGGGGCAGGAAGCTGTGCTGGAGGGTGAGGGCGACGTGCCGCTCGACCTGGTACATGAGCAGCGGCTCGGCGGCGAGCGCGGTGGCCTGGGCGAGCTGGGCCAGCAGGGCCTCGGCCTCAGGGCCCGCCCGGCGCAGCCCGCGGGTGGGCGCGGCCAGGCACACCGGGGCTTTGCCGTCCTGGGTGACGACCAGCGCCAGCCGGGCGTCGTGCTGCACGCCCGGCCGGAAGAACCCGGCGGGCCACAGCGGTGCGGGCACGGTGGTGATCTGCACCCCGGCCTGCCCGCGGGTGAGCCGCCGCAGCAGGCCGGCCACGGTCCGGTGGGCGCCCTCGTCCGGCAGCGCGACGGTGGTGCGGTCCCGGGAGAGGCCGCGGTACAGCTCGTCGTCCTGGTCGAGGACGAAGACGGCGGCGGGAGAGCCGGTGAGCCGTGCGGTGCCGTCGGCGGCGGCGTCGACGAGTTCCTGCAAGGAGCGCGCCGCCTGGATGGTGACGATCGTCTCGGAGAGCAGCCTCAGCCGCCGTACCTGCGCCTGGCCGTCGGCCCGGAGCCGGGCGGCACGCGCGGCGGCCCGGACCGCCGCCTCGATCGCCTCGGGCTCGGCGGGCATCGTCAGATACGCCTCGGCACCCTCGTCCAGCGCCTGGCAGCGGTCGTCCGGGACCACGGCGACGGCCGAGCAGTGCACGACGGGCAGGCCGGCCATGCGCGGCCGTTCCTTGAGCCGACGGCACAGCTCGAAGCCGCTCATGTCCGGCAGGTTCACGTCGATCAGGGCCACGTCGGGCAGGTTGCCCTTGCGCAGCCGTGTGTCCAGTTCGGTGAGCGCCTCGTGGCCGGTGGCGACCGGGACGACCCGGTGACCGGCGCGGCTCAGCACGGCAGCCAGGGCATACCGGCTGTCCGCCACGTCGTCCACGACCAGCACGGTCGTGCCTGTCTGCTTGCCGTTGACATCCATCTGTCAGCCCCTGGGACACACAGGTGGGGCAGACCGGGATTCGGGGTCTGCCCCACCAATGTAATGCCCTTGTCAGGAAACCGGGGAGAATACCGCCACGGATCGTCCCGGAACGGCGAACGTGCCCGATTCCCGCTCGTAGGACGCGGACTTGACGATAGAGTCCGCGCCCGACGCCTGGACCGGGTGCAGCCGGTAGCCGTCCCCGGCGAGCGCACCGATGCGCTGCTCCTGCGTCGTGGGCGTCGCGTTGAACACGACGACGAGGGCACCGAGCTTCATGGTGATCACGCCGGGCGTCTCGTCCTTCCCGGAGAGCGGGAAGGAGAGCTTCGACTGCACCTGGCCGGCCGTGTCGAGGGAGAAGTCCTTCTCCGTCGTACGGATCTTCAGGAGATCCCGGTACGCCGCCGAGGCGCCCTCGATCTGCGGGCAGCCGACCCCGACCGCGCCCAACAGGGGCTTGGCATACGGCCACTTGGACGCGTTGTCGGTGGCCATCGGCAGTCCGCGCCCGAAGCCGTTGCCGTCCCGGCAGTTCCAGTGGACGGCGTTGAACCAGTCGCCGCTGTCGTAGGAGTTGCGGTCCAGGGACTTGGAGCGCAGCAGGTCGGTGCCCGCCTGGGAGAGGGCCGGGCCCTGCGAGAGGGTGGCCGTCGCCATGGCGAGGACCTGCATGCGGGCGCGGTCGGCGGCGCTCGTCGACGACGGCAGCTTGAAGGTCAGCGCGTCGAACAGCGTCTCGTTGTCGTGCGCGTCGGCGTACGCGAGGGCGTCGCCCGGGGCGTCCGCGTAGCCGGCGGGGGCGCCGTTGTAGTCGACCTCGGCGCCGGTGACCTCCTTGCCGCCGGTGTCGGTGAAGGCGAACGCCTTGAGGTTTCCGGACAGACCGACCTTGATCAGGTCCTGGTAGTGCAGCAGGCGGGCCTTCTGCTCGGCCGGCGTGCCGTTGCCCCTGGACGAGTTGGGGTCGGTGTACAGGCCCGACGCGAAGCCCTGGACGCCCGGGTCCTCGTCGAAGGGGCCGCCGCCGCGCACGGCGTCACGGGCACGGTCGGAGAAGGTCGCGACACCGGTTCCGGCCATGTTCTGCTGCGTGGCCTGCACGAAGCGGGCGTCGTCGGCGACCTCGCCGAAGTTCCAGCCCTCGCCGTACAGGATGATCTTCTTGCCGTCGACGCCGTCCTTGGCGACGGTCAGCGCGTCGAGGGCCTTGCGCACCGCCAGGATGTTGGCCTTCGGGTGGTGGCCCATGAGGTCGAAGCGGAAGCCGTCGACCTTGTACTCCTTGGCCCACGTGACGATCGAGTCGACGACCAGCTTGCCCATCATGGCGTTCTCGGTGGCCGTGTTGGCACAGCAGGTGCTGTTCGCGACCGAGCCGTCGGCGAGGAGCCGCTGGTAGTAGCCGGGGACGATCCGGTCGAGGACGCTCGTGTCCGCCTGGCCGCTCGCGGCCGTGTGGTTGTAGACGACGTCCATGACGACCCTCAGGCCGTCCTCGTTCAGTGCCTTGACCATCTTGCGGAACTCGACCGTACGGGCCGTGCCGTCGGGGTCCGTCGCGTACGAGCCCTCGGGGACCGTGTAGTGGTACGGGTCGTAGCCCCAGTTGTAGGCGTCCTTCGCGGCAACCGCCGAGACGCACTCCTGCTGCTTGTCCGAGTCGGCCGCGTAGGACGCCAGGTCGCAGTCCACTGCCGCCTGGTCGGACTTCTTCTCGGGGATGGTGGCGATGTCGAACGCCGGGAGGAGATGGACGTACGACGTCCCGGCCTTCGCCAGTTCACGCAGGTGCTTCGAGCCGTCGCTGTCCTTGTCGGTGAAGGCGAGGTAGGTGCCGGGGTCGGCGGCCGTCTTGTCCGCGACCGAGAAGTCCCGGATGTGCAGCTCCTGGATCTGTGCGTCCTCGAGGGCAACGGCCTTGGGCTTGACCAGCGAGGACCATCCCTTGGGGGCAAGGGATCCGTCGTCGAGGTCGACGACCAGGCTGCGCCGGGAGTCGGTGGTCAGGGCGACCGAGTAGGGGTCGGTGACCTTGTTGGTGACGACCTTGCGGACACTGGGCGCCCAGACCGTCACGACGTACCGATAGGCCTTGTTCTTCCAGGACCTGGGGCCGGTGACGGACCAGACTCCGGTGGTGGTGTTGCGCTGCATGGCCACCGTGGAGCCGTCGAGTTCGAGCTTGACCGACTGAGCGGTCGGGGCCCAGACGGCCAGCGTGGGGCGGCCGTTGTGGAACGTCGGACCGAGCTCCGCCTTCGTCGCCGCGGGGTACAGATCGTCGAGTACGCCGGCGGTCTGGACGCCTGTCGCGGCGAGCACGGCGCCGTTGGCGGCCCGCTGGGAGGCGACGACCTGGCCGCTCAGGGCCTTACGCACCCGGTCGCGGTCGCGCGGGTCGACGGACCAGGCGGTGTAGTCCTTGAGGTGCGGGAACCCGGCCTTCTGGGCGTCGGTGAGGGTGGTCCTGGAAAGCCTCAGCCACTTGGCCTGCCCGGTCAGTGTGCCGTCGTCGACGGAGATCGAGCCGTCGTGCGAGTACAGCAGCTGCGTCGAGGCTGCCGCCTCCGAGCCGTTCCAGGCGACCGTGTTCCGGTCGATCCAGATGGCCTTGGAGGTGGTCAGGTCGAGTGCGGCGGCGGAGCCGGCCGGCTGCGGAAGCAGGTACTTCTCCTGGCCGTTCACCAGCCACACCTCGTGGCCGTTCGCCGTGAGGTCGAGCGACTGGTCGGTGGGCAGGTCCTTCTCGTCGCCCTTGTGGATGATGTAGCTGAGGCTGCCCGCACCCTCGGCGAGCGGTACCTCGAAGACCGCGCCATAGCTGTCGGTCTTCACCGGCTTCAGGGGGTTCGACCAGTCGGTGGGGTTCGAGGCGCCCGTCCAGACGTGCAGGCCCCAGCCGTCGTAGTTGCCGTCGGCGCGGTGGTAGTGCAGGACGGCCTTCGTCGTGTCCTGGGCCGGGTAGTCGGGCCGTTCGGTCCGTACGGCCTCCTTGCCCTGCTCTATCCAGATCTCGCCGGTCTTGGTGACGTCGATCGTGCGGTCGGCGGAGACGTCCTTGTTGCCGTCCTTGTCGATGACGAGGAAGCCGACGTTCGAGGCGCCGGGCTTCAGCTTGACGTAGGCGAAGGCGCCGTAGGCGTCGCGGCCGACGAAGGGGTGGCTGTCGGGCCAGTTCGTCGACTCGCCGTCGGCGAGGTCGCCCCAGGCGTACAGGCCCCAGTTGTCGTAGTCGCCTTCGGTGCGCTTGTAGTGGACGACCGCGTAGTCGCGGGACGAGGCGGAGGGGATCTCCTCGGCGGGCGGGGTGCCGGTGCGGCTGTCGGCGGTGGCGCTCGCCGTGCGGCCGGCCGAGTCGACGACAACCGCCTTGTAGCGCAGGGCGGTTGTGGCCGGTACGTCCTTGCCGATGGTCTGCGTGACCTTGTACGGGGCGTGGTCGGCCGACCCGAGGGTCCGCCACTTGCCGTTGCCGACCTGGGCGGCGAAGACGACCCGGTTGAGCTGGCCGCCGTCCACGTCGGCGGTCAGCTCGACGGTGCCGGTGGCGCCGGCGGCCGGGGCCTTGAGGGTGATCGTCGGCTTGGTGGCGGGCTTGGCCAGCCTGCCCGCCGCCTTGAGGACGATCGCCGAGCCGGCCGGGACGGTGACGGTGAGCTTCTTGTCCGCGTCGGAGGTCACCTGTGCGGAAGTCCCGTGGATCCCCTGGAACTTCGTGTCCGCCGAGCCGGTCGCGAAGGTCGCCGTCTTCGCCTCGCCGGCGTTGTTGAAGGCGACGACGTATTCGGTCTTGTCGGTGCCGGTGCGGGTGAACGCGTAGATGCCGGAGCCGTCGGCCGCGTACCGCTCGGTCTGGACGCCGTCCGTCAGCGCCGGGTTGGCCTTGCGGAGCTCGGCGAGTTGGGCGATCTGCCGGTACAGCGGGGCGCTCGTGTCGTAGGCGTCGCTCGCGTGGGTGCGGTCGGTGCCGATCTCGTCGTCGTCGAGGTAGTCGGCCGTACGGGACGCGAACATCGTCTGGCGGGCGTCCTTGTCGCCGCCGGCGCCGGCGAAGCCCTGCTCGTCGCCGTAGTAGACGACGGGGTTGCCGCGGCTGAGGAACATCAGCTCGTTGGCGAGCCGGTCCTTGGCGAGGAGCTCGGCGTCCGTGGCCTTCGGGTTGTCCTGGTTCAGGAAGTACCCGATACGGCCCATGTCGTGGTTGCCGAGGAAGGTGACCTGCTCGTAGGCGTTGGCCTTGTCGGTCGTGTACTTGTAGTCGTCGGCGAAGACCGAGGAGAGCTTCCGCGCGCTGCCGCCCTGGGAGGCGTACTGCCGGGCCGCCTCCTGGAAGGGGAAGTCGAGCGTGGCGTCGAGGCGGCCCTGGGTGACGTACGGCGAGGTGATCGACGTGTCGGCGGAGTAGACCTCGCCGAACATGAAGAAGTCGTCCCGGCCCTGCTTGGCCGCGTAGGCGTCCAGGGCCGTGGCCCACTGGGTCCAGAACTCCGTGTTGACGTGCTTCACGGTGTCGATCCGGAAGCCGTCGATGTCGAAGTCCCGCACCCAGCGCTGGTAGATCCTCTCCATCCCGCTGACGACCTCGGGACGCTCGGTCCACAGGTCGTCGAGGCCGGAGAAGTCTCCGTACGTGGTCGACTCACCGGCATACGTCGAGTCGCCGCGGTTGTGGTACATCGTCGGGTCGTTGAGCCAGGAAGGCACCTTCTCGGCGGCGGACACGACGGGTGTACGCGGGAACGAGTCGGCGTCGACCGAGGGGAAGTCCTCGGTGCCGTCCGCGTAGTCCGCGTCGTCGAAGGGCTCGCCGTCCTTGGTCAGGTACGGGAACGCTCCCTTGGAGAGGTAGTCGTAGGACTTCTCCTCGTAGTCGACGACGTCGGCCGTGTGGTTGGTGATGACGTCGAAGAAGACCTTCATGCCCTTGGCGTGCGCCTTGGAGATGAGGGTCGAGAGGTCCTTGTTGGTGCCGAAGTGCGGGTCGACCTGGGTGAAGTCGGTGATCCAGTAGCCGTGGTAGCCGGCGGAGGCGTTCGCGCCCTCGCCCTGCACGGGCCGGTTCTTGAAGATGGGCGCCATCCAGATGGCGGTGGTGCCGAGGCCCTTGATGTAGTCGAGCCTCTGGGTCAGGCCCTTGAGGTCGCCGCCCTGGTAGAAGCCCTTGTCGGTGGGGTCGTATCCGGTGCTGAGGCGTGAACCGGTCAGGCCGCCCTCGTCGTTGCCGGTGTCGCCGCCCGCGAAGCGGTCCGGCAGGACGAAGTAGAACTGCTCACGCGTGGCGTCGTGCCGGGCGGGCTCGGCGGCGAGCTTCGCGTCGGACGGCGGTGGGGGCGGGGTGTCCGCCCGGGCGGCCAGGGGCTGGACGAGCGCTGCGGCCAACGCGGTCACGGTGACCGCAGCGACCCGGCCGGCATGGGCGGTACGGCGCCTCGGCGCCGTCCATCTCGGTATCACGGACGTGGACTCCTTGCGATGACGGCTCTCTTGGGTCCGACCCCGCGCGACCGTATCGCCGAAGAAACGCTTACAGCAAGAGTCCTGAAACCTTTGGAAAGAACTTTCAACAGGTGGAGTTGGTCTGGGTCAGCAGGCCCAGCCGCCAGGGCAGGGTGTTGTAGTCGCCGGTGGCCGACGGATTCATGCCCTGGTACAGGTACTGCAGGCGGCAGGAGCTGATCGCGAGGGTCTGGTCGACGCCTGCGCGGATCATCTCGCCGTGACTGATGTCGTTGGTCCAGGGAGTGCCGCTGAACGTGACGTTGTTCGACCGGGCGAAGGGGTTGGCCTCGGTGTCGGCGAGCGGGGTCCAGGTGCCGGTGATGCTGCTCGACGTCCAGGACCTGAAGTACCGCTTGCCGTTGCTGCCGATCGCCTCGTTGAGCAGCAGGTAGGTGTTGGAGCCGCTGAGCTTGTAGACGTTGGCGGCCTCCCACAGGCGGTACTTGTTGGAGTCCTGCATCACCATGACGGTGTTGGTGAAGCCGGCCGGGAAGTTCGCCACCGTGGTCTGCGAGCGGTAGAGGTGCCCGTTGTCGTCCGAGGAGAACAGGTAGCAGTTCGCCGAGTCGCAGATGGTCCAGAAGTCGACCCAGTAGCCGCTGCCGATGTTGTCCTTGATGATCTGCGGCATGCCGGCGGAGTAGAACTTCTTCGGTGCGCTCCACGAGCCGGGGTTGCCGATGTCCGTGGTGGTCGAGTACGCCGCGTTGTCCCCGGTCTGGTACACGAGGTACCACAGCTTCTGCGGCGCGAAGTAGAACACCTGGGGCGCCGCCTTGTACCCGGTGCCGATCGCGGTCTGGTCGAGGTAGTGGAGCTGCGCGGCGCCGGCCTGCGACCAGTCGGTGAAGCTCAGGTACGCCATGCTGTAGGCGCCGGTGCTGGTCGCGGTGCTGACGAACACGTGCCACCGGCCGTTGTGGTACACCACCGACGGGTCCTTGACCGCACTCAGGTTGTGGGTGGCGTCCGACTTGGGGCCGATCAGCGCCCCGCTGGACGACCAGGTGAAGCTGCTCGGCAGAGCGGTCGCCGCCGCGGACGACGGTGCCACCGCGGCCCCGATCAGCAGGGCGAGCCCGCCGAGTAAGACCCCAAGACGTCTTGTCACGCGCATCGCGACTCCTATCGCTTGATGGTGTAGGTGACCAGGGAACGGGCCGGAACGGTGGCGGTCAGTGAGCCGCCGGCGACCGGGACTGCGGCCTGCCGGGCCATGCTGCCGGAGCCGTTGGTCAGGTACGGGGTCGCCGTCCCGGTGGTGATCTGGGTGTTCTGCAGGCTGTACGACACCTGCTGGGCGCCGTCGCCCGCGTTGAGCACCACGACCGTCAGGGTGCCGTCGGTGTTGCGGTACGCCGACAGCTTCAGATCGGCGTCGGGCGTGGTGGCGCCGATACGGGTGGCGCCGGGGCGGATGTAGCGGCTGTAGTTGGCGATCGCCCACAGCCGTTTGGAGACGCGGTAGTTGTCGCCGTCGAGCTGGATCATGCCCCTGGTGGCGCCGACCGAGGCCCCGTACCAGTAGATGTAGCCGTTGGTGTTGCCCTTGGTCAGGGCGTCGTGGACGGCGGAGGCCACGGTGAAGCCGTCGTAGCCGCTGCCGTCGTCCCAGTTCTCGTTCCAGGTGGTGCCGTCGGGCGACCACTCCGACATCCAGGTCCGTTTCTGCGTCGGCAGGGGCGCGTCGACCGGGCTGGCGTAGGTGTGGCCGGCGTGCGTGGCGACGAGGTTGCGGGCCGTCGCGTCGGCCTCGATCGCGCTCGTGTAGCTCTTCTGCTGGTTCCAGCCGAAGGAGTCGCAGCAGACGACCTTGTGTCCGGCCGCGTTCGCCACCGGACCGAAGACCTTGGTGAACTCCACCGCCTGAGCGGGGGTGAGCCGCATGGAGTCGTACGTGGCGGTCCAGTCGGGTTCGTTGGTGAACCCGAGGTCGGTGATCCCGATGCCCTCCTGGCCGTAGAACCTCGCCCACTGGACCAGGTAATTCGCGTACGCCCGGCGCCAGTCGCCGCTCGCGCAGGTGGCGCCCGACAGGCCGCACAGGGTGCCGCCGCCCGCGTCGGTGCCGTTGGTCTTCATGTAGCCGGGGGCGGTCCAGGCGTCGCCGTAGAAACGGCTCACGCCGTACGCCTCGGCCTGCTGGGCGAGCCACACCTGGCCCTTGTCCTGGCGGTCCCAGACGTACTTGGGGGTCGCGTTCGGACCACCGGGGTCAGTGGGCTGGATGCCCGAGTCGATGCCCAGGCGCAGGATGCTGAGGCCGGCGCCGGTGGTGCGGTTGAGCAGCAGGTCGAGGACCTCGCGCTGCTTCTGCGCGGACAGGCCCTGCGACCCGCGCATGATGTCGGCCCGCCCGAAGTGTTCGGAGAACCCGAAGCCGTCGATGGGCTGGAGCGTGGTCGAGCCGTTGACCGTCGCGGAGGTGGCCCGGGCCTCCGGCGGGGTGGCCGCGGTGGCGCCGACGGTTGCCAGCAGGGCCGCCAAGGACGTCACCGTCCACTTTCCGAGTCTGCGCATCATGATCCGCCCAATCGTGGGAGCGCTCCCATCACCGTGGGGAACGTAGGGCGGGGTTCCGGAAGCGTCAACCCCCCGCGTACCGCGCGTTGTCAGGCGCAACAACGCGCGGCCACGCGGAGGGGCGGGAGCGACTCAGCAGCTCGACTTGCCCGCGTAGATCGCGAGTGCGGTGTCGGCACCCAGCGTCGCGGTGAACTGGCCGCTCGAATTCACCGTCACCGTGGTGTTGTTCTGCACGTTGCAGTACGTCCCCGCGGCCAGCGAGGTCTGGTACGTGCGGCTCAGGCTGCCCGACTCGTGGTTGATGGCGACATAGCCCTTGGTGCCCCGGCCGAAGGCGATGGCGTCGGCGCCGTTGTCCCACCAGTCGGTGAGCGACTCGCCGCGTACCGCGTTGCGGAAGGCGACCATGCGCAGGATCTCCGGCCACGCGTGCTGGCACTTCCAGCCGTCCTGCCAACAGGCGCTCACCGCACCGCCGCTGGGCGGCCCGGCGTCCGTGTCGGAGAACTCGTAGCCGGAGTTGATGTCCGGGGCGCCGTACGGGTAGGCGAGCATGAAGACGTTCGCCAGGGTGTAGTTGGCGCCGTTCTTGTAGTTCAGGGTCGAGCCGTTGCGCTCGGTGTCGTGGTTGTCGACGAAGACACCGGAGACCGAGCTGTTCATATAGCCCCAGCCCTCGCCGTAGTTCTTCAGGTAGGCGAGGTTCTCGCTGTTGAAGACGCGCTTGAGGTCGTAGGCGTAGCGGAACTCCTGGACGTCGCCGTTGCCGGTGTACTCGGTCGGCTGGACGGCCTCCCCGCTGCCGTAGATGACCTCCTGCTTCCAGTACACGGAGGTGTTGGTCAGCCGCGACTTGATGTTGGCCAGGTCGGCCGCCGGGATGTGCTTGGCCGCGTCGATGCGGAAGCCGTCGACGCCGTAGCCGAGCAGGGAGTTCATGTAGCCGGCGATCGCCGAGCGGACGTAGTCCTCGCCCGTGTCCAGGTCGGCGAGGCCGACGAGTTCACAGTTCTGGACGTTGGCGCGGTTGGTGTAGTCGGAGATCGTCGACGTGCAGTCGTCGAAGTCGTACGACGAGTACAGGCCCGGGTAGTTGTACTTCGTGTACGACGAGCCGCCCGTACCGGTGCCGCTGCCCGCCGACATGTGGTTGACGACCGTGTCGACGACGACCTTCACGCTCGCCGAGTGACACGTGTCGACCATGTTCTTGAAGGCGGTGGCGTCACCGAGCCGTCCGGCGATCTTGTAGCTGACGGGCTGGTACGACGTCCACCACTGCGAGCCCTGGATGTGCTCGGCGGGCGGGGAGACCTGGACGTAGCCGTAACCGGCCGGACCCAGGGTGTTGGTGCATTCCTTCGCCACCGAGGCGAAGTTCCACTCGAAGAGGACGGCGGTGACGTCCTTGGCGCCGGGCGGGGAGGCGTAGGCGGTGCCGCCGGGAGCCATGACGGCTGCCGCGGCAGCCAGCGCGGTCGCGGTCGCAGTGACCGACCATCTCGATATCACAGGCGTGAACTCCTTGCGATTGCGGCTCAGTTGGGTCCCCCCTGCGCCGCGGCGCGGCTTCGTTGCCGGGCGCCGACGGGAACGTACCGCTAACGAAAGGTTTACAGCAAGAGTATTGAAAGCTTTAGCAAGAAGTTTCAACTACAAAGGGCCCGCCGTAGCGGGCCCTCCGGAGTCGAGTGGCTGTCAGGCCGTCGTCCACCACACCGTCGTGTCGGCCGGCAGCTTCGCCTCGCCGTCCGTCTCGGCGATCTCGCCGCTGGCAAGGAGCAGGCGGCCGTACGCCGGAGTCGTGACCGACTCGGCGCCGGTGTTGGCGACGCACACGAACTCGCCGCGGCGGAAGGCGAGGACACCCTCGGGGGCCTTCAGCCACTCCACGGAGTCACCCGCGCCGAGGTCGGACTGCTCGCGGCGGGCGGCGAAGGCGGAGCGGTAGAGCTCCAGGGTGGAGCCGGGTACGCCGGTCTGGGCCTCGATGCTCAGCTCGCCCCAGCCGTCGGGCTGCGGGAGCCAGCTGCCGCCCGCGCCGAAGCCGTACGACGATCCCTCGCGCGTCCACGGGATCGGCACCCGGCAGCCGTCGCGGAAGCCGTCCTGGCCTGCGCCCCGGAAGTAGGCGGGGTCCTGACGGACCTCGTCCGGCAGGTCGACGACGTCGGGGAGGCCGAGTTCCTCGCCCTGGTAGACGTACGCCGAGCCGGGCAGCGCCAGCATCAGCAGAGTCGCCGCGCGGGCTCGGCGCAGGCCCAGCTCCCTGTCCCCCGCCGTGCGGATCTGGGTGCCGAGGCCGGGCGGGTTGGCGAAGCGGGTGGCGTGGCGGGTCACGTCGTGGTTGGAGAGCACCCAGGTGGCGGGGGCGCCCACCGGGCGCATCGCCTCCAGAGTGCGGTCGATGACCTTCCGCAGTTCCTCGGCTTCCCAATCAGTGCTCAGGTACTGGAAGTTGAAGGCCTGGTGCAGCTCGTCCGGGCGGACGTAGTTCGCCGTGCGCTCGACCGTCGGGGTCCACGCCTCCGCCACGAAGATGCGCTCGCCCGCGTACTCGTCGAGGATCGTGCGCCACTGGCGGTAGATGACGTGCACGCCGTCCTGGTCGAAGAACGGCATGACATCGTTGCCCAGCAGCTTGAGCTGCTCGTGGGATCCGAGGTCCGGCAGGCCCTCGGCCTTCACCAGACCGTGGGCCACGTCGATGCGGAAGCCGTCCACGCCCATGTCGAGCCAGAAGCGGAGGATGGAGCGGAACTCGTCGCCGACGGCCGGGTGTTCCCAGTTGAAGTCGGGCTGCTCGGGGGCGAAGAGGTGCAGGTACCACTCGCCGGGCGAGCCGTCCGGTTCGGTGACGCGGGTCCACGCCGGACCGCCGAAGATCGACTCCCAGTCGTTCGGCGGGAGCTCGCCGTCGTCGCCCTTGCCGGGACGGAAGTGGTAGCGGTCCCGAAGCGGCGAGCCGGGGCCCTCCGCGATCGCCCGCTTGAACCACTCGTGCTGGTCGGAGGAGTGGTTGGGGACCAGGTCGACGATGATCCTCAGACCCAGTTCGCGGGCGTCGCGGATCAGCGCGTCGGCGTCGAGGAGGTTGCCGAACATGGGGTCCACGGCCCGGTAGTCGGCGACGTCGTAGCCGGCGTCGGCCTGCGGGGAGGCGTAGAAGGGGCTGAGCCACACGGCGTCCACGCCGAGGTCGCGCAGATACGGCAGTCGGGTGCGGATGCCCTCCAGGTCGCCCATACCGTCGCCGTTGCTGTCGGCGAAGCTGCGCGGATAGACCTGGTAGATCACCGCGTCCCGCCACCAGTCGCGGCGCTTGGCGACGGTGGCGACGGCGGAGTTTTCGGCCGGGTCGGCGGAGTGCTGGCTCATGGCGTCCTTGATACGTAACGAGGTTTCGGTCATGGAGGCTTGCGTGCGTACGTCGGCGGGTGACGAGGCGGCCGCGGTGCCGGCGGGGTCGGATGACACCGCGGCCGCCACCCGCGCGCTCACGCGCGCGGGAGTCGTGACGGAAGGGGCTAGCCCTTCGTGCCGCCCGCGGTGAGGCCTGTCACCAGGTTCTTCTGCACGAAGTAGAAGAACGCGGAGACGGGTATGGCGATCAGCACCGCGGTGGCGGCCATGAGGTTGCGCTGGGCGTCGTGCTCGCTGACGAAGGTCTGCAGACCGACGGCGAAGGTGTATTTCGTGTCGGACAGCATGAACGTCGCGGCGAACGCGACCTCGCCGAAGGCGGTGAGGAAGCTGTAGAAGGCGGCGACCGCCAGGCCCGGCTTGGCGAGCGGCAGGATCAGTCGCGCGAACGTGCCGAAGGGGGTCAGCCCGTCGACCCGTCCCGCCTCGTCGATCTCGAACGGGATGGTGTCGAAGTAGCCCTTCATCAGCCATGCGCAGTACGGAACGGTGGTCGTGCAGTACACCAGGATGAGACCAAGGTAGCTGTCGATGAGCTGCAGTTCCGAGAGGATCTGGTACATCGGCACCATGAGTACGGCCACCGGGAACATCTGCGTGACCAGCAGCACCCACATGAACTTTCGGTAGCCCGGGAAGCGCATGCGCGAGACCGCATAACCGGTGGTCGCGGAGATGACCACCCCGATGAGCGTGGTGCCCAGGGTGACGATCATCGTGGTCTGCAGCCAGTCGAAGAACTTCGTCTCCTGGAGCACGAACGTGTAGTTGTCGAACGTCATCTTCCCCCAGATGCGCCCGGGATGCAGATAGTCGTCCTTGTCCGGACCGAGGGACAGGAACACCAGCCAGGCGACCGGGAAGAGCGCGATCAGGCTCGCGGCGATCAGGATGCCGTGGGAGGCGAGGCGGACGGCGGCGGTGCTTTCGCCACGCTTGGTGGCCTTGTGCGGCGAGGGCGCCATGGAGTCCTCCTTGTTCACCGCGGCGGAGGTCTCGACGGTGGTCGTGCTCATGGTGACTCCTGCCTCAGATCGCGAGCTGCTGGTCATTGCGGTTCAGCCAGCGGCGGTAGAAGGAGGTGAAGACGATCAGGATGGCCAACAGCAGGATGCCGTAGGCCGCCGACTGCGCGAAGTCGCGCGGTTGCTGTCCGAAGCCGAGGTAATAGGCCCAGGTGACGAGGATCTGCGCGTCGGGGGCGGTGTTGCCGAACAGCAGGAAGATGATGGCGAACTGGTTGAAGGTCCAGATGATGCCGAGCAGTACGACGGTGGAGCTGACGGACCTCAGGCCCGGCAGGGTGACGTACCGGAAGCGCTGCCAGGCGTTCGCGCCGTCCATCTCGGAGGCCTCGTAGAGCGAGGTGTCGATGGACTGCAGGCCGCCGAGCAGCGACAGCATCATGAAGGGGACACCGCACCAGGTGTTGACCATGATCGCGGCGAACCGCTGCCAGAAGGTGTCCTCCAGCCACAGCGGTGTCGGCAGGTGGAGCGTGTCCAGGAAGGAGTTGATGATGCCGCCGTCGGCGAGCATGAACCGCCAGCCGAAGACGGTGACGAAGGTCGGCACGGCCCACGGCAGGATCAGGATCAGCCGGTAGAAGGTGCGGCCGCGCAGCTTCTGGTTGAGCAGGAGGGCGAGACCGAGGCCGATCGTGTAGTGCAGGGTGACGCAGAGCGCGGTCCACACGATCGTCCAGATGAAGTGCGACCAGAAGCGGTCGTAGGCCGTGTCGCCCCACAGGATGTCGGCGTAGTTGTCGAGGCCGATGAACTTGTAGGTGGCGTCGATGTGGTTGACGCCGATCGTGCGGGCGGTGTTGAGGCTGTTGGCGTCGGTGAGCGTGAGGTACAGGCCGTACGCCAGGGGGTACAGCACCAGGACGCCCAGGACGACCACCACCGGGGCGATCATCGCGTACGCGTACCAGTGCTTCTGATAGCCGTGCCTCAGGCGCCGGCCCAGCCCGGGCTTCGGCTCGCGGTCACCTCGGCGCTTGCCGGTCGCACGGTCGATGGCGACTGTCATTGGTTCGACACCTTCTTCGACACCTTCTGGAAGATCTTCGGCCTGCACGGCCTGCACGGCCCGGCCACAGGCCGGTGGCCGCCGGATCCCTCCCCCGGTTCGCGGGGGATCCGGCGGCCACTCGGGGTCACTTGCTGAAGTCCGGGACCAGCTTGGCGATCGCGGTCTCGGCGTTGCCCAGGCCCTTGTCGAGGGACTCCTTGCCCCCGGCGACCTGCGGCAGCTCGGTGTCCAGCGGGCCCCACAGGGAGCTGTACTCGGGCAGCGCCGGGCGCGGCTGGGCGGCGGGCAGGACGCCCTGGAAGCCGGCGATGCCCGGGTCGGCCTTGACCTCGGCGGTGTAGGCGTCGTCGCGGGTCGGCAGGGTGGAGTTCTTCAGCGCGATGCTCGCCTGGGACTTCGCGGAGGTCATGAAGTTGACGAACTTCAGGGCCGCCTTCTGGTGGGCGGAGTCCGAGCCGGCGTAGACCGAGAGGTTGTGGCCGCCGGTCGGGGCGCCCGCCTTGCCGGTGGAGCCGGCCGGGACGGTGGCGATGCCGAGGTTGTTCTTGTCCTTGAAGGCGGTGCCCTTGTAGAAGTTGGTGATCTCCCACGGGCCCTGGATGATCGAGGCCACCTTGCCGCTGACGAACGCCTCCTGGATGTGGGCGTAGGCGTCGGCGGTGGTGTCGGCCTTGTGCAGGCCCTTGCCGTCGAACAGGCTCAGCCAGGTCTCGTAGCCCTTCTTGGCGGGCGCCGAGTTGACGGTGACCTTCTTGGCGGCGGCGTCGACGGTGTCGGTGCCCTCGCCGTAGAGGAAGGTCTGCGCGTAGTAGGCCTGGGTGGAGCCCCAGTAACCGTCGACGCCGGTCTTGCCCTTGATCGTGGCGGCGGCCTTCTTCAGGTCGTCCCAGGTCTTGGGGGCCTCGACGCCGGCCTTCTCGAAGAGTTCCTTGTTGTAGACCAGCGCGAGGGTGTCGGTGACCAGCGGCACGCCGTAGGTCTTGCCGTCGTACTTGGCCTGCTCGATCAGGTTGGGCTGGAACTTGCTCTCGTCCGCGAGGGCCTCGGTGCCGTCCAGCGGCAGGAAGTAGCCCTTCTTCGCGAAGGCGGGGGTCCAGCCGACCTCGGAACGCAGGATGTCCGGAGCGCCCTTGGAACCTGCGGCGGTGTCGAACTTGTTCTGCGCCTGGTCGAAGGGCACGTTGACGTACTTGACCTTGACGTCCTTGTTGGCGGCCTCGAACTCCTTGATCAAGGCCTGGTACGTCGGCGCCTCATTGGTGGCGTTGGAGGTGTCCCACCAGGTGATGGTCACCGGACCGTCGGCCGAGTCGCCGCCGTCACTTCCGCCGCAGGCCGTCGCCGCGAGGGCGAAAGACGCCACCAGCGCGGTGGCCGCTATGCCACGCCGCATGAGTTCTCCTTGAGGGTGAAAGCCCGTGTGCTCACAGGAACCGGCCCCGTCTGCCGCCCTGTCGACTTGCCGACTGCGCCGTTGCCGCCGCCGGGCGTCGCCGAACGTAACAGCGATGTAAGCGGTACGAAAGACCTTGCAGCAAAAAAGTGCAAGAGATCTCCGAAGTTATCCGGGCGTGACCCGAGGGCGACCGCCGTGAGACGCTTATTTGCGGCCGTCGAGCAGTTGGGGCGGGTTGTGCAAGACTCTGCAAGCTCTTGCCATCACTTTCACGAGGGAGCGCGATGACCCAGCAGCCCGGACCGGGCCGGTCAACAAATCGCATACGGCGCCGGATTGGTGTGCAAGGCGAGACCTGGCCGGTACAGTCCACCCCTGTGACCACACGGCTTGCCGACATCGCTGCTCAGGCGGGGGTGAGCGAAGCGACCGTCAGCCGCGTCCTCAACGGCAAGCCGGGCGTCGCCGCCACCACCCGCCAGTCCGTGCTCGCCGCCCTCGACGTGCTGGGCTACGAACGCCCGGTGCGTCTGCGGCAGCGCAGCGAGGGCCTGGTGGGCCTGATAACCCCGGAGCTGGAGAACCCGATATTCCCGGCGCTGGCCCAGGTCATCGGCCAGGCGCTGACGCGGCAGGGCTACACGCCGGTGCTCGCGACCCAGACCCCGGGCGGTTCCACGGAGGACGAGCTGACGGAGATGCTCGTGGACCGGGGCGTGGCCGGCATCATCTTCGTCTCCGGTCTGCACGCGGACACCTCCGCCGACATGCAGCGCTACGAGCAGCTGCGCGCGCAGGGTGTGCCGTTCGTGCTCGTGGACGGCTTCTCGCCGAAGGTGCAGGCACCCTTCATCTCCCCCGACGACCGGGCGGCGATGACCCTGGCGGTCACGCACCTGATCTCGCTGGGGCACACCAGGATCGGGCTGGCGCTCGGACCCAAGCGGTTCGTGCCCGTGCAGCGCAAGATCGAGGGCTTCGTCCGCACCATGCAGGACCAGCTGGGTCTGGGCACGGAGACCATCGAGACGGAGCTCGTCCAGCACTCCCTCTACACCCTGGAGGGCGGCCAGGCGGCTGCCACCGCGCTCATGGAGCGTGACTGTACGGCGGTGGTGTGCGCCAGCGACATGATGGCGCTGGGCGCGATACGGGCGGCCCGGCAGCGCGGCCTGGACGTCCCGAAGGACATCTCGGTCGTGGGCTTCGACGACTCCCCCCTGATCGCCTTCACCGACCCGCCGCTGACGACGATCCGCAAGCCGGTTCCGGCCATGGGACAGGCGGCGGTCCGCACCCTCCTGGAGGAGATCGGCGGGACGCCCGCGCCCCACAGCGAGTTCGTGTTCATGCCGGAACTGGTGGTGCGCGGCTCGACCGCATCGGCTCCCGGGGAACGCGGACGCCCCTGAGGTGACACAGCCCGTACCGCTCGTTCTCGAGGCGGAGAAATCGACCTTCTCGCAGTGCGCTGGTAGGAGTTTTCAGCGGTCTTCCGGGCGTAGGACATGCGCCCCGGACCCGACCGGGGGATGATCGGCGGGGGAAGGCTTTTCTGGCAGACTCTGTGCCTATGACTGAGACGACCGTGACGACGCAGGAAGGGCCCGACGAGGCCGTTCCGCAGCCCGTCACGGCCGCGAGCGGGCCGGGTTTCCTGCGCCGTCTGCGCACTCCGCGCCGGCCCCGCCTCTGGTTCGAGATCCTGCTGATCGCGGTGAGTTACTGGACGTACTCGCTCGTCCGCAACGCCGTCCCGGAACAGAGGTCCGAGGCGCTGCGCAACGCCGACTGGATCTGGAGGGTCGAGCACCAGCTCGGCATCGCCGTAGAGGAGTCCGTCAACCACGGCGTGAACTCGCTGGCTTGGCTCATCGTCGGCATGAACTACTACTACGCGACCTTGCACTTCGTGGTGACGCTGGGTGTGCTCGTGTGGCTCTACCGCAGCCATCCCGGCCGCTACGCCGCGACCCGCCTCGTGCTCGTCGCGACCACCGTCGTCGCCCTGGCCGGTTACTACCTGTATCCGCTCGCTCCGCCGCGCCTGATGCACGGCGGACACTTCATCGACACCGTCATGGTCCACCAGACGTGGGGCTCGATGGCCTCCGGCGACCTGAAGAACATGTCGAACCAGTACGCCGCGATGCCGTCGATGCACATCGGCTGGTCCGTGTGGTGCGGCCTGACGATCTTCGCCCTGGCGTCGGTGCCGTGGGTGCGGGTCCTGGGCCTGCTCTACCCGACGGTCACGCTGGTGGTCATCGTCGCCACCGCCAACCACTTCTGGCTCGACGCGGTGGGCGGCATCCTGTGCCTCGCCTTCGGGTTCGCCCTCGCGCGGGTCTGGTACGGGGCGCTGCCGTACACGCTGCCGAAGCTGGTCCCGGCCCGCAGCGGGCCCCTGCTGCCGACGAAGGCCTAGCCGGCCGCGCCCCGCAACGCCCCGATGAACGCCTCCAGCGCCGGCTGCGCCGGGGCGGTCCCGCGTACGGCCGCGTGGATGCTGCGTACCGGCTCCGGGCGCCGGACCGGGCGTACGACCACGTCGGGGTGGCGGCCGCCCAGGCCCAGCCGTGGGATCAGGCTGACCCCCAGCCCCGCCGCGACGAAGCCCTGCGCGGTCACGTAGTCCTCGCTCTCGACCACGAACCGCGGGCGGAACCCGGCGGCCTCGCAGGCGTGGAGCTGGGCGTCGAGGCACGGTCCCGGCCACTCGCTGCCGACCCAGGGCTCCTCGGCCAATTCGGTGAGCGCCACGGACCGCCGCGCCGCGAGCCGGTGCCCCTTGGGGAGCACGGCGAGGTACGGGTCGTCCAGCAGGTGCAGCAGTCGTACGCCGTCCGTACAGGCCAGCACTTCGGCATCGGCTTCGCGGTCGATCCAGCCGACGAGGGTGTCTGC